>NZ_JBFAPA010000001.1:523321-1466603 GCF_040675465.1 Actinocrispum sp. NPDC049592 | reverse complement strand
CGGCGCACATAAGCTTTCCGGCGGGGCAGGTCGCAGACCTGCCCCCTTTGATCTGCCCCGTGCGCCGCAGGGGTCCCCGCACAAAATCGAACCGCGCGAGACCCGGCGGCACCCTTTCAGCCCGTAGTGGCAGTAAGCGCCAACTGCCGGGCCTGGCACACCAACCGCCCCGTGGAGTCCACGACAGTGGCGTCCGAGTCGAACCAGGCGCCATGCACCGCCCGGCAGTCAACCTGAATGCGCAACCACCCCGGCGCGGGCCGCGACCGCAGCAACGCCGTCAGCTGAACCGCCGGGGACCAGCCCATCCGCCCCAGGTTGAACGTCACCGGCATCGAAATGTCCCCGGCCACCAACGCGAACAGGGGATCCGCGTGCTCACCCCGTGGCCGGACCCACAGCCGCAGCCGCAACGGGTCGCCGACGTGTCCGTGCAGGAACCCCGCACCGGATGGGTCCAGCCGCACGTCGCAGCCTTCGGTGAGCCGGAACATCTGTGCCGACGGCAAAGTCGAGATGTCGATGGCGTTGCCCGGGGGTTCCGCGGGCTGGTTCGGCAGGTCTGTCCACGCCGCACGGTCGCGCGGGAGTCTGCCCGTGGTGACTACCGCCTCGACGCAGCTGCGGCCCCGCTGTTCGAGGTTCACCGCGACGACCGTTGCCTGCCGCCCGGTCTTGCGCACCTCGGTCCGCAGCAATGCCGGACCCACCCCGGGGGAATGCAGGAATTGCGCGCTCACCGCGAGCGGATCCACCAATGGTGTGCCATTGCCCGTGTGCAGGGCGACGGCCGTCTTGGCGAGCAGCGCGAGCAGAAAACCGCCATGGGGCTTCCCGGCCACCGTCCACTCCGCGGGCAGTTCCGCGGTGAACGTCCCATCGCCCAATGGGCGTACGGCGGCGGCGGTACTGAACGAGATCACGTTACTACCTCGGCCGTTCACGAATGGCTGACCAGTGCGCGCGCGAAGAACACCGTGTTGGCGGGTCTTTCGGCCAGCCTGCGCATGAGGTAGCCGTACCACTGAGAGCCATAGGGCACGTAGACCCGCACCGTCTCCCCCTCCTGCGCCAGCCGGCGCTGCTCGTCCGGTCGCACCCCGAAAAGCATTTGGAATTCGTAGGTTCCCGGCTTCCGGTCATACCAACGCGCCCGTTCGCCGACGATACGCACCAAACGAGGGTCGTGGGTTGCGAACATCGGGTATCCATTGCCCGCCAGGAGCGCGTTCGCGCACCGCACATAGCTCAGATCGGTCTCGTGACGGCCGAATGCGACGTTCTCCGGTTCGGCGTAGGCGCCCTTCACCAGTCGCACACGTGAGTCCGCCAACGCCACGCAGTCCGCCAACGTGCGGCGCAGATAGCTCTGCACGACGGCCCCAGTCGACGGCCACGTCCGCCGCAGCTCGGCGAGGACGCGGAGCGTCGAGTCCGTCGTGGTGTGATCCTCCATGTCGAGGGTCACCGTGGTGCCGCACTGCTCGGCGGCAGCACATACACGCGATGCATTGTCCAAGGCCAGCCGCTCGCTCAGCTGCTGGCCGACGGCGGTCAGCTTCACGCTCACCTCGGCGGCCGGCGCGAGACCCTCGGCGTGCAGGCGGTCGAGCAGCTCCAGGTAGGCCTGGACGGTCCGCTCCGCCTGCTCGGCGTCCTGCGTGTCCTCCCCGAGGTGGTCCAGCGTCACCTTGCGGCCGGACCCGGTGAGCTCGCGGGTCACGCGGATCGCGTCGGCGGTGTTCTCCCCGGCCACGAACCGCCGCACGACGTCCCGGCTGACCGGGGCGGTGGCGACCAGACGACGGATCGCGTCGTTGCCCGCCGCCGCGAGAACGAGCGATCGCAGCGGATGCACGCACAGACTGTACGACCAGGTCAGAAGATCGCTTTTACCTGGCCGGGCTTTCTGAACACCGGCTTACCTGTCAAGATGCAACCGGGCGAACAACAACGCCTCGGCGAGGTCGCGGGCCCGTTCAGCGGGACCTTTTGCCGCCCTGGTGTTCACTTCCAGCACGACTTGTCCGGAAAACCCGTTGGCGGCCAGCATTTCGCACAGCTGGTCGCAGGGCTGGTTGCCGTGCCCGGGCAACAGGTGCTCGTCGCGGGGCGCGCCCGTCCCGTCGGCCAGGTGCACGTGGGTCAGGCCGGTGCCCATCCGTTTCGCCAGCGCCAGCGCGTCCTCCCCGGCGGCCGCGGTGTGCGAGAGGTCGAGCGTGTAGTGGCTGTGCCCGGCGTCGGTCGGGTCGGTCGACGGCTTGAACGCGGACACGCTTCGCCCGCGCGCCAACGGTTTCACCGGGAACATGTTCTCCACCGCGATGGCGATCCCGGACCGCTGCTCGAGGTCGGCCACCAGGTCGCCGAACCCGTCGGCGTACCGGCGCTGCCACCGGAACGGCGGGTGCACCACGACCGTCGGCGCGCCCAGCTCCTGCGCGGCCTCGACCGACCGGCGCAGCCGGACCTCCGGGTCGGGCGACCAGATCCGCTGGGTGATCAGCAGGCAGGGCGCGTGGATGGCCAGGATCGGCACGTCGTGGTTGCGCATGCACCGGCGCAGCGCGTCGACGTCCTGGCTGACCGGGTCGGCCCAGACCATCACCTCGACGCCGTCGTAGCCGAGCGCCTTGGCCAGGGCGAACCCGGTGGCGGCGTTCTGCGGGTAGACCGAGGCGGTGGACAGCGCGACCGGGATCGCGCTCAACGGCTCAACAGCACGGGTGACATCGTGATGACCAGGCTGACCACCATGGTGATGATCGTCGTCCAGAGGTCCTCCTGGTGGCGGATCTTGCGCACCACCCAGACCATGCCGACGGTCACCACGAGCGCCACGATCAGGGCCGCGGTGGGCAGCTTGCCCCACAGCCAGTTGAACCCGAGCCACAGCGCCGCGCCGCCGATCACGCCGATCGCCAGCTGCCCGGCCATCGACAGCCACTCCTTGAGCGGCGAGGACGGCGTCTTCTCCGGCTCGTCCTCGTCGTCGAAGTCGTCCACGCCGACCGGGCGCTCGTTCTTGAGCGACCGGTCCTGGTCGAGGTCGTCGTCGTAGTCGTCGTCGAGGCTTTCGACGTACTGCGTCTCCTCGGCGACCGGGCCGAACCCGTGGTACTCGGTCGGGTAGTTGTCCCGTTCCTCCGGTTCGTGCTGCGGGAACGCCGGGGCGGGCATCGCCATCGACGGCTGCGGCGGCCGGGTGTTGCGCGCCACGCGGTGCGGCGCCGGGTGCTGCCCGGTGCGGTTGCCCACGCCGGCCTGCGGTCCTGCCTCCTCGGCGAGCCGGTCGGAGATCCGCGGCATCTGCTCGGTCATCCCGTCCTGAACCGGCCGCGGCAGCTGCTGCGACGGCTGAGGCAGCTGCTGGGACGGCTGCGACTCGGCGGGACGCAGGTCGGACCGGCTGTCCGCGCGGCCGTCCAGCCGCGCGGCGAGGCCACCGGCCTCGGCGGGCGCAGCGGGCCAGCCCCCGGTCTGCTGCGGGTTCGGCCGGGGCAGCTGCTGGGACTGTTGTGGCTTCGGCAACTGCTGCGAAGGCTGCGGGACCGGGCGCTGCCCGGTGTCCTGGCGGGTCCGGCGCTCCGGCGGCGCGACCGGCGGCATCGCCCGCTGGGTCGGCTGCAACGCCTGGGCCGGGTCCGGCCGGGGCAGCTGCTGCGAGGGTTGCGGAAGCTGCTGGGACGGCTGTGGCTTCGGCAACTGCTGCGAAGGCTGCGGCAGTTGCTGGGACGGCTGCGGTTTCGGCAACTGCTGCGAAGGCTGCGGCAGCTGTTGGGACGACTGTGGCTTCGGCAACTGCTGCGAGGGCTGCGGCGACGGCGTCGGCAGCTGCCCGGAGGGTTGCGGCAGCTGCTGTGACGGCTGCGGGACCGGCCGGTGCCGGCTGGTCGGCGCGGCGTGCCCGGCCCGCGGGGCCTGCGGCGGCTGCTGGGCCTGCTGGTCGACGGGCTGGCCGTCGGCGCCGACGCGCGGCAGGTTGCCGCTGCTGTCGGACATGACCCGGTCGATGATCGCCTGGGGGGCGGTCTCCTCGGCGTCGTCGGCTCGGCGGCGGCGGCGCCTGGGCGTGCTCTCCTCAGGGTTGCCGCCGTACTTGGCCAGCAACTCCGCCACCGTGCGCTGCGTGCGCTCCGGCCCTTCCTCTCGAGTCATCTCTTCCACCGTGCCCAATACGGGCCGCACAGTCCAGTGCCGGATCCCGTCATTTCGACCCCAAGGGGCCGTTGGTCTGATCCAGTCTGCGCAAAATGACGCCCTCGCGCAGTGCCCACGGGCAGATTTCCAGCTCAGGGCGGTTGAACGTGCGCATGGCCGCCTGGGCCACGAGCGCGCCCGCCACCAGCTGGTGCGCCCGGCTGGAGCTCACCCCCTCCAGTTCGGCCAGGTCGTGCGCGGACATCCGGGAGATGAACGCGAGCAGCTGGCGCAGTCCCGCCTCGGTGAGCACCCGTTGCACGCGCGGTCCCATCGAGGATGGCGCGGCACCGGTCAGCCGCGCCAGCGACCGGAACGTCTTGGAGGTCGCTACCACCCGATCGGGGTCGCCGTACTTGAGCACCTTCTTCGCGACCGGGGCGAGCTGGTCCTCCAGCCAGCCCGCGGTCTCGGCGATCTCGGCGCGGTGCGGCGGGTCCTTGGTGAACCGGGTGCGGGTCAGCCGTCCGGCGCCCAACGGCACCGACAGCGCGCGGTCGGGTTCCTCGTCGCGGCCGATGGCGACCTCCAGCGAGCCGCCGCCGATGTCGAGCACGAGCAGCCGGCCGGCCGACCAGCCGTACCAACGGCGTGCCGCGAGAAATGTGTGCCGTGCCTCATCCTCACCGGACAGCACGATCAGCTCGACGCCCGTCTCCTGCCGGACCCGGTCGAGCACGTCGACGGCGTTGGTCGCCTCCCGGACCGCCGAGGTGGCGAACGCCATCAGCTCCTCGCAGCCCAGCTGGGCCGCCGAGGCCTTGGCCGACGCGACCGTCCTGACCAGCTCGTCCGCACCGGCCCGGGACAGGTCACCCGACTTGGTGATGCGTTCGGCCAGCCGCAGGACGGTCTTCTCCGAGCGCGCCGGCAGCGGGTGGGCACCACGATGCGCGTCCACCACCAGCAGGTGGACGGTGTTGGACCCGACGTCGAGCACCCCTAGGCGCATGACCGAAACGTTACCTGGCGGCCCGGTGTGCCAGCCCTCAGGACTCGAACTTGTACCCCAGGCCGCGCACGGTCACCAGGTGGCGGGGCGAGGACGGGTCCGGTTCGATCTTCGAGCGCAGGCGCTTGACGTGCACGTCCAGTGTCTTGGTGTCGCCGACGTAGTCCGCGCCCCAGACCCGGTCGATCAGCTGGCCGCGGGTGAGCACCCGGCCGACGTTGCGCAGGAGGTACTCCAGCAGGTCGAACTCCTTGAGCGGGAGCGAGACCTCGGCGCCGTCCACGGTCACCACGTGCCGTTCGACGTCCATCCGCACCGGGCCGGCCGCGAGCACCTGTGGCAGCAACTCGCCTTCCGGGCCGCCCTCGCCGCCGCGGCGCAGCACCGCGCGCACCCGCGCGATCAGCTCGCGGGCCGAGTAGGGCTTGGTCACGTAGTCGTCCGCGCCCAGCTCGAGGCCGACGACCTTGTCGATCTCGCTGTCGCGGGCGGTCACCATGATCACCGGGACGGCCGAGCGCTGGCGCAGCGCCTTGCACACGTCGGTGCCGCTCATCCCGGGCAGCATCAGGTCGAGCAGCACGATGTCCGCGCCGTTGCGGTCGAACTCCTCGAGCGCCTGCTGGCCGGTGCCCGCCACGGCGGCGGTGAACCCCTCCTTGCGCAGCAGGAAGGCCAGCGGGTCGGCGAAGGACTCCTCGTCCTCGACAATGAGAACCCTCGTCACAGCGCTCCTCCATCGATTTCGGTTCCGGACACGGGGACCCGTGCGAGGACTTTGTCTCCGTTGACCACCCGGCGGGCGGGGATGCGGAGGGTGAAGGTGGACCCGGTGCCCGGTTTGCTCCACAGCTTGACCTCGCCGCCGTGGTTGGCCGCGACGTGCTTGACGATGGCCAGGCCGAGGCCGGTGCCGCCGGTGACCCGTGAGCGTGCCTTGTCGACCCGGTAGAACCGTTCGAACACGCGCTCGTGGTGCTCGTCGGCGATGCCGATGCCCCGGTCGGTCACCGCGATCTCGACGTACCCGTCGAACAGGCGGCGGCTGACCGAGACCGGGCTGCCGGGCGAGGAGTACGCGACGGCGTTCTCCAGCAGGTTGGACAGGGCGGTGACGAGCAGGGTGCGGTCGCCGTCGACGAGCAGGCCGCTGGGGCCGTCGGTGGCGATCTCCACCCCGCTGTGTTCGAGGGTGAGCGTTGCGCGGCCGAGGGCCTCGCGCACGACGGCGTCGACGTCCACCGTCGTCAGTTCGGGCAGCTTCTCGGCGCCGGTGAGCCGGGACAGCGCGATGAGTTCGGTCACCAAAGTGCCCAGCCGGGTGGCCTCGCGCAGGATCTTGCCGCCGAACCGGCGGACCTGTTCCTCGTCCTCGGCGGCGTCCAGGACGGCCTCGGCGAGCAGCGCCATGGCGCCGACCGGGGTCTTGAGCTCGTGGCTGACGTTGGCCACGAAGTCCCGCCGGGTGGCCTCCAGGCGCACCGCGTCGGACTCGTCGGCCGCGTCGATCACGGCGAAGCCGTCGCCCAGCGGCCGGATCTCGGCGCGGATGGCGGCGGGCTGGCGGCCGCGGACGGCCTCCGCCGGGGTCAGGTCGACCTCGGCCATCTCGCCGGTCTCCACGACGAGCTCGGCGGCCTTGCGGGCCCGGTCGTCGACGCGGTTGTTCACCACGACGCCTAAATCGGCGGCCGTCGGGTTGAACAGCACGACGTCACCGAAGCGGTTCATGACGACGACGCCCGTGCGGGCGTCGTGGATGATCCGCTGAACGAGTTCGGCGACGGTGGGGCCGGCCGGCCTTCGTGCCGCGCGCCGGGCGCGGCGCCGGCCGAACATGTAACCGACGAGGCCGCCGATCAGCAGCGGGCCGATCGACAAGGCCAGGTAGGCCGGTACGGTCACGTCCGAATGGTAAGCAGGTGAGCCGCCCTTTGTACTAGTCCGGCGGGGCCGTTCGTGATCCCCGTGACACCGTTCCGGGCAGAGTTCGCCGGGCCGTCAACCCCTGTTCACTCGATCGTGTCCAAGAGGAACGAACCCGCCGCCCCGCATGTCGCCCGTTGACCCGGGCGGTGTCGGCGGAGAAGACTCAGAAGCCTCATGGAGACACGTGCTGGAGTCGTCGTGCTGCGCGGGCACCGCGAGCTTTACGAGCGCACCTGGCACCTCTTCGCCCAGGCGAGCGAGATCACCTGCGCGGCGAAGGACGTGCGCACCTGGGCCTCGCACAACCAGTCGCCGCCGCCCCCGGGCAAGAGGAACCCGAAGGTCCGCAAGCTGTACCGGCCCGGGGTTCTGCTCGACCCGACGGGCGCGCAACACGCGCGGTTCGTGGCGAGCGCGGGCGCGCAGGTCCGCATCACGCCCGAGGACCTGGCCGAGACCATGGTGGTGGACCGCCGGGTGGCGATCCTGCCGGGCGACGGCACGTTCAGCGTGATCTGGATCCCCGGTGTGGTGCAGGGCGTGCGGGCCGCGTTCGAGGCCGCCTGGCGCGAGTCGATGGACCTCGCCGAGTACGAACGCGACCACAGCGCGTTGTCCGAGATGGCCCCCAAGATCCTGGAACTGCTGGGTTCCGGCCTGAAGGACGCCGCCGCCGCCCGGTCGTTAGGGCTTTCCCGGCGCGGCTACCGCCGCGCCGTCGCCGAGCTGATGACCGCGCTCGGGGCCAGTTCGCGGTTCCAGGCCGGTGCCCGCGCCCGCGAACTGGGCCTCATCTGAGCGCGGAACTAGTAGTCCAGGAAAACGCGCTCCTGGGTGATGGGATATCCCACTTTGCGGAAATTGGCCGCCATCGGGTGATTCGTCGCGTCGGTGTCGGCGAGGATCTGGTCAGCGCCCTGTTCGACGAGCAGATGCGTGCACTCGACGAGGAGGTCATATGCATAGCCGTGTCCGCGTTGCGCGGGGACCACGCCGATGAATCCCACCACTGGGGCGGCGTAGTTCTCGCTGGGCACGACAATCCCGGCGAGTTCGCCTTCGGGTGTGTACGCGAGCTTCCACCATTCCCGCGGCGAGGGGAACCATTTCAGGTCCTCGAGCTCGGACTTGGCGGCTTGTTCCGGTGACATCCGTTTGAGGTCGGCGACCTTGTGCGCGTCCAGGCTGCCTTCCTGGATCGCCTGCAGGACTTCGACGATCACCGCGTCATCGGGTTCTTCCCGGAACTGCAGGCGCCCCGGTCGTTCCGGGAGCCCGCATTCCGGCGTCCACGTGTAGCGGTAGCGCTCGACGACGGGCTTCATCCCGGCTCGTTGCGCGACCTCGATCCGCGCGAGCCCCGCGGCCAGCGTCACCGGGTCGTTGCGCCAGCCGCCCGGCAACGCCAGGCAGTACTCGACCTTGAACGGCGCCTGTTTCAACAGGGCCTCGCCGTCGGCCTCGTCGATGAAGTCGAACCAGTCCAGGGTCATCGGTTCGGTGTCGGTGGGACCGGCCCACCACGCGGCCCGCGCCACGACCTCGCCGTCACGCACCGCGATCCAGGTCCACTCCGGACGGTACTCGTTCTTGGCCGCCAGATCGGCGTACACGCGGCCGAAGGCCCCGAAGCCCACCACTGCGGGCCGGAGGTAGCTGTCGAAAAGGTGTTCCTCGCCCGGGTTCAGCGGGCGGATGTCCAACGAAGACACTTCTGGGTTTTCCTTCCGGGGCAACGACGCTCTAGCCCCGGGACGACGCCGGGACGGCGAGGCGAGAGCGCAGGTCAGCAAAGGCGTCCATCGCTCTCACCTCCTTCCGTGTCAAGGCGTCGTTGCCACCGTAGTGACTAGCGACCTTGGTTCGCCACTGCTTTGATCGCGTCGGCGGCCGCGTCCGGGTCGAGGTAGGTGCCGCCCGGGTTGGTGGGCTTGAGGTCCTCGTCCAGGTCGTAGCGCAGCGGGATGCCGGTGGGGATGTTCAGCCCGGCGATGGCCTCCTCGGAGATCCCGTCGAGGTGCTTGACCAAGGCGCGCAACGAGTTGCCGTGCGCGGC
The DNA here is from genome assembly GCF_040675465.1 of Actinocrispum sp. NPDC049592. Lineage (NCBI taxonomy): Bacteria > Bacillati > Actinomycetota > Actinomycetes > Pseudonocardiales > Pseudonocardiaceae > Actinocrispum > Actinocrispum sp. NPDC049592. The sequence goes on along the minus strand of NZ_JBFAPA010000001.1, from coordinate 1,457,466 downwards.
CACCAGGACGGTCCGGCCGGTGCGCAGGTCCGGCACGATCGCCTCGTCCCAGTACGGCAGCATCCGGGCGACGACGTCCTTGAGGCACTCGGTGCGCGGGATGTCGATGCCCGCGTACCGGGCGTCGCCGTCCTGGCCGAACTCGTCGCCCTCGTCGATCGGCGGCGGCGGGGTGTCGTAGGACCGGCGCCAGAGCATGAACTGCTCCTCGCCGAACTGCTCGAGGGTCTGCTTCTTGTTCTTGCCCTGCAACGCGCCGTAGTGGCGCTCGTTGAGCCGCCAGTCGCGGCGGACCGGGATCCAGTGCCGGTCGGCGCCGTCCAGGGCCAGGTTCGCGGTGGAGATGGCGCGGCGCAGCAGCGAGGTGTGCACCAGGTCGGGCAGCAGGCCGGCGTCCCGCAGCAGCTCACCGCCCCGGCGGGCCTCGGCCTCGCCCTTCTCCGACAGGGGGACGTCCACCCACCCGGTGAACAGGTTCTCAGCGTTCCACACGCTCTCGCCGTGGCGGAGCAAAACGAGGGTTCCGACTGCCATGGCCCTTAGCGTGCCATGTTTGATGGTCCTCGCTCCGCTCGGACGGGCTTGGCCGCCGGAAGCCGGCCAAGCCGGGCGCTGTTCACCCGGTTGGGGCACGTAGGGGCGGACGTTCGGCGCAGGCATCCACATCCGGTTGACCAAGTACCGGACTCCGCAATAGAACCGTTACTGATTTTCGCGGTTAAAACACGAATGGGGTAACCGTCAGGCTTGAGATCGGGTGCGGTGTTCTGCCAAGTTGACGATGCTTCCACCGGCCGGCTCCCACGCACTCCCCGGCCGATGGCGGCACCGCGGCTCGTCTCCCCTGTCGGGCCGCATCCCCGCAGGTGATGGTGAGGTGCCCCCCGCCCCGCCGAAGGCACCGCGGGACCTGTGACACGGGGCGGCTTGAGAACGCGACTCCCCCTCGCTCAAGCCGCCCTGTGTTTGCTCCTGTGTTGTTACTTCAGCGGCGCCTGCAGAACGGGCTTGCGCCGCCTGCGCCGGAAGTACAGCCACAGCCCGGCCGGGATGCCGAGCGCGACCAGGAACGGCAGCAGCACACCGAAAGTCTCCGCGACGGCGGTGGCCGTGTCGCCGAAAGCCGCCCAGCCGCCGGAAAGCCCGGCGAGGAACCCGGACTTCTGTTCCGGCTCACCGGCCGGTGGCGGCGGCGCGGTGTCCTTCGACACCGAGACCACCACAGTGGACAGACCGACCTTGCCACCGAGCGCGTCCCGCCTGCCCTGCAACGATTCCAGGTCCGACTCGCGCCTGGTGAGCTCCGACTCGATCTGCGCGATCTCGGCCACACTGGACGCTTTGCCCAGCAACAGCCGCATCCGGTCCACACTGGCCCGTTGGGTGGACAGCCGCGCGTCGAGGTCGACGACCTGCTCGGTCACGTCGTCGGTCTGCTTGTGCTGGTTGACAACCCGCCCCAGCTCAGCCAGCTGGGACAGCGCCGAGTCGAAGTGGTCCGACGGGATCCGCAGCGTGATGGACGCCCGGTCGGGGCTGGAGTCCTCCTGCCCGGTATACCCACCGGAGGTGGTCGCGATCGCGCGCGCCTTGGCCGCCGCATCGGAAACGTCGTTCTTGACCGCGAGATCCATCCGCGCGGTCTGGATCAGCTGGCGCTGCCGAACCGGCGTGTCGTCCGGTTTCTGCTGCTGCGCACCGTCCTTGGCCGCGGGCGGCGTCCCCGCACCGCCCGGCGAACCCGCAAGCCCCGGCACCGGAGCCGCCACGTTGCCCTCCGCGCTGGTCCCGCTCGTGCTGGAACCGCAGGCGGTCAACCCCAGAAGCAGCACCGTCCCCGCGAGGAGTAAGCCACTTTTACGTCTGCTCATGCGCCAAGGACGAGCTACGCGCCGAACCCCGTTGCACCGCAGCAGGTCACGAGTCGGACAATGTTCATGGTCCTCGCTCCGCTCGGACAGGCTTGGCCGGTGGCGTTGAGCAAAAGTGGGTGTCAGTCAGACAACCGTTTGTCACCATCGGGTCTCGCGAGGTGTTCGAAGGCCTTGAGGTTGGCCAGGGACTCGCCGCGGGAGGTGCGCCATTCCCACTCGCGGCGGATCGAGGAGGCGAACCCGATCTCCAGCAGGGTGTTGAAGTCGCCGTCGGCGGCCTCGAGCACCTGTCCCAGCAACCGGTCCAGCTCGTCGGGGGTCACGGCGTGCAGCGCGATCCGGCCGAGCAGGTAGATATCCCCGACCGCGTCGATGGTGTAGTGCACGCCGTAGAGCTTTGTGTTGCGGTGCAACAGGAAGCGGTACACCTGTTCGTGCGCCTCGTCGGGACGGCGGCAGACGAACGCCTCGACCACCATCGCGTGCTCGCCGACCAGCAGCCAGCAGTTGGTCTGCAGCTTCTTGGTTCCCGGGAGGGTGACGAAGAACCGGCCCGGCTCGGGCCGGTCGTAGGACACCCCACGTTCGTCTAAAGTGGACTTGATGACCTCGTCCAGCGAGCTCACGAAGCGACCTCCGCCTTGTCGTGCACCTCCCGGAACGCTACCCCGGCCCGCATGTACGCGCCGATCAGCTCGTCGGTCGTCCGGTCCCAGGAGAACGCCTGCGCGTGCCGCACGGCACCACCGGACAACGTCTCCCGCATGCCCGGGGAAGCCAGTCTTGCCAACGCGTTCGCCCACAGCACCGGCGAATGCCCGTGCACGAGAAGCCCGGAAACACCGTCAGAGACGGCGACCCGCAACCCGCCGACATCGGTCGCGACCACGGGCGTGCCGCACGCCTGAGCCTCGATCGCGACCAGCCCGAAGGACTCGTTGTGGCTGGGCACCGCGACCGCGTCCGCGGCCCGGTACACCTCGGCCAGCGCGGGCGCCGACTGCGGCGGCAGGAACCAGACCAGGTCCGAGATCCCCAAGTGCGCCGCGAGGTCCTGCAACGCCCGCGGCTGCTCCAGCCCGGTCCCGGACGGCCCGCCGACCACCAGGATCACGAGCTTCTCCCGCGGCACCTGCCCGGACCGCACCAGCTCGGCGGCCGCGCGCAACAGCACGTCCGGCGCCTTCAACGGCTGGATCCGTCCCACGAACGCGAACACTGTCGCGTCCAGCGGAACACCCAGGTACCTGCGCGCCGCCTCCCGCGACCCGGGCCGGAACCGGCCGAGGTCCACGCCCGGCAGCACCGTGCACACCTTGGCCGGATCGGCGTCGTAGCAGCTGATCAGGTCGCCGGCTTCCATCTCGGTGTTCGCCACCAGGCTGTCCGCCTGGTCGACCACCTGCTGTTCGCCGATCTCACGGGACCGCGGCTCGGGCGTGTCGCCCTCGGCCAGCGCCGCGTTCTTCACCCGAGCGAGCGTGTGCGCGGTGTGCACGAGCGGAACGCCCCAGCGGTCCCGCGCGAGCCAGCCGACCTGGCCGGACAACCAGTAGTGCGAGTGCACGAGGTCGTAGTACCCCGGCTCGTTGGCCGCCTCGGTGCGGAGGACGGCCGCGGTGAACGCGCACAGCTGCGACGGCAGCTCGTTGCGGTCCAGCGGCTCGAACGGCCCCGCGGGCACGTGCCGCACGATGACGCCCGGCGCCAGTTCCGCCACCGGGGGTAACTCGGATGAGGTGGCCCGGGTGAAGACCTCGACCGCGATGCCGCGCTCGGCCATCCGGGTCGCGGTCTGGGCGATGTACACGTTCATCCCACCCGCGTCACCGGTGCCCGGCTGCTCCAGCGGTGACGTGTGCACCGAGAGCAAGGCGACCCGACGAGGTGGACGAAGCCACACAGTCATCCCCGGCCGCCCTCCTGTGCCTGCTCGAAGACCTGATCGGCGAACCCCAGCAGCATCCCGTCGAACTCCTCGGTCCGTTCGGCGAACGGCATATGCCCCGCCCTGTCGAACCAACGCAACTGGGCCCCCGGAATCTTCCCGTGCGCGTACTCGGCCGCGGAAGGATCGATGACCGCGTCCAGCCGGCCGTGCGCCACCAGGGTCGGCACGGTGATCAATGCCAGCACCCCGGAGCTGTCGAAGTCCCTGCGCAACACGGCCTTGCGGACCTGCCAGGGCACCCGCAGGGCGTCGCCGACGACACGCTGGCTGACCTCGCCGGGCAGGTGGATCTCGGCCATCCCCCGGACGAACTCGGTGAACCCGCGAGTGGCCACATCCAGGTCCTCCATGAGCACGTACGGCACGACCGACCGCATCGCCGTGCCCACTTTGGCGCCCGGGCGGTTCGGCCCGACCTCGGTGGACGCACCCACGAACACGATCCCGGCCAGGTCGGTGTCGCCGAACGAGCGCAGGTAGTCGGTGACCACCGCGCCGCCGTACGACCAGCCGACCAGGATCGCCGGCCGCCCGACCAGGTCCAGCACGGCCGCGATGTCGTCCGCCCAGGCCTCCGGATCGGAGTACCCGGTTTCCGGGTCCGGAACGTCCGAGGCGCCGTGACCGCGCAGGTCGACCGCGGCGAGCCGGTAGCGCGAAGTCAGCGCCGGGTCGGCCAGCTGCGCGGTCCAGGCCGCGCTCGACTGCGCCCAGCCGTGCAGCAGCACGATGGCGGGGGCGTGCTCGGGCCCGGCCGTGCGGACCGCGATACGAACGCCGTTCCCGCCCTCGATCTGATGCAGTGTCGAATCAACAGCGGTCACTTCAGCGCTGACATGCTCTTCCACTTGTCCCACGGGTACAGCCAATCATTGACCTCGGACGTGGTCGGCATGTTGGCCTTGGAACCGGTGACCTCGACCGGGTCGCCGATGAGCACCATGTCGAACAGGGCCTTGGCGTCGGCCTCGTACAGGTTCACGCACCCGTGCGAGGTGTTGTTCTTGCCGATGTTGGCCCGGTTCTCCTCGTTCTCGTGCAGGTACTCCCCGTGGTTGGAGATCCGCATCGACCACTTCTTCTTCACGTTGGTGTACCCGTACTTCGGGTTGGAGAAGTCGCCGACCGGCTCGCGGGTCATCACGATCAGGGTGCCGTTCGGGGTGTTCAGCTCGGGGTCGGCGTCCTTGCCGTTGGACGACGGGTAGGTCGCCGCGAGCGCGCCGTTCTTGAACACCTTCAGCGCGTGCTCGGGGGTGTTGACCTTGATCACCAGGTTGCGGCCGATGGTGAACTTGCTGGTCACGTCGGCCTTGCCGTACCCGTTGCCGTAGTTCACGCCGTACAGGTTGGCGCTGACGGTGATCTTGGTGTTGGCCGGCCAGTACTCCTTGGGCCGGAAGTCGACCTTGTTCGGCGACACCCAGGCCCAGCTGCCCTCGACCTTGGGCGTGGTCTCGATCTTGAGCGCCTTCTCCGCGGCCGCCCGGTCCTTCGGCGCCACGTCCGGGAAGTTCACGCTGATCGGCATGCCGACCCCGACGGTCTGGCCGTCGGTCGGGTTCACCGTGGCGCGGATGGTCTTGGCCGGGGTCATGGTGGTGAAGCTGCCCTTGAGCTCCACCGGCTTGTTGTCGCTGCCCATGGCCTTGGCGGCGTAGGTGTAGGTCTTGCCGTAGCCGAGGCGTTCGCTGTTGGTCCAGCTGAGCTTGTCCGCCGCGACCGCGCCGGCGACCGGCTTGCCCTCGGGGTTGGTGACCGAGACGTCGGTGAGCTGGCCCTCGGTGACGGAGATCTTGATCGGCTTGAGGACCTCGACGTCCTTGGCGTCCACCGCGGGGTCCGCGGTGATCTTCGCCTTGGCCTGCGGCTCGCCGCCGCTGGTGTCCCCGGTCGGCTTGTCGCCCACCCCCAGCGGGCTGCCGGACTCGGTCGAGCTGCATCCCGTCACCGCGAGCACGCTCGCGAGCAGGAACGCGCCAACGATCGTTCTTCGTCCGGCTCGCACGTCACAACCTCCGAATCACGGCATCTATCCGTAAAGACGCGCAAAAGAGGTCTTGGTGCGTGTGACATCAGTCACACGCACGGATGGTCCCCTTGGCCGCGTCCGTCTCAGAGGGCGCAGCCGATGAAGACCGGCTCGGCGGCGAGCTCGACCCCGAAGGCCGAGTAGACCCCGTCCCGCACCTCTCGGGCAAGGGCCAGGATGTCCTCGGTGGTCGCGGTGCCACGGTTGGTCAGCGCGAGGGTGTGGCTGTGCGACAGCGCGGCGCGTCCTCCGGGTCCCGGGTACCCCTTCTCGAAACCCGCACGCTCGATCAGCCAGGCCGCGGACAGCTTGCCGCCGGGGTACTGCGGGATGCGCACGTCGTCCCCGACGCGGGCGCGGATGCGGTCCAGGACCTCGCCGAGCTGCGGTTCGCCCAGCACCGGGTTGGTGAAGAACGAGCCGGCGCTCCACGTGTCGTGGTCGTCCGGGTCGAGCACCATGCCCTTGCCGCGGCGCAGGTCCAGCACGGACTGGCGGACCCGGTCGACCGGCACCCGCTCGCCGGGCGCGACGCCCAGCGTGTTCGCCAGTTCGGCGTAGCGGATCGGCGCGGACAACCCACTGTCGGCCAGCTGGAACCGGACCCGCAGCACCACGGCGCGGTCGGTGTTCTTCAACACACTCGTGCGGTAGGCCAGGCCGAGCTCGTCCGGGGTGAGCGTGCGGACCTCGCCGCTGGCCCGGTCGAGCAGGTCCACCGAGACGAGCACCTCGGCCACCTCGACGCCGTAGGCGCCGACGTTCTGCACGGGGGTGGCGCCGACGAGCCCGGGGATGCCGGACAGGCACTCCAGCCCGCCCAGGCCCGAAGAGACGGTCTGCGCGACCACCGAGTCCCAGTTCTCACCGGCCTCGGCGGTCAGCTGCACCGAACCCGCCGCCGTGCAGTCCATGCCCACGCCCTTGCTGGCGATGTGCACGACCGTGCCGTCGAACCCGTCGTCGCCGATCAGCACGTTCGAGCCGCCGCCGAGCACCAGCAGCGGTTCGCCGGCCTCGTCCGCGGCGCGGACCGCGTCGACGACCTCACGGGCGGTTGTCGCTTCGATGAACCTCGTGGCCGGCCCGCCCAAGCGCAGGGTCGTGTACCCGCTCAGGCGGGTCTGGGTGCCGGGACGCGAGGTGGTCACGGGCGTCAACGGTAACCTCCGGTTCATGCCTAGCCGTATGGAGCACCGGGCGAGCTTGACCACCCCGGCCGACACCGTGCACGCCGCGCTCGTCGATCCGGCCTATCTCGAAGACCGGCTCCAGGCCCTCGGCGGCACGAACGCCTCCATCGTGGACCGCGCGGAGCAAGGTGGTGAGGTGACGTACCGGGTCCGCCAGGGGCTCGCCGCCGAACATCTTCCCTCAGCCGTCCGCAGCCTGCTCAAGGGCGACCTGGTCGTTGACCGGACTGAGACCTGGCGAACGGACAAGACGGGCACGGTCAAGGCCACGATCCCCGGTGTACCAGGGGAGATCTCCGGGCGGATGCGACTGTCCGACAGCGACAAAGGAACCGATTGGGTGACATCGCTGGAGGTCCGCGTGTCGATCCCGCTGGTCGGCGGCAAGATCGAGCGCTCGATCGGCGAGCAGGTGGTCAAGCTGCTGGCCAACGAGGCCGCGTTCACCGAGAAATGGCTCGCAAGCCGCGGCTAGCGGCCGGGCGGGCGCGGGCGCTGGGCGTCCCGACCCGCGGGACGACGAACCCGAACCGGCTGCGCAAGGTGGACCGCTGGATCGCCGGGACGCCATGGGTTTGCTCGGTCCTGCGGGCCGCCGCCGATCCGCTCGTGGTCGACCTCGGGTATGGGTCCTCGCCGGTCACGACGGTCGAGCTGGCGCAGCGGCTGTCCGTTGTGCGGCGCGATGTCCGGGTGCTCGGGCTGGAGCTGGACCCGGAACGCGTCGAGGCGGCCAAGCCCGCGGCGGACCCGCCGCGGCTGGAGTTCCGGCGGGGCGGGTTCGAGCTGGCCGGCACGCGTCCGGTGCTGCTGCGGGCTTTCAACGTGTTGCGTCAGTACACAGAGGACGATGCGGCCAAGGCGTGGGACACCATGCTGGGCCGGCTGGCGCCGAGCGGGCTGCTCGTCGAGGGGACGTGCGACGAGATCGGCCGCCGGTGCTGCTGGGTCACGTTGACCGCCGAAGGCCCGCAGACGTTCACGTTGGCGTGCCTGCCTTCCGGCATCGAGCAACCGTCCGATTTGGCCGAACGGTTGCCCAAGTCGCTGATCCACCACAACGTCGCGGGCGAACCGGTGCACGCCTTGCTGACCGCGCTCGACGGGCACTGGGCTGCGGCCGCGCCACTGAGCCCGTTCGGCCCGCGCGCCCGTTGGACGGAGACGGTCCGGCGTCTGTCCGCGGACTGGCCGGTCCTGGACACGCGGCGGCGCTGGCGGCTCGGCGAGGTCACGATTGCCTGGTCCGCCGTCACTTCCAGCCACTAAGCTGGCCCCGGTGGATCACGAGACGAACCTGGCTCACATCACCGAACAAGCCGACGCCCTGCGGGCCGCGGCGGTAGCGGCCGGACCGGACGCCCCGGTCCCCACGTGTCCGAAGTGGACGGTTCACGACCTGGTCGCGCACATCGCGGGCGTGCACCACATGGTGGCCGAGGCGCAGCTGCTCACCCCGCGGGACTCCCGGCCGGAACGGCCCGCGATGCCGGAGGACTGGGACGAACTGCTGGCGTTCTGGGACGAGTGGCGCGCCCGGATGCTGGAGCGGCTGAACACCGACCCGGCCAAGGAGGTGTGGGGGTTCATCCCGGGCCTGGCCACGGCCGGCTGGTGGGGCCGGCGCCAGGCGCACGAGACCGCGATCCACCGGCTGGACGCCGAACACGCCGCCCACGAGACCGTGCCGACGTTGCTGTTCAGCCCGGAGCTGGCCGAGGACGGCATCGACGAGGTGCTCCGGCTGATCTCGCCGTTCCGGGCCCGGCTCAAGCGCCCCGAGGTGACCGTCGAGGGCACCCTCCTGGTCCACGCGGCCGACGCGGGCCGCGTCTGGCTGCTCAAGGCCCACAACGGCGTTGTCGAAGTCGGCCGGATCGAGGACTCCGGCACCGAGACGGACGCCAGCCTCGTCGGGACCGCGGACGCCGTCTACCGGGCCGTCTGGAAACGGCCCAGCACCGCGATCCTGTCCGGCAAGACCGAACTCGTGGACGCCATCCAGGGCGGCTGACTGGCAACAACACCCGCATCCGCTGACTAGGCTCTGCGGCCATGACCCAGCCTGAGCGCCGGTATGTGATCACCTTCGGCTGTCCCGACCGGACCGGGATCGTCGCCCGCATCGCGCAGTTCCTGGCCGACGCGGGCGGCTGGATCGTCGAGGCCGCGTATCACACCGACCCGGACACCTCCTGGTTCTTCACCCGCCAGGAGGTGCTCGCGTCCTCGCTGCCCTACGGCGTCGAGGAGCTGCGGGCGCGGTTCGCGGAGATCGCCGTCGAGCTGGGCGGGGAGGGCAAGGTCGCGGACACCGGTGAGCCGCGCCGGATCGTGCTGCTGGTGTCCAAGGAGGGCCACTGCGTGTACGACCTGCTCGGCCGGGTCGCCTCCGGGGAGCTGGAGGTCGAGGTCAGCGCGGTGATCGGCAACCACAACGACCTCGCGGCGGTGACCGAGGGCCACGGCATCCCGTTCCACCACGTGCCGTTCCCTCGTGAGGACAAGCAGGCAGCGTTCGCCGAGGTGCGTTCGCTGGTGGCCCGGCACGATCCGCACGCGATCGTGCTGGCCAAGTTCATGCAGATCCTGCCGACCGAGCTGTGCCGGGAGTGGACCGGGCGGGCGTTGAACATCCACCACAGCTTCCTGCCGTCGTTCGTCGGCGCGAAGCCGTATCACCAGGCGTACCAACGAGGTGTGAAGCTCGTCGGCGCCACCTGCCACTACGTGACTGCGGAGCTGGACGCCGGGCCGATCGTGGAGCAGGACGTGATCCGCGTCGGCCACGGCGACAGCATCCGGGACATGGTCAGGAAAGGCCGTGACATCGAGAAGGTGGTCCTGGCCCGCGGCCTGCGCTGGCACCTGGAGAACCGGGTCCTCGTGCACGGCAACAAAACCGTCGTCTTCTAACCCCGTGTCCCACACTCACGGCCCCCGTGTCCCCCTTTCCTCCGGGCCGTGTCCCCCTTTCCTCCGGAGTGTCTTCCCCGTTCCTCCGGGGTCAGAGCTTCACGAGCATCTTGCCGGTGTTGGCGCCGGCGAGCATGTCCATGAACGCCTTGGGGGTGTTCTCGAAGCCCTCGACCACGGTCTCGTCGTACTTCAGCTCGCCCGACTGCACCCACGCGCCCGCTTCGGCGAGGAACTGCGGCATCTGGTTCCAGTGGTCCAGCACGAGGAACCCTTCGAGCCGGATCCGCCAGCCGACCAGCTTGCTCAGGTTGCGCGGACCCGGTTGCGGGGACTCGTTGTTGTAGCCGGAGATCGACCCGCACAGCGCGGCCCGGCCGTGCCAGTTCATCGCGGTGATCGCGGCTTCAAGGTGTTCGCCGCCGACGTTGTCGAAGTACACGTCGATGCCGTCCGGTGCGGCGGCCTGCAGGAGCTCGGCGACCGGGCCGTCGTGGTAGTTGAAGGCCGCGTCGAAGCCGAGGTCCTCGGTGAGGTGGCGGACCTTCTCCGCCGACCCGGCGCTGCCGATCACCCGCGAAGCGCCTTTGAGCTTGGCGATCTGCCCGGCGACCGACCCCACCGCACCTGCGGCGCCCGACACGAACACGACGTCACCCGGCTTGATCTGGGCGATGGTGGTGATCCCGACGTACGCGGTCAGCCCCGGCATCCCGAGCACGCCGAGGTAGGCGCCGAGCGGCACCGCCGGGTCGACCTTCTGTGCCTGCTCGGCCTTGACCACCGAGTACTCGCGCCAGCCGAGCTGGTGCACAACGGTGTCACCGACCTTGACGGAGTCCACAGTGGACGCGACGACCTCGCCGACCGCCCCGCCGGTCATCGCCTCGCCGAGTTTGTAGGGCGGCGAGTAGGAGGGCACGTCCCGCATCCGGCCGCGCATGTACGGGTCCACGCTCAGGAACAGGTTCTTGACCAGGACCTCGCCGTCCCCCGGCTGGGGTACCGGGACGGTCGCGAACTCGAAGTTTTCCGGCACCGGCGTCCCCTCCGGGCGGGAAGCGAGCCGGATCTCCTGTGCGCTTTCGGGAATTGTCATAACCATGCCAACTTCGGCAGTTATCGAGTTGATTCCCGGATCTCGCGCGCTCCCACGACCTGGTTGGTCAGTCTGCCGACGTTCTCGATGGTGATCTCGACCACGTCGCCGGGTTTGAGGTCGAAGTCCAGTTCGGGAACGATTCCGGTGCCGGTGGACAGCACCACGCCGTCCGGGAAGTGCAGCCAGTCGACCAACGCGGGCACCAGGCCCTCGACCGGCCGGTGGAACTGCGCGGTCGACGTCACACCTTGGAACGCTGTTCCGGTGCCGCGCCGCACGGTCATCTCGATCGCCAGATCCTCGATCCCGGTCAGCCAGACCGGCACGATGCCCGCCGAGATGGCGCAGCTGCCCGCATAGATCTTGGCCTGCGGCAGGTAGAGCGGGTTCTCGCCTTCGATCGACCGGGAGCTGACGTCGTTGACCACGAGGTAGCCGACGATCTCGCCGAACGCGTTCACCACCACGCCCAGCTCGGGTTCCGGCACGTTCACCGCGGAGTCCTCGCGCACACCGATCGGGTCGCCGTCGGTGACCACGCGCCAGGCCGGGGCCTTGAAGAACAGCTCGGGCCGTTCGGCGTCGTAGACCCGGTCGTACACCGACCGTTCGGTGGTCTCCTCGACGCGGGCGTCGCGGGACCGTTCGTAGGTCACGCCCGCGGCCCAGACCTCCATCAGCCCGTCGACCGGCGGCAGCAGCCGGACGTCCGCGGGGATCTCGCCGCTAGTGCGCTGGACCGTCTGCCGGATCTCCGCCAACGGCAACCGGAGCAACGCCGAGATCGTCGGCTGGGGCAGCGGGCGGATCACCCCGCCCTCGTTCAGTCCGATGTGGACGTTCCCATCGGCGCCTTCGTACCGGACCAGGCTGCTGCGAACGTTTCTCACGCCGCCACCCTAGCGCCACCGCCAAGGCCACACCGATCAAAGCGCAGGCGATCCCGGCCAGCAGTCCCGGCGGGGTCCAGCTCAGCTCCAGCTCGCCCTCTTCGCCTTCGCCGGGGAGATCGACGGTCACCATCCCGGCCGGGCCTTCCCGGACCTCCACCTTGTGGCCGTTGGCCTCCGCCTTGTACCCGGGCCAGTTCAGCCGGGCGAACGTCACCTGGCCGTGGCCGCGGTAGCGCATGCGCTCGTGCCGGTGACCGTCCATTGTGTCCTCAACGACGGTCAGCCCGGGGCTGAGCGCGCTGATCCGTCCGTGCGGGAACGGCAATGGCTTGTCCCGTTGGAAGACCGTGACGACGTCGTCGCGGGAAGCGATGTGCCAGCCGGGTTTGAGCGGCGGGTCCTCACTGAGCTTCTTCTGCACCACGATGATGTCGACCCGCGCCAGGTCCGCGATCGTGCCACCGCCCGGCAATGGCTCGAGCAGCTTGTTGTAGCCGTCCGCGCAGGTTTCCCGGTGCGACAGGCACAACGCCTTCTCGAACTTGACGTAGCTGATGCCGGTGTACGCCATCAGGCTCGGCACTCCGGCGGCCGCGTACCCGTTGCCGAACCGGAATCGGTCCCGCGGTTCCTTCACCACGTCCGCGACCTGCGCCACGGTTCCGTTGTACGGCAGGTGAGTCGTCGGCGTCGGGTAGTACAGCGTCATCGACGAGTTCAGCGGCGACCACGACGTCTGGATCACCAGGACGAGCGCGCTTCCACCCACCAGTACCGCGGCCTGCCACCGCGAGTTCCCCCGCCGTGCGGCGAAGATCAGCGCTGCGGTCAACGCGGCCAGCAGCGCGACGCCGATCACGTGGTGCACGGCGATCTTCGGCCAGGACGCGACCGAAAGGTACATCCCGGCCAGCAAGGCACCGGCGGTGATCAGGATTCTGCGCCTCAGGTAGTCGGTTCGCAGCCCCGCGGACAGCAGAACGCCGGCTAGAACCGCGAGCCCGATCCAGAGGCCCTCGATGTTGCGCAACGGCCACCGGAACAGCCACAGGTTCGACGGTGCCAGGCAGAACGCGAGGTACGTGGCGGTTACCACGAACACCGCTGTCAACTCACGTTTCCGCCGCCGGATGACGCCCCAGTCGACCCATGCCAGCACCGGTACGAGGAACCACGCGAAGTAGGTGGCGGGCACGTGCAGCCGCATGATGTTCGGGTCGAACGCCCGGATCGCAGGCAGGTGACTGGGCATGCTCAACGCCAGGATGTCGGTGAGCGATGGCGAGAGAATGCCGGAGTTGTAGAACTGGACACCGTTTCGGATGCCCACGGACGCGGCACCGAGCAACGGCAGGAACACGAGCGGTGCCACCGCGAGCACGGACAGTCCGATCAACGCGACCCGGAGTTTGCGGATCTCGACGAACAGTCCGATGTAGACCACCAGCGTGGCGAGCACGCCGTACGGGTTGCCTGCTGTGACGCACAACGCACCGAACACGAACGCCCACACCGGATGCAGCGTCCGCGTCGCGGCTTTCCGCGCCGACCACCACATCCACGGCACCCAGGCGACCGTCATCAGCCCACCGGCCCAGGCCTCCGCCTGGAAGAACAGGATGAACCCGCTGAACGGCACCGCGAACGCGACCGCCAGGGCCGCCCATTTGGCAGCCTTGTACTCCCGGCACAGCAGGTACACGCCGAGCGCGAGGATCACCAGGAACTGGGTCTTGACCACGGCCGCGGCCAGCGCGAGGTCGTCGAACCTGGTGACCAGCAGGTACTCCAGCAGGTTCACCGGGTTCCACAGGCCGAACAGCGCCTCCCCGGCGAGGTTCCCGCCCGCCCAGGAGTTCAGGTCCAGCAGGGGGAAGTTGCCCGCCAGCAGCATGTCGCCGATCCGGCGCCACATCGGCACGAACTGGGCCGCGCTGTCGTCGATCACGTAGAAGATGTGCTGGCGCAGGAAGGGCAACCAGGCGAACGCGGCCACGAGCACACACAGCACCAACGGCGCGAACCAGCGCCGTCGCAGCAGAGAAGTCACTATCCTGCCTCATGATCGCGGCCGAGCACCACCGTGACCGGGACCGGGGCCGGCCCGCTGGTCTCCTTGACCAGGAAGTGCGGCCTTCGTTTGGCCTCGTAGTAGATGCGGCCGACGTACTCGCCGACGATGCCCAGGAACAGCAGCTGCAGGCCGCCGAGACCGGCGATGCCGACCATCAGCGTCGCGTAACCAGGCGCGTCAACGCCACTGGCCAGCACGTCGATGATCACGTAGCCGGCGTAAGCAAATGCCAGCAGGGTGACGATCAGGCCTATGTAGACGGCCAGCCGCAGCGGCTTGTTGTTGAACGAGACGACACCGTCGATGCCGTAGTTCAACAGCTTCCGGAATGTCCATTTCGTCGTGCCGGTGCTGCGCTGGACGTTCTGGTAGTCGATCACCGCGGTGTCGAACCCGATCCAGGCGAACAGGCCCTTGGAGAACCGGTTGTACTCGCCCAGTGACAGCAGCGCCTCGACGGCCCGCCGGGTCATCACCCGGTAGTCGCCCTCGCCGTCGCGTAACCGCACGTCCACCAGGCGGTTCATCATCTTGTAGTACGTCTTGGAGGACAACGACCGCAGCCGGCCCTCGCCCTTGCGGTCGCGCCGCGCGACCACCTGGTCGAAGCCCTTGCCCAGCAGTTCGATCATCTGCGCGAGCAGCTCGGGCGGGTGCTGCAGGTCGGCGTCCATGATCGCCACGACGTCGCCGTCGGCCTGCGCGAGCCCGGCCAGCATCGCCGACTCCTTGCCGAAGTTGCGGCTCAGCGCGACATACCGGATGTGCGCGTCCGCCGCGGCCAGCTCCCGCATCCGCGTCAGGGTCTGGTCGCTGCTGCCGTCGTCGACGAGCACCACCTCGAAGTCGGGCGTGACCTCCGGCAGGACAGCACTCAGCCGCGCATGCAGGTCGGCCAGCCCGTGCTCCTCGTTGAAGCACGGCACGACCACCGAAAGCCGCATGCGTCCCCCTTCAGGTGTCCCGCCCACACCTGTAGGACGCCAAAGCCGGGTGGAACGTTGCGGGCGAATTTCCACGGCTACCGTCGGTGCCATGGTTCGCACCTGGGCGGGGCTCGTGACCGCCGCCACACTGGCCGTCGTGCTGATCGCGTGCTCGTCCACTCCGGACCGCACGCCGCCGGCGGTCCAACCGGACGTGCGCTACGTCCAGGTGATCGCCCATCCGGACGATGACATCATCTTCATGAACCCGGACCTGGTGGCCGGGATCCGCGCGGGCCGCCCGACCACCGGCATCTACCTGACCGCGGGCGAGACCGACAAGGCCGACGCGAACGGTTACGCCGCACGCCGTCAAGCCGGTACGCGCGCGGCGTATGCGCGAATGGCCGGTGCCGCCGATGACTGGCAGGCATCGCGGCTCGACGTCGATGAGCACCACGCGGTCGAGCTGTATGTGTTGAAGCAGCGGCCACAGGTGCAGGTGATGTTCGTGAACCTGCCGGAGAACAACGATCCGCACGCCGTCGGCGGCAAGGAAGCCTTTGTCCGCCTGTGGAACGACGACCGCGACCAGCTCCGGCTGCCGACGCTGACACCGACCGACGGAGTCCTTACGCAGCCGTATCTTTATACGCATTCCGATGTGGTTCAGTTGCTGGTCAAGCTGTTCACGCGGTTGCAGCCGACCGTGGTGCGCGCGCAGGATCCGAACCCGGATTCCCGGTTCCTCAAGGACAACATCAAGTTCCACGATCACCCCGACCATGTCGTGGCGGCCCGGTTCACTGATGCCGCAACGCGTTTGTACCAGGGGCCACGGTTCGTCTCGGAGAACTACCGGGACTACAACGTCGCCGAGGTGCCGCCGAACCTGTCCGCCGCGGACCGCGCCGACAAGGTCAACATCTTCTCGGCGTACGTGCCGCACGACTCTGATGTCAGCCTCGGCTACCCGTATGACGGTTGGCTGCAACGGGAGTACCAACGTTATCCGCGTGGATCCAGTTGGGCCGCTGACGGGCGTGCTTATGTCGTCCTCAATGGTCAGCTGTATGGGTGTTCCCCGGGCGGCGAATGGGCTACGTTGCCGTGGGCCGATGGCCCGCTCAACCAGGCGGTGTCGGCCGCGGGCGGCTGGGTGGTCGGGAAACGCGCCACGGACAACAAGGTTCTGGCGTTGATCAATGGTTCGTGGCAGTCGCTGGGCAACCCGGACGATCACGCACCGGGCGATCCCGCCCAGGTCGGTTCCCCGGTCACGGACGGCAAAGCCGTGTACGTCAAGAACGGGCGGGGCCGGTTGAGCGTGTGGCGGCCGGGTCGCGAGTGGACGGACATCGGCGGTACCGACATCCAGGACGGCATCGCCATTTCCGGCCCTGATGTCTATGCGTCCACAAGGGACAAGGTGCTGCACTGGCATCTGGACAAGCTCGATCCCGGGTTCACGTCCCTGAAACCCGCCGGACCTCCATCGGCGGCCGGCTCCGCGGTGGTCTACCGGACCGACGCCGGCGAGGTCGCGCTGGGCACCCGGGTGCTGGGCGGGTTCTCCGGCCCGGGCAACCCGACCGTCACGTCCAACGGACATGTGTTCGCCCGGACGTCCGCGGGTGGCGTGGCGGTCTGGGCCGGGGCAGGCTGGCGTGACCTGGGCGGGCAGGTGCTGGACCAGCCCGCCCCGTTCGGCGCCGGGGTGGTCGCGCTGGGGCCGGACGGGCAGGTGCACGGCTTTTCGGACTCGTGACGCAGCGCTGGGGGCGGTGCCGGACATAAACGGGCGTGACCAGCGCAAGGGGGTGTCCGTGGCCGGTTCGGAAGTGTCTCAGGTGACCGACAGCGGGCTGTGGCAACGCGGCGACGAGGCCGCGTTCGGTGAGCTGTTCGAACGGCACGTCCAGGCGGTGTGGAACTACTGCTACCGCTTGACGGCGTCCCGCAGCTTGGCCGAGGACGTGTCGGCGGAGACGTTCTACGTCGCGTGGCGCCGCCGCGACTCGATGACGCTCGTGGGGGACAGTGCGCTGCCGTGGCTGTACACGGTCGCCACGAACCTTGTCCGCAACGAGTACCGGCGGACGAACCGGTTCGGCAGGCTGCTGCGGCGGGTGCCGTTGGAGGTGGTCGTCCCCGATCACGCCGAGCAGGTGGCGGACCGGCTCGCCGGGGAGCAGCGGCTGCGGGAGGTGCTGGCCGCGGTGGCCAAGCTGCCGCGGCAGGAACGCCGTGCCGTGGAGCTGTGCCTGCTCGCCGAACTGTCCACTTCGGACGCAGCGGAAGTGCTGGGAGTGGCCGAGTCCACGGTCCGGGCGCATGTGTCGCGGGCCCGGGCCCGGCTGCGGGAGGAGCTTTCATGAACAACGACCTCGACCTGCCCCCGTTCACGCCGATCCCCGCCGATGTCCGGGACCGGGTGCGCCGCAGGGTGCAGGAACGCATCCGGCGTCCCCGTTCCTACCGCCGCCCGATCGCCGTGGCCGCGGCCGTCGCCCTGCTCGCGACCGGCGCCGTCTACCTGCTCAGCGGTGGCTCCTCGACGTCGGAACCGGCCAAGCGCAACCAGTCCGACGTCGTGATGAACCGGTGCTGGTCGGCGATCCAGCGGGTCGGCAAGGAGGGTGACTTCCCGGACCGCTCGACCTGGCTGGCGCCGATAGTCGAGGACGAGGGCGAGTACTCCGGTGTGGCCGTTGCCGGTATCTCGGCCGGTGGCAGCAAGTTCTTCTGCGAGACCACCGCCACGACCGTGACTGTCACCAGGCCGTCCGCCGAGTTGCGTTACGCACCGGGGACACGCACGGCTTTGCTGCTGACGAGCGCTCACGGGACGGTCGCCGGCCTGGCAGACCCGACGTGGCCGGCGGTTGTCGTCACCATCCCCGGTCACAGCACAGCTGTGCGGCCGGTCCATGACGGGATGTTCGTCTACACCGGCGACTACCGGCTTCAGGACACCACCATCCAGGCCAAGCGGGCCGAAACGGCGGCGGACGTCGACGGCATGGACGACACGGGCGCGGAACTACCGGCACCTCAGCCACCGGCTGTGATCGTCGTGGACCGCGTTCCGCTGGACAAGGAGAAGTTTTCGCATGAGCGTGCGGCGCTGGAGGCCTGCCAGAAGAGTGCCGCGGCGACATCGCCGGTGCCCGAGGCGGGCAGTTACACCGGTGGCCCCGACATCGACCGCGACTTCGTGTTCGTCATTCCGGCGCTGAGCGAGACCCGGCTCGCCGCGTGCACGACGTCGCACCTCGAACGCACACCACCTGGGCCCTCGCGGTTCATCGAGGGACCTGCTCTGTCCGATGTCGACAGTGAGCACAAGCCCGTGGCGTTCTACCCTGGCCCGCTCCCGTCCAGCGGTGGCGACCACACGCCCCTTGTCGGTGTCGTGCCCAAGAACGTGGCCCGGATGGAGATCTGGTTCGGCGACCACTGGACTGTGCAGCCGGACGTGGTGAACCGGATGTTCGCGCTGCTCGTGCCCGCCGACGTCCCGCTGGGCCAGGACGGCCGGGTGCGGGACGAGAACCAGATCAAGGTGCGGCTGTTCGGCCCGGTCGGGCAGGTTTCCTACGAAGGGCCGTTGACGGTGTGGCACCCGAACTAAGCTGGCGGGATGCGTAAGGAGATCACGGATCTGGAGTCACTGCGGGAGCATCGCGAGTCCGGAGGGGACTTGCGGGATGCGGTGCTGATCGGTCTGGATCTCACGAACGACGACGAGTTGCTGCGGACCGCGATGGACGGCGCCGTGCTGCTGGGCACCGAGCTCAGCCCGAAGGCACGGCGCCAGGCGGAGGCGGCCGGGGCGCTGTTGTTCCCGGCCATTCCCGACCTGCCGTACCAGGTGTACCGGACCCGCCTGTACACCCCCGCGGAGCTGTTCGAGGGCTTCGACCCAGCGGACCCATCGTCCTATGCGGACACCACCGACGCGAAGATATACCGCCATTTCAAGTCCCAGGGCCACCAACCAGACGCCCTGTCCGCGTTGGCGGAGCGGCTGCACGACCACTCGATCACCTCAGCCCTCACAGAGACGCTGGCGAAGTGCACACCCCACCCAGTCGCGGTGATGGGCGGTCACGCCCTGACAAGGGATTCGGCGGGTTACCGGTTGGCGATGGAGCTGGGGGCGGAACTGGGCCGGGCGGGGTTCACGGTGCTGACCGGCGGCGGCCCAGGAGCGATGGAAGCGGTCCCCTACGGCGTGAGAATGCCGGACAACATCCCAGAAGTCCTGGAAGTCCTGAAGAAAGCCCCCCGTTTCGGAGCGGGCGCAACACAAATAGGCCAATGGCTGGCGGCGGGCCTAGAAGTCGACTTCCCCCCGAACGCCTCCCATGCAATAGGAATCCCCACTTGGTTTTATGGCCACGAACCGCCGAACCCGGGATGTACGTGGCACGCAAAGTACTTCGCGAACTCGGTGAGAGAAGACGGTCTCCTGACAGTGGCCACAGGCGGAGTCATCTACACCCCCGGAAGCGCAGGGACGGTCCAAGAGGTCTTCCAGGACTACACCCAGAACCACTACACCTCAACGGGCCCAGCCGCCCCCATGATCTTCCTGGGCAAGGACTTCTGGACCAACGACATCCCCGCCGCGCCCCTCGTCCAACAACTGGCCCGCGGCCGCGAAGCCGAACAATGGATCCTCATCACCGACGACACCCAAGAAGCCCTAACCCTCCTGAAAACCTACACATCCCGCGAAACCTGAGGCGCCCTCAATCACCCGAACCTCGCCTCCCTCAATCACCCCAACCTCGCCTCACCCAATCGGCCCCACCTCACCCAACCTCGCATCACCCCCGACCCCGCCTCCCTCAACCACCTCAACCTCGCCTCACCCAATCGACCCCACCTCACCCAACCTCCCCTCGCACCAACCTCGTCTCCCTCAATCGACCCAACCTCACCTCACTGCACCTCGCCTTACTCCCCTCGCACCAACCTCGCCTCACCCAACCCACTTCCCTCACCCAACCCCGGCTCGCCCCCAACCCTGCCTCGCCCAACCAACTCACTTCCCTACACCACCCAACCCAACCCCATTTCGCCCAACCTCCTTCATTCCTCACCCAACCCAGCTTCACGTCCCCGCACCCACCCTGCCCACACCAACCTCGCCAAACCCATCCCCGCCCACACCCGCATCACCGCAGCAACAACGCGCCCTGCCCGCACCTACCTCGCTCCATCTCAGACCCAACTCATTTCGCGGCACCCCTAACTCCACCCACACCCGCCCCGCCACACCCCAGACCAGGCCCCACGCCGACGTCACCACGCCTCAACCCAGCCACACCATCCTCCCCGCACACCAGACCAGGCCACCCCTACGTCGCCACACCCCAAACGCAGCCGCACCAACCTGCCCACAGCCAACCCGGCCCCCACCAACTTTGCCCACACCCAGATCTGGCCACGCCCACCACCCATCCCTCCGCCCGCGCCCAACGCTGCCGCCCCACAGCGCCACCCGTCTCCACCACGCCCAGCCCCACCCGCGCCTGAATCCGCCACATCCACCAGCTCAAACCTAGGTCGCCACACCCAAGCCCCCAGTCACGCCCGCCCCGCCACACTCGGAGCCTGGCTCATGCCGACCTCGCTCATGTCCAGGCGGCCCCACTTCACCGCACTCAGGCCACACTCCCCGCACCGCAACCCGCCCACACCCACGCCACTCCACCGCAGCCCAACCACCACCCAATCCCCACAGCCACCGCACCCCACCCACCCAAACGCCACCGCCTGTGGATAACCCACCCCACACCGCCCCCATACCCCCGCCGCCGTCACCCCCCCTCCGGTATTTTGGTTTGCGGGGGATCCACATTCCGGGCACGCGCGCATCGCCGCAGGTCAAAGCCCCGCAGCCGACTCACCGAGGGGCAGTAAGCCCGATTGTCCACAGGTCTGTGGGGCGGGTTTCAGCGGCCGAGGCCCTCGATCACCTCAGCGCCCGGCAGTTTCACGAGCACATCGCCGGGGATGAGGATTTTGCTGCCGCGGATGCCCGACCCGATCACGAGTTCCGGCGCGGCGGCCACGGCCTGGTCGATGAGCACCGGCCAGCCCTCGGGCAGTCCGAGTGGCGTGATTCCGCCGTATTCCATCCCCGTGAGTTCGACCGCGGTGTCCATCGGCGCGAACGATGCCTTGCGGACATCCAGCCGTTTGCGCGCGGCGCCGTTCACGTCAGCGCGTGTCGTTGCAAGCACGAGGCACGCGGCGAACCGCTCCTCACCTGCGCGTTTGCCGGAGATCACGACGCAGTTCGCGGACGCGGACAGCGGTGACCCGTAGGCCTCGCAGAACTCCGCGGTGTCGGCGAGGGCGGGGTCGATCGGGGCGACGCCGACTCGTGCGGCGTCGATGGTCCGCAACGCCGCGACCACGGGCGCGGCGAGCAGGTCGGTCCGGTCGAGGGCCGGCTCCACCTGGAGCGAGCCGGCGATGGTCCATGTGGTCACGCCCGCCAGGCTAGCGGGTGAACTCCTGCAGCAAGGCCCGGATCTGCGCGCGGTGGGTGATCAACGGCGCGGGCGACGGGAAGATCTCCAACCGTGCGTGTGGGAACGCCTTCGCGGTGGCGTGCGCGACATCCTCGGGGTGCAGCGGGTCGCCGACCGCGCCGATCACCAGCACTTCCGACGAAACGGAACCCAGCTCCGCGAGCGAGTCGATCGGGTGCTCGTCCTCGAGTTCGAGGATCGCCGGGCGCAACCGGGTCAACGCCGCCGCCCGCTCCTCGACGTACGACCCGAGCGCGTGCCCTGCGGGCAACGGCTCCGCGACCAACGCGCGCAGTTTGGCCGGATCCTCAGTGGTCAGCCGCTTCAGTTCGACGCGCGGCCGCGGCGAGTCCAGCACCGCGGGCAACATCAGCACCAGCTTGTCGAACCGATCGGGATCGTCCGCGACCACCCTGGTCAACGCCCCGGCCCCGAGCGACACCCCGATCGCGTTGCGCGCCTTCACCGCATCGGCCGCCCGCACCACGTCCTTGGCCAGAGTCGAATAGCGCCAGTACCCAGGAGGTGCATCCGGCTCGTCGCCATGCCCAGGCAGAGTCATCACGACGCGGGTGCCCGTCAGGCCCGATGCGGGGATCCGCGCCTCACCCGGAGTCGCGGCCAGACCAGGAACGATCAGTGTGACCGGCGTGCCCTTGCCGTACGCGGCCCAGCTCACCACCGGTTCCCGCGCTGCACCTCGATCAGTTTCGGGCGCACGTCCACGATGTACACCAGCACCGCCACCAGGCCCGCGATCCAGAACATGATCGTGTAGTCGCCGAACGAGAACAACGCGAGCGCCGCCGTCCCACCACCGGTGATCCCCAGCCAGGCCGGCTTGGTCAGCCGGTCGATCGCCGTGAAGGCGTCGGCCCGCTGTAACAGGGCGTGCACAAAGGCGAAGACACCAACCGGGATGACGGCCCAGTCAATGCCCAAGATGATGTACACGGCAAGCGTCGGCACACGACCAGCCTACGTTGCGTCCCGCCGACCCGACCACATGGTCAAGCCAACCCAAAGCCAACCAATACCCATCCACCCCACCCTGTGGACAACCCACCCACCAAACCCCACCCTCGTCACCCCACCCCGGTACTTTGGCTTTCCGGGGGCGCTTGATACCTGTTGATCTTCGTTTGCGCAGGTCAGGGTGGCGAATGCCGGGCAATCCACAGGCCGGAGAGCGGTTTCCCCAAGCGATTTCTCAGCCGAGGCTCCAGCGGTGTTCGTTATCGGGTGCGTCCAGCCAGATCTCCTGTCGCTCGGGAGTCACGGTTATGCCGAATCGCGCCCGCCGCGGCTCATCCAAGGAGAGCCATTGCTCATAGGCGGCTTCGACCTCGTCCCACAACCGCCGGGGACCACTTTGGGTAACGGTCTCGCCGTCGTGCCGCGCCCACGATCCGTCCGGATGTCCCAGCAACACAGAGTCGCCAGCGGCTCCTACCGCCTGCACATCCGGCAGACCCAATCCGGCAAAGAATTCAAACGGATGGGTAGGGCTGAGCACACCCGCCGACAACGAAGTACTGCGCGTGCTCCCGGTCGTATCCGGGCTCGGCCACGTCACCTCAGGCGCGGATGTCCGCAACGGCATGAACCGCCCGTCGTCGGCCAGGACCTCGCCCAGCCCGGAAGCCCCTTCACCGGCAACGATCCGCACCAGCCCCGCCCCCAATGGCCGGTTCAGCGTTGTCACGACGATTCCACCCGGTCGTGTCTGTTCCAGCCACGCCAGGGGGATCCGCGGCACCGCGCACGTACACAGCACACGGTCATAAGGAGCGTTCTCGGGATGTCCACGCGCACCGTCGGCCACGACACAAGTCGGCTGGAACCCGGCGGCGATCAGGCGCTGGACGGCCAGCGAACTCAACGTCTCATCAATGTCTACTGTGGATACGGCAGAGTCTCCCAGCCGGAAGCACATCAGCGCGGCGTTGTAACCGGTGCCGGTGCCGATCTCCAATACGCGCGAGTCTTCGTTGACGCGTAAGGCTTCCAGCATCACGGCCATGATCGTGGGCATGCTGGACGAACACGTCGGCGCACCCGCGACCGGACCCGTGGCGCGAGCCACATCCCAGCGCGTGGAATCGCCGTCAAGCTGGGTAACCAGTACACGATCAGCGTAGATCTGCGTCAGCCAATCGGGGTCGCCTTCCTCGACGGCTGTCCACAGGCCGGATCGCTGCTGGAAGTAGCGCGGCAGGAACATGTGCCGTGGAACAGCGAGGAACGCGTCGCGCCAACCCGGATCGATCAGCGTGCCGCCGCGCACGAGCGCGCGAACTAGCCGGCTCCGCAGGCGCGCCGCGGTGCCTCCGATGTCCGCACGAACGCTCATCGCCCTACAACCATGCTGTGACCGACCCCACGGCGCAAGTGCGTGCAGAGTGCTTGCAATTGCTAGCAGGCCCGCCTACCTTGGAATGTGTCGAGAGGAGGTGACCAGGTGGCAGACGAGACACAGTCACCTATGGACAAGGTCGCCGGTCTCGGCCGCGACATCGGGGACTACATCCGCCAGCAGCGCAGCAACGCCAAGATCTCGCTGCGCCAGCTGTCGAAGCTCGCCGGGGTGTCCAACCCGTACCTGAGCCAGATCGAACGCGGGCTGCGCAAGCCCAGCGCCGAGATCCTCCAGCAGATCGCCAAAGGGCTGCGGATCTCCGCCGAGGCGCTGTACGTGCAGGCCGGGATCCTCGACCTGCCGACGGGCGGACCGGTGGCCGAGGCCATCCGGACCGACCCCGAGCTGAGCGAACGCCAGAAGCAGATCCTCCTGGATGTCTACGAATCGTTTCGCCGAGAGAACGTGAAGTCCACAGTGGAAAAGTCCGATGTGGACGTTGAGAAAACCGCTGAGGAGTGAACGAGATGACCCGACCGAACACTGAGGACGTCCGCAAGGCCGTCGAGCAGGTCCGCACCCCGCTGCTGGCCGCCCTCGGCGCCGGCGACCTGGCCGCCAAGGCCGTGCTGGACGCGGTGAGCAAGGCCCGTGAGGGCGTCACCGAGCGCGCCGAGGCCGCCCGCAAGACCGCCCAGGAGCTGCCCACCGACGTCAGCTCGCTGCGCGAGAAGCTGGACCCGGCCGAGCTGCGCAAGGTCGTCGACGAGTACACCGACGCCGCGCTGAAGCTGTACCGCAAGCTGGCCGAGCAGGGCGAGGAGGCCCTCGACAAGTTCCGGGCCCAGCCGCAGGTCAAGAAGATCGTGGACCAGCTGGAAGAGGCCATCGAGGCCGCGCAGACCCGCGCGGGCGACGTCGCCACCGACGCCCGTGAGCTGGCCGAGGACGTGCTGTCCAAGGTGACCCGCCGGACCCGTTCCGTGGGTGAGAAGACCGCCCGCGCCGCCGAGAAGCTGGCCGGCGAGACCGCCGAGGCCGTGACCGAGCTGGGCGACGACGTCGCCCACGAGGTGCGCAGCACCAGCCGCAAGGTCGCCAACCGCACCGCCCCGGCCCGCAAGCCAGCGCCGCGGACCACCACCACCGCGGCCAAGACCAGCACCACCAAGACCACGACCCAGAAGTAAGCAGCACCACCACGAAGCCCCGGCCACCGTGCCGGGGCTTCGTCATGTCTCCGCCAGCGGCCTCACCCGGAAGTCGCCGCAAGAACTCGGTTGTCTCGGCACGCCTTACGCGACAGTTCCACGAAGGGCACTTCCAGCCCCAACGCCAATCCGGCATCCGGCCTGATCTCTGTGCACGTGGCGCGCTTGCGACGGCTCACTCAACGCCCCAGCCCCGCCAGGATTCCATTACGTACCAGCATTTCGGAATACGTGAACCCAGGCCTCGCGACACTAGCCAGTCCCGATCCTGGGATACCAGGCTGCACGAGCAGATGAGTAGAGACTACCTATGAAAAGGCGTACGTTGAGCGGTCGAGGTACGGATACCTTCGGAAAGAGGGAGAGGATCATGGCACGTTCGACCCGGGTGTTCTTTCAGAGTCAAGTAGGAGTAATCCGGAAGAACACCAACTGGGAAGCGATCAACGTGGACTCCGCAGTGATCATTACTGCGGCCTCGTTTGCTTTTAATCCGTCGCAGACTACGAAGACGCAAGGTCGGCCGATTCTCACCGACAACTCGAGCGTGTACGTGACCAACGTCGGACCGCATGGCGGTCACGACACGGGCGAGGCGGGGGGTGTGGAGTACCACCTACATGTGGACGGCGACCCACAAGATGTCGTTGTGACGATCACGGTGGTAGAAGACATCGAGTCGTGGGTGTTTGCCTAAACGCCAGTGGGATCTGGCAGAGGCCGCAGGACTTGTGACCTGTGGGCCGCGGTCGGTACGAACTACAGATTGCCGACAAAGAGTTTCCCCGCGACAACGGTTTTACCCGCCCGCCGTGTTCCTGTGCGGGCCGTCCCCCTCCAGATGAGGGCCCCTGACCGCTCGGGAACAGGCCAACAGCGCCGTCATGCCAGCGACTGGACTACTCGCCACCGCGCCGGGCCACCCTGGCGGGACTCTCCAGGTGGTTCATGGGAAGACGGCTCCGGCGCGGTCGTTTCTGAGCGAAATCGATCACGACAGTGATCGATTACCGGCGGTCCCGCAGCACCAGCACGGATGAGCGGCAATCCAAAACAAGACCTACTACCGACACCCCGAACCGAAAAATCTGCCCACAGCGGCTTGACAAGAACATAGGGACACCCCCCAATTTCCAGCCTATCGGCGGAGACTGACAGGTTCGGGTCGCGCGGGCTGAGTTATCCACAGGCGGGTTAGCTATCCACAGGGCGCAGTTCGGGGGCGAGCGCGGTGCGGACCCAGTCGGCGACTTCGCGGGCGGTGTCTTCGACTGGGATGTCGGTGGTGTCGAGGAGTCGCATCGGCGGTTTCATGGTGGCGGCTTCACGGCGGACCCAGTCGTTGAACTCGAGCATCTCGGTGATCCGCGGCTCGTCCCATTCACGCCAGGCCGGCCGCGCACGCAGCCGTTTGCGCATCACGTCCCGCGCGCACGTCAAAGCCAGGTAGTGGATGTCGCCGATCAGCGCACGCTCGGGACATTCCTCGAACTGCACGGGCACCACGGTCCCGCACAGGACCACCGGTCTGCCGCTCTGGTGGATCATCGCGACCATCCGCAGCCAGGTCGCGCGGAACAGCTGGAAGTCGTTGTACGGGTCGCGCAGTCCCGCGGTCCACAGGACGTCCTGTTCCAGCACGACGACCTGGTCGCCGAGCTCGCTGGTGAGCATGCGGCTGACGGTGGACTTGCCTGTGCCACTCGGACCGGTGAGGGCGAACATCGGCAGCCGGAGGAACGGCTGCCGATGACCGCAGTCCTGGCACACGATCACAGCCTCGCCTGCCGGGACGACGGGTGTGTCCATCCGTTGCCCGCAAGCGACGCAGATCTTCAGGTCCACCGGTGCCGTGATCACCAGCTCAGTCAAACAGGTCTTCCAGGAAGCTTCGACGCTTGCGCTTGTGGCCGTAGGGCGGCGGCGAGTCGCCGTGGTGCCCGCGGCCGTACCCATACGGCGGAGCTGAATCCTTGTAGTGGCCGCCGCCGCGATAGGGCGGGGCGGAGTCACCGCGGTACATCGGCGGTGGCGGCGCCATCTGCTGGTGATAGCGCTGCTCGGCGCCGACCATCTGCTCGAGCTCGCCACGGTCGAGGAAGATCCCGCGGCAGCCCTGGCACTGCTCGATGTGGATCCCGTTCCGATCGACGGTGGCCATCACGTTCTGACACTTCGGGCAAATCACACAGACCAGACTACTGACGGAACCGCGAATGCGCCCGAACCACACAGGAAATCCACAGAGTGTGGCGGCCGCACACATGGTTCGCGCTCTCCGGAGCACATAGCGTCGTCTGCCATGGATAGTGGGGTAGCTCACACAGGGCGGGTCGCGCTGGTCACCGGCGGCGCCAACGGCATCGGCCTCGCCTGCGCGAAGGCGCTGGCCGACGCGGGGGCGAAGGTGCACATCGTCGACCTGGACGCCGAGGCCGCGGACAAGGCGGCCGCCGAATGCGGCGGGTGGGCGCACGCAGGTGACCTCAGCGACCCGGCGACCATCGAGGCGTTGCCCGCGGAGATCGACATCCTGATCAACAACGCGGGACTGCAGCACGTCGCGCCCATCCACGAGTTCCCGCTCGAACGGTTCACCCGGCTGCAGCAGGTCATGGTGACCGCGCCGTTCCTGCTGATCCGCCACTGCCTGCGGCACATGTACGCGCACCGGTGGGGCCGGATCGTGAACATCTCCAGCGCGCACGGGCTGCGGGCCAGCGCCTACAAGTCCGGATATGTGGCCGCCAAGCACGCGCTGGAAGGGCTCAGCAAAGTCGCCGCCCTGGAAGGCGCGCCGCACGGTGTGACCAGCAACTGCGTGAACCCCGGGTATGTGCGCACCCAACTGGTCGCCGAGCAGATCGCCGCGCAGGCGGAAGCCCATCAGATCAGCCGGGAGGAAGTGGTCGAGCACATCCTGCTGGACCGGTCCGCGGTGAAACGGCTGATCGACCCCGAGGACGTCGCCGAGGTCGTGCTGTGGCTGTGCGGACCGCACGCCGCCCACGTCACCGGCGTCTCGATCCCCATCGACGGCGGCTGGACCGCCAGCTAGAGGAGGCACGGCCCATGGCAGCGACGCAGGGCTCGTTACGCCGGATCGTCGGCGCGAGCATGATCGGCACGACGGTCGAGTGGTACGACTTCTTCCTGTACACCTCGGCCGCGACCCTGGTGTTCAACAAGGTCTTCTTCCCGACGAGCGACCCGCTCAACGGCACCCTGCTGTCGCTGGGCACGTATGCGCTCGGGTTCGCCGCGCGGCCGCTCGGTGGCCTGGTGTTCGGGCACTACGGCGACCGGCTCGGCCGGAAGAAGCTGCTAGTGATCAGCCTGCTGATGATGGGTGTGTCGACGTTCCTGATCGGCCTGCTGCCCGGGTACACCACCATCGGCGTGGCCGCGCCGATCCTGCTGACCGTGCTGCGGCTGGTGCAGGGCTTCGCGATCGGCGGCGAGTGGGGCGGCGCCGTGCTCATCGTGTCCGAGCACGGATCGGCTGAACGGCGCGGGTTCTGGTCGTCCTGGCCACAGGCCGGTGCGCCGGGCGGCAACTTGCTGGCGACAGCGGTGCTCGCGATTCTCGCCGCGGTGCAGGACGATGCGGCGTTCCTGGCGTGGGGCTGGCGGATCGCGTTCCTGCTGTCCGCGGTGCTGGTGCTGATCGGCCTGTGGATCCGGCTGTCCATCGAGGAGTCGCCGATCTTCCTTGAGGCACAACGGAAGGCCGAAGGTACGCGGGAGCAGGCGCCGATCGTCCGGGTCGTGCGGGAGAACTGGCGCGAGGCACTCATCGCGATGGGCGCACGGATCGCCGAGAACGGCTCGTACTACATCATCACCGGGTTCATCCTCGTGTACCTGACCCAGTCGCTGGGGATGTCACGACAGGTCGGGCTGAACGCGGTGCTCATCGGCTCGGCCGTGCATCTGGTGACGATCCCGTTGTGGGGCGCGCTGTCCGACCGTCTCGGCCGCCGGGTCGTGTACCTGTTCGGCGCGGTTGGCATGGG
The DNA here is from genome assembly GCF_040675465.1 of Actinocrispum sp. NPDC049592. Taxonomy (NCBI): domain Bacteria; kingdom Bacillati; phylum Actinomycetota; class Actinomycetes; order Pseudonocardiales; family Pseudonocardiaceae; genus Actinocrispum; species Actinocrispum sp. NPDC049592. The sequence goes on along the minus strand of NZ_JBFAPA010000001.1, from coordinate 1,428,368 downwards.
AGTCTGGGCGTTCCTGTTCTTCACCATGCTGGACACCAAGTCGTTCGGGACCATCACTCTCGGCGTGACGCTCGGCCTGCTGCTGCACGGCGCGATGTACGGACCGCAGGCGGCGTTCTTCTCGGAACTGTTCGACACGCGGATGCGGTACTCCGGCGCCTCGATCGGGTACCAGCTGGCCTCACTCGCATCCGGCGCGGTGGCACCGCTGATCGCCACGGCGCTGCTGAAGGACAGTGGTTCGGCCTGGCCGGTGTCGATCTACGTGGCCGCGATGTGCGTGGTCACCGTGGTGGCCGTGCTGCTGGCAAGGGAGACGCGAGGCGTGTCCCTGGGACAAGATGGCACGCGTGAACGCGTTCCGGGAGCTGCTTGAGCTGCTCGCCGAGGGGGCGGACGGTGGCCAGCTGACCAAGCTGGCCGCCGGCCGCGCCCTCGGCCTGCCGCCGGACGAGGCCGCCGAGTGGACCGCGGCGACGGACGCGGCCCTCCGCGTCCGGCACGCCCTCGTGGAGCACCAGCGCCGGGAAGCCGAGCTGTCGGCGCTGGTCGACACCGCCTCCGACCTGGCCAGGCTGCGCGACCCGGACGCGGTGCTGCGGTCGATCGTGCACCGGGTGCGGATGCTGCTCGGCGTGGACGTGTCGTACCTGAGCCTGAACGACGACACCGGTGCCCAGACCTACATGCGAGTCACCGAAGGCTCGGTTTCGGCGCTGTTCCAGCAGCTCTCGTTGGGCATCGGCGAGGGCCTCGGCGGTCTGGTCGCGCAGACCGCACGCCCCTACGCCACGCCGGACTACTTCGCCGACAGCCGGTTCAAACACACCCGCACGATCGACACCGCCGTCCGTGAGGAAGGACTCGTGTCGATCATCGGTGTGCCGCTTACGTTGGGGCGCAGGGTGATCGGCGTGCTCTATGCCGCCGACCGCGCACCCCGGTCATATTCACCCGATGAAGTGGCGCTGCTGTCGTCGCTGGCCGACCACGCGGCGATCTCCATCGACAACGCCCAGCTGCTGGCCGAAACGCGCCGGGCGAACTCCGACATCCGCCGGGCCGAGGAGGTACACGACCGCTTGACCGCACTGGTGTTGCGCGGTGCCGACGTGCCCGAGGTCGCAGCCGCCGTCGCGCAGGTTCTCGATGGCGGGATCGTCCTGCACGACGCCACCGGGGTCGAGCTCGCCTGCGTCGGGCCTTCTGTGGTCCCACCGGCACACATCGTTGCGCGGGCACAGGCATCGGGGCGCGCTGTGTCCGCTGGGGACGCCTGGGTGTGCGCGGCATTGGCAGGCCCAGAACTGCTGGGCAGCCTGGTCCTCACCGGGCGGCCGACGCTCCCGGACGCCGACCGCCTCCTCTTCGAACGAGCCGGCCTGGTGACCGCGCTTTTGTTGCTGCTACGGCGTTCCGTGGCACACGTAGAGGAACAAGTTCGCGGCGAACTGCTCACCGACCTGCTGACCGCGCCCGACCGCAGCCCGGCGACCTTGATCGCCCGCGGCCGTCGCCTGGGCGTAGATCTGACCTCCCCGCTGATGGTGCTGATCGCGCATGCCGACGGTGTGTCTCGTGGCCGTCTAGCCGCAGCAGCGTCAGGACATGCCGCTTTGGTTGGTGTCCATGCCGAAGAGGTCGTGCTGCTCGCCGTCGACGCAGACCCGGACAAGCTCGCACACACCCTGAGCACCTTGGTCGGATGCCCGGTCACGGTCGGCGCCGCAGGCCCGGCGACCGGCCCCGTCGACCTCGCGGCCGCTCACGCCGAAGCCGGTCGTTGCCTGCGCGCGTTGCGTGCCCTCGGCCAGTCCGGCAAAGGTGCATCGTTGTCCGGGCTGGGTTTTGTCGGCGTGCTGCTCGGCGACCGGGCCGATGTGGACGGTTTCCTGCGCACCACTCTCGGTCCGGTGCTCGACTACGACGCCCGCCGGGGCACCGAACTGATCCGGACCATGCGCACCTACTTCGACTGCGGTCAAAGCCTCACCCGCGCCAAGGACGTTCTGCACGTCCATGTGAACACGGTCGTGCAGCGCCTGGACCGGATCTCCTCCCTGCTCGGTGCCGATTGGCAGACTCCCGAACGCGCCCTCGAGCTGCAGCTTGCCCTTCGCGTCCTGGCGATCAGCCCGGGAACCCGCGTCAGCTCTTGAACTCGTAGTCGACCGTGGGCACGCCCATCTTCATGTCGTACGAGCCATGACCGGTCGTGTCCTTGAGGTCACCGGTGCCTGATCCAGGAGTGATCGTCCACGTGCCGCTGATGTGCTCGGCGTCGAACCGGCCTTCCTGCTGCATGACGACCGTGCCCTGCTTGCCGTCGATCGTGCCGGTGAACAGCTCCGAGCCGACGTAGGTGCCGGTGCCATCGGGCAGGTAGGTGAGCAGGCAGTTGGAATTGCTCTCGCCGGTGAGGTGGCCGCCGTACTTGAAGGTCATCTTTGCGTGCGCGATCTTCACCCCGTCGCCGGCCTCGGCGAAGGTCTGCTCTTCCCAGTTGGTGGATCCGAATGAGTTGGTCATGACAGCGATCCTCACATCAGTAGCTGACAGTTCGTGTCAGGTTTGGGTCAGTCTTTCCACACAGATCCGGGCGGCCTCGCTCGAGCGCTCGGTGTAGTCGAGGACGACGCGCAGCTCGTCGTCGGTGAAGTGGGTGTAGACCTCCTCCCACACGTCACCGGGCATCAGCGGGCCGATGTCGTCAAGGGCCTTCGGCGTGTGCCGGACGATCGTGCGGCGCCGGTCGGCCGGGTCCCGCTCACGCTCGACGTACCCAGCCCGCTCCAGCCGGTCCAGCGCCGCGGTGATGGCGCCGCCCTTGGTCAGGCCGACCTGTTCGGCGAGTTGCCCGGCGGGCAACGGACCACTCATCTGGAGCAGGTTCAGGCAGTTCAGGTCGGTCGTGTTGATGCCGAGCCGGGCCGCGACCGTCTGGTGGAAGAACACGCCGCGTCCGGCCGACACCCTCGAGGCTTCGGCCAGTGCCGCGAGCAGCTCCCCGCGATTGTCGGTTGACACGATCTCTCCGTCTGCTTAATCTCTCGGTTAGAGAGATACTTAGTCTCTGATCTTCTCTATCGTAGAGCATAGGAGAGTTCGATGCACGTGATCATCATTGGCGCGGGGACCGGTGGACTGGCGCTGGCACAGCGGCTGCACGGGGCCGGCGTGCGAGTTTCGGTCTATGAGCGGGATCGCACGAGATCCGATGGCCTGTTCGGCTACCGGGTGGGGATCTCGCCGGACGGCAGCCGCGCGCTGGCCGCGTGCCTGCCGCCGCAGCTGTTCGAGACGTTCAAGAAGACCGTCGCGATCACCCCCGAGTACACCAACTTCATCACCGAGAAGATGAGCGAGCTGTTCAGCGCGGGCGGGCCGGCGGACGCCGAGATCCTCGGACCGGCCGACCCGGAGTTCACCGAGCGGTCGGTGAGCCGGATGACCTTGCGGCAGATCCTGCTCACCGGCCTGGAGGACGTCGTGCACTTCGACAAGAAGTTCGCGCGCTACACGCAGAACCCGGACGGCAGCGTGACCGCGTTCTTCGAGGACGGCTCATCGGCGACCGGCGATGTGCTTGTCGGCGCGGACGGCACCTCGTCGCGTGTGCGCAGGCAGTACTTGCCACACGCCAAACTGGTGGAGACGGATCTGTTCGGCGTCACCGGCAAACTGCCGTTGAACGACGAGACCCGCGCCCTGCTGACCCCTCGCATGCTTCGTGGCGTCACGATGGCGTTCGCCCCCAAGGGCGTGAACACGATCTTCCACGTCATGGAGTTCGAGTGGCAGCGCGGTGAGACCGATCCCGAACTGGTCAAGGCCTGGCCCGGGCTGACGTTCGACAACACCCGCGACTACATCATGTGGGGCTTCGGTTGCCATCGCCGGTTCCTGCCACCGGACTTCATGCAGCTGTCGGGCCCGGAACTGCACCGGCTGGTCCTGGACCGCACCCGCGACTGGCACCCGAACCTGCGCAAGCTGTTCGAACTGGCCGACCCGACGTCCTGCTTCCCGTTGAACATCCGGACGTCCGAACCTGTCGAGCCATGGCAGAGCACGAATGTGACCCTGATCGGGGACGCGATCCACACCATGACACCCGGTCTCGGGGTCGGCGCGAACACCGCGTTGCGCGATGCCCAGATCCTTGGCGACAACCTGGTCCGCCAGAAGTCCTCTGTGGACGCTATCGCGGCCTACGAGCACGAGATGCACGGCTACGCATGGGAAGCCGTCATCAAGTCGCGAGCCCGCTTCGACGGGAACTCGATGGCGTACAAGCCGGTGATCGGCCGGCTCGGGCTGGCGGTGATGCGGACCGGTATGCGGGTGGTCAACCACGTCCGACCTTTGAAACGCAGGATGCTCAAAGCCGAGGTGCGTAACCGGGACCACGCTCGCCAGGAGGCGTGAAAAATGCACCCAGCCCCCTCATCAGGTGAATTCACTGGCGTGTCCCTTGGGCAAGGACCAGCCTGGGTGTATGCGGGAGGTATTGGCGGAGTTGGGGGCAGGGCCCGATGTTCTCGCCGGGGAACACCGGGCCGACCTCGACGAGTTCGGCTTCTGCCGGTTCGACGGGTTCGTCCCCGCCGACTCGGCGGCCAAGATCGTCGAAGCGGTCGGGACGATGCTGCACGGCACGCGACAGGGCGGCACCTTGCACGTGAAGGGCCTGCTCGACCGGAGCAGCCTGTTCGACAGTCTGTGGCTTCGCCCGGAGCTGCTCGCCGCCGTCACCCATGTGCTCGGCCCGGAGTTCCAGATCCGGGAGATGCATTACCGCGCGGGCACTCCCGGCCACGGCAGTCAGGCCTTGCACATGGACGCCACCGACCGCGCGGGCCCTGGCCAGTGGCGTGCCTGCAACGCCATCGTCGCCCTCACCGACTTCACTGACCGCAACGGCGCCACCCGGGTCGTCCCCGGCTCTCATCTCGATCCCTTCTTCAAACCTCCTCGAGGCCATGGAAAGCACCCCGAGGAGATCCTGCTGACCGGTCCCACCGGCACCTGCTGGTTGTTCAACAGTCATCTGTGGCATTCCGGCACCCTCAACGAGTCCGACGCCCCGCGGCACGCGATCCTGACCGCGTTCCACCGCCGCAACAGCGGTCCCACTCTCGGCGGCGAGCCCCTGCCATCGAACGAAACCATTGTCCGCCTGGGGACAGCGGCTTACCTCCTGCTGTGACCGACGAGGTCACTCGGTGCGTAATGCGTTGAGGTGCGTCGCGCTCTTCAGCGTCGGCAGGGTCAGGGTCGTGATCACCAGGATGAGGCCGGCGGCGGTCGCGGCCATCACGCCGATGGTCGACCAGTCAACGACGAAGCCGAGCCCCATCAAGCGGAACACCAGCAGTCCGAGGCCCACTCCGGTCGCGACCGCCAGCACCAGGGCCACGAACATGGGAATCGCGTTCTGCCACAGCAAAGATCTGACCAAAGTGGACGTCGGCACACCGGTCGCCGAGAGCGCCGCGATGGCTCGCCGCCGTTCTCGCATCTGCTCCAGTGCGACAACGAGCAAGCTGACGCTTGCGACCAACAGGGTGAACAGGGAACCGGTGAGCAGCCCCTTCCGCAGATCGAGGAACATCTGAGCGGTGTCGTTCAGGGTGACCAGTCCTGGTCTGCCCACCTTGAGCCGGTCCCGGTGGCGATCGGCGACGTTGAGGACCTCCTCCTGTGCGTCCGCGTTGGCGCGATCGGTGACCACGACACCGGCCGTGCGGTAGTCCAGCGGAGCCGAGGCGTTCACGGCACCGGGCGTGAGCAGCACCCCGCCGAACGCGTACGAGTCCGGACCGATGGAGATCCGCTGGATTGCCAGCGGAAGCCGCAGTGTGCCGGTGAACGGCCGGGTTCTGTACGAATCGAAGGGCTCGGCGCTGTTGAGCAGGTGCAGGACGGCGCCTGGGTGGATCAGGTCCTGACCCTGGGCCATGAAAGCGTCCCCATCGGCGCATTCGGACACGGCGGCGGCTTGGCGCAGGTTCGCGCAGTCCGCGACCGTGATCGGAATGATGGCATCGACAGCGCCGGGGTCGTTGCCGGTCGTCGCCATGAGTGTGCTGACTGCGTACGTCTTGGTGACTCCCGGCACTTTCGCCCAGGCGGCGGGCAGGTCGTCCGGCACCTTGCCCGGACCGTCCACGAACACCATGTTGCTCATGTCGATGTCCCGAGCGCCTTCGGGTGGAGCACCGAAGCGGTTGAGCTGCCCCATGAGGACCATCTGCAGGGCCACTGCCCCAGCGAGGACGACCGCCAGCCCACCGACGACCCGCGCAGGAGTGCCGGGGTCGAGTTGCAGACGGCGCATCGCCAGCTGGAAGGACGGACCGCCGCCGCCTCGGAACCGCGCGACCACCCGCTCCAGCACCCATGGCAACAACGTCGGCACACCAACGAGAAGCAGTGTCGACCCGCCGATGATCTTGAGCATCTCGATGGTGTCGTCCGCCATCTCCCCATCGGTGACAAGCAGGAGAGCCACTCCGACCGCGATCACCACGAGACGCCACAGCATCCGCCGGGTGACCGGCTTCGCCTGGCGGACCACGCCCAGTGGTTCGATCACCGTGCTGCGCAAGGCCAACTGGGTCGTCATCAACGCCAGTACCGGCACGCCGACCAGGATCGACCCGACCAGCCAGGCGGGCGGAGTGAGGTCACTGGGGAAGAAGTTCTCGTTCGCCACGACGATGTCCGCCGACGATGAGCGCAGGAGCAGGAACAGCCCGCCGCCGAGTAGCAGCCCGAACACCGTGCTCACGAGGGATTCCGCCGCCGCGATCCGCCGTACCTGTCTCGCGCCCGCACCGACCAGACGCAACGCCGCCAGCCGCCGGTCCCGTTCCGCGCCGGCCACCCGTGCGCTGCTGGCGACGAAGATGAAGACCGGGATCAGCAGCGTCACCAAGCCCACGACCAGAATGATCACCAACTGGGTCGGCAGCTCGCTGTGCAAGTCGGGCACACCGAACCGGTACGCCGGAACCGCTTGGTCGAACTTGGTGTCGGTGCCGATGATCGCCAGTAGCTCTTGCGGCTGGGACAGCCCTGCCTGCCCGATCGTGCCCACGATCGGTTCGGACAGCCGGGGTTTGAGCAGCGCCGAGCCGGGCGACGCCAACAGCTTCGCCAAGGCCGGTGACACCACGCTCTCGCCCGGTCCGGGCAGCCGGTCGACCCCGGGCATCCGCGGTGTGTTGGGGCCGGTCGCGCGAACGAAATTCCGCTCTATCAGGACACCGTGGAAGCTCGTGGCCGAGCGGGCGACCTCGAGCGCGTCCACGCCGGGCAGTTGTTCGTGGTTGACCGGCGTCCGGGCGCTCACGCGCTCACTCTGGGCCTGCATCGCCGGCTGGATCGCCGCCGCCACCAGCAGAACCCACACGGCCAGCCCCACACCGACAGTCCCGAGCACCAGCCGGACCAGCGTCGTCCTGGAGTTCCGGCCGCCCCCGACAGCCAGCCGTACTCCCATCGCCAGGTCATTCAGCATCGTCTTCACAACTGCCCCGCGGGAACGACGTCCACCTGCCGCGACCGCCCGTCCCGCACAACGACCTCCCGGTCGGAGTAGGCCGCGACTCGCGCCTCATGCGTGACCAGCAGGATCGCCGCACCGGTCTGCTGCGCGGCGTCAACGAGCGACGTCATCACGCGCTCACCGTTGAGCGAGTCCAATGCCCCGGTCGGTTCGTCGGCGAAGATCACCCTCGGCCGGGTGACCAAAGCCCGCGCCACGGCGACTCGTTGCCCTTGGCCGCCCGAGATCTCACTCGGCCGATGCCGGGCGACATCTCCGACCTCCAGCCGGTCCAGCCAGTCCCGGGCCCGCCGCTCGGCTTCACGGCGCCGCACTCCGCCCAACCGCAACGGCAGCGCGACGTTCTCCAGGCAGGTGAGCTCGACGACGAGCTGCCCGAACTGGAACACGAAGCCGAAGTCACTGCGCCGCAACGCACTGCGCGCGGTGTCGGACATCGACGACAGGTCGCGGCCGTCGTATCGAACGGTTCCCCCGTCCGGCCGGATGATGCCCGCCAGGCAATGCAACAACGTCGACTTGCCCGAGCCGGACGGCCCCATCACCGCGACGACCTCTCCAGCACGCAGGTCCAGCCTGGCACCGTCGAGCGCTTTGGTCTGCCCAAAGGACTTCACGAGGTCCACCCCGGACAGCAACGGATCCCCCGTCATGGACGCACCTGCCGTTGCAGCTCGTCCAGCCGGGCCGCGGTCAGCTCCAGCCACCGCAGGTCCGCTTCCAAATGGAACAACGCATGGTCACAGATCAGCTGGTCGGCCAGGTCCCCGCTGGACTTGCGCTTGGTCAGCTCACGCATCGCCCGCAGGTGCGCCGAGCGCTGCTGATCCAGGACGTCAGCCGCACTCCGGCCGGACATCAACGCCAGAACCACCTTGGTGTACAAGGTGTTCTGCAGGTACAGAGCCGGATCCTCCGGCGTGGCCAGCCACTCCTCCAGGTTTGTGACCCCAGCGTCGGTGATCGCGTACCGTTTGCGCTCCGGGCCGCCGCCCGGCTCCACCCCACTCTCCTGCACGAGCCCGTTGCGCAGCAGTCTGGACAGCGTCGAGTAGACCTGCCCGTAGTGCAGCGGACGGTCCTGCCCGAAGCGCTCGTCGTACGCGCGCTTGAGGTCGTAGCCGTGTCTGGGTCCGGTCTCCAGCAGGCCCAGCAGGGTGTTCCCGATCGACATACCAGAGACTCTACACCGGGTGTATACGCACCGTCTATACACCCCATGAATAGTGCGTTGAGCTGCACTTTAACCAGTTCGCGGAGAACGGCTTATTGTGGAGAGGTGGGTGCACATGATGTGCGGCTGGTGCTCGACTTCCTGAACACGATCGACATCGAGCAGGGCTCCGACGATCTGCAGACCGAAGCCAGCTGGCTGGCCTGGACTCGTGCCAGGCAACTACGTGAAAGCAACCTCGTCCATGCCCGCGCGGTCCGCGACGCCCTGCGCGCGACTCTCGGCGATCCCGGTTCCAACCCCAGCGAACTGGCTGAACCGCTGCATGTCTCGCTGGTCGCCGGCCTGCCGACGTTGACCGGGCTGGACGCTGTCGGATCGGTGCTCGCCGCGGCCGCGCGGCTGGCGGTCCTTGGCGAGTGGGAACGGTTCAAGATCTGCCCGGCGGACACCTGTCACTGGGCGTTCTTCGACCGGTCCCGCAACCGGTCACGGACCTGGTGTTCCATGCAGGTCTGCGGCAACCGGGAAAAGGCCCGTGCCTGGCGAGAACGGGCGCGCGCGACCGGCTAGGTGAACAAGTGGGCGATCGTGTAGATCGCCAGGCCGGCCAACGCACCGACCACGGTGCCGTTGATCCGGATGAACTGCAGGTCCCGGCCGACCTGCAGCTCGATCTTGCGCGAGGTTTCCTGCGCATCCCACCGGTCGATCGTGTCGGTGATCAGCGTGGTGATCTCGTCGCGGTAGTTCACCACCACGTAGGTGGCCGCGTCGAGCACCCAGCCGTTGACCTTCTCGCGCAGTGCGTCCTCGCCAGTCAGCCGCTTGCCCAGCGAAAGCAGCCCGACCCGCACGCGTTTGCGCAGCTCACTCGACGGGTCCTCGGCTGCCTCCAGGATCAGGCGCTTGACGTTCGCCCAGGCCGAGCCGATCACGTTCTGCACCTCGCGGTGCTCCAGCACCTGGTGCTTGACCCGCTCGGCGCGTTCCATCATCTCCGGGTCGTGCTGCATGTCCTCGGCGAAGCCGACCAGGAACCGGTCCAGCGCCTGGCGCATCGGGTGGTTCGGCTCGGTCTTGACCAGCCAGGCGAACGACAGCACCTCGCCGTAGATCCGGTCGGCGACGATGGTGTCCACGAACTTGGGCGACCAGGTCGGGGCGCGTTCGGACACCAGCCCGACGAACTTGTCGTGGTTCTCCTTGACCCACTCGTACGCGCGGTCGCACAACAGGTCGACGAGCTGCCGGTGCGTACCGTCAGCGAGCACCCGTTCCATCAACTTGCCGATCGGTGGCCCCCACGGCACGGCCACGATCCGCTTGGTGACCGCCTGTTCCAGCACGGCCTGCACGTCCTCGTCCCGCAGGACCGCGACCAGGCCACGGACGACGGTCGCCAGCTCCTGGGTGACGCGTTCGGCGTTCTCCTCCTGCGCCAGCCATTCACCGAGCCGCCGGGTCAGGTCGACGCGGACCAGCTTGTCCCGCACTACCTGCGGGGACAGGAAGTTGACCCCGACGAACTCACCCAGGCTGTCACCCAGGACGTTCTTGCGGTTCGGGATGATCGCGGTGTGCGGGATCCGGATGCCCAGGGGGTACCGGAACAGCGCGGTCACCGCGAACCAGTCGGCCAGCGCGCCCACCATGCCCGCTTCGGCGGCGGCACGCACATACCCGACCCAGGCCGGTCCACCCGCGTTCTCCCACGCCCACGCGACCCCGAAAATCACCGTTGCGCCGACCAGGAATGCCAGCGCGACCAGCTTCATCTTGCGCAGCGCGCGCTGCTTCTCGGCGGCTCCGGGGACGGCACCCAGTTGCTCCACACCTTCATTGTCCGCGAGGATCAGCCATCGTGCGTCGTCCAGCTCTCACTCCGCGGCTGCAGCCGTTCACCTCGACGATCTTCGCCGAGATGACCGCGCTGGCCACCAAGACCAACGCCGTCAACCTCGGCCAGGGCTTCCCGGACACCGATGGTCCGCCAGCCATGCTGGTGAAAGCCCAGGAGGCGATCGGTGCCGGTCTCAACCAGTACCCGCCCGGACCGGGTCGCCCGGAGCTGCGAGCGGCCATCGCGCAGCACCGGACCAGGTACGGAACGGCCTTCGACCCGGACACCGAGATCCTCGTCACGGTCGGTGCGACCGAGGCCATCGCGTCCACGCTGCTCGGCCTGGCCGGGCCGGGTGACGAGGTGCTGCTGATGGAGCCGTACTACGACTCCTATGCCGCGTGCGTCGCTTTGTCCGGCGCGACCCGCAAGGTCGTCCCGCTGGTCGAGGTCGAGGGCCGGTTCGCCCCGGATATCGACGGGTTGCGCGCTGCAATCGGTCCTAACACACGGTTGCTGCTGCTGAACTCTCCGCACAACCCGACGGGGACGGTGTTCACGCGTGAGGAGCTGACGGCGATCGCGGAGTTGTGCATCGAGCACGACCTGATCGCGGTGACCGACGAGGTGTACGAGGACCTCGTTTTCGATGGGCTTTCGCATGTGCCACTGGGCTCTTTGCCGGGGATGGCGTCGCGGACGGTGACGATTTCCAGCGCGGGCAAGATGTTCAACTGCACCGGGTGGAAGATCGGCTGGATCTGCGGTCCGGCCGAGCTGGTCGCGGCTGCACGGGCGGCCAAGCAGTTCCTGACTTTCGTTGGTGGTGCGCCGTTCCAGCCTGCCGTCGCATATGCCTTGGAGCACGAGGCCGCGTGGGTGCTGGGGTTGCGGGATTCGTTGGAGGCCAAGCGATCCCGGCTCGCGGCGGGGTTGGCGGAGGCCGGCTTCGGGGTCCGGGCGAGTCAGGGCACGTACTTCATCTGCGCCGACGTGCGGCCGCTCGGGTTCACTGACGGGCTCGAGTTTTGCCGTGAGTTGCCCGAACGGATCGGTGTGGCCGCGGTGCCCGTGCAGGTGTTCACCGACAATCCCTCGCAGTGGCAACACATTGTGCGGTTCGCGTTCTGCAAGAGGGATGAAGTGCTCGACGAAGCGGTCGCCCGGTTGCACAAGCTCGCCTGATTTCCCTTTGCCACCAACGATTCACCGGACCTGTCAAGACCCATCACCGGTCAGCTGTGGATAACCCGGGTCTGTGGACAACTCGGGCTAGTTGATCTTGCTTTCGCCCGGTCGCCGCCCGCCTCGGCTAGCTTGAATCTCGTCGGCGCGGTCAGCCCGCACCGATGCAGGTGAAGCCCAGGTGGCCGTGGCGATCTTGGGCATGCGCCAGCGCAGGGGCCGGTGTGTCGCCGGCCCTCAGCCGAGCACAGAAGGTGGTGATGAGATCGACGGCTTTGTCGTCGGGAACAGGAAGAGAGCTGGCGATCAGTGCTTGGGCGCCACGATCGAGGATCGCGGTGGCGAACACTTCGGCGCGGGCGACCTCACACGCGGACAGGATGAGCAGCCGGGGTGCGCGGGTGAGGTTCGTCAGGTCGTGACCGTGCAAAGGGCCATCAGCAAGTTCAAGGTACGAGTACATCGGTGCGTCGTCGCGGAAGCGGCCGTGCGCGGCGATGTGGGCGATATCGGCACCTTCTATGGCTCTGAGCGTGTTGGCCACTGTTGACCTTCGGCCGTGCAAGCGCGTCGTGTGGCGCAAGGCACTGACCTCACGTTCAGCATGCGTGAGGTCGGGGCCGGCCACCGACACCGTGCCATCACCGCGATCGGCCTTGGCCGCCTGGAGCCAGGCTGTCGCGGTAGGGGCGACCGACACCGGTCGCCCAGCGCACGATGGGAGTTCCGGCCACACCAGGCCGGACATCGCCTCGACGGGTACCAGGACCAAGGGGCGGTCTCCCAGCCGCAAGGGGGCGAACAGCTTCTCTTCCACCGACTTCGCGTGCACCGCCGGGTTCATCCGGAGGGCTGCCACGGCGGCTCTCAACCCGGCTGCGGGACCCAGGCAGTGCACGCGGACCCGGCGGTTCACCACAGTGCATGCGAGCAGCTCGCCGTCGCGGACGGCGAACCTGACGAGGGCTCTGTCGTCCAGCGCGTCAATGACGTCCACGGCGCGAGGTTCGGCGGCAGCCAATACCGTCCGGGGTCGGCGGGCTGCGCGCAGAGCGGTAGCTGTGAACTCGTGCGCCAAGTCGGGCGACTGCCTGAGCCCGGCGCGGCATGCAGCGAACAAACCTCGGTTGTCGGGTGCGAGCCTGGCGCGCGCGAGCCATCCGAGCGCCCTCAACCTTGGGGTCTCGGCATGTCGTTCGGCTTGGACACGAGTGAGCAGCTCCCTGGCCTCTGCCTGTGGAGCGGTCTGGGCTGCGGCCACGAGCAGCTCGGCCGCCTCCGTGCGACGCCCCCAGCGCAGGCAGCGGTCCGCGGTCCGGAGGGCAGCGGCGACGTCGATCGGGCGGGTGCGTAGTGCCAACGCATCCGCCGCGGCCGTCCATGCCGGTCGCCGCTGCTGCCGGAACAGCGTTCGGGCTCGTTGGGCCTCACGTGCCGCGAGGTCGGTGTCACCGGCTCGCAGCGCGCAGTACCCGGCGGTCAGCGCTGCTTCCGCCAGTCTGCTTGCGCGGCCAGCCAACAGGTTCTGCGCTTCGTCGAGCAGGGCGCTGGCGTCACGGGTCATCCCGGCGGCAATGAGCGCGGATGCCCGGTCAATCAGCGCTTCGGCCCGGCCCCGGCGCAAACCGCCAGCGGCCTGGTCGAACAGGGCCAGCGCCTTGGGCACGTCGCCGGCTTGCAAGGCGACGAAACCGCGATTGTGAACACACGTGGCGACCCGCTCATCTTCGCCGAGCGCGGCAAGGATCTCGGCGGCAGCAGCGAAGTCCCGGTCCGCGGCATCGAGGCGGAACAGGTAGGTCCGGGCTATGCCGAGTCCGACAAGCGCGTTGGCCTGCCATTTGAGATCGTCACTCAGATCTACATTGGACAGCTCTCGAACTGCCAGCTCATACGAACCCAGTGCGCAGAGTCGCAGCCCGTTGAGGCACTTGGCACGGCCAGGCGAGGCGCCGCGTCGGACGGCTTTGGCGATCTCCGACTCACAGGCTTGCCGGTTGCCTCGTTCGAGCTCGATCCAGGCGATGGTCAGGCCCGCGTTGGGGTCTTCGGCCAGCGCCAGCCTCGCCTTCGCCAGTCCGCCTTCGAGGTCTCCTCGTTCGACGCATTCGAGCGCCGCCGCGTTGCTCACCGAACGAACCAGTCCGTCGCAGCAGTCCCGACGACGAGCCGTGCCGGTCCGCGCGGCACGCAGTCCACTTCGAACAGTCCCATCGGGTCGATGGTCACCTGTGTCATTCCGTTGGGCCATCGGATTTCCAGCTCGGTCGCGCCGATGACCATGCCGGTCAGCGCCGACCCGATCTCCAGGTGAATGGTCACCTCACCACGTTCGAAACGCATGCACGTGCCGCGCGTCCCGGTGTCGGGCACCACATTGATGTGGTGGTACGCGATGTCCATTGGTGCCGCGGGCGCGGCCGGCATCGGGTCGAGGATGTCGAAGATGCGTCGTAGTCGTTCAATCACGAAACTCACGCATCCTCAATCGCAGGGTCTGCACGCACCGGTTCTTGGTCGGGCCAACGCTTCCGACGCCGACACCGATCGCTTCAGCCAGTTGCTCGTAGCCGTACTCCGGCATGTAGGCGATCATCCGCAGCAACTGCTGGCACCGCGGTGGCAGCAGCTCGAAGGCCGCCCACAGCGCCTTGTCGCGCGCCTTCACCAGCGCACTCTCTTCGGGGAAGAGGCGTTCGTTGTCGTTTTCCTCGGGACGCCAACGGATCGGCAGCGGTCGGCGGAGTCGCAGTAGCCGCAGGCATTCGTTCTTGGCAGTGGTCACCAGCCATGAGGAGATCCGGTCGGGTTGCTTCAACGTGTGCAACCGCTCGGCCAGGTTCAGCAGCGTGTTCTGGAAAACATCGGCCGCATCGGCATGCCCAAGCCGGAATCCCCTTGTGACAGCCCATATCTTCGGCCCGTACTCGGTGACGAGCGAGCGCCAGGCCTCGTCGTCCCACCGGGCCAACCCTTGAACAAGATCACTCGACATGCCCGGTCAGACGCAACCCTCGACCACCCCGCTCCCCACAAACGCCCCAAACCAACCATCCGAGTGACCCCCACAACCGACAGTAACCACCCACCCACCCGGCACCTCCCACCCACCAGCCACACCTCTCACAAGCCCACCGCGCCAAAGCCACCAACGGCGCCACCCACCGTCCTAAGACCGCAGTCCACACAACGGGCCCGCGGCAGACGCAAAGCCGTGACACGAGCCGACTGCCCCAACTGACCGCCCCGACCACACCTCAACCGGCGGCATCCAAGACCAGCCCCAACTATCGACGCCAAACCCGCCCACAGCTCGAACAGCCACTCAACAACATCCCGGTGGCTCCACAGGCACCAGTTACCCCAAAGAGCCTCAACCCGCCCTTAAACACCACAACGCCCCGCCGCCCCCAGACCCCACGGCCATACCTACACCACGTCCGGCCCGGACCACACCAACACCCACTACTGCCCCAGATGCCACCACAACCCAGCCCCGGCCTCACCACCGCCACACCAACTACCCCGCCACTCAAGCCTGTCTTCGCTGCAGAGGCCGCCCACCTAGCTCGCCCTCTCCAATCCATGCCCCAACCAACTGCCGCGCACCCCGCCTTCCTTTGCGGCACGTACAACTAGCCCCAAACAGAGCCGGACGGTACCCCTACAGGTCGTCAGACCGCGCCCACCAGTCAAAAGCCCAGCGAGGCGCGAAGTGCGAGCCACCCCGCTGGAAAGCGAGGCCGCGAAAGCGGCACGTGGGGGGTTTGGGGGGCTCGGCCCCCCAACATCATCGTCCGAATCCGAGGGAAGGCGCGAAGCGCCGACCAGGATTCGGAATAAGGACGTCCCCGCTCGACCCGGCTGGGGGTCCCGGGGAGCGGGGACGTTTGGCTCGCCGAGGGGGAGGGGGCGAGCATCCATAGAGTAGCGCGTCGACGACTGTGCGTGCCAGAGGTCATTGACAAATCGCGTTCACAATGTTGGCTGGCCAAGTGAATGGCGGTCGAGGGCGTCTGTTGGTGTATGGCCGACGTGTAGGAGTCTGGCGAGGTCAGCGGCTATTTTGGCGGCCGCGAAGGAGGTTCCGGACCAGCGGGCGACGCTGTACTGGCGGGCCTCCATTCCGGGGGTCGTTCCGGGTGTTCCGGTGATCAACCCGACGTGACTGCTCACTACGTCGACTCCGGGTGCGGTGGCGTTGACCCAGGGGCCGCGGTTGGAGAAGGCGGCGATCGTGCCCGTGTGGTCGGTCGCGGTGACGGCGATCACGTCGGGGAGCGCTGCGGGCCAGTAGGGGCGACTGCTGCCGCCATTTCCGGCTGCGGTGACCACGACGGCATCGGCCCATTGGGAGAATTCGTGCGCCAAAACCGGTGGGCACTGGTTGTCCGCCGTGTGGCAGCCGGAGGTCAGCAGGACGATGTCGGTTCGGCTGCGGAGGGCGCGCAATGCGGCCGCCACTGTCGCGTCATCGGTCAAGCCCATTGAGGACAGCACCCGGTGGTGACGCAATGTCACGCCTGGCGCATTGCGTACCAAAACGCCCACCACGAACGTTGCGTGACCGGCCTGCCGATCGTCGTTTCCGGCGAGATCGAGGTCGAGCACTTCGGGATGGTGGCCCCATTCATCGAACCAACGACGGCCGGCGAACCATGGGTGGGGATACAGGCCGGTGTCGAGCACGGCGACGGTCACCGGCGGGTCCCATTCCTCCACCATTGGCGGTGGGGGCGTGGGCACGTCGAAGTGCGGGCCGCCCTGCCATGCCGGGGTGCCGAGCACGATCGGGCCACCAATGTGGACATGGTTGGGACCGACGGGGTAACGGCCGGCGATGTCCGCGGCGATCTCAACTGGACGGTCCCGCAGCTCGGCCCGCAGCCTGATCCGACCGGTCGGCTCAACGTGATCTACCCAACGGCGCAACTCGTCGGCAACCGGCTGGATCGCGTTCGGCGGCGCGACCAATTGGCCCGCCCGCACAAGGGTTTCCCGAGGGCCGTCTGGATCGTGCAAGACCAGATCGGGAACATGTCCTTGCCAACGGCTGGCCCATTCGGCCAGACGCATCGGTCGGTCAATGTCCACGAAGGACACATTCGGCCTCGTAACGCAGACTCGCCCAGTCGCACTAGAAGGATCACCCGGTTCGGTGAATACCAGCGACCGAGATCATTGCCGAAAGGGTCGGACATGCGAATCCGTCTTTCCGGCTGGCCCTTCCGAAGCTAGGGTGCAATCGGCGGTTTTGCGGTCTTGGCAGCGAAACGGTGGAGGCACAAGGTGACTGGCTCGAGTCCGGCGCGTGACGCCGGTACGCGGGTGCGTCGTCTTGTGCTGCGCTTGTTGATGCTCGCCGGGCTGACCGCGGCGGGCTGGCTGACGGGCATGGTCCTCGCCGGCACCGCGTCCGCGGACACCGGACCGCACATCACCATCAACCTCCCCGGCCTGGGTAACGGCAAGCCGACCCAGGACAGCAGGGAGCAGGACAGCCGCGAGCAAGACAGCCGGGAACAGGACAGCAGGGAACAAGGCAGCCGAGAGCAGAAGATCAGCCGCACGCCGCAGGGACCGGGACTCGGTCTCGGCGGTGTGGTCAACGGCCTGCTCGGCGCGGTCAACAGCACCGTGAACACGACGGTCAAGACCGTCAACACCACGGTCAAGACAACGGTCCAGACGGTGACCTCGACGCTCAGCACAGTCACTGCCACGGTCAACCACACGGTCGGCTCGGTTGTGCACTGCGTCAGTGAGATCCCGCAAAAAGTTGTTACCCCGGTTGTAAAACAGACGTTGCCGTCGGTCGCTCCGGTCGTTGAAGAGACCGTGGACGACATCCTGGAGCCAACGCCGACGCACAGCGGGTCCGCCACCAGCGAGACCCCAGCGACGACGGCCCGTACCGAGGCCGCGCCGGGAGCACCGGCCGCGCCCGCAGTCGCCCCCGAGGCGGCTCAGCAGCCCGCGGTCGTCGAGCACCCGCATGCGCAGACCCCTCACCGGACGGCTCTCCAGACCGTGACCAACCCGGCCACCGTCGTGGAGCGGCTCACCCCGGCGGACGACGGGCCCGGCCCGCTGCCGGTCCCGAGCGCGCCCAGCGCGCCGGCCACCCCGGCCCCCAGCGTCTCTTCCGGCAACGACGGCGGACACAGCGCGCGTGGCGTGCTTGCCGTCTTCGCCCCGCAGTACCGGTTGGCGCCGCCACCCCTCCTGGGCCGGCTTGAGCGCGGAGACCCGGTCGCAGCGCGGGGACGCACCGCAGGCCTTCCCGTCACCACCCCTGACTGACGCAGTACCTCAGTTCATGGGCATATCTCTGCCCTGAGCACGTTCCGCACGCCCACACCTTTTGGGATCACCGGGGCTCCCCCACACGAGCACACGCTCGCCCATGAGCTACCCGACCTGCCGACCGCGCCCGGTCAGGTCGGGACCCGGCCCCGGCGTCGCGATGCCCCCGCGGCGCCGGGGCTCACCCCAACTGGCTGCAACGCCTGGTCGGCACAACGAGGGGCTGTGCCGACCCCACGCAGGACGAGCGGCCAGTGTGTCCCGCGGGTGTGATGGAACCCGCAGGGCACGGCATGTGCGCCGGATGGTTGTGACGTCGACCGAGCGGTCGAATACGTTACGCCATCCGGCGCACTGTTTGTACAGCGTCCGACCGCACGCTGACTACCCCCGAATGGTGGGGAGGAACTACCTGATCAGGAGACGCCGCAGCAGCGTGCGCAGGTTTTCCGAGGGTTTCGGCTGTTCACAGGCCCTGGCGGCAGCCGGCCTCGCCCCGCAGCTCGATCCCGCCCGAATATGAACCTGACGCCCAACCGGGCGACGCTCCGGCCCCGCGTCACCCACACGACGCTGGTCATCATCGCGATTCAGGCTCACACCAGGACTCCAAGGGAAGGTTTGGACCGGACACGGACGCAAGCCCGGCGCACAGACAGGGACCGCTGATCGCCAGCTCCAATCGAGACATCGGGCCCGGTGCCGGTCCCAGTCAGGACGATCGGTCGCCGGAGCCGGAGGCGAGGCGGCAACTCGAACGAGACGGGCGGCTGGGCCAAGCGAGGGCACGTGGTGCACCGCACAGACGAGGCGGGGCTGGGTACCGCGTACGTACCGGCAGGAGCAGTGCCGCTGTAGTAGTGGGCGACCGACCATGTGGGCCGCCGGTGGTGCCGCTGTATATGCGTGACCGACCGTGTGGGCCGGTGGTGCCGCTGTGGGTGGGCGACCGACCGTGTGGGCCGGTGGTGGTGCCGCTGTGGGTGGGCGACCGACCGTGTGGGCCGGTGGTGGTGCCGCTGTGGGTAGGTGACCGACCGCGTGCGGTCGCTGGATTCAAGCTGGACCAAGTTCGGTAGCCGACTTAGAGGCACAGCGAGGTCCAGCTGGAGCCAGCATCAGCGTCTCCAGCGCCACAGACCGGCGTTCCATGACGACCCAGCCTCCGGGGGAGGCGGGGCCGAGTGGCACCCGCAACGCACCGACGCGACCGCCAATTCGACCGTGGCCTGGAAGCCCCACCCCCGGCCGTTGGCTGCACCGCCAGCGCTGCTGTTACGGGTCGGGGGTGGGGAATGACAAGACTGCGGGACCTGCCAGAACGTGAACGCGTCGGCTGCCCAGGTCGACGCGTTCACGACTTTCACCGGTCAGGTCGCGACTTCGACTGGCCAGGACCAGACGGGAGGCGCCGAGGGTGGTTTGCCGAGAAAGGGCCTGGTTGGCCGACGTGCTGGGATGGGCGTCGAGGTGCTGGGTGGGATTGTCATTGCTTGGGGAGAGCCTGGGGCGGTCAGATTGCGACGGGGGAAGGCGTGGACTGGGCGGCTGGGTAGCAGTGACGGCGGGCGGAGTGGCGGTGCTGGCGGGCTAGGTGGCGGGGCGGGCTGAGGCGCGGTGTCGCCGGGGTGGGTGTGGGGAGGGGTGAGGGTGGGTGGAGTTGGGTTATGGGGGTGGGGTGGGGAGTTGGGCGGATATGGCTTCGTAGGTGATGCCGCGGGCGGTGAGGGCTTCGGCGGCCAGGGAGTTGCGGGACAGCAGGGCCAAGAGGAGGTGCTCCGTCCCTATTTCCTTGTGTTTTCGGCGGAGGGCTTCTCGGAGGCATTGCTCGAGGGTGCGTTTCGCTTCGGTGGTGAAGGGCACGCGGGTTTTGGGTTCGAAGAAATGCCTTCTGGGCTCTGGGTCTGCTGTTGCGTGCTCGCCCAGCGACTCCTCGACGCTGCGGATCACCTTGTCGACGTCCACGCCGAAGGTGCTCAGGGCGGCTGCGTCGGCGTCGGTGATCCCGCCTCTGCGGCGGACCCGGCGGAACTCTTCGACCAGGTCGTCCGCGGACAGCTCATGCCCCGCCAGCAGCCGATCCTTGGTGGTGTCCTCCACCCGTAGCAACGCCACCAGCAGCTCGGGGCCGTCTATTGCGGACGCGCCGGTCTCGTGTGCGGTCCGTTGGGCGGTCACCACGACCTGCCTCGCGGTCCCGCTGAACCTCTCGAACATCAGCCCCTCCCGTACTTCTTGTGCACGGCCTGGCGGCTGACGCCCAGCTCGGCCGCGATGTCCTGCCAGGACCACCCGTTGGCCCGCGCGTTGCGGACCTGGACGGCCTCCAGCCACTCCAGCAGCTTGCGCAGCGCCGCGACCGCGCGCAGGCCCACCTTGGGGTCCTTGTCGCCGGCGGCGTCCGCCAGCTTGGTCGCCTCACTCATGGTGTCAACTTAGGTTGACAGTGGACTACTGTCAACCCCGGTTGACATGTCCCTCGTTCTGGCAGGACGAATACACCTCTTTGTGACCTAGCAGCCATGTCAGTTACCCGGTGCGATCTCGATCCGCCCAATAGGCTGGTTTTGTGGGCACTCTGCTATGGCTGGCGTTCGTCCTGGCTCTCGCCGGGGCGACGCTCAACGGCCTGGGGGCGTTGTGGCAGAACTCCGCGGTCCGGGACAAACAGAACGGCAAGCTGGTCCGGCTCGCCGCGCTGCTGGACCTCCTGCGCAACCCCCGCTGGTTAATGGGACAGTCGGCGGTCATTGTCGGCAGCGTTCTGCACTTCGGCGCGCTCGCGTTCGCGCCGGTGACGGTGATTCAGCCGATCGGTGTGCTGGCGATCGCGGTGACCACGGTGGCCACCGCCCGCCGGGAACGCACCAAGCTGACCATCGGCACCTTGCTCTCGCTGGTCGCGGTCGTCCTGGGGGTCGGCGGGTTCACCTCGCTGGCCGCGACGAACGCCCAGGTGACGAGCGTCTCGGACGCCACCGCGGTGCTGATCGCGGTGATCGTCGGGCTGCTGCTGATGGTGCTCGGCCTGATCGGCAGCGTCGGCCATGGGCTGGTCCGGTGCCTCGCGTTCGCGGCCGGCGGCGGTGTGGTGTTCGGGTTCGCGTCGGTGGTGGTCCGGCTCGCGGCGCTGGCCGTCGAGCGCGGCAACCTGACCGACTTCCCCACCGGATCCCTGATCGGCGCCATCCTGTCCATCCCGGTCGCGGTCTGGTTCATCCAGCAGGCGCACGCCAGCGGCCCGCCGAACGTGGTGGTGGCCGCGCTGACCCTGGTGGACCCGGTGGTGGCGATCGGGATCGGCTATGTGGCGCTCGGCGAGGGCGCCAAGACCTCGACCCTGGCGACCTTCAGCGAGGCCGCCTGCTTCCTGCTCGCGGCCGCCGGGATCGTGCTGCTGTCCAAGTCGCAGCACCTCAAGCCGTCAGCCGAGCCGCAGGCCGCCGGGAAAGCCGAGGATGCCGGGGAACCGGAAAGCCCTCGCGAGCGGGAGGAGACCCACTCGCGAGGGCGGTGACGCTGTCCCGGACTCAGCCGGTGAAGGCCGCGTTGGCCTTGGTGAAGTCGTACAGACCCTGGCTGATGCCCGCGCAGTTGTTGCAGTCGCGGTTGAGGGCCCAGAACGACACGCGGGCGAGGTGCACGCTGTTCGCCCAGCTCACGATGGACTTGAAGTTGGCCACGGTGACGACCTCACCGGAGTTGTCGGTGTGGCCGTTCATCGAGGACAGGCCGGACCTGCGGAAGGCCGCGTCGTCGGACAGGCCGTAGACCGACTTGACCTTGTTCTTCAGGCCGGTGACCGCCGACTTGGTCTTGCCGACCATGTCGCCGCCGCTGCTGAAGTCGAACGGCATGACCGCCCACACGTCGACCGGGGCGCCGATCGCCTTGGCCCGCTCGATGATCCGGTTGCCCCAGCTGTCCGGGCCGGAGGTGGTGGTGCCGATGGTGATGACCACGCGGACGCCCGGGTTGTTCTGCTTGATGATCTTCACCGCGCCGAGGATCCGGTCCTGCACGGTCGCGTTCTGGAACTCGTCGGTGTTCTCGATGTCCAGGTCGATCGCGGTGAACTTACCGGCGTTGATCACCTTCTGGTAGGCCGCCGCGAGCGCGGTGGAGTTCGAGCAGGTGGAGCCCAGTTTGTTGCCCGACCAGCCGCCGATCGACGGGATCGCGTCCCCGCCTGCCGCCCGGATCTGGTTCACCCGGGTGATGTCCGAGCCGGTCAGCGAGCGGTTGCCGTCCCAGGCCGGGTTGCAGTTGCCGTTGGACAGCACAAACGCCAGCGTGAACGACTTGATGCCGGTCGCGTTCATCACGCTGACCGGGTTCGGTGGGTTGCTCCACTGGTAGAGGTAGGGAGCCGCGAGCACGGGATTCACCGCGGCCTGAGCCGCGGGCGCCAGCCCGACGGTCGCGGACGCGACCGCCACGGCGACGAGAATCCGCCGCATGATCTTCATTTGTGGTCCTCCAGCATGCAGGGTTGCGGAGCGCACCTCCCGGCGTCCTAGGCGGCGGTGTCGGACCGGAGGTAGCTGATTACCTTCAGCAAGAACAAGGTGGACTAGACCAATACGCCCTGTCAAGAGGTAATGCCGGAAGATCGCCGCCGATACCTGAGTAGAGAATCCGCCGCGAGAAGGGCAGCTGATGCCAGCAAGGGTCATCAACCTGACAGTGCACGGCATCGGAGAACCGCCCCGTGACCTGGACCCCGGTGAAGACCAGACCTGGGTTTCGGTCGAGCAGTTCGAGCAGGTGCTCGACGCCGCCGTGGGCCGCGACGACGTCCGGATCACCTTCGACGACGGCAACTCCTCCGACATCGAGATCGCGTTGCCGCGGCTGCAGTCCCGCGGGCTGGAGGCGGAGTTCTTCGTCCTGGCCGGACTGCTCGGCGCGCCCGGCCGGCTCACCGGTTCCGATGTGCGGAAACTCAAGGACGCCGGTATGCGGATCGGCTCGCATGGCTGGTCGCACCGGGACTGGCGGCGCATCGACCGCGCCCAGGCCGTCGAGGAAATGATTGAGGCGCCCCGGGTTCTGTCGTCGGTGATCGGCGCGCCGGTGTCCCGGGTGGCGGTGCCGTTCGGGTCGTACGACCGGATGGTCCTCGCCCGGTTGCGCAGTGCGGGTGCGTCAGTCGTCTATACGAGTGACGGTGGCCCGGCCAACGAGCAGACCTGGTTGCAGGCCCGGACCAGCCTGCGGCACGACATCGATCCGCAGTGGACCGCGGATGTGCTGGCCGGACAGCCCGGGCTCCGCCGTCAGGCGCGCCGGCTGGCCGCGGGGCTGGTGAAACGCACCCGTGGCGCGGCACGATGAGGTGGGCGTGACCCGAGTCGCCGTCGTGATCGTGACGTACAACAGTGCGGACACGCTCAGCTCCTGCCTCGCCTCCTTGCAAGTGGGGACTTCCGGCGTTGACCTCACCGAGGTTGTGGTGGTGGACAACAACTCTCGTGACGACACGTGCGAGATCGCCAAGAACGCCACCGGTTTGCCGCTGCGCATCGTGCAACTGGGCCGCAACGCGGGCTATGCGGCGGGACTGAACGCGGGCATCGCGTCGCTGGGCTCGTTCGACGCGGTGCTGGTGATGAACCCCGACGCCCGGGTCCGCCCCGGCGCGGTCGCCACGATGGCTCAGGCGTTCTCCCGCCCGAACGTGGGAATCGCCGCGCCACGCCTGGAAAACGCCGACGGTAGCTTGCAACCTTCGTTGCGCAGGCCGCCGACCGCGACCCGGGCGTGGGCCGAGGCGTTGATCGGCGGGAACCGGGCCGGTCGATGGGGAACACTGGGTGAACTCATCATGTCGCCCGAGCGGTACGACATCGCCGGGCCGGCCTCGTGGGCGACTGGTGGCGTGCTGATGATCTCGTCGGCGGCCTGCAAGGCGTTGGGGCCATGGGATGAGACGTTCCTGCTCTACGGCGAGGAGACGGATTTCGCCCTCCGCGCCGGAAAACGCGGGTTCCTGACCTGGTACGTACCCAGCGCTGTCGTCGAGCACGACGGCGGCGAGTCCGGCACGAACCCCATGCTGTGGGCGCTGCTCACCGTCAACCGGACTCGCGTTGTCCGGCGGCACAACGGGTTGCTGGCGTGGCTCGGCTACTTCCCAGCCGTGGTCGTGGGTGAGGCCATCCGCGCGGCCGCCGGACGGGCGACCGCGAAGGCCGCCCTCAAAGCGTTGGTGCGGCCGTCCAGCCGGCTCAAGGTGTTGCCGCAATGAGCCTTCAGCTGGTCCCCTTCGCCAAGCTGTCGGCTGACGCCCTGGCCGAGTGGCAGGAGCTGCGAGCGTCCACTTGGGACAGTCCATACTTCGATCCGCGCTATGTCGCGGCGGTTGATGCCGGGCGGCCGGTGAGCGTGTTGTGGGGCGATGGGTTCGTCCTGCCTTTGCATGTCATTGGGGCGTCGGCGATCCCCGCCGGGTCGCCGGGCGCCGACTTCCAGGGGCCGTTGCTCCAGCCGGGTGTTCGTTTCTCTCCCCAGGCATTGCTGACCGCGGCGGGCGTCAAGTCGTTCACGTTCGACCATCTGCTCGACGGGTATCCGGACCTCGAACCGTGGGTCGAGGAGCGGCGGCCTTCGCCGTACATGGATGTCACCGGTGGCCTCGACGGGTACCTGAGCCGCGCGGCGAAGAGCGGCAAGGACAAGATGAGCGAGGCGCGGCGGCTGGCCAACAAGGCCGGGCGCGATCTGGGCGAGGTTGCTTTCGTTGCGGAGTCGAGCGATCCAGCCGAGCTGGACCGGGTCATCGAGCTGAAACGGGACCAGTACGCGTCGACCGGTGCCCGCGACCACTTCGCCGATCCCGCCCAGCGGGCGTTGCTGCACCGGCTGCTCGCGTCGGACCTGGGCGCTCTGTCCACTGTGTACGCCGGTCCGCACCTGCTCGCCGCGCACTTCGGGATCCGCTCCGGTGGCGTGCTGCACTGGTGGTTCCCGGTCTATGACAAGAAGTTCGGGCCGTTGTCGCCGGGCTGGATCCTGCTGCGCGAGGTGGTCATGGCCGCGCCGGAGCTGGGTCTCACCCGCATCGACCTCGGCCGGGGCGAGGACGACTACAAACGACGCGCGATGACCGGGGCTTCGACGGTGTGCATCGGCGCGGTCACCGCGGGCACCTTCCGCACGACGATGCGCAAGGCGAGCCGCAAAGCCATCACCGCGGCCAAGTCCTCACCGATCGCGCCGCAGCTGCGGTCGATCGTCCGCAAGTTCCGCTGAGCCATACGAACCCATGCAAAAGCCGCGACCTCACGCAAAGAGGTCGCGGCTTTGGATGGGTCAGTTCTTGCCGAGGCCGGTCCAGGCGAACCCGGCTCGGCGCAGCACGTCCTTGTCCAGCAGGTTGCGGGTGTCGACGACGATCGGGGCACGGACCGCACCGGCCAGGCGGCCCCAGTCGAGAGTGCGGAACTCCGGCCACTCGGTGAGGATCACCAGGCCGTCGACTTCCTTGCCCACAAGGTAAGGGTCGTCCACCACGGTGACCGCCGACAGCTCCGGGCGGAGCGTGTCCGCGCTGACGGCTGGGTCGTAGGCGACCAGCTCCGCGCCGGCTTGGCGCAACATGGCCGCTACGGCCAGGGCCGGTGAGTCGCGGAGGTCGTCCGTGTTGGCCTTGAAAGTCAGGCCATAGATGCCCAACCGGAGGTGTGACAGGGAGCCGCCGCGCTTGCCGGTCACCGCCAGGCGGACCTTGTCCACGATGCGCTGGCGCTGGCGCTCGTTGGTGTCGATCGTCGCCCGCAGCAGGCGGAACTCGAAGTCCGCGGAGTCCGCGACCTGCAGCATCGCCGAAGTGTCCTTGGGCAGGCAGGAACCGCCCCAGCCCGGCCCCGGCGACAGGAAGGCCTGGCCGATCCGGCGGTCGTACCCCATGCCCTCGGTCACGTCCGCGATGTTCGCGCCCAGGCGCTCACACAGCTCGGCCATCGCGTTCACATAGGACAGTTTCATCGCGAGGAAGCAGTTCGCCGCGTACTTCACCAGTTCCGCGCTCGCCGCGTCGGTCAGCACCGTCGGCGCGCCCAGCCGAGCGTACAAAGCGGACACTCGCTCGGCCGCGTCCTGCTCGTCGCAGCCCACCACGATCCGGTCCGGGTTCAGGAAGTCCTCGACCGCCGAGCCCTCGCGCAGGAACTCCGGGTTGCTCACCACGGAAACGTCATCGCGCTTGAGCAGTTCCGCTGTCCGTTGGGCTGTTCCCACCGGCACCGTGGACTTGTTCACCACGACCGTTCCCGGCCGCAGCAGCTCGCGCACCTCATCGATGACCGACTCGACCGTGCTCAAGTCGGCCACGCCGCCGACGCCCATCGGGGTCGGGACACACAGGTACACGATCTCCGCGCCCTCTTCGTGCCCGGTGACCGCGGCCTCCGCGCCGACCACAAAGGACAGCCGGCCCGCGGCCAGGCCCTCGCGGACCAGCTCGGCCAGGCCCGGTTCGAGGATGTCGACCTCGGCGTTGCGCAGCCGTTCCACCTTGCCGGGGTCCACGTCACCGCAGACCACTTTGTGTCCCAGCGAGGCGAGGCACGCGCCCGTGGTCAGGCCCACGTACCCGGTGCCGATCACCGCGATCCGTCTGGCGAACATTCCCAGCCCTTTCAGTCAGCGGTCGGGGTGACCCGGCGCAGTGTTCGCTCCGTGCGCAGGCCCGTGGCGCGGTGCTCACGCACTACAGCGGACCGGGCCGGCATGACGGCCGGCTCGGGCTCCACGCCGAACAACGAGTCGTAAACGCTTACATACGCCTGGGCCTGCGGGCGCCAGTCCAGCACCTGCTCGGCCCTGGCCCGCCCGGCGCGGCCCAGCCGCTGCCGGCGCTCGGGGTCGTCGAGCAGCTCCACCACAGCCTTGGCGAAACCGTCGACGTCACCGGGTTCCAGGTACTCCGCGCACTCGCCCGCGGACACCACTGTCTCAGTGAGACGGTAGGCGACAACCGGGAGCGCGTACGCCATGTACTCCATCGTCTTGTTCATTGTGGACACGTCGTTGAGCGGGCTCAACGGGTCCGCGGACAGACCGAGTGACGCGGTGGACAGGTAGTCCGCGATCTGCGGCGGTCCCACGCGTCCGGTGAAGGTCACGTAGTCGTCCAGGCCCATCTCGTGGCACTGCTGCTTGAGCTCTTCCAGGCAGTCGCCGAAGCCGAGCAGCGCGAACTGGACATCCTCCCGGCCGTGCTCGCGCACGATCTTCTGCGCCACCTCGAGCACGCCGTCGACGCCGTCCTGCGGACCCATGATTCCCAGCCACGCCACCAGGTGCTGACGACCGTTGCGCAGCTCCGGCTTGGGCTCGCCCGGCTTCATCACCGACGTGTCCGGTCCGGATCGGACGACCGTGGTGTGCTCGGGCGGCACGCTGCCGCGCTCCCAGGCGATGCGCTGGTAGGACTGGTTGGTCGAGATGACCCGGTCGGCGGTGTGGAACGTCTTGCGCTCCAACCAGTACAGCCCGGCCAGTTGGACTTTCCCCGCCAGGCCGGACGGTTCGCCGAACCTCGACCGGAACACCTCGGGATTGAGATCGTGGTGGTCGAACACGAAGCGGACACCCTTGGACCGCCACAGCCGGGCCAGGGCCCAGTAGGTGTCCGGCGGGTTGCAGGCCTGGATCACGTCGAAACGCTCACGCCGCCACACCTTCAGCGTCAGCCGCGCGGTGCGCAGCCAGCAGTAGACGAACTCGAGCAGGTACCCGAGCACGCCCCTGGCCTGTGGTGGCGGTGCGTACTTATAAAGGTGCACACCGGATAACTCCTGATATCTGGAGTCACCCGGCCCTTTTGGACAGATCACCGACACCTGGTATCCGGCCGCGGTCAGCGCCTGGCACTCCAGCCAGACCCTGCGGTCCAAGGGAACCGGCAGATTCTGGACGATGATCAGCACATGCCCACGAGTCACCTGGGAGCCTCTTCCTACGATCCGGCCCGACAATTGCCATGTCGCGGAAAACGCGTCCGGGGTTACTGTTTCCGGCAAACCCTGGCCACTGCGTCCGTTCGGGTAGTCACCAGGTCACAGCCTCAGCCGAACGGCCGTGAATAACCACTGCACCGCACCAGCGCGAACGGCCTAACGCCGAAGCGTGAACGGCTGAAACCAATGCACAAAAGGGAATGTGAGCGTTGCACCTACGGGCAGAGTTGTGCGTTCCGCATCACCCGTGTGAGTACATTCCGGCTAACGGCTACCCCGGTCGGACGACCATGTGGCATCACTGCCGCGAACCCGCCGCCAGCGCGTCAGGATCTTGTCGACGAACATTACTGTGAGAAAGCACACTGCGGCAAAGACGCCCACCTGCCTGCGGCGCACAAGGGTCAACAGGGAACCCAGACCCATGGGTGGATCTTCTGCCTTGCGCCCCAAGCGATCCAGCTCCCGGTTACCCAGCCGGACGCGGGCCCGCCTGCGGATCAACGCTTTCAGGGTCCGCGCCGGGCGTACCACTGACCGGGCACCCTCGACCGACTGCCGTTCACTCGCCGAGAACGAACGATGCACATACCCGTCATCCGAGATCACTTGCGGCAGCGGGAAAACCCGCTCGTGCGCCTCCTTGCTCAACAGGTACGCACCGGTACCGGTCAAACCCCGCTGTGCCGCGGCCATCTTCTCGAACACCTGATGGAATCGTTTGGTCACAACCGAACAGCCACTCAGGTCATATGTGGGCACGGGCGAGCACGCGAGTGCGCCTCGGTCCAGCGCGGTCACCATGCGCCGCAACGACTCGGTGTCCAGGTCGACGTCGGCGTCCAGGTACAGCCGGGGAAACGCGCGGCATTCGGCATCGCCGAGCACGAGCGCGTGCGCCTTGCCGCCGATCGGGGTCTCCACCACGCGGGCGCGTTCGGCGCGCGCGATCTGCGCCGTGCGGTCCTCGCACGCGTTGGCCACCACGACGACGTCCAGCTCACCCGGCTTCGCCGTGCTGGTCAGGGTGCGCAGGCACCGGGCGATCACCGACTCCTCGTTGTGCGCGGCGATCACCACGCTGGCAATGGGTTCACCCACGTGGTCCACTATCGCACCGGCACCGGCGAGGCCGCGTCCGGGATGACCTCACGTGCGGGCGCGGAGCCGTCCGCCGGCACGAAGTAGATGGCGTTCTTCTGGTTGTTGATCGCCGCCCCGTACGCCAGCGTGTTGTCGTTCAACCACGCCGCCTGGTCGTCGATTCCGCTGGTCCCGGGCAGGATCTGCTCCTTCTTCGCGGCCAGGTCGAGCACCACCAGCTCCCACGGCCGGGTCTGGTTCGGCCGCTTCTTGTAAGCCACCTTGGTGCCGTCCGGTGACAGCGACGGGCATTCCGCGTTCTGCCGGACCGACTGCAGGGTCTTGGCGATCAGGTCGCCGCGGACCAGGTAGGTGCTGCCTTCGGTAGCGAGGGTCGCGTAGAACGTGTTGTCGTCCGAGGCGACGGTGATACCCCAGTAGTTGATGTCCGCCGCTGTGGTCACTCTGCCGTTGACCGTCGCGGTGTAGTGCTCGATGGACTCAGTGACTTCACCGCTGCGGACGTCGAACACCCCGGCGCGAGTCGAGAATCCGCCCGGCACCGAGTACGAGTCGCCGGTGACGAACGAGGTCCACGAGACGACGTTGCCGGACGCGGAGACTCGTGCGCGGGACGGTATCCCGGGCAGCGGGACTGTCCTGATCTCCTTGCCGTCCTTGCTGATCGCGGCCTCGTAGCTCGGCCCCGGCCCGGCCAGCCGCAGGCACACCGAGGTCGGGCCGGACTGGTAGTACCGCTGGCACTTCAGCGGCGTGACCGTTTTCTGGCCGCTGGGCTGGGCGGTCTTGACTGTCGTCACCTGGTCCAGACCGTTGGCGATATCGATGTACATCAGGTCGCCGGACACCGGTGCCGGCGCGTTCGTCGTGACCGCGGGCTGGCTCGCCGCGGTCCACGCCACATAGGCGCCACCGCCCAGCAGCAGCACCACGATCGCGATCACACCCACCAGGACGCGATGTCCCGACACCCACGTCCTCAAGCCGGCCTCCGCACCAGGAACACCACAATCGCCAGCGCCGCCACCATCACCGCGGCCAGCGCGCCGACCGCGACCTGCATGGCCAGCCCGGCCAGCATGATCCCGAACACCACCGAGGACACCATCCGGGCCAGCGCTTGACCGGTTTGGACAGTCGCCATCCCGGTGGCCCGCAGCTCCGCCGGAACCAGCCCACCGGCATATGCCATCAGCACACCATCGGTGCACGCATAGAACAAACCGTGCGCGAGCAACGCGATCGCCACCGCCCAGTAGCCACCGCTGGGCACCAGCAACGTCAAGTACGTGCCCAGCAACAGAACGTGCCCGGCGAAGAACACCTTCCACCGGCCGAGCCGGTCGGCGATCCGCCCGATCGGCGCGGCCCCGAGCAGGAACACCGCCGCGGTCCCCAAGGGCAGCAACGGCAGCATCCCCACCGAGATCCCGGACACCTTCTGCAGCACCACGAACACGAACGCGTCGCTGATGGTCACCAGCCCGAGCACCGCGGCCGCGATGGTCGCCCGGCGGAACGCCTTGTCCCGCAGCAACTGGGCACCGGACCGGACCGAGACCTTGCGTTCCCGCTTGGCCGGCGTCTTGTGCTCGCGGACGAACGCCCCGAGCACCACCAGACCGATCGCGGCGAACACGAAGCTCACCACGAACACCGGTCCCGGGGCGGACCCGAGTTGCGACAGGATCAGGAAGGTCAGCAACGGCCCGCAGAGTGCGCCCACCGTGTCCATGGCGCGGTGCACACCGAAAGCCGCGCCGAGCTGGTCCGGGGGCGTCACAAGGGAGATCAGCGCGTCCCTGGGGGCCGTTCTGATGCCCTTACCGGCCCGGTCCACCGCGAGCACCCCGCCGATCGCCACGCTCGAAGCCCCGGCGAGCGGGAAGATCACCTTGGTGGCCGCGGAGATGCCGTACCCGAAGAACGCCACCAGCTTCGGCCGGCTGGTCCGGTCCGACACGAACCCGCCGACCAGCCGGAGCACCGCGGTCGCGCCGGTGTACAAGCCGTCCAGCAACCCGAACTGTACGTAGCCGAGCTGTAACGTGAACAACAGGTACACGGGCAGGAACGCGGTCACCATCTCCGCCGAGACGTCAGTGAGCAGGCTCACTGTGCCAAGCGCGAAAACCGTGCCCGGGATGCGACGGGTCACCCGGACGGATGTCCCTGGGGTGCGCGTCGACGCGATGTACATGCGGCGCCCACCTCTCGAAGCTCGCCTGCGCAGTGGTCATCGCGGGACCCCGCGTGGCTGTTAGCCGGTATCACCCGGGTGCCGATCCGTTACATGAGTGAACGCACGGTGACCGGATTGGTCCTTTAGCTGGACATCCTCGGCGTGGGTGATGACGTGACGTAACAGTTCGGCAGGTCAACCAGATCCTTGGGGAGAGAGTGCTGGGCGATCGCCGATCGGGGACGAGATGGACTTCTGGAAGACGATCCGGGTCCTGCTGCGCCGTTGGCGCGTGGCGGTTCCGGTCTTCGCGGTGTCCCTCGGTCTGGCGGCCGGGGTGTATCTCACCGTGCACACCGACTATGAGTCGACAGGCACCATCGTGCTGACGTCGCCCACCGAGGGCGCGCGGGTGGCCGCCGGCGCAAAGGGTCCGGTGGACCAGGTGAACCCGTTGCTGGCGTTCGACGGCAGCCTGAACACGTCGGCCACCATCCTGATCCAGAAGCTGCAGGACCCCGCGGTGATGGAGCAGCTGCTCGGCCCGAACCCCAAGATGACCTACCAGATCGGCAACGGGCAGCTGACCGGTCCGTTCGTCGTCGTGGTCGCGCTCGGCCGGTCGCCCGAAGAGGCCAAGGACGTCGTCACCAAGGTGCTGGACCGGGCCAAGAGCGAGCTCAAGCAGAGCCAGGAGGCGTTGAAGGCCCCCGCGTCGACGTTCATCACGCCGGTGTCCATCGTCGAACCCACCAAGGGCGAGCCGAAGACCGGCGGCAAGGTCCGGTTCGCCGCGGTGGCCCTGGTGCTGGGTTTCGTGGCCAGCCTGGCATCCGCGTACGCGATGGAGAGCTTCACGCAGTCGCGCAAGAAGAAGCGCACGCGGGAGAAGGCGTTGGAGAACTGGCAGCACCAGGGGTCCCTCGAGGAGACCCCGACGAACGGCAGCGAGGTTCCGGGCGCGGCGAACGAGACCATCCGCATGCACCCCATCACCCCCAAATCGTCGTGACCCGTGAGCGGGCAGCAGGCTGAGGTTCAGCGGGCCGACGGCGCCACTTTGGCGTGCGTCTTCCTGCTGATGCTGCTGATCATCCCGGCCCGGCTGGTGATCAGCGGCATCCCGATGTCGATCACTCCGGCCACCCTCACCGGGCTGGGCCTCGGCGTCATCTGGTTCTGCTGTCAGCTCGTGACGACACTGGGTGTCGCGAAAGGACGGAACCTCGCCAGGACCGCGCTGTTCCTGTACGCGATCTCACAGCTGGCGACCTACGGGTACGCGACACGTAACTACCTGCCGTCGGACGAGCTCGAAGGCGCGGACCGCACGATCGTGGTGGTGTTCGGCACGATCTGCGTCGGCATCGCGATCTGCGACGGGGTGAAGAACCTCGCCCGGCTGGACGTGCTGCTGAAGTTCATGACCGTGCTGATCGGGATCGTGGCCACCATTGGCTTCCTGCAGTTCGCCGCCGGGTTCGACCTGACGAAGTACCTGGCGGTACCCGGTTTGCGGCCGGTGACCGATGACGGGTTCGTCCTGGAACGGGCGGCTTTCCGCCGGCCAGCCGGGACGACCGGGCATCCCATCGAGTTCGGGGTGGTCTGTGCCATCGGTGTCCCGCTGGCGGCGCACTACGCGTACCGGGCCAAGGAGGCCGGGCTCAAATCGGGCAAATGGTGGCTGTGCCTGGGAATGATCGCCGCCGGGTCGGTCGTCTCGTTGTCCCGCTCGGCGATCCTCGGTCTGTGCCTGGGTGGTCTGGTCCTGCTGATCGGCTGGTCCGGCCGCCGCCGGGTGCAGGCGCTGATCGCGGCCGCGGGCTTCCTGGTGGTGCTGCGGATGGTCGTGCCGGGCCTGATCGGCACGCTGTACAGCCTGTTCGACAACCTCGGCGAGGACCCGAGCATCTCCGGTCGCACCGACGACTACGCCTCGGCCGGCAAGCAGATCGCCAAACACTTCCTGCTGGGCCGGGGCAACGGCACCTATCTGTCCGAAAAGTACGGTCCGCTGGACAACCAGTATCTGGGCACACTGGTCCAGAACGGATACATCGGACTCGCCTGCCTGATCTTCCTGTTCCTCGCCGGGATGTACGCGGCCGCCAGGGTGCGGGCGATCAGTCCCGACCCGGTGACCCGGGACCTGGCGCTGACGCTGATCGCGTGCCAGGCGATCGTGGCACTGGGGGCCGCCACGTTCGACCTGCTCTGGTTCTCCACCGCGAGCAGCCTGACGTTCGTCCTGGTGGGGGCGAGCGGGGCGTTGCTCAGACACGCCAGGGCCGAAGCGGAGAACCCTGTCCTTCCCCCGATGTGGAAAGCAGTCCGATGACCGAATTCGCGCTGCGCCGGACCACGGTGCTCGACTGGCTGGACGCCCGCGGCAAGCAGATCGGGCTCGCCGCGGTCGGCCTGAGCCTGTTACTCGCCGGTGGTTACGCCGTGCTGCTCGGCGGAACCCTGCGTTACTCGGACGAACACGTCTACCTCGAGCTCACCCAGTCGCTTGTGGACGGACACGGGTTCGCGTTCGGCGCCGACGCCACCGCGTACCGGCCGCCGGGCTATCCGTTCATGCTGCTGCCGGTGCACCTGCTGACCGGCGGCAGCGTTTTCGCGATGCGGATGGTCTCCGTGCTGTGCCTCGCGGGTGCGGTCTGGTTCGGCTACCTGCTGGCGCGCCGGATCTCGCCGGTCGCCGGGGCGCTTGTCGCCGTCGTGATGGCCGTGTACCCACTGTTCGTTTACACGGCCACTGCGTTGTACCCGCAGATCCCCGCCCTGCTCATGCTGCTGATGATGCTCGAGTTCGGGCTGCGGGCCAGGGATCGCTGGACCTGGGCGATCTGGAGTGGGCTGTCGGCCGGGTTCCTCACTGTCACTGTTCCGTCGTTCGCGCCGACTTTGCTGCTGGTGCTGCTGTTCATCGGCTGGCGGCACAAGAAGGCCCTGGCCGTGCTGATCGTGGCCGCCGCGATCATTCCAATGGTGTGGTGTGTGCGAAACGCCGTTGTGATGCACGCGTTCATCCCGGTCTCCACCAACAACGGGGTGAACCTGTTGCTGGGCAACAATCCCCAGGCAACCGGCAGCAGCGGCACGAGCGTGGACGTGTCGTCGTATGACCAGCGCGCCAAGGACCTGAAGCTGGACGAGGTCCAGATCGACAAGTTCTACCAGACCGAGGCACTGAACTGGATCAAGGACAACCCGGCCGAGGCGGCGGGTCTGTACGTGGCCAAGGTCGTGCACAACTTCGCCTACAGCGACACGTTGAAGACTGAGGGGCAAGGCGCGTCCGACCTGCTGGCGGCCTTGTCCTACTACCCGATTCTGGCGCTCGCTCTACTCAGGGTGTTGCTCTGGCGGAGATTCCCGCTGCACAGGCTCGACAAGCTCGCCGTCTGGACCATTGTTCTCAACGTTCTTCTACTGGCAGTGTTCTTCACCCGCATCCGCTTCCGGGTCCCGCTCGACGCGCTGACGATCGTGCTCGCGGTGTCCACTGTGGTCGTGTGGTGGGATCGGCGGCGGGCCGCGTGACGACCACGAAGGCCCCGATCCGCCGGGCGCTCAGCCTCAGCCTGCTCAACACCATCGTCGGCAGGCTCGGCACGTTCCTCACCGGGATCGTCCTGGCCCGGCTGCTCACCCCGCACGACTTCGGTCTGTACGCGGTCGCTTTCGTGGCGTTGATGGCTCTGCTGTCGCTGAACGAGCTCGGCGTCAGCCTGGCCATGGTGCGCTGGCCCGGTGACCCCGAGCGGATCCGGCCGACGGTGACCACGATCTCGATGGGCACCAGCCTGATCGTGTACGCGGTGTGCTGGTTCGGTGCGCCCGTGTTCACCGCCGCGATGGAAACCCCTGGGGCGACCGGCATCGTGCGGGTGTTATGCCTGTCCGCGTTGGTGGACGGGCTGACCTCACCGGTGGCCCAGCTGGTCAACCGTGACTTCCGGCAAGGCCTCCGGCTGCTCGTGGACCTGACGAACCTGATGGTGACAACGGGTTTGACCGTGTCATTGGCGACGACGGGGCATGGCGCGTGGAGCCTGGCCTGGGGGCAGCTCGCCGGCAACGCCGCGTCCTCGCTGATGCTGTTCGGGCTGAGCCGCAAGTGGCCTCGGTTCGGGTTCGACCGGTCGCAGGCCCGGGAGCTGCTCGCGTTCGGCATCCCGCTCGCCGGCGCGAGCCTGCTGCTGATCGCGATGCTGAACGTGGACAAGGTGATCGCCGGACGGCTGCTCGGTGCGGTGGCGCTGGGCCTGTACGTGCAGGCGTTCAACCTGGCCTCCTGGCCGGTCAACGTGTTCTCACTGGTGGTCCGGCGGGTCTCGCTGGCCGCGTTCGCGAAGGTGCAGGACGATCCGGGCCGGCGGCAGGAAGTGCTCGGCAAGATGGCTCTGGTGCTGGCGATTCCCACGCTGCCGGTGTGCACGGTGCTGGGTCTGTTCGCCTGGCCGATTGTGTCCACTTTGTACGGATCGGCGTGGGTCGGGTCCGCGGTCGCCCTGCAGTTCCTGGCATTGCTCGGCGTGGTGCGCGTGGCCTCGGAGCTCGCCTACGACTTCCTCGTGGCCTTGGGGAAGTCGCGGACGACCTTGTGGCTGCAGGTGATCTGGCTGGCGGCGTTGGTGATCTGCCTGCCGATCGGGGCCTGGCTCTATGGGATCGAGGGAGTCGCCTTCGCGCACGCGGCGGTCGCGGTCTTCCTGATGCTGCCGGCGTACACGATCGCGGTGATGCGCAACGGCATCTCGATCCGGGCGCTGGCCGCGCCGCTCGCCCGGCCGGTGCTGGGCTGCGCGTTGATGGTCGCGGTGATCCTGGTGGTCCGGTGGTTCACCGAGCCGTCGTTCCTCCAGCTGCTGCTCGGCGGAACCCTCGCGGCGCTGGTCTACCTCCCGGTCGTCTGGCCGTTGCGCAAGTCCCTCGGCGCCCTGAAGTCCGGCTAGTTGCTGTTTCGGCAACGAAAGTTGGCGGATCGGCGCGCCGCCAGCACGCTTGTGGCATGAGCGAGGACTTCTTCAGCGCCGGGTACTGGGACGACAGGTACAGCGACGGCAGGCAGTGGAGCGGCAAGCCCAACCCGACCCTGGTGGCCGAGGTCGCGGACCTCGGCCCCGGGTCGGCTGTCGATGTGGGCTGCGGCGAGGGCGGCGACGCGATCTGGCTCGCCGAACAGGGCTGGCAGGTCACTGGTCTGGACGTGTCCGCCGTCGCGCTGCGGCGAGCCGCGGAGCACTCCGGTGATCTCAAAATAGAGTGGGTCCAGGCGGATCTGCGCACCGAGGATCCGCCCGGCACCTTCGACCTGGTGACCTCGCACTACATGCAACTGCCGGTCGAGCTGCGGATCCCGTTCCACCACCGGCTGGCCGCCGCGGTGAGCCCCGGTGGCACGTTGCTGATCGTCGCGCACGATGTGTCCGATTTGGACAGCGGCGTGCGACGGCCGCCCATGCCGGGGTTGTTCTTCTCCGCCGAGGACGTCGTGGCGGCACTACCGCGCGACGAGTGGGACACGGTGGTGGCCGAGCGGCGGCCGCGGCTCACCCCCGATGGGACCACCGTCCACGACGTGGTGGTCAGGGCACGACGGCGATGATCGTGCTGGTGTACCAGAGGTGTGAGGCCTGCACGGTGCGCGGCACGCGCAACGGCGAGTAGGTCGCGTCGGGGCGGACCGGCTCCAGGATCGTCAGGCCGGCCTTGGCGTACTGCGGCCGCAGCCACACCTCGTCGAAGGCCACATTGGACTCCGGGTGGTCCTCCTCCTTCAGCCGGTACTCGCCGTGGTCGTGCGGCCACGCCTGCCGCAGGCTCCGCCCGGCGATGGTCTTCTCCGTCTCGGAGTTGAACATGTTCCAGGTGGACACGAACACCCCGCCCGGCTTGAGCACTCGGGCGACCTGGCTCATGTAGTTCGTGGCCGCGTCCGGAGTCAGGTGGGTGAACAGGGATCCCGCGTAGGCGAGGTCGAACGTGTTGTCCTCGTACGGGAAGACGTAGTCGGCCGCGTCGATTCCCGAGTCGTGGCCGATGGAGGTCTGGACGTCGGCGTGGGTGAACCGGAAGTTGGGGTGGGCGGCCGCGATGTTGCGGTTGCACCAGTCGATCATGTACGGCATCACGTCGAACCCGTCGTACCGGCCGGCCGCGCTCAACGCCGTGGTCAGCGGAACCGCCAGACGTCCGACACCGCAACCGATGTCCAGGACGTGGTGGTCGTGCTGCAGGCCGCACAGCTCACGCAGGAAGTCGACCTGGTCCTGGCCGGTCTTCTGGTAGTCCAGCCAGAGCGGGGAGATGTCGCCGCGGATCCGCCTGGGCGGCATGTGGGTGACGCGGGTGACCGCGTCCTCTGCTTTGTCGCGCACGGTCTTCGCACGGTCACGCCAGGTAGACGTGGTCATGTGTTCGTCTCCCTCTCCAGGTGTCACGACGATCGGTGTCGCGTTGGCGTCGTCGGTCGCGGCCGTGCCGCGCCAACGCCGGTACTTCGTCTTCACTTTGCTGGCCACCACTCCGCCGCCGGAGCGGAAGATCTCGGCGGCGACGGCCACGGGCGCGGGTCGCGTGTGGACGGCGTTGAGGTACTCCTCTTCCTGGATCCGGGCCGCGCGGGTCAGCGCGAACCGGTCCACCACGAGCTTGCGGGCGAAAGCGCCCAGAGTGGCGCGCTGTGCGGGCGAGGTGACCAGACGCTCCAAAGAGGACCGGAGCTCCGGCACGCCTTCACCGCCGAGGCCATACCACCCCTGGCGCAGGAACAACGGTGAGCTCTCCGGGGTCAGCAGCTCGCTGAAGCCCTGCTCGCCCACGACGACCAGCGGCTTGCCGAACGCCATGCCCCGCAACGCCGACCCGCCCTGGCCGACGATCACGTCCGCGGCCGCGTAGGCCGGGCGCGGATCGGCGACCTCACCGGTGAGCCGGACCACGGTCCGGCCCGCCAGGGCGTTGGCCTTCGCGGCCCGCTCCTCGATCTCGCCACGCGACCGGCCATCGCCCACGAGCACCAGCTGAACCTTGTGCCCCGCGGCGGCAAGTTCGCCCACGGCGTCGCAAGCCGCCAGCAGGCCTTCGAGTTTCAGCTCCGGCACCAGCCGGCAGATCATCGCGACGAGCACCTCGTCCCCGGGAATGCCGTGCTCACGCCGGAAGGCGCGGCCGTCCACGTCCGGGTTGTCCGAGTCGGTGTCCACCGGTGGTTCGAGCAACGTCACGCGGTGGTGACCGGCCGCCCGCGCAGCGTCACGGATCGCGTCCGTGCCAACGACAAGCGGCACGGTCCGGGGGAAGAACGGCACCACGGACATGGACATCACGGTGCCCACCACCGGGGTCCGCAGCCGCAGGCCGGGCCCGAAGAACGCCTCGACCACCGGCGGCCACTCGTAGCCGTGCACCACGTCGATCCGTCTGCTTTGGACGACCTGGACCAGCTTGGCCAGCACCTCGGGCGACGGGCGGCGGCGCTTCATCGGGATCTCGACGTGCTCGAGGCCGAGCGCGGTCACCTTGTCCACCAACGGACCCGGCTCGGAGAACACGACCACCTCGTGCCCGCGGTCGCGGACCGCCCCGGCGAGCTGGACGGCGTTGAGCTGCGAGCCGCCGATCTCCATGGCGTGCGGGTAGACCAGGACTCTCATCGAACGCGCACCCATCGGTTCAGGGGCAGCCCCAGCCGGTCGACCACGCTGGGGTCGCACGCGAGCAGGGCCGCATCGGGCAGCTGGTACACCAGGTCGGTGCCGCCGAGAACGGGAACTCCATCGAGATCGCGGCCGTGCATCGCCGGATCGTCCAGCAACGCGCCCACCGGAACCCACTCGTACGGGTGCGTCCGGACCATGGCCAGTGCTTCGCGCGCACCGGCGCCGACGAGCAGCAGCGGCCGGGCGGTCACACCGTCACCGCCGAAGAGACCACTTCGGACAGTCCCCACACCACCATCTCCTGTTCCCGCGCGGTCAGGTCGTGGTAGAGCGGGAGGATCAGTGACCGGGTGGCCAGCTTCTCGGTGACCGGCAACGGCAGGTGCGGATGCCCCTCGTACGCCGGTTCCATGTGCGCGGCCATGATGCCGCGGCGGCCGGAGATCCCGGCCGCGGCCAGCGTGCCGAGCACCTCGTTGCGGTGTACTTCGGCGCTGTCGTCGAGCAGGACCCAGAACGACTGGTAGTTCGTGGTCCCGTAGGCGGGATCGGTTACCGCCCGTACGTTGTCCACATCGGACAGCAAGCTGTGGTAGCGCGCGGCCAGCTCACGGCGGCGCTCGATGATGGTGTCGAGCCGGCCCAGCTGCACCAGGCCGAGCGCGGCCTGCACGTCGGTCATCCGGTAGTTGAAGCCGGTCTCCAGGTACGACT
This sequence comes from Actinocrispum sp. NPDC049592, assembly GCF_040675465.1. Classification (NCBI taxonomy): domain Bacteria; kingdom Bacillati; phylum Actinomycetota; class Actinomycetes; order Pseudonocardiales; family Pseudonocardiaceae; genus Actinocrispum; species Actinocrispum sp. NPDC049592. The sequence goes on along the minus strand of NZ_JBFAPA010000001.1, from coordinate 1,388,646 downwards.
CGAGGACCATGCCCCCGGCGGAGTGCCGATCGGCGGCCGAGACGTTCATCCCGTGCTCGCGCAACCTGCGTAGCCGCTGGGCCAGGTCCTCGTCGTCGGTGGTGATCATCCCGCCTTCGCCGGTGGTGATCAGCTTGCGCGGGTGGAACGACCACGCGGCCAGATGCGCACCCGCGCCGACCGGGCGGCCGAGGTACGTGGAACCGATGGCGCAGGCGGCGTCCTCGACGATCGGGATGTAACCGAGGACCATCCCCAGCGAAACGATGTCCGCGGGCACACCGGCCTGGTGGACAGCGATGACCGCCTTGGTCTTCTCAGTCAGGACAGGCAGAACCGTGTCGGGGGTGATGTTGCCCGTGAGCGGGTCGACGTCGGCGAACACCGGGGTCGCGCCGGTGTACCGGACCGCGTTCGCCGTGGCGATGAAGGAGTACGAGGGCACCACCACCTCGTCGCCCGGGCCGATGTCCAGGACGTGCAGGCACAGGTGCAACGCCGTCGTGCACGAGGACAGTGCGACACCATGCTTCGCACCGGCCCTCGCCGCGAACGCCGCCTCGAACACGGTCACCCTGGGTCCCTGCGCGACCCAGCCCGACCGCACCACCTCGGCGACGGCCAGCGCCTCCTCCTCGCCGAGGACCGGCCGCATCACGGGAATCACGTTGTCACCCCTCCAGTTCTGCCCTCCCTCCAGGACATCGCTACTCACCCGCGGTTTTTTACGCCCCGGTATGAAAACCCGCCAGCCGGGTGAATGTATCGGCGCGCGCGGCCCACGAATGCCTTGTGGCCACGGAACGCCTCTCGGCGACCACATCGGGTGTCCACTCGCTGCCCGCCGCTTTCACAACGGCGTCAGCGAAATCGTGGCTCGCGATGTGCACGTGCGGGGTTTCCTCGGCGAGCCTCCTGCTGGCCGGCAGATCGGTACTCACGACCGGCAACCCCGCCGCGAGGTACTCCAAGGTCTTCAACGGGAAGGAGGCCCTGTTGAACGCGGTGTCGGCATACGGAGTAAGGCCTACGTTCAAACGGGCGAACCATCGCGGCAGTTGTTCAAAGGGGACGGCGCCGACGTGGTAGACGTTCTCCCGGCGCAGCAGGGCATCCGCGCGGCCGGGTTCCCAGCCGGGCTCGCGCGGTCCGACCAGCAGCAGGCCGATCCCGGTGTCCGCCACCGCTTCCAGCACGCCGATGTCGATCCGGTCGCTGAGCTGGCCGATCAGCCCGGCCACCCGGTCGGGGAACCCGTCCGGCACGCCGCCCGGCTCGGTCAGCCAGACCTCCTGGTAGGCGTCGGGATCGCAGCCGTTGGGGAACACGACCGGTTGCGCGCCAAGGCCGGACCAGCGCTCGGCCAGCTCGGGGCCCACCGCCAGGACGAGATCCGCCCGGCGCAGCGCGGCCTGCTCCTCCTTGAGCACGAAAGCCGCGTCCTGGTTCATCAAGGTCGCACCGGCCACCCAGTCGTCCGTGCCGTACAGCACGTCGACCGCGTTCCACCGGCCGAGCAGGTCATGTTGGTGGCAGGCAACGAACACGTCCGGGGTTCGCTTCGCCCGCCGCAGGGCCCACCGGATCTGGGCCCGGACGAGCGGCCACGTCAGCGACCGCACGCCCGGGCGGGTCCAGCCCGGCGGCCCCACGGGGGTGAGCCGCACGATTCCGGGTTTGGCACGCCGTACCAGAGGCCGCCACATCCGTCCCGTGCCGCCACGGAACCGCTCCGGTGTTATCGGGGACACCGGAGGGTCCACCCACAGGATGTCCGCGTGGTGGGCCAAGGCCTCCGCGAGCTGACGCTCCGAACCCTTGACCCCGTCCCACGTGACACCCGAGGCCACTACAACAAGCGGTCTCATCTCATGCCTCCCCTCGTGAGCACTTCCGGGGACCGAAAGTACTCACGAGGCACCAGCCTGGGGAGGTCATGGGGTGTAGACCACGTCCACCCAGTAGTTACCGCCGAGGTAGGACTGCTCCGGGAAGCCGGCGCCGACGCGGTACACGCCGTTCGCCGTTCCCGGTCCGGTCGCCGGGGCGCTGAGCGGGTTGCTCGTCACCGCGGTCCGCTGGAAGTACCCGCCATCGGCGGCGTAGTGCCCGTTCGGGACCGTGTAGGACGCGACGTACGTCGTGCCCGCGGTGACTGCGACCGGTGAGGCGAACGTCAGCGTCTGCCATCCGGTCGCGGTCTCGTTGGTGAACGTGCCGGTGGCCAGCTGGATCCCGGTGTTCGTCCACAATGTACCGATGTGGGTCCCGGTGTTGCCGGTGCCCTTGTAGAACTTGATCCCGGTGATGTTGCCGTTCGCCGAGGTGGTGAACCGCACGCCCATCTCGTAGCTGCCGGTGTCGTTCTCCGAGGTCACCGTCGGCTGGGTGGCCGCGCTGAACAGCGAGCACGGGCACGTCTGCGTTGTGGTGCCGGTGAACGACCACGTCGTGGCGTTGGCCATCACGTTCCCGTTGACGTCGGCGATCTTCACGCTCGCCGTGTACGCGGTGCCCGCGGCCAGCCTGGCCGACGGCGTGAACGTGACCGTCTTCTGGTCCGCCGACAGGGCAAGCGTGCCGGTGAGCTTGGCGCCACCCGGGTCGGCCAGCGTGAACTGCGCGGTGGACAGGTTGACCGGCTCGTTGAAGGTCGCGCTCACCGGGGTGGTCAGCGAGACGTTCGCCGCACCACTGGCCGGCGACGTGCCGGTGACCGAAGGCGGTGTGCTGTCACCGTTCGCGCCACCCTGCCAGATCACGTCGACCCAGTAGTTGCTGTTGCCGTACGAGTTGCTCGGGAACCCGCCGCCGGAACCGTAGCGGTAGACGCCATTGCTGCCGTCGACACCACTGGCCAGCGCGTGCAGGGCGCCATAATCCGCACCCACGCCGTTGAAGTAGCCACCAGACACCGAGTAGCCGCCGTTGGGCGCGTAGTACGAGACCACGTACGTCGTGTTCGGCTGGACCACGACCGGCGACGAGAAGGTCAGCGTCTGCCAGCCACCGCCGGACTCGCCAGTGAATGTTCCAGTCGCCAGACGGGTTCCGGAGCTGCTCCACAGCGAACCGGTGTGCGTGCCGGTGTTGTTCGGGCCCTTGTAGAACCGGACACCGAGCACGGAACCGTTGCTGTCGAACCGGACCTTGGTGCCGACCTCGACCGCGCTCGGGTCATCCGAGTCCACATTGGCCGGTGTGGCGAAGTCGTCCCAGACCGTGCACGGGCAGGACGCGCCGCGTGGCGAACCGGTCTTGAACGTCCAGGTGTACGGCGGGCTCGCGATCGAGTTACCGGCCGCGTCGGACGCCCGCACCGACATCGTGTAGCTCGTGGCCGCCGCCCACGCCTGGCTCGGGGTGAACGTCGCGGTCTTGCCGTCCGCGGACAGCGAGGCCGTGCCCGCCACCGAGGCCCCGCCCGGGCCGGTCGCGGTGAACTGCAAGGAGCTCGGCGCGATGGGCTCGTCGAAACCGATCGTCGGCGTGGCGTTGAGCCCGACGCTGCTGCTGTTGCTGAGCGGGTTGGTGCCCGTCACCAGCGGCGCCCGCGTGTCCGGACCGGGGTCTAGGCCGAAGACGACGTCGACGTAGTAGTTGGTGTCACCGAAGCTCTGCGTCGGCATGCCGGACGTGCCGACCTTGTAGACACCGTTCGGGTTGCTCGCCGTGCTCTGCGTGGCGGACAACGGTTCCATGCCGGTGGCCGAGTTGGTGAAGTACCCGGCGTCGCCGGCGTAGTGCCCGGTGTTCGTGTGGTACGAGACGATGTACGTCGTGTTGGCCGAGATGGCCACCGATGTCGGGAACGACAGGGTCTGCCAGCCGGACGCGGTCTCGTTGGTGAACGTGCCGGTCGCCAGGCGGGTTCCGTCGGTAGCCCACAGCGAACCGGTGTGCGTGCCGGTGTTGCCGTTGCCCTTGTAGAACTTCACACCGCGGACGTAACCGTTGGCGCTGGCCGTGAACTTCACACCCAGCTCCAGCGAGGTGCTGTCGTTCGTCGACGGCGAGGCCGGAACCGTTGTGTCGCTCCAGATGCTGCACGGGCACTGCCGCGCGTTGACGGTGACGTTCTGGGTGACCGCGTTCGACAGGTTCGCGGAGTCGTCCACCGCGCGCACCGCGAGCGTGCGGGCACCGGAGTTCGTCGGCGTGAACGTGTAGCTCCACGTGGTCGCCCCGGCGGTCCAGGTGGCCGGGTGCCAGGTGGCGCCGCCGTCGACGGAGGCCTCCACCCCGGCGACCTTGCCGGACCAGTCGATCACGTTGCCGGAGAAGGTGTACGGCGTCCCGACGACCGGGTTCTGGCCGATCGTGATGGTCGGGATCGGCGCCGCGGTGTCCGTGCTCATCACGCCGGCCACCAGGCCGAGGTCGGTGCGCAGCGTGCGGGGCTGGACGTTGTCCATGTCCGCCAGCAGGTTGATGGTCGCCTGCTGCATCGCACGGTCGGCCGTCGGCGTGCCGTTGGCCTTCAAGTGGTCGTTCTCCAAGCCCCACGCCCACTGCACCGTGCCCGCGCCGAACACGAGCGCGCCGCTGGGCTGGTACTTGTACATGGTCAACGCGTGCGTCTTCGTGCCGGGCGCGTACAGGTCGCCATAGTTCTGCAGGACGTAGTTGTCACCCGAGGCCGTCATGGCGACCGTGGTCCTGGACATCTGCGCGACACCGGCGGGCTGGAAGCCGTTGTCCTCCACCGAGTCCCACTCGTAGCCCAGGGTGCCGGGCTGGAAGGTCTTGACGTTGCCGGACGGCAGGTTGTCGATCCCGGAGTTGCGCCAGAGCCGCATCTTGCCGTACGCGGACGGCACGGTCAGCTGGTCGTTGCGGACGCCGTTGACGGTGAAGATCTGACCCAGCAAGGAGTTCTCCGGGCGGCCGCCGTCCTTCGGCGGGCTCTGCCGCGGGTCGCGCCAGGTACCGGTCCAGGTCGTCGCGTTCGGGTCGACCTGCCCGGCCTTGGTCTCCTTGTAGCAGACCATGGTCCGCCAGTTGGTGTGCGACGCGTCGGTCGACGGTTCCCAGCGGGTCTTCCAGAAGACCTCGTTGCCGGTCATGAACGCCATGTTGACGCCGGCCGCCCGGGCCGCCTCGACGTTGGCGCGTTGTTCGTTCGACCAGTACTCGTCGTGCCCGACCGGCATGAACACCTTGTGGTTCTGGATCAGGTTGCCCCGCCGGGCAGTGTCCACATCGGTCGTGTACGTCATGTCGTACCCGTTGGACTCGAGGAACTTGAGCATCGGGTACTCGGCGTTGAAGATGAAGTTCTCGTCGTTCCCGCCGAAGATCGGGCGGTTGTAGCTCACCTTGTAGGCGGAGCCGCCGTTGCCCGGGCCCTCGCCGGAGTAGAGGCTCTGTCCCCGCGGCTCGTTCGTGCGGTTGCCGTAGGTGTTGTACGCCTGCCAGGTGGCGTCGGAGGTCTGGAACATCAGGTCCGAGGTGCTGCTGTCGTCACGGACGACGAACACGATCTCGCTCTCACCGATGCTGCCGTCGGTGTAGTCACGGTGCAGCACGGCGTAGTAGAGACCGGAAACCGCGCTCGACGGGACGTTCCACGTGAAGGTGGTGGACCAGTTGCCGCAGTCGACCAGTCCGGTGGGGTCGGTGTCCAGGCAGTTGGGCTGGCTGGACGCCCCGGTGCGCGGGATGCTCTGCACCAGCCGCGCGCCTTTACCGTGGTAATAACCAAGACGGTAAATGTCGAGCCGGTATTGGGTCGCCGTTGTCTTCACCTTGAACTTGACGGTGTTGCCCGGCGCATAGGAGATGTCGTCGGCGTAGCCGATGATCGAGTCGTCGAAAGCCTGTACCTGCCACTGATCCGTCTCGGTGGCCGTGTTCGACGCGTTCTCACAAGCGATCTTGTTGACCGGCGGGTCACACGGTCCGCCGGCCGCCGCGGCCGGTCCCGCGAGTGCCCCGACGACGGCTAGGTTGGCGGCCACCAATGCCACTGACGCGACTTGCGCCACTCTTCGTCTCAGGTGAAAACCGAACACCCGCATCGCTCCGCCTTCCAGCAACCACCGCTTACCCCTGTCGTCAACGGAAAAATCGACCCTGGAGCAGTTGATGTTACGACTTTCGGGGGAGCTTGCCCGAAAGGGTGATTGCGGTCGGGTAACGCGAATTCACTGTGCTACCAACTGGAATGGTGAGATCACAACGAATTCGGAGCGATGCGGGCGTTTGACGAACCGGTCGGGTCAGTTGCAGCTGACCAGCAACGGGGTCACCACGGTGCAGGTGGTGGCCGCGGAGTTGTTTGCTGCCACCGGATCCGTGGGCGTCGACGCTGTCTTGGTCGCGCTGATCCGGAACGGCAGTCCGATGTAGAGCAGTCCAAGCGGGACGGAGAAAGTACCCGTCGCGCTCGCACCGGAAGCAATCTCACCAAAGGTGCAGACCGGCTGCGAACCACCCGTACACCCCGGACCGGAATTGGCCGTCAGGCCGGGCGAAAGGGCACCGCGAACCTCGGCGGAGGTCAACTTTCCGGGGCCGTTGTTGGTGACTCGCACGGTCACGTCGATTCTCGGCACCAGCAGACCGGCTTTCGGCACCGCGGAAAGGCTCACCGCGGCGTCCGCCTGGGCGATGACGGTGAGGGTGGCCACATCGACCGGGTCGATGCCGTCATTGCGGCCCAGCAGCTGCCCCTGCAGCGTGTGCACGGCGCCTTGGGCGTCCGCCTTCACGCGGAGGTTGAACACGATGGTGACCGTCTCGAAGCCGTTCATGGCCCGTGACATGACCGCCATGTAGCCGATCGGTCCGCTCGGTGTGTCCACAGTGGTGCATGTCAGATCCGGGAGGCCGGAGCAGCCCTCCATGGTGGCGTAGGACGGCAGCGGCACCTCTTTGCTGAACAGCCGGATGGTCGGGCTGAGGATGCTGCCGGACGTGTTGTTGTGCACCGTTTCGGTGACCGTGAAGGCGTCCCCGGGCTGGACCTGCCCTGGCGAGACGGTCGCCTCGACGGCGAGCCCGTCCGCGGACGCCGGTGTGGCCGCGACGACGAACGCCGCGGCCATGGCCGAAACGATAACAAGGGGCCTGAGCCTCATGTCACAACTCCCATCAGTAGGCCCCCTGTCCGGTCACCACGGCACGGACCGTCTTCCACAGGATCACTGCGTCCAACGTCAGCGACCAGTCCTCTACATAGCGGAGATCGAGCCGGACGGACTCCTCCCACGGCAGGTCGCTTCGACCGCTGACCTGCCACAGACCGGTCATGCCCGGCTTCACCAACAGCCGCCGCCGGACATCCGGGGCGTACTTCTTCGTCTCCTCGGGCAGCGGCGGCCGCGGCCCCACCAACGACATCTGCCCGCGCAGCACGTTGAAAAGCTGCGGCAGTTCGTCCAATGAGTACCGTCGGAGCACCGCGCCGACCCGGGTGACGCGTGGGTCCTTGCGCATCTTGAACAGCAGGCCGTTGCCCTCGTTGGCCAGCCCGGCCTTCATAGCGTGCGCGTTTTTCACCATCGTGCGGAACTTCACCATGGTGAACGAGCGGCCGTCCTTGCCGATACGGCGCTGCCGGTAGAACACCGAACCCCGGCTGTCCAACAGGATCAGCAGGCTGATCGCCAGGATCAGCGGGGAGAACAGGGTGAGCAGCAGGCCGGAGCCGACCCGGTCGACGATCTCCTTGACCACCCGGCGGGCGCCGCTGAACACCGGCGCGCTCACCCGCAGCAGCGGCATGCCCAGCACACCGCTCACGTGCAGGCGCGGCCCGGCGACCTCCATCAGCACCGGCGCGACGACCATCTCGGCCTCGCTGCCTTCCAGGTTCCAGGCCAGTTCCTGCAGCCGCCGCGGGCTCCAGTACGGGTCGGAGGCGATCGCCACCACGCGGTAGCCCCCGCGCCGGACGTGCTCGGCCAGCTCGCGCAGGCGGCCCACCACCGGGACGCCCTCGAGCTCGTCGTCGCTGTCGCCGCGACCGTCGAAAGTGCACACTGCCTCGACCTTCCAGCCGAGGTGTGGCGCCAGTTTCGTGCGCACGATCAGGTCGCGCGCGGTCTCCACGCTGCCGGCGACGAGCACCGGTAACAGACACTTGCCTTCCCTGCGCGACTTATGCAGCAAGCGCCGCAACAGATACCGCTGCGGGAAGGCGAGTACGGCGATCGCCGGGATCGCGACGAACACCCACACCCGGATGTTCGTCGAGTCGACGGCCAGACCGCCGAGGGCGAGCACCACCGCCGCGGAGAACAGGCCCCGGCCCAGCCGGCCGAACTCGTCGGCCCCCTGCCCCAAGGCGTTCTGGCCCCACGCGCGGTTCATCCACAGCGAGCACAACACAAGCGCCACGGTCGTGACGCCAAGCACAACCCACAGCTGGTGCCAGCTCTCGGCGCCCTTCGCGCCGAACAGCAGGCCGACGACGGAGACCGCGAGCACGGTCGCGAAGAGGTCGCTGAGGATCACGGAACGCCGGTATCTCGGCTCCCACGAAGCGATCGGGGCCTGGCCAGGCTCAGCTATGGACAGCAGGCGGCGCGGCCGGGAGTGGTACTCCGGCAGCACACGTCCGTGCACGCCATGGCGAGTCGAGCTGGCTTGCTCACCCATCGTTGGTCCCCCCGCTGGTCGGGTTCGGGCATGGTCATTCCGGCACAAGCGGCCCCGACCGCCCATGTCCGCTACAAAAGTCTTTGGCAGATAACGAAGTGATGTCGGGGCTGCCGTGCCCCGGCGTACCAAGAGTCGCTCACGTACTTCTGACCGTTACGCGCGGGGTTACCAGGTTTTTCGGCTACTCCGCCCGCGCGGCGGTCTGTTACTCACCGACTGATCCACTTCATCGCCCGTATGTTCACCCGGAATGACCAGCGCGCCGGACAAACAGCCCTCGGCTCCCTTACTCGGGTTAGGTCGAACGGCCTAATCACCCAAGTAGTTCGTGCAGGCAACTACATTCCGACCCTGCCGAAGTCAACCCGAAAATATTCACGCATTCCCGATCCGGCGAATGGGTGCCATTCGCGGATGGGCGTAACGCCGCAGCGCCGGGGCCACCGGACGGCCCTCCATGAACCCGTCGACGCCCCCCGCTTCCAGCGCCTTCCGGTAGACGATCAAGGACTGACGTGCGGCTTCGATCGTGTGTTCGATGTCTTGATCCGTGTGTGCGGCGGAGATCACAAAAGACTGCCCGAGCACTCCGCGGCGCAACAACTCCTGCAGGAACAAGGTACGGAAAGGCTGCGACGGCTCACCCTGAGTGTCCTTTGTGGTGAATATCAAGCAGGACGGCCTGCCGATCACGGATACGGCACGGGCAATGCCAAGTTCGGCGGCCACGGAATTAACACCGTTAGCCAACTGGACTCCTGACTGTTCCATCCGGCCCACCGGATCGCCCTCCGTGTAGGCCCGCACCACGGCCCGGAATGCCGCCAAGGAGACCGTTTCCGGGCCGTGTGTGGTCGAGAGCAGAAATACCCTCGGGGCCTCGGTGCGCAGCCCGCCCAGCTCCATCAGCTCGCGCCGGCCGGCCAGCGCCGAGATCGGGAACCCGTTGCCCATCGCCTTGCCCCAGCAGGACAAGTCCGGTGTGACGCCGTAAACGGCCTGTGCCCCACCCGCCGACCAGCGGAACCCGGTGATCATCTCGTCGAAGACGAGCACCGTGCCGTGGTCGGTGCAGAGCCTGCGGACGCCCTCGAGGAACCCCGGCTCGGGCTCGGCGAGCGCGGTGGCCGCCTCCAGGACGACCGCCGCGATCTGTCCACTGTGCTCAGTGAAAAGGTTTTCCAGCGACGCCAGGTCGTTGTAGCGGAACTTGACCGTGTCCGGCGCTGGTGCGCCCGCATCCATCTGTGTAGTGCCGATGAACCAGTCGTCCACCGAGTAGAACGGCTGATCGCAGATCGCGATCATGCGCCGCCCGGTCGCCGCACGCGCCAACCGGATCGCGGCGGTGGTGGCGTCCGAGCCGTTCTTGGCGAACTTGACCATGTCCGCACCCGGCACCAGCCGGAGGAAGTCCTCGGCGGCGAGCAGCTCGAGCTCGGTCGGCCGGGTGAAGCTGATGCCGTCGGGCAGAACCGCGCGCACCGCGTCGAGCACGGGTTCGTAGGCGTGCCCGAGGGTGACCGACCGCAGTCCCATGCCGTACTCGACATAGCTGTTGCCGTCGGCGTCCCAGACCCGCGCGCCCCGGCCCCGCACGAGCACGGGGGACATGTGTTCGGGGTACTGGTCGGCACCGCGTGCATATGTGTGCGCGCCACCCGGCACGAGTTCGTGCAGACGTTCCTGCAGCTCGGCTGACCGGCGGAAATGCTCGTTCACGTGCACAACCTCCCACACCCCGTAGCTGGCCTGACACGGACAGGTAGCCTGCGCGCGTGACTGTCCGCCGGGTTCCGATCGGCACGGTGAACGTGGACGCCCTCACCGAGGCCGAAGTCGTCCACCACGTCCGTGGCTCGTGGAACAGCGGCGGCTGGATCCTGACCGCGAACGTCGACATCATCCGGGCCATCAGCCGCAACCGCGACCTCGTCCAGCTGGCGTCGACCGCCACCCTCACCGTCGCCGACGGTATGCCCCTGGTCTGGGCCGGGCGCCTCGCGGGTGAGGACATCCCCGAGCGGGTCACCGGATCCTCGCTCGTGCACACGCTCACCGACGCCGCCGCGCGGGACGGTAAGTCGGTGTTCATCCTGGGCGGCGCGCCTGGCGTGCCGGAGCGGGCCGCCCAGGCACTGCAGTCGCGGTCGCCCGGTCTGCGCATCGCGGGTGTCGCCGCGCCGCCGGTCGGGTTCGACGCGTGCCCGGAGAGCCTGCAGAAGGTCATCGAGTCGGTCGTGCTGGCCCGGCCGAACCTCGTGCTGATCGGGATGGGCTTCCCCAAACAGGAGCACATGATCACCCGGTTGAGGGAGGTCATGCCGCACGCCTGGTACGTCGGCTGCGGCGCGGGCATCCCGATGGCGTCCGGCGACTCCCGGCGCGCGCCGGTGCCGATGCAACGGCTCGGGCTGGAATGGCTGCACCGGCTCGTCAAGGAGCCCCGCCGGCTCGCCCGCCGTTACCTCCGCGACGACCTCCCGTTCGCGATCGCCCTGCTCGCGGGCGCTGCTGTGCGGCGGGTTCGCAGGTAAGTGGTGTTGGTCGCGCCGGGTCGCATCTGCCCTGGTTTGCGCCGATACTCGTTCGCGTGACGCTGCGCTTCCTCGGCCATTCCACGGTCCGTATGGAACTCGCAGGTCACGTCATACTCACGGATCCCGTCTTAACGCCACGCGTAGGCCCGTTGGTACGCGTAGTGCCGCCGTTGTCACCGGAGGCCTGGGCGGGGACCGACCTTGTACTCATCTCGCACATCCACGGCGACCACCTACACCTGCCGTCGTTGCGTCTACTGCCGTCGTCTGCCGTGGTTGTAGTGCCTCGTGGAGCGGGACAGTGGCTACGGCGTCGCGGCATACGCAACGTGTCGGAGCTGGGTGTCGGGCAAGAACTCGTGCACGGCGCACTGCGGATCACGGCCACCTACGCGGCACATTCCGGACATCGTTGGGGCCCGCGCTTGACTCACGGCCCGCACGCGCCTGCAGTGGGGCACATTGTGCGGACTGATGACGTTCGGATCTATGTGGCCGGAGACACAGACCTGTTCGACGGCATGACGGCGCTGGGCCCCGTCGATGTCGCGCTGCTGCCCGTGTGGGGGTGGGGCCCGAGCCTCGGCCCGGGGCATCTGACCCCGCAGCGGGCCACTGAGGCGGTGAAACGGGTGCGGCCACGGATCGCGGTGCCGGTGCACTGGGGGACGCTCGCGCTGCCCGGCCTGGCGCGCACCCCACGGATGAGACGGCTGCTGACCGAGCCGCCGCTGGAGTTCGCGGCGGCCGCGGGCCCCGCAGTGGTCGTGACGGCGCCCGGCGCCGAGGTCCCGTTGAGGCAGGGCATATGACGTACGCGCTGGACTGGTCGAACCCGTCCACCATCGGCTATCCGGTGATCTTCTTCGGCGTCCTGCTCGGGTCGATCATCCCGATCGTGCCCACCGGCGCCGTCGTGGGTGCCGGGGCGGCGGTGGCGATGACGAGCGCCGGCGGGCTGTCGATTCCGCTGGTACTGGCGGTCTCGACCGCGGGCGCCTACATCGGGGACGTGATCACGTACTCGGTCGCGCGGCTGGGCGGCGATCCCGCCGTGCGCTGGCTGGCCCGCCACCAGCACCAGGATCGTGTGACGAGTGTGCGCGACCAGTTCGCGAAGCGCGGCTGGCAGATCGTCGTCGTGGGCCGGTTGCTGCCGGCCGGGCGGATTCCCGTGCTGCTGGCCGCCGGTGCGCTCGCTTATCCGTGGCGGCGATTTCTGCCGACCGCATTGATCGCGGCCGCTGTTTGGGCTGTGGCGTATGCGTTGCTGGGCATCATCAGCGGCGGGATCTTCGACTCACCACTGGTGGCTTCGCTCATCGCGACTCTGTTGGTGCTGCTGGTGACCGTGGCGATGGCCGTGCTCGCCCGCCGCCAGCACCGCGCTCCCGACGCCGGGCGGCTGCTGCGGGGCGGCCGGGTGACGCTGCGGGCGATCCTGATCTGGATCATCCTCACCGCCGCGATCCGGCTGCTGGACGTGTGGCTGCCCGGGTTCGAGATGACCCAGTGGTGGCAGCCGACGGTGTGCGCGCTGGTGGTCTCGCTGATGTCGGTCGTGGTGTGGCCGCTGGTGCTGCGGTTCGCCCTGCCGATCGCGTTCTTCACGTTGGGGCTGGGCAGTTTCCTCATCATCGGCGCCGGGACCCTGGCCATTTTCAGGGCGATCCCGGGGGTCGAGATCTCGAACCTCCGCTCGGCGGTGGCGGTCACCATCGGGATGGCCGCGGTCGGCGTGATCACCAGCAGCCTGCTGGCGTTGGACGAGGACGAGATCTTCTTCCGCCGGGTGGCAAGGAAAGGAACGCCCTCGGCGCTGCCGCCGGACACCCCGCCCGGGGTGATCTTCCTTCAGGTGGACGGGCTCGGCTACGACACCGTTCGGCGGGCCGTGCGCGACGGGGACATGCCGACGCTGGCTTCGTGGATCAACTCCGGCAGCCACGCGTTGGAGATGTGGCACACCGACTGGTCCTCGCAGACCGGCGCCTCGGTCTGCGGGATCCTGCACGGCGACAACCACGACATCCTCGGGTTCCGGTGGTATGAAAAGGATCGCGACCACGTCATGGCGTGCGCGCACCCCCGTGACGCCGCCGAGATCGAACGCCGCCACTCCGACGGCAAGGGCCTGTTGTCCGGCGGCGGCGCCAGCCACGGCAACCTGTTCACCGGTGACGCCGACCACGTTTCGCTGACCATGAGCGCGGTTCCGGTTCTACCCAAGGGTGTCCGGCGTGGACACAACGCGCGCACCGCCGACGGGTACTTCGCCTACTTCGCCCGTCCCGCCAACGTGATCCGGACCTTCGGGACGGCATTGGTAGACATGGTGCGGGAACTGTGGGCGTCGACCTCGCAGCGGCGGGCGGACGTGCGGCCGCGGATCAAGCGTGGCGGGATCTATCCGTTGGCGCGTCCGGGAACCACGGTGATCACGCGCGATGTCGTTGTGTCGGCGATCATCGAGGACATCCTCGCGGGCCGGCCCGTGGTGTACGCGGACTTCCTGGGCTACGACGAGGTCGCGCACCATTCGGGGATCGAGCGGTTCGACGCTTTGGCTGTGCTGCGGGGAATCGACCAGCAGATCGGCCGCCTGCGCCGGGCGACCCGGCTGGGCCCGCGGCCGTATCACCTCGTCGTGCTCTCCGATCACGGCCAGACGCAGGGCTGGGCGTTCGCGAACCGGTTCGGCGAGCCGATCGAGTCGTACATCGGCCGGTTGTGCGGCGGCTCGCCGTCCCCGGTTGCGGTGAAGTCCCCTGGTACCGCTGAGGGTTGGCAGATGGGCGCCGTGCTCGCCGAAGGCGGGTTGATCGCCCGGCGGTTGCGCGGCCGGGTGGAGCGGGCCGAGGTGCACGAGGACCGGCATCGCACACCTTCCGGGCGGCCGGGTGAGGTGGCCCGGGTCGCGCCGGGGGTGGTCGTCGTGGTGTCCGGGCACATCGCGATGGTGTCCTTCACCGACCACGAAGGCCGTGTGCCCCTGGAGACCATCGAACGCGAGTACCCGGAGCTGTTGCCCACCTTGGTCGATCACCCAGGTGTCGGCTTCATGTTGGTGCGCAGCACCGAGTTCGGCCCGGTCGTGCTCGGTCGCGACGGCCTGCACCGCCTCGCCACCGGCGTGATCATCGGTGAGGACCCGCTGAAGGACTACGGACCGCACGCCGCCGACCTCATCCGCCGCGTGGACACCTACCCGCACTGCGCGGACATCATGATCAACAGTCGCTACGACCCCGGCACCGACAACGCCTCGCCGTTCGAGATGCACGTCGGCTCGCACGGCGGCATGGGCGGCCCCCAGGCCCGCGGTTTCCTGGTCTACCCCAAGTCCCTGCGCCCACCCGGCGAGATCGTCGGCGCCGAGTCCCTGCACGCCCTGTTCCGCGACTGGCTCACCGAGCTGGGCCACCCAACCCCCGCCACCCCCAAGGAGGAAGAGGACATCACCCTCGCCCCTCAGCCCACGTGACCGGTGACCTCCTTGATGAGGTCGGCGAGGTGGCGGGCTTGGGTGTGGGTGGTGAGGTCGCGTTCGAGGCGGGCGCGGCCGGCGGCGCCCATGGCATCGGCGCGGTCGGGGTCGGACAGCAGCGCGTAGACGGCCGAGGCGAACATGTCGACGTCCCCCGGCGGCACGACAAGGCCGTCGTGCCCGTGTTTCACATACCCCTCAAGGCCTTCGCTCGCGGTGACCACGTAAGGCCGCCCGCACGCCATCGCCTCCAGGACCACCGACATGCCGGATCCGTGGATGTTCGGCCGGGTCGCGACCGCCACGATCGACGCCGTGCCGTAGTACTGGCGCCGCAACGGACCGAGATGCCCGCGGTGCAACGTGCCCAGCTCGGGAGGGAGGTCGACGTCGAGCTGTGTCGCGAGGTTCAGCCGCGTGCCGGACCGCCGGCGCCGCACCTCACTCAGCGCCTTGACCAACGTCTCGTGATCGCGGTGCGGGTCATCGCCAACGGACACCACGAGATCCCGGTCGACGCCGTCGGGCGACGGCCGGAACCACGAACCGTCCACACCGAACGGTACGAACCGCAGCTTCCGTTCCGGCACACCCCATTCGTCGCGCATCACAGGGATCTGCCCGTGGGACTGGACGAACACAGCGTCCATTTTGTCCAGTGCGGCCCGAGCGCGGCGCAGGAAACCCTTGGACCGCCCCGAAGGATCGGTCAGCAACTGGACCCCGCTGACCACCGGCGGCCGGAAAGGCAGGGCGACGGCGGGGATCCCGGTGAACTCGTCCCAGCACAGCACGACGTCCGCGCTGCGCCGCAACGAGTTCCGCGAGGCCATCAGCGCCTCGAAGTACTCCAGCCCACCGAGGCGCGCCCGCACGCGGCGGGCGACGGCCTTGGGAATGCGGCCCTTCATCGACGGCCGGAACACGACGTCCACGCCATGGTGAGCCAGTTCGTCGATGCCGAACGGAGTCCTGTTGGGCACTTCGCCAACAGCGTTGCGCGCGGGCCACCCGGCCGCGTCGAGGTAGTGGATGAGCTCGACCCAGGCGCGCACGCGGGACAAAACCGGTACTCCGTTCACATCTCGAGCATCAGCTCGGCAAGCCGGGCGGCCTGCAGCTCGGTGCTGAATCGCTGTTCGACCCTACG
Source organism: Actinocrispum sp. NPDC049592 (assembly GCF_040675465.1). Classification (NCBI taxonomy): domain Bacteria; kingdom Bacillati; phylum Actinomycetota; class Actinomycetes; order Pseudonocardiales; family Pseudonocardiaceae; genus Actinocrispum; species Actinocrispum sp. NPDC049592. The sequence goes on along the minus strand of NZ_JBFAPA010000001.1, from coordinate 1,372,862 downwards.
GCGCCCGGCGGCGCCGAACTCAGCGGCCATCGCCGGGTCGGACAGCAGCCGCTGGAGGCACTTGGCCAGCTCGTCCTCGTCGCCGACGGGGTAGACCAGCCCGGTCTCCTCGGGCACAACATAGTCCGTTAGGCCCGGAGTGTCCGGAATCACCACCGGCCGGCCGCTCGCCATCGCCTCGAGGGTCACCGTCAGGCCGGATGCGTGCACGTTCGGCCTGGTGGCGAGGGCCACGACGGACGCGCGCGCGTACAACCCGCGGATCTCGCCCTCGGTCAGCCCGGGCCGGACGACCTCGGGGTCGACGGGCAGCCGGGTCGCGATCTCCAGCCGCGCCCCCACCTGCCGGGCGGCACGAACCAGCAGGTCGTGGTCGCGGTGGCGGTCGTTGCCCGCGCTGACCACCAGGCCGGGCTCGGGTTCGCTCTCGGACGGCCGGAAGAAGCCGGTGTCGATGCCGAGCGGGATGTGCTGTGGATCACGAACACCCCAGTCGTCCCTCAACCGGGGGATCATCGCGCTGGACGACGCCCAGACCAATCCCGCTTTGGGCAGCGCCCGCCGGGCGAACCACGCGGTGGCCCTTGATACCTCGTCGGTCAGCCACACCACCCCGGTGACCACGGGTTTCTTGCGTTCCCGGAGGATCGCGGGGACGCCCGAGTACTCGTCCCAGCAGAGCACGGCATCACAACCATGCCGGCGGATCGCGTCGACCCATTCGTACCCACCCAGACGGTGCCGAGCGGCCCGCGCTACTCGTCCGAGTAGACGTCCGCGATAGGGCGTTCGGACGATCGGGTGAATTCCGTAGCGGGTCAGCCGGTCGAATCCATACGGCCAGTGATCGGGGACCTCGCCTCGAGCGTGCCGGGCAGACCATTCAGCCGGATGCAGCTGGTGTGACAATTCCACGTACACCCGCACTGTCTCGGTCCTCCGTGTCGCCCTGGCACCGCGTGGGATCAGCGGCAACGCGAAGTTACTAGACTACGGGCCGTGTCCAGGGCGGCGGCGATCGCGCGAGGGGTCGCCCTCCAGGTGGTAGCACGGGTATCCGCGCTACCGCTCGCGATCGTCACTCTCGGTGTCGCCACCCGGTACCTGGGCGAGCACCAGTACGGCGTGATGACCACCGCGATCGTGTTCATCGGCCTGTTCGAGACGCTGACCTCGCAGGGCATCGGCACGGTGATCGTGCGCCGGGTCAGCGGCCGCGCGCAGGGCTCGCTGGCCCGCCTGGTCGGCATCGACCTGACGTTGTCGCTGGTCTACGCGGTGCCGCTGGCGCTGACCGCGGCCAGTATCGGGATCCTGACGTACAAGAACTCGCCGGAGACCCAGTCGGCGTTGCTCGTGCTGGCGATGGGGCTGATCTGCAGCGCGCTGGCGTCGTGTTTCGACGCGGTGTTCGACGTGCACGTGCGGTACGGCTCGGTCGCGACCGCGGAGTTCTTCTCGCGGGTGGCCACCCTCGGCGCCGCGGTCCTGGTGTCGGTGACCGACGCGGGCCTGCTGGCGATGTGCGCGGTGCAGATCATCCCGCAGTTGATCAAGATGATCGTGACCGGCCTGGCCGCGAACCGGATCACCCCGCTGCGCCCGATCGCCAACCTCGACGAGACCACCAGCCTAGTCAAGGAGAGCATCCCGTTCACCCTGATCATGATCATCGGGGTGGTCTACTGGCGGGTCGACGGCGTGCTGCTGTCCCTGCTCTCGGACACCCGCCAGGTCGCGGCCTACGGTCTGGCCGTCCAACTGGCGTTCACGCTGAACATGCTGCCCCAGGTGTTCTCCCGCACCGCGCTGTCGACGATCAACGAGGGCTACGCGACCGACCCCGAACGGTTCAGACGCGCGGTCGCGAGCGGCTACAAGTTCCTGCTGCTGTTCGCCACCCCCGTCGCCGTGCTCGGCATCCCCTTGGCGGGGCGGCTGATCACCGCCATCAGCTCCGACGAGTTCGCCTCCGCCGCCACGCCCGTGCTGCGCCTGTTCTTCGTGGCCGTCGGCATCACCTTCCTGACGTCGATCATCAGCGACGCCATGGTCGCGGCCCACCAGCAGAAGTACCTGACCACGCTGTCCACGGTGAACCTGATCGTCAACATCGCCCTCAACGCCGCCCTGATCCCCCTCTTCGGCGCGGTCGGCTGCGGCATCGCCCTGATCGTCACCGAGCTGTCGGGCGTCGTGTTCACCCAGATGCGCCTGCGCAAAGTCGGCGTGGACCCTCTCCCGTTCACCTACATCCTGCGGCTGCTGCCCGGCCTCAACCTCGCGCTGCTGGGCATGCTCGCCACCTGGAACCTGCCCATCGCCTTCCCGCTGATCGCCGGCTCCCTGGGCTACTTCGCCGGCGCCCTCATCGGCGGCGCCGTTCCCCCCGAAATGCGCGCCGCCCTCCTCGGCGCCATCAAACCCGGCAAGAAGTCACCAGCGTGACGGAATCAACACGACCGGGTGATGGGGACAGTGGGGGCTGGGTCAATCGAGCATGAGTGTGGGCCATGGCGTACAGCCGGGGCGGGGAGGCTGAGTAAGGTGACGCGATGTGACTAGTGGGCGGCCGTTTGTCGTGCTGGTGGTGAGTTATCGGCGGGCGGATCTGCTGCGGCGGTGTCTGGACAGTGTCCACAAGCACCTGGGTGGATGCCGGGTGTTGGTGTGGGACAACTTGTCGGCGGGCAGTGCTGAGGTGCGGGAGCTGGCGGCCGGGTATCCGGATGTGAAGTGGACGTTCTCGGCACGCAACGTGGGCTACGCGGCGGCGGTGAACGGTCTGGCGAAGCTCGCCGGGGACGCGGACCTGCTGCTGCTCAACCCGGACGCGGAACTCACCGGCCCGCTGACGAAAAGCCGCGCGGCCATCAAGGAGCCCGGTGTCGCGGCGGTGTCGCCGAAGGTGGCCGAACCGGATGGCGGCCCGGAGTGGGATGTGGCCCGGCGCAAGCAGACCGTGCTGCGCTCGTTGGTCAGCCATTCCGGCTACGGCAAGAGGTTGCGCGGCCGCGCGGTGTCCGACTACTACGCCGGCGAGCCTCACGATGTCGACGGCTACCTGTCTGGGTGCTGCCTGCTGATCTCCGGTGCGGCGTGGCGCGAGCTGGGTGGGTTCGACGAGAAGTTCTTCCTGTACGGCGAAGAAGCGGCCTGGCAACGCAAGGCGAAAGCCGGCGGCTGGCGGCTGGTGCTGGCCGACGAGAACGACGTGAAGCACGGCGCGGCGGGCACGATGGCCGGGGATCCGTTGGCGGAGCGGCGATCCCGTGACCTGCTGCGCGCCGGTCAGGCCGAGATGCTGGGCATGAGCAACTACGGCCCGGGCGCGTTCTTCACCGCGGGCCTGGCCGTTCTCGACCGCGTGCAACGTTCGCACCGCAAGGACCGCGAGAAGGAACGCCAGGCGGCCAAAGCCAAAGCCGACCCCGGCAAGCCGAGCATTCTGCTGACCACCAACGAGCTCTGCCAAGGCGGCGCCGAGCGGCAACGTGTCCTGCTGGCGAACGAACTGTCCAACCGCGGATATCCGGTCACGATCGCCTGCCTGCAGCACTTCGGCCCGCTCACCCCGGAACTCGACCCGAGCGTGCGCCTGATCCTCACGCCGTGGTGGCAGCCGCTGGTGGACCTGCCGACCGGCAACGCCGTGCTGATCACGGGGATCACCAACACCGAGGCCGGGTTCGCGCTCGGCTGGAAAGCCGCGAACCGCAACGGCCGCTGGCTGGCTGCGACCCACGAGCCGGCCGTTGAGGATGGCCCCACCTACGGTGGCAAACTGGCGAAGGTGATCAACCGCAGCGACGGCGTGATCGCGCTCTCGCCCAGGCACTGGGCCGCCATCACGAAGCACCAGTCGTTGCACACCAAGCATTTCCTCGCGCCCAACGGCGTCCCCGCGCAGCAGGACCGCGGCTACCACCCGCAGAGCCCGCTTCGGCTGGGCATGCTCAGCCGGATGGTCGAACACAAGAACCCGCACCTGCTGGTGAACGCGCTCGACACCCTGACCGGCCTCGACTGGACGCTGGACATCTTCGGCGAGGGCCCGGACCGGCCGAAGCTGCAAGCCCGGACGCCCGAACGGCTAACCGGCCGGGTCCGCTGGCGCGGCGCCTCGCCCGGGCCGGACCACGCCTTCGCCGAACTCGATGTGCTGTGCGTTCCCAGCCGCGCCGAAGCGTTCCCGCTGGTGATCGTCGAGGCGATGGCTCGGGGTGTGCCCGTTGTCGCTTCGGCGGTGGGTTCCGTGCCCGATGTGCTGGACAATGGTGCCGCTGGGGTGCTCGTCGAGCCGGTCACGGTGCAGGCGTGGGCCGCGGCGCTACGACCGATCATCGAGCAACCGGCCCGGCTCGGCCCGCTCGCCGCGGCGGGGGCACGCCGGGCCGCCGAACTGTACACAGTGGACGCAATGACCGACGCGTATGAGACCGCGATCGCGGCGGCGCTATGAGAGTGCTGTGGCTGTCGCCATGGATGCGCACCCTGTCGCGGGTGCATGTCGAGGCGTTGCAGGACGCCGGGCACGAGTGCCTGCTGATCACGTCCGACCAGCACTACGAGAAGACCGCGCCGAGGCCGTACGAGCGCGTCCTCGACCCGCGCCCCAAGGACATGCGCACGGTCGGCCCGCTGCTGCGGACCGTCCGGGAGGCCCGGCGGTGGCGGCCGCACGTGGTCGTGGTCGAGCTGGTCTGGGATCCGCGCTGGACGTTGTTCACCCGCCTGGCGCCGTCGGTGCACCTGATCCACGACGACCAGCCGCACGACGAGACCGAGGTGCGGCCGGGCTGGCAGCGCCGCCTGTTCGCCCGGTTCTCCGAGCGCGCCACGCGGGTCGTGGCGTTCAGCGACCACGTCGCCAAGCGCCTGCCGTACCCCGCCAGCGTGGTGCCGTTGACCAGCGATGTGCCCGAGACCGATCTGCCGGAGCCGCCGATCGAGCGGCACGACTTCGTGCTGTACGGCCGGATGGCGCCGTACAAGAACGTCCCGGTCGCGTTGCGGGCCTGGGAGCAGCACCTGTTGTCCGGTCAGCACAAGGGTGACCGGCTGCTGCTGCTCGGCGACGGCCCGCTCGACGTGTCCGAACAGGACCTTCCGCCGCGCTGCGAATGGCGCCGGGAGCGGTACTCCTATGCCGACGTCCTGCCGTTGCTGGCGCGCGCCAAGGCTTCCCTGGTGCACTACCGGCTTGCCACGCAGAGCGGCGTGCAGCTGCTGTCGATGCAGCTCGGCGTGACCCCGATCGTCTCGGATTCCGGTGGCCTGGCGGAGTTCCAGCCGCCGGACGAGCCCGGGATCGGGGTGGACGACGTCGAGGGCCTGGCGGCCGTCTTCGGCGAGCTGGCCGACCCGGATGTCGCGCAGCGACGCGGGGACGCGAGCCGCAAGCACTTCGAGCGGAAGTTCAGCGCTGCGCAGGCCGTGGACCGGCTCGCGGACGTCCTGGCGCAGGCCGCTCGCGACGATTCATGAAAATCCACCCGAAAACCGCCCTTAGGTTACTGCATTCGGCGGATTGACATGCTTCCATGGTCGCCATGGCTGAGGAGCAGATCGGACGGCGCCGGTTCATCGCCGCGGCGGCCGGCGCGATCGCGCTCGGGGTGGCCGGTGGCGTGGCGATCGGCCAGCAGGAGTGGTTCCGGCCGGACGACGCGGCCGAGCAGGTCCCCAAGCCGATCACCGCGGACCCGGAGGCCTCGCCGGACGCGCAGGCGCTGCTGAAGTGGTTCAAGGAGCTGCCCACCCGCAGCTCGCGCCGGGTGGTGAGCGGCCAGCAGATCGACGACATCACCGCGGCGAGCTTCGACGAGTTCATCGAGAAGCTGGCCACCCGGACCAAGAAGTACCCGGCGATGGTCGGCGTGATGGTCCGCGACGCCTGGACGCGAGCCGATGCCCGGGTGCTGATCGACCACTGGCGCAGCGGCGGCCTGATCACAATGGACATTCACCCCACCAACCCCTGGAACCCGGCGGGCGGCGCGAACTCGGCTTGGGTGCCTGACATGAAGGCGCCCAAGCCCGATCTGCGTGTCCTGCTGGCCACCGCGGACTCCAGCGCGCAACGCACCCTCTGGCGCAGCCAGCTGGAACGGATGGGCGATCTGGTCGAGGAACTGGGCCAGGCCGGGGCCGTGGTGCTGCTGCGGCCCTTGCACGAGAGCAACGGGGCGTGGTTCTGGTGGGGCCAGGATCTGGGCACCCACAAGACGAACGCCCGCGACCTGTACCGGGATGTCTTCTACTACATCACGCAGACCCGCAAGCTCCACAATGTCCTGTTCGTCTACTCGCCCGGCGCGTCCTGGAACGGCCCGGCGATGGACTACTACCCGGGCGCGGAGTACGTCGACATGATCTGCCCGTCCCGGTACGACGACGACATGCTGATGCTCGGCGAACGCGAGGGCGAGTCGCCCAACAGCGACTACAAGGACATCCTCACCGCGGAGAAGCCGATCGGGTTCGGCGAATGCGGCCCGGGCACGAAGCTGGACGGCAGCTGGGACGCGCGCACGATCATCAACCGGATCCGCTCGACCTACCCGATGATGACGTACTTCAACTGCTGGCACGGCTGGCAGAACAAGGTGATGGAGCTGGTGAAGGACAAGCACACCGAGGAGCTGATGCACGACCCGTGGGTGATCACACGGGACACAGTGGACTGGCGCCCGAAGAACCCGCCCTCGTCCAGTTCCCCGCCGAAACCCACGCCCACGTATCCCGGACCGGCTTCGCCACCATCGACCCGCAACCCGGTCATCCGGCCGCAGATCACCCGCTGACCGACCGCCAGGTCCGGACCATCTGGTCCATGTAGGGCTCGATGCCGAACGGTTCCACTGTGGACCGTGCGGCCTTGGCGAGGCGTTCACGGAGGGCGTCGTCCAGCAACGACTTCACGGCGGCGGCGATTCCGGCGACGTCACCGGGCTGGACCAGCAGGCCGTTCTCGCCGTCCTTGACGACCTCGCCGATCGAGCCGACCGGGCTCACCACCGGCACCAGCCCGTGCCCCATCGACTCCAGCAACGCCATGGGCAGGCCCTCATCGCGGCTGGGCAGCACGAAAACGTGTGCTGACGCCAGGAGTTCGTCGCGCTCGGCCGGAGTCAGCCAGTCGCGGATGTCGGCGTCGACGCCGAGCCGAGCCGCCAGAGCGCGGGTCTCGGCGACCTCACCGTCCCCAGCCATCACCAGCGATACCGGCAGGCCGGCAACGGCGTTGAGCACGTCCGCAGAGCCCTTACGAGCCCCGAAACGGCCCAGGAACACGACTTTGACGCCGTCGGGCTTGTCCGTGGGCGACGGCAGTTCGATCGGGTTGCCGAACGCGACCACCCGCTCGGGCCGGACGCCGAGCAGCTGCAGGTAGGTCGTCCGCCACGAAGACCCCAGCACCGCGAGCACATCCGCCTGCCGGAACGCCCACGCGATCGCCCGCCGGGCCGGTCCGGGCAGGCCGCGGTACCAGTCGACGAACTCCGCGCCGTGGCAGTGCAGCACGACCGGAACCCGGAAGAGCTTGGCCAGCAGGACGATCACGCTCTTGCGGATCACGCTGCCTCGCTCGGACACGTGCGCGTGCACGACATCCGTCCGCGGCAAAGCGGAAATCACCCGCAGAGTGCCGGAAAGCCAGAGTTTGAGGCGCATCGCGGCCGGGCCTTCGCGGTGGGTGACCACCATCCGCATCGACGCGACCTTGGCGCCGTGCCGCAGCAGGAGTGTCGTGACCGTGCCCATGCCGCCGCGTTCCTCGGGCGCGGACCCGACCATCAGCACCCTCATGAGGCTTGCGACTCGTGTGGGGGCGGCGGCGCGACCGGGCGCATCCGGGTGGTGTCGTTGCCGACGTTGGACCGCCGCTTGAGCTTCAGCACGAACCGCTGCGGGTAGAGCCAGCCGAGCACGAACATCGCGACCACGCCGAGCACCCCGCCGCCGATGGCGCCGCCGACCAGCAGCAACCAGCCGGGCGGGACGGACTTCGCCGGGGGCCGGCTGGGGTCGGTGATCACGTTCACCGCGACCCGGGTGGTGCCGCCGGGGTTGGTCTCCAGCTTGGTGACCGCGTTGACGAACGACTGGGTGACCGCGACCGCGTTGCGCCGGGCCGCCTCCGGGGTCGGCCCGGTCACCGCGAGCGCGAGGACGGTCGTGTCCCCGGCGACGGTCGCGGTGATCCGGTCGGTCAGCGTGGCCGTGTCGGTGCCCAGGGTCTGCGCGGCGGGCGCGGTGACCTGCGCGCTGGACGCGATCTGGGCGTACGTGGTCATCCGCTGGTTGACGTATTGGTTGCTCGAGTACGCCGTGTCCGGCTGGGCCGGGTCGCCCTGGCCGGTCATCAGGACCTGCGAGGTGGACGTGTACACGGCGTTGGCGAACTTGTTGCTCAGGTAGCCGCCGGCGACCAGGCCGACCACGACGCCGGCCGCGATCAGCCAGTGCCACCACTTGACGTTCCGAAGCAACCTCACCGTGTCATTATCCTGCCTGTCCGTAACGGCGTTCGCGCGACCTGCGCGAACTCGGGCGACCGCCAGCCGGTCGCGAGTCCCAACATAGCCAGAAGCAGCGCGACCACAAGCAGGGTCGGGCGGTCGATCAACGTGGTCTGCAGGATCGACTGCAGCGCCAGGCAGGCCAGCCCCAGTCCCAGAGCGACGATCAGAACGGTCGCCGGCGCTCGTCTGCGCCAGCTGTGCCAGACCACCGCGATCACCCGGACCATCAGCAGCCCGATCGCGATCAGCCCGGCGACCCCGAACCACAGCCACATCCGGATGTACTGGTTGTGGATCCACGGCCGGACCTCGACGACCGTGCGGTCGTGCAGCGCGTCGTACGAGATGATCTGGCCGCCGTACGAGATGCCCACCCCGGTGCCGAAGAACGGCTGGTCACGCAGGGCGGCCATGGCCGCGATGTTCTCGCGCTGCCGGTCGGCGAGGCTGTCCTCGGCCAGCGCGTTCCCGGTGAGCACGCTGGTCACCCGGTCGGCGAGGGCCACACCGGTCGACCCGAACACCCCTCCGCTCGCCGCGCCAAGCGCCAGCGCCCCGAGCACAACCGCCGCGATCAGGCGTTTCACCACTCCGCGCATGCCGAACCGGGCGACCGCGACGATCACCGCGAACCCCAGCAGCGGCGCCCAGGTGGAGCGGTTGAAGCTGAGCGCCTCGTGCAGCAGGCCGGGCAGGGCGAGCAGGAGCAGCCGCCAGCGCGGCCGGAACGGGAACGCGCCGGACACGAACAGGATCAGCAGGGGGCCCCACAGGTTGAGCACCGGCGCGCCCAGCCGGGCGACCTCGCTGGTGTCGGTGCCGGTGATGACCGAGTTCCGCTCGTCGACCAGCAGCAGCTCCCAGTGGGCCACCGTGGCCACGAGCTCGAGCAGGCTCGCCGCCGCCCCGCCGATCGCCACACCCGCGACGAGCTGCGGCAACCGCCCCGCGAACGCGCGGTGGATGATGATGAACCCGAACGGCACCAGCAGCAGCGCCCGCGCGGTGTCCGCCACCTCGGAGAAGTCCCCGCCCAGCAGTAAGCCGCGCGCGCACCCGAACAGAACCGCAGCCGTGGCAAGGATGATCGGCCAGGTGAGCACGGATTTGCCGTCGCGCTTCCACACCACCGCGAGCCCGATCACGACCGCGACTTCCAGGACCGTCGGCGTGACCGGCCCGATCTTCACCAGGTCGAGCTTCGGTTCCAGGACGGTGGCGCCAAGCACGAGGACCGCCACCGCGATCCACCGCGGGTCCTTGATCGACGCGGCCCCTGCGATGAGTGTGGCCAGTAAAACCGGATACGGCGACCCAGTACCCGCATAACCCGCGATCCCCACAAAGAACGTGGCCACCACAACCAGCCCACGCTTTGTCTTCAGGCCCCGGAAGATCCCTCTCAGCTCCCGGTCGACCTCATCCGCGAAAATCGCCGCCGACACCGCCCGCTCCGCCCCACCGGCGATCTGCTCGACCCATTTCCGCGGCCGTACGAGAACACACCCAAGCCACCCAGCAATAGTCCCGAGCGCCAACCCCAGTCCGAGCCCGAGCATGCCCCATTCCCGGGACGCGTTGACCGGGTCCCGCCCAGCCTCGGAGATCATCCCGGACACCCGGCTGGTCCCGGCCCCAAGCGGCGTCTCAGCGGTCTGAACAGCCTCGATGACCACCTTCGCCGCCTCGGTGGCCCGCTCGGCCATCCGCGCGGCCCGAGGACTGGAAAGTGTGATCAGAAGCGACTGAGACCCAGCGATCTCATGAGCATCAATGGCTTCACCCGGCCCTAACCCATACTGCCGAGCCACAGCCCCACTACTGGCGATCTGAGCCCAACTAGGCACCCGCTCAGTGATATGCCGGGCCTCGGAAGCGGTGGCGGGCCGATCATCAATCTGCGCCGCCGTGAACACAATGATCGCACTGCTCTCATATTTCGGCCCACCAGCCCCACCAACAAAAAACCCGATCCCACCCCCCAAAACAGCAAAGATCACCACCACAACAACCGGGAACCGCAAAACAAACCCCTTCACCCCCGCCACCCCCCACCCAGACGACGCCCTAAGCGCACCCCCAAAGCAGCCGCAAGGCGCTGCCCATGCCCTGTCATCCCAGGCGCAGCACCGCGAAGCGCGCCCACATCAGCCCGCACAGCCACCCTGAGCTCCGCAGCCCCAAGCCCAGGCTCCCCAAGCGTCCCGCCCCAGGACGCCACCCCTGCCACGACCGCGCTCATTTGTTGTCCCCGGACAACCGCGCCGGAGGAACCATCCGCCGAGTAGCGGGATCCTCGGTCGGCACGGGCTCCGCGATGACCCACCGCCCGTTCAAAGCAGGCAGCGCCGCCCGAACCTCATCCAGCAAGTCCGGCACGAACAACAACACCGCATCCGGCTGCGCCCGAACCAACTCCGCCGGAGAGATCACCGGAATGACCGTCCCAGGCATCCGCCGCCCCCACTTCACCTGCGAAGCATCCGCGACCCCCGACAGCATGGTGTCATCAATCCCTGCTGCGGCAAGCAAAGCAACCGCCCGCGATGCCGCCCCATACCCGTAGACCCGCCGCCCGGTGCCCCGCTGCCGCTGCAGCCACCCGCGCAAAGCGTTGATGCTGCTCTCCGCGGTTTCCTGCAACGAACGCACGATCCGCGGATCCCCGACCCCGCTGCCGCCCTCCTCGGCAAGCAGCGCCCGCACCTCGGTATCAACCTGCCCACTCCGACCCGCGGCAAGCAGAACGGTCCCGCCATAGAGGTCAAACCGCCAGGCGGTCCGCGGGGTCAACCCGGCGGCGGCCAGCATCCGGGTGACCGCAACCGTGGAGTAGTACGCGAAATGCCCATGCCGCAGCGCGTTCCACTGTCCATTCCGGATGATCGTCGCCAGTGAGTGGTACTGCAGCAGCAGAACCCCGTCCTGTGAGAGCCTCGATGCACGCTCGGCGACGGCCGCATGCTGGTCGGCCGCGTGCATCATGCCAAAGCAGTCCACCACCACATCGGCCTGGTCACCGTCCACGGGAGACAGACCGTGCTCGGCGAGCATCGGCAACCAAGACCCGCCATGGGGACTGCCGTACTCGAGAACACGGGCACCCGGCGGAACCAGACCCGACCGCATCACCCGCCCGATGGCGTCCCGAGCCTGCGCAACCAAAGCCGCGGGCTCCACACCCCGAGGCTCCTCGGGGACGGTCGGATCCTCGGCCAGCTGCGCCAACCCGCACTCCGCGCACAGCCACATCCGCAGCGGATAAACCGGATCCGGCCCTGGGTCCTGCAGTTCCGGGAAGAAGTCGCTGGCCGGTTGCTTGCCAAGGTCCAGCACGACGTCACCGCGGCGCGCCCGGCAGGACCGGCAGATCGGGGTCAGCACGGGCACGCCATGATGGACGTATGGATGTGCGCACCACCACGATCGAGGGCGTCCTGCTGTTCGTGCCCACCCCGCACCGGGACGACCGGGGGTTGTTCACCCGGACGTTCGACGCGGACATCGCACGGGAGTACGGAATCGGCGAGTTCCGCCAGGACTCGCAGTCCCGCAGCTACCGAGGCGTGCTGCGCGGTCTGCACGGCCGGAAAGGCCAGGGTGAGGCCAAGTTGGTGCGGTGCGCGCACGGCGCCGTGTCCGATGTGGTCGTTGACGCCCGCCCCGATTCGCCGACCTACGGGCGGCACGAGGTGTTCCAGCTGGACGACGAAACCTTTGCGCACCTGTACATCCCGGCGGGCATGCTGCACGGGTTCCAGGCGCTCACCGAGATCGCGGATGTCTGCTACCGCATCGACCGGCCGCACGACCCCAGCGAGGACGTCGCGGTCCGGTACGACGACCCGGATCTCGGCATCGCCTGGCCCCTCCCGGTCGCCCTGATCAGCGAACGGGACAAGGCCGCCGGCCGGTTTCACGCCAGCCCGCCCTGAGCCCGCAACCAGGCCAGCCGGGTGAACTTCTGCTCGAAGTCCGCCTGGGTCAGGCCGTACTGCCGGTAAGCGTCGTGCAGTTCGACCGCGCCGGCCTTGACCGTCCACTGTGGCTGGAACGCGGGCAGCGCCTCGCGGATGCGGGCGAAGTCGACCCGGTAGGAACGCGGGTCCGCGCCCGCCTCACCGGTGATGACCAGCTTGGATCCGGCGACCGCCTCGACCACGTGCTCGGCGATCTGCGCGACGGTGAGGTTGTTCTCCTCGATGCCGACGTTGAAAGCCTTGCAGTGCACGGCATCCCGGGGCGCGTCCAAGGCGGCCACGAACGCGTCCGCGATGTCCTGGGCGTGCACCAGCGGCCGCCACGGCGTGCCGTCCGAGAGCACCCGGACCTCACCGGTCAGCACCGCGTGCCCGACCAGGTTGTTCAGCACGATGTCGGCCCGCAGCCGCGGCGAGAACCCGAAAGCCGTGGCATTGCGCAGGAACACCGGCGAGAAGTCCTTGGAGGCCAGCTTCACCAGGTCGTCCTCGACCCGGACCTTGCTCTCCGCGTACGGGGTCACCGGCCGCAGCGGCGCGTCCTCGTTCACCAGCCCGTCACCCGCGGCGCCGTACACCGAACACGTTGAGGCGTAAAGGAACCGCTGCACCCCGGCCTCAGCGGCCAACCGGGCCAGCCGGACCGACGCACGGTGGTTGATCGAGTACGTGATGTCCGGCTCGAGCGAGCCGAGCGGGTCGTTGGACAGCGCCGCCAGGTGCACCACGGCGTCCATATAGGACAGATGGTCCGGCGTCACCTCGCGGAGATCCACTTGGTAACCATGGGGATCACTCGGCTCGGGGCCGAGCACGCAGGGCGCGAACCAGCCGGTGTCCAGGCCGACCACCTCATGGCCCGCCGCGACCAGCCGTGGCGCCATCACCGTTCCCAGGTAACCCTGGTGTCCGGTCAGCAATACGCGCACGTCACGCCTCCAAGCCAATGATCGTCTTGTCCACATGGAACGCCTCGGCGTACCGCGCCCGGCACTGCACACCGCGAACCCTTGCCAGCCCCAGGAAGGTCTCGGCGTCGAACCAGTCCCGGCCGCGCTGCGAGGAGTAGTACCGCAGCAGCATCTCCACCTTGGCCTCAGCCACGCCGTCGGGCAAGGGCTGGTACACGGTCGGGGTACCGAGGTCCCCCTCCCATTTGATGATCTCGTACCGCAGCGTCCAGTGGTCACGGAACGCGGTCGGCACCACTTCGGCCAGTGTCCGGTGGTCCTGGTGCGCGTCGTGCACCCAGGGCGCGAGAACAAGATCGGGGTCGGTGCGGGACCGCAGGTCCTCGACGGCCGCCTTGACCCGTTCCCAGTTCGCCGGGAACCGGCCGTCCGGCAGGTCCAGCACGGTCACCTTGAGCGACGCACCGGGGCAGAACGCCTGCAGGGCAGCGTGTTCCTCGGCCTCCCGGTCGGTCCCGCCGCCGCTGAGCACGAGAGCGTCCACCTGCAGCCCGGGTCGCGCCTGGCAGAGGGTCAGCAACGTGCCGCCCGCGCCGATCGCGAGGTCGTCGCAGTGCGCGCCGAGCAGCGCGACAGCGGTCAGGCCATCAGGCCGGAGCGCCCGCATCGTTCTCCCACAACATCCACGGCCGCGAGCCCTGTGCGTACGCGGCGTCCAGGGCGGCCCGCTCCTTGACCGTGTCGGCGGGCTGCCAGAAACCACGGTACGGGTAGGCCAGCAGCCGCCCGTCCTTGGCCAGCGCCCCGCACGCGTCCTGGACCAGGTCGCCGCCCTCGGGGAGGTGGTCGAACACGTCCTGGCGCAGCACGAAGTAGCCGCCGTTCTCCCACAGCGGCAGGTTGCTCACCGGCGTGATACCGCTCACCATGCCGTCCGCGCCCATCTCGACGCAGTGGAACGACGACTGCGGCGGCACGACCATCATCGAAGCGCCCGCGTCGCTGTCCGCCAGCCGCGTGACCATTTCGTCCAGTGGTGCGTCGGTCAGCACGTCCGCGTAGTTCGCGAGGAACATCTCCTCGCCCTCGACCAGGTGCCGGACCCGGCGCAGCCGCTCGCCGATCGGCGAGTCCTGGCCGGTGTGCACGAAGGACACCGTCCAGTCGCTGATGTCCGTGCTCAGCAGCTCCACCCGGCCGTTGCGCAGCACGAAGTCGTTGGACGCGGTCTCCTGGTAGTGCAGGAAGAACTCCTTGATGTGGTGCGCGCCGTAGCCGAGGCACAGGATGAACTCGGTGTGCCCGAAGTGCGCGTAGTAGCGCATGACGTGCCACAGCAGCGGCCGCGGACCGACCATCTGCATGGGCTTGGGCACGTCGTCGGCCATGCCGTTGCGCATGCGCATTCCGTAGCCGCCGCAGAACAGCACGACCTTCACGGCCGGACCTCCTCAAGCACGGGGATGGGGAACACCAGCCGGCCACCCCAGTCGCCCACATAGGACAGTTGCTCGGTCAGCTCGGCCCGCAGGTTCCAGGGCAGGACGAGCACGTAGTCGGGTTTGTCCTCGGCGATCCGCTCGGGAGCGTGGACCGGGATGCGCGTGCCCGGCGTGAACCGGCCGTGCTTGTACGGGTTGCGGTCCACTGTGTACTCGAGGATGTCCGGCCGGATCCCGCAGTGGTTCAGCAGGGTGTTGCCCTTGCCGGGCGCCCCGTAGCCGACGACCCGCTTGCCCTCGGCCTTCGCGTCCAGCAGGAACCGCAGCAGGTCCTGCCGGACGCGGTCGACGCGGCGCGCGAACCCTTGGTAGCCGGACATGTCGTGCAACCCTGCCGCGCGTTCCCCGGCCAGGACCCGGGTGACGTTCTCGCTCGGCTCGACCTCCAGCGGGCGCGCCCACAGCCGGATCGAACCGCCGTGCGTCGGCAGCAGATCCACATCGGCCAGGTACAGGCCGCCCGCGGCGAGCGCCCGGCGAGCGGACTCGACCGTGTAGTACTGGAAGTGCTCGTGGTAGATCGTGTCGTACTGGTTGTCCCGCACCAGGCTCAGCAGGTGCTGCACCTCGATCGAGACCCAGCCGTCATCGGCGACCAACTCCCGCAGCCCGGCCGTGAAGCCCTGGACGTCCGGGATGTGCGCGTAGACGTTGTTCGCGACCACCAGGTCCGCGGGCCCGTTCTCCTCGCGGACCTGGGCGCCGGTGGACTTGTCCAGAAACGCCGTCAGCGTCGGCACGCCCTTGTCGCGTGCGGCCTGTCCCACGTTCACCGACGGCTCGACGCCGAGGCAGCGGATCCCGCGCTCGACGACATGCTGCAGCAGGTACCCGTCGTTGCTGGCGACCTCGACGACGAACTGCGGCCCGACGCGGTCGATCGCGCCGTCCACGAACCGGCGCGCGTGCTCGACCCAGGAGGTGGAGAACGAGGAGAAGTACGCGTACTCGGTGAACGTCTCCTCGGGGGTGATCAGCGGCGGGATCTGGGCGAGCAGGCAGGCCCGGCAGATCCGCAGGTGCAGCGGGTACGTCGGTTCCGGCTCGTCGAGCTGTTCGGCGGTCAGGAACCGTTCACACGGCGGGGTCGCCCCCAGGTCGACGACGCTCTCCAGCTCGGCGGAGCCGCAGAGTCGGCAGATCATCAGTAGGCTCCTTGGCCCTTCACAACGGCACGGACCGTCTTCCACAGGATCACCGCGTCCAGCGCGAGCGACCAGTCCTCGACGTAACGCAGGTCGAGCCGGACGGACTCCTCCCACGGTAGGTCACTGCGCCCGCTGACCTGCCACAACCCCGTCAACCCCGGCTTGACCAGCAGCCTTCGCCGGGCGTCCGGGCCGTAGCGTTCGGTCTCCTCGGGCAGCGGCGGTCTCGGGCCGACGAGCGACATCGACCCGCCGACGACGTTGAACAGCTGGGGCAGCTCGTCGAGTGAGTAGCGCCGGAGGATCGCGCCGATCCGGGTGACCCTCGGGTCCTTGCGGACCTTGAACAGCGGCCCGGCGCCTTCGTTCATCGCGAGCAGACCGATCCGCTGGGCCTCGGCGTCGCTCACCATCGACCGGAACTTGATCATGGTGAAGGCCTTGCCGTCCTTGCCGATCCGGCGCTGGCGGTAGAAGACCGGGCCACGGTCGTTGAGCTTGATCGCCAGCGCGAGGGCGAGCAGGAACGGTGACAGCAGTGCTAGCAGTACGGCGCCGCCTACGCGGTCGACGATCTCTTTGACCACACGGCGTGCGCCGGTGAACACCGGCGCTGACAGCATGAGCAACGGCATGCCGAGCACACCGGTGACATGCAGGCGGGGGCCCGCGATCTCCATCAGCACCGGGGCCACGACGAGTTCGGCGGAGCTGTCTTCGAGTTCCCAGGCGAGTTGCTGGAGCCGGCGGGGTGTCCAGTAGCTGTCTGCTGTGACTGCCACGATCCGGTAGCCACCACGGCGGACGTGTTCGGCGACCTCTTCGATCTGGCCGACCACCGGGACGCCTTCGACCTCGCCGCCGCCATCCGCCGTGCAGACCGCTTCGACGCGCCAGCCTTGGTGCGGGGCTTTCCGGGTGCGGTCGATCAGGTCGGTGACCGTGCCCGTGCCGCCGGCCGCGAGGACCGGGAGGAGGCAGCGGCCGACCTGGCGGCGTTTGTGCAGCAGCCGGCGCAGGATGTAGCGCACCGGGAAGTCGATCACCGCGATCGCCGGCAGCGCGACGAACACCCAGGGGCGCAGGCCGTCCAGGCTGAAGGCGAACCCGCTGATGGCGAGGATCACCATGGCGGTGAACAGGCCGCGGTAGAGGCGGCGGAACTCCTCGGCACCGTGGCCGAGCATCACTGGGCTCCACGCGCGTGAGCCGCCCAGCCCAGCGAGGATCGCGCACTGCGTCAGCCCGGCGAAGGCGACCGCGTGCAGCGGGGTCCACGCGCCGATCAGCACCGCGACGACGATGGTGACGCCGAGAATGACGGCGAGGTCGCAGACGATGACGGCGAACTGGTACTTGGTTTCCCAACCGGCCAGCATAGGACGGCGGGATTCGGGCGCGCTGCGCGGGGAGACCATCTGAAAACGACCACGTCGGCGCACAGACCCGGCCCGTTCTCTCATCCAGTCTCTCCTGTTGTGAACGTCGTACACAAAAGCCAGGCTGCCCTGGACGTTCTGGGGGAACACAGAGATGATCGCCTGCTCGTCATCTCAGTCGTTCCGTCTTCGAACACCGTTACCGCGTCCGAAACTTTACGATTCACACCCACACCCCGGTAAACCGGGCTAGCGGTAAAAAGCGACGCACAGTAACCACCTCTAGATCACCTCACTCGGACGGCCCAACCCGCCATGGCCAACCAGTCACCCAGACGTACACACCTGAGCCCATCAGGGGGAACGACGACACCAACCTCCCAGATACGCCCAGCTCACAAACACCCCTCACAAGGGTTAGCCACCCCAAAAACCACCCAACTGAGTGACCAAACAAAACACGCCCTGAGCGCAACCCGAAATGCATCTGTCGAATAGACGCCACCCACCAAACGAAAATCCCCTGCCGCCACAAAGAAGTGCGCCAACCGGTCCAGCCCACAAGCCCTCACTCGCCCGCGCCTGAAAGGCGCGCCGAATTACGAACGCAAATGGGGTGAGGTGGATGGGCCGGGTCGAGGTGGCGTGGCGGTGGTTGAAGTCGGCGCGGTGGGTGGGCGCGGTTTGGGCCGGGTGGTTGGACGCGGTGGTTGGCCGCGGTTGGGCGCGGTGGTTGGGTCGGTTGGTTGGGCGCGGTTGGCCGGGTTGGGTGGGGTTTGGGGCGGGTCTTGGGGACGGCACCTTTGGTGGGTGCTCAGGATGGTTTGGCGCCGGTGGTAGCGGGCCCCCGGCGGCGCCCATCCGGTTAGGCGTGGTGCCTCTTCAAGTGGGGCCGTGCGCGCATCCCTGCGGCGCCTTGAGTGGCTGGGGCGGCGCGTCTTGGGTTGGGGCGGCGCCGAGTTGGTGGTTGGGGCGGTTCACCAAGGCGCCGCACACGTACCCACCAAGCGCCGCGCCAGGGCGTCGCGGGCGAGCCCGGGGTTCGGCGAAGGTGGTTGGCTCCACAGGATGCAGCCCCCGCCCCGAAGTCGAGCCCGCACCCAAAACGCAAGCCCCACAACAAGATCCGACGCTCAGACGTGAGCCCAACCTCCAACCCACCCAGTCCCAACGCATATCCGCAAAGCGCGAAGCGCGAGCACACCCCGCTGGAAGGCGAGGCCGCCGAAGGCGGCACGTGGGGGGGTATGGGGGGCTCGGCCCCCCAACATAATGCGAGACGACCCGGCGAAAGTGCGAAGCACTGAGCAGGGTCGTCCAGAGTCGAGTGGCCAGGGGCGGGGTCGAACCGCCGACCTTCCGCTTTTCAGGCGGACGCTCGTACCAACTGAGCTACCTGGCCGGGTTGTGGGTCCGGGTGGGGAGTGGACTCACGGGGTGGTGATGGTGTTGCGACCCAGACGGGACTCGAACCCGCGACCTTCGCCGTGACAGGGCGACGCGCTAACCAACTGCGCCACTGGGCCTTGCTGTTGTGCAGTACTGCTTGTCTTGCTGTCTAACCTTACCGCGTGCTCCCAACGGGATTCGAACCCGCGCTGCCGCCTTGAAAGGGCGGAGTCCTAGGCCGCTAGACGATGGGAGCGCCTAAGTCCCTTTGGCTTTCCGCTGGGAGCACGAGAAGCATAGGGCACGACCCCGGGGCTCTCCAAAACGGGTTATCCAAAACCGGTTGACCTGCGCAAACCATCGCTGACGGGCCTCTTTTGGGGGTCTGCGGACGCTCCCGCACGCCCACAGACCTTTACGTGGCCCTCGTCACATCCGTCCGAACCGCGAAGAACCCGGAGGTCAGCGGCTGACCGGCGGGATGCCGTCGTCGCCTGGCACGAGGCCGAGCATGTCGAGTAGTAGACGGCAGTCCTCGGCGTTGAGGGCACCGCGCGCAACCGCCAGGCGCGCCTTCTGGATCTGGTCGTCGGTCACCCGCGAGGAATCGCCGGTGCGTTGGGCCGGCACGCCGGCGTAGCCGGCACCCGACATGGTGTCCTGCTGCATCAAGAAGTTCCGCACTTCGAGGGACCCGCTCATGACGCCTCCCCGGCTCGGCTGTGGCCGTGAGGTTATGGGAGGAAAAGGCCTGTCCACAGCCCCCCGCAGAGTGAATGGCCTACAACCGTGGGTAGTTGAAACAGGGTGTTTGGCCGTCTTTCACGTGGGTACTACGTGCCGTCCCGACGTCTGGGTAGGGCCATTCGGGTGAGCATGGTGGACGGTATTGTGTACACAGCCGTGCGGAACACCCCTACCCCCTAGGGGTATGCAGTTCTGAATCGACGACTAGAACGCGTTCCACACTTTTGCCGGAAGCATGCAAATGTCCGTCGATAGGGCCGTGCAACAACTGCGTGCACGTGCAGCTGGACCGGTTCACGACTCGGGCAAACATCAAGTGAACAGTTCGCAGGAATTTTTGGGGCGCGAACTATCGCCATCGGAAGGATGAGCGTGCAACAATCTAGGAGCTGACACACCCCCGGTCAGCGCCTGTGGAGATCCCCTCCGGCCCCCGCGTTCCTCCCCCTGGCGCGGGGGCCTCTTCGCGTCGCCGGACGGACCTTGTTCGACTCCTTCGTCGCCTTCCCGGCCCTCCGGCGCGAAATAACTTTGGGGGCCGAGCCCCCCATACCCCCACGCGATTCGTGCCGGGTATGCGGAACTCTTCGTTCGCTGTTGGTTAACGAAGTCAGCTTATCGGGTGATCACCATCCGCTGCCAGCGGGGTGGCCTAGCACACTCGGCGTGTTGTTCCCAGAGGAACGTTCACACCCGCGCACGGCCCGTGAACAGCTGTCCAACCGAAACCCAGACGCGTCGCCCACCTGCGAGGTTGCTTTCCCCTCGGTGTGTCGCGGGTCACAGTGGCTAGGTTCTCGCGACCGAACCGTTATCTTGTTCCGGTGCCTTTGCCATCACTGGGACGCATCCGCGGTAACAGCAAGAGCTCCAACGTCAGACAGCAGCCCGAGGAGCTGCCGCCCGACACGGAGCTGGAGAGCTACCTGGCCGCCCTCGCCCCCGAGGCCGATGTCGAGACCACGGCCTCCGGCCGCCGCTTCGGCAACTCCGAGGTGTACCAGCTGCGCCTGGCGCTGATCGCGAACGAGCAACTGCGTGAGCTCGCCGCGCACCGGCAGACCTCGCCGCAGGCCCTGGCCCAGGAATGGGTCATGGAGCGCCTTTCCTGGGAAGCCCAGCAGCTGCGCTTCCCTCAGCGCTGAGTGGCCGCGAATAGCGATCCCGAGAACAACAAATCCCCCGACAAAACAAACAAAGGACCCCCGGCGCCGCTGCCGGGGGTCCTTTGCCGTCAGGTCTCAGATAGGCCGAACGTTCGTGGCCTGCGGGCCCTTGGTGCCCTGGCCGACCTCGAACTCGACGCGCTGGTTCTCCTCGAGCGTCCGGAATCCCTTGCCCTGGATCTCCGAGTAGTGCACGAAGACGTCCGCCTCACCGCTGTCGACCGCGATGAAGCCGAACCCCTTTTCCGAGTTGAACCACTTGACAGTGCCCTGAGCCATACATCTGCCTCCGTCGCCGGATCAGCTTGGGATTACACCGTGCAACCCCGGGCCGTCCCGGGCGTCGCTCTTCGCCAACTGCAGCGAGAAGACAGCACGCCCGCGTTTTGTTCCGCGAGCGTGATGGAGCACGAACACAGAAACTTACGGCCTGCACCAGGGACTCTATCGCCTGCATACGGCCCGCACTACTGCCTCGAACTGCCCATCGCTGGGCCGTTCGTGTGATCCTCCCGCGTTACGTACGGTATCGATCAGTGCGCTGCCTGCCACAATCTTTCGGCTTGCGATCGTTCATCGAACATTCTCCCAAACTGTGATGTGAGTCACAGTGACAACACACCAACGCGCGCCCTCTTCGCCGCGTCGATACGGGTGTGAAGCGTGGGGCAGCAGACAAGACGGCACGACGGGGTTCGAAGCTGGCAGCGGTGATGACGCTGGCGGCGGCGTTAGGCCTGGCCGCGTGCAGCAGCGACAACAGCACCCCGATCGGTGCCGTGCCACCGGGTCAGTCGACGGTGAACATCGAGAACGCGGCCGCGACGCCGAAGCCGGCGACGGTCACCGCGACGCCCGCCAACGGCGCGGCCGACGTGGCGCCCAAGGGCCCGATCACCGTGACGGTCACCGACGGCACCATCGGCTCGGTCCAGCTGACCAACGCCGAAGGCAAAGCGGTCCAGGGCGCGCTAAGTGCGGACAAACGCACTTGGACGGCCAGTGAGGCGCTCGGCTACGGCAAGACCTACACCTGGTCGGGCACCGCGGCCGGCACCGGCGGCCAGCAGGTGCCGATCAACGGCAGCTTCACCACCGCCAAGCCCCGCCGGACCGAGGGCGGCCACCTCAACGTCGGCGACAACCAGACCTACGGCATCGCGATGCCGATCGTGCTCTCGTTCGACAACAAGGTCGCCGACAAGGCCTCGGTGGAGAAGTCGCTCAAGGTGGAGACCTCCGTGCCCACCGAGGGTTCATGGGCCTGGCTGGACGACCAGACCGTGCACTGGCGCCCCAAGGAGTACTTCAAGCCGAACACCACCGTCACCGTCACCGCCGCGCTATACGGCACTTCGTTCGGCAACGGCGTCTTCGGCAAGGCGGACATCACGTCGAAGTTCACCATCGGCCGCGACCAGCGCGTGGTCGGCAACACCCAGACGCACCGCCTGGTGGTCACCCGGGACGGCCAGCAGGTCTGGGACTTCCCGGCCAGCTTCGGCCTGGACAGCGACCCCGGCCGGGTCAGCCACAGCGGCGTGCACGTGGTCATGTCCAAGCACGCCACCTACAAGATGACCAACCGCGCGTACGGCTACGAGAACGTCGAGGTGCCGTGGGCGGTCCGGATCTCCAACAACGGTGAGTTCGTGCACGGCCTGCAGGCGTCGGTGCCCAACCAGGGCAAGCGGAACGTCTCTCACGGCTGCGCGAACCTCTCGCCGGCCAACGCGAAGCTGTACTACGACAGCGTGCTGATGGGCGACCCGGTGGAGATCACCGGTTCCAGCATCCAGCTGTCCGCGAAGGACGGTGACTACTACGACTGGACCCTGTCGTGGGACCAGTGGCAGGCCAAGTCCGCGCTGAAGTAACCCCGTCGCACCCGACGACCCCTCGCGAGTGCCCCGCTCGCGAGGGGTTGCTTTTTGGGCGGACAAGACAATTGCGACCCTCGTCACAACGGTATCCGACGAACGTCCCACCTCCCCGCCACGTCTGTACGGATGTCGAAACGAAAGCGGGGACTGTGGTGAAGCGACTGGGGCGCAAGGGAATCATCGGCATCGTACTGACGGCGGCCGCGTTGACCGCCTGCACGGGCCAGCAGGCCGTCACGACTCCGGTGAACAAGGAGGCCGTGACGCAGGCCCCGGCGACACCGAATGTCCAGCCTGCCAACGGAACCACCGACGCAAGCCCCGGCGGGCCGGTCACCGCGACCGTCGCCGACGGCACCATCGACTCGGTGACGCTGTCCACCAAGGACGGCAAGACCGTCCAGGGTGCCCTGTCCGCCGACCACAAGACGTGGACCGCCGGCCAGGCCCTGGAGTACAACAAGTCCTACACCTGGTCGGGTTCGGCGACCGGCGGCAACGGTCAGCACACCGAGATCACCGGCTCGTTCAGCACGGTCAAGCCGAAGCGCACCGAGACCGGCAAGCTCAACGTGGGCGACAACAAGACCTACGGCATCGCGATGCCGATCGAGCTGAAGTTCGACACCAAGGTCACCGACCGGGCCTCGGTGGAGAAGTCGCTCAAGGTGGAGACCTCCGTGCCCACCGAGGGTTCATGGGCGTGGCTGGACGACCGACGCGTTCACTGGCGCCCCAAGGAGTTCTGGAAGCCCAACACCCAGGTGAAGGTCACCGCGAACCTGTTCGGCACCTCGCTGGGCAACGGCGTCTACGGCAAGGCGGACGTCACTTCGAGCTTCACCATCGGCCGCGAGCAGACCGTCATCGCCGACACCCAGGCGCACCGGCTGATCGTCAAGCGCGACGACAAGGTCATGTACGACTTCCCGGCCAGCTACGGCCTGGAGTCCGACCCCGGCCGGGTCACCACGGGCGGCACGCACGTGGTGATGGAGGCCTTCGAGACCAAGCTGATGACCAACGAGAAGTACGGCTACGAGAACGTCCCGGTGAAGTGGGCGGTCCGGTTCTACGGCAACGGCGAGTTCATCCACGCCTACGACGCCACGAAGGCCCAGCAGGGCAAGGTGAACGTCTCGCACGGCTGCGCCAACCTGACCACCGAGAACGCCAAGAAGTACTTCGAGAGCCAGCTCACCGGCGACCCGGTGATCGTGACCGGCTCCAAGGTCCAGATGTCCGAGCAGTACGACTACTCGGACTGGATCGTGCCCTGGGACAAGTGGCAGTCCCGGTCAGCGCTGAAATAGCCGCGATGTAACGGAAAGGCCCTGGGCGAGCGCCCAGGGCCGTTGTCACGTCAGCGTGCGGGGGCGGATGGCGTTGGCCCGGTCGACGAGGTCGTGGCGGGCCTCCGGGGTGCTGGCGAGGCGGGCGAGGGCCCGGTAACAGCGTTCCAGGCCGAACCTCAGCTCCCGCTCGGAAAGCGTGCAGCCCAGGACGGTTCCGCCGCCCCGGCCGCCGGCCTGGACGTAGCCGTAGGCCGCCTCCAGGACCTCGGCGGACAGCTGGGTCCGGCGTTCGGCGTCCAGCGCGAGGCGCTCCAGCCGCCGGGCGGCGTCGTAGAGGTCGGGTTCGGCGAGCTTGCCGACCTCGTGCGCACGGGCCTTGATCTTGATCGCCGCGACCTGCGCGGTCACGTAGTGGCTGGACGAGTCCGGCACCGACTCCAGCACCTCGATCGCGCCGGTTCGCGCTCCCTGCGCCAGATACACGCGCACCAACCCGAAGGCGGCGCTGACATAGGACCGGTCGGTCCGCCACACCTGCTCGTAGAACCGTGCCGCGGCAAAGTAATCCCGCTGGTACTCGGCGCTGATCGCCAATGCCAGCTTGGGCGCTGCCTCACCGGGCAGGGCGTCGTACACCACGTCGAAGGACGCGCGTGCATCCGCCGGGCGGCGCATCGCGAGCTCCAGAAGCCCGCGGTGCCAATGCAACCGCCAGTCGTGCGGGTCCTGCGCGAGCCGCCTGGCCATCTCCAGTTCGCCGGAAGCCCGCGCGATGTCCCCGAGCTCGGTCCGGGCACGCAGCATCCGCAGCCGGACCTCGACCGAGTTCTGCGGCGCGAACGTCAGCGCCTCAACGAGTTCGTTCAGGTCACTGGCCACCGTCGCGGCCAGCACGCCGGCGGCCGGGTCGTCGGTGTCCACCTGAGGCACTGGCAACGCACCGACCACTTCGGACGGATCCGGCACCGGCAGCGCGCTGCCCTGCTCGCCGTCACCGATGGTGGCGCCGAAGGTCCGCGGCTCGGGACCGAACACAGTGGACACACCGGGCCGCGGCCGTCCGGTGCCGAGCGCCATGACCTCCCGCAGCACACCGGTGAGCTGCTCGGCCATCTCCTCGGCGGAGGAGAACCGGCGGTCCGGGTCGGGATGTGTGGCCCGCCGCAGCACCCGGTAGTACGAGTCGAAGAGCTTGAACAGCGGCACGTCATCGGGGCCCGGCAAGGAATGCACGTACTTGCTCGTGTACCCGGTGAACTCGATCGACAGCACCGCGAGGGTCCGGCCGACGGTGTAGATGTCCGAGGCGACCGAGGCACCGCGCTCGGACAGCTCGGGCGCGCTGTAGCCGAGGGTGAAGAACAGCGGGCTCTCGTAGTCGTCGTCGCGGCGGACCGCGCCCAGGTCGATCAGCTTGAGCGTCTGGTCGGTCTGGATCACGTTGTCCGGCTTGAGATCGCAGTACAGCAGGCCGATACTGTGCAGGTACGCCATGGCCGGCAGGATCTCCAGCCCGTACGCGATCACCTGCCCGATCGGCAACGCCTCCGCGCGGCCGATGACCCGGTGGTGTTCCAGGGCGATCTGCCGCAGCGACTGGCCGCCGATGTACTCCATCACGATGTAGCCGACCGACGTGCCCGTCCTCGGGTCCGGGGCCTGCACGAAGTTGTAGATCTTCAGGATGTTGCCGTGCTCGACCTCGGCCAGGAACCGTTGCTCGGCAAGGGCGGACGCCATCGCGGTCGGGTCGCCGGTGTCGATGAGTCCTTTGAGGACGACCCAGCGGTCGCTGACGTTGTGGTCCTTGGCGAGGTAGATCCAGCCCAGGCCACCGTAGGCGAGGCAGCCGAGCACCTCGTACTGCCCACCCAGGACGTCACCGGACTTCAGCTTGGGCTTGAACGAGAACGGCGCCCCGCACTTCGGGCAGGTGCCCTCCGCCTCGCCGGGCTGCCCGTCCACGCCACGGCCGACCGCCGCGCCGCACCCGCTGCAAAAGCGTTTGTTCTCCGCCACAACGGGATCGGTCATCACCGCAGACGTCGGATCCCGGTACGGCACCGGCGGAACGTCCACCAGCCCGGCACCCAGACGGCCGCGCCCAGAGGTTCGCGAACCCGTGCGGCGGCCGGTGCCGGACCCGTGCCCGGACGCCGGGAACGGCGTCGAGTCGCTGGTCGGCTGGGCCGGTTTGGGCGGGACGATGCTCTGCGTCGGGTGCACCGAGCCGAGCACGCTCGTCGGCTGGTGCAGGTCGTCCGACGGTGGCCCGACGGGTTGCATGCTCAGCGGCGCGATCCGCAGCGTCTCGTCCGGGTTCCTCGGCTTCTGCTGCTGGGCCTGGGTTCGCGGCTCCGGCTGCGGCTGTTGCGGCCAGGGCTGCGGCTGTTGCTGTTGCCGCGTCGGCTGTTGCGGCTGCTGTTGCTTCGGCGGCTGGGCTTGTGACCCGGTCAGCACGTCCGGCGGCCGGAACCAGCCGGTGCCCGCCTGGTCGTCGGAAGATCCATGTTCTGCCATACCGGCACCCCCTCGTCAGTCCCGGTACTTCGGGCTCGGCGGCGACGCGGACTCCCCGGTCCGGCTGCCCACCCACTGGTCGTAGCTGCGCTGCCAGGTCCCGTCGCCGCGGATCTTGTCGAGAACCGCGTTCACGAAGCGAACCATGTCGGTGTTGGCCTTGGGAATGCCGATCCCGTACGGCTCGTCGGTCAGCTTCGGGCCGACGATCTTGACGTTCGGGTCCTGCGCGGCCATCCCGGCCAGGATCGGCTCGTCCGTGGACACCGCCGCGACCTGACCCTGCTGCAGCAGCACCAGGCAGTCCGACCAGTTGACGACCGACATGGCCACCGGCTTCGCCGGGTTGTTGGCGATCTGGGTCAGCGAGGTCGAGCCCGCGGTCGCGCAGACCTTCTTGCCCGCCAGCTCCTCGATCCCCTTGACCTGCGAGGACTTGTCCACCAGGACCCGCTGGCCGGTGGAGTAGTAGACCGAGGAGAACGCGATCTTCTGCAGCCGGTCGCAGTTGATCGTGTACGTGCGGACCACGATGTCGACCTCACCCTTGGTCAGCACGTCCTCCCGGTCGCGCGAGGCGATCACCCGGAACTGGACCTTGTTCTCATCCCCGAAGATCGCCTTGGCCACCTGCTTGGCCATGTCGATGTCGAAGCCCTCGAGGTTGTTGGTCTCCGGGTTGCGGAAGCCGAACAGGAACGTGTTCTGGTCGACGCCCGCGATCAGCCGGCCGCGTTCCTTGATCTTGGCCATGGTTCCCGTCACGGCCAGGCCGCCGGGCCGCAGGCTCACCGTCGGGTCGCCGCAGTTCGGCGCCTGCGAGCCCGCGGTCGGCTTCTGCGCCGGGGTGTAGCCGTCGGGCGCGGGCCGGTCCACGGCGGTCACCACGGCCAGGTCGACCGGTTTGTCCGGCGCCCCGCACGCGGTCAGCAGGCCCAACGCCGCCAGCAGCAGCGCGACTCGTCTCATCGGTACTCCCGCAGCCGTTGCCGAATGCCCAGGAAGCTGCCGCCCGCGGCGAGCACGGCCAGCAGCGCGATGCCCGGGAACAGCGCCTCCTGCGCGTTGTACGCGGTGGAGGTCGAGTCGACGAACTTCTCCCGGCCCTGCTGGATGGCCTGGGACAGGTCCTGGTCGAGCCGGTTGAACGCGGCCGTCGCGCCGTTCTGGTCCGGGCCGATGGCCAGCGCCACCGCCTGGTCGAACTGGCCGCCGGTGTCCAGCTCGCGGATCTTCTTGTGCGCCTCGAGCCAGGCCTGCGCGTCCTTGTCGCTCACCCCGGCCTTGCTCAGCAGACCCGGCAGGGTCGGCGCGAGCTTCTGGAACTCCTGCTCATAACCGGCGCCGTCGCCGCGGGCGACCAGCGTCAGGGTCTCGTCGGCGCGGCACTTCAACGCGACGATCCGGGCCTGCACCAGCGCGTCCACCTGCTGGTTGCCGTGCTCGCGGGCGTCGCTGATGGCCGACGCCGAGACGACCCCGGCCACCGCGCCCCAGATCAAACCGAGCGCGATCGCGATGGACGCGGTGAGCAGGCCGACGTTGAGCAGGCGGTTGGTCTTGCGGGTCAGGTAAACCTGCGTGGCGATCAGGGCCGCCAGCAGCACGACCATCACGATGAGCGCGAACCACGGCACGCCGCTCGCGTCGTCCTGCTCGTCGGTGAGGCGCTGGGTGTCGATCGCGTAGAGCTCCTGCGCGGCAGGCAGCAACTTGGTGCGCATCAAGGTGGACGCCTCGCGCAGATACGCGGAACCGATCGGCAGGCCAAGGCGGTTGTTCGTGCGCGCGGTCTCGACCAGCCCCGCGTACACCGGCACCTGCTTGCTCAGCGTGTCGACCTGGTCCTCGGCCGCGGCGATCCCGCCGACGTCGGACGCGGCCTTGGCCAGCGCGGCCCCGGCCTGGCCCATGTCGATCTCGTAGCGCTCCCGCAGCTGGGGCGGCTCGGACCCACCGGACAGGAACGCGCTCGACGCGGTCGCGTCCGCATCGGACAGCGACCGGTAGATCTGCTGGGCGGCGGCCGAGAGCGGTTCGCGGTGCTCGACCAGGCCGCTGATCGTGTTCAGCCTGCCCTGCATGGTCAGCGCGCCCACGTTGCCCGTCAGCACGCTCAGCAGGACGAGCGCGGTCGCCACGACCCCAAGGCGACCTGGGGTGGTCCGCGCCGAGCGGGCCAGCCGCCGCACGGAGTCACCCCGCTGCGCCGGCGGCGCACTGACAGGAGCTCCCATGACGACAGAGTCAACACCACTACGCACCTGGTATGCGCCACTATCGCCGAGTCGGTGACCGGCCTGTGATCCGGAGCGTGACTGATCACTCTGCGCAATCCCCCATGCGAGCGACTCAATCGCTCGATTGCCCGATGGCCGGAAGGACGGACGTTCTGCTTACCTGATTCGTTGGCATATTCCGCCCAAACCCATATGAGGCAGGCCGAGACACATGAGCAAGCTCGAACGGATCGCCACCTTCTGCGGGCAGTGCAACTGCGGTTGCCCGGAGCTGTGGATCGACCCCGACGCCCCGGACGAGCAGCGCGTCGTGATCACCGACGACTTCGGCCAGCGCATCCAGATGAGCCTGGCTCAGCTGCACGTGCTGGTCAGCGACGTCAAGGACGGCGCACTCGACGCCCTGCTCGCGACATCCAGCTCCTGAGGTACGACACGCGGTGCCGCCGCTGCTGTCGGCACCGCGTTCTGGGGTTCTCCTACGACAGCGCGTACACGTTGGTCAGCCCGAACGGTTCACCTGCGACACGCTTGCGGGCGTGGGTAAGCGTGCGCAGCAGGTGGGCGCGGCCGGTGTCGAGCAGGGTCTGTTGCTCGACCGGGTTGTAGTAGATCACCTTGATCTGCCTGGGATTGCGGTCCACCGTGCCGACCAGGCGGTCGATCACTTCGGTGAAAACCTCGCCCTGGAACGGGTTGTTGAAGAACACCACCGAGACGTCATCGGGAATCTCGAAGCCCAGCACGTCCTCGCAGACAAGGTCGACCTGTGGGCACCTGAGGCACTGCCGGGTGGTCCGGAGGTTCGACAACGCGATTTCGTGCAGCTGCGGGGAAAGTTCGACGCCGATGACCCGGCCGAACGGGAACCGGGCCGCCTCCAGCACCATCCGGCCCATCCCCGAGCCGAAGTCCACGAACACGTCCCGCGCGCCGATCTCCCGGCGGGACAACGTCCGGCGCAGCGTCCGCCACCTGGCGGCGACGTAGTAGCCGCGGCCCTCGGCCGCGATCCCCAGGTCGGCGAGCGGAATCTTCTCGGCGGTCCGGACGTTGTAACGGCGTTCGAAGGCCAGCTGGCTCAGGGCAGTGCGGATCCTGCGCATCTCGTCCCCCTCCGGGCGTGGTTTCCGTTACGTCCGGGTCGATCACGGATCCCGTTACACGGCCGCGATCTGGGACCGGACCACCTCCCCCGAACGTGGGAACCACAACGCCGGGCGACCACCATCCGGGCGAATTCCCTAGTAGTCCTTCAGCTTGATGATGTTGGCGGCCTTCAGGGCCATCTTGGTGAAGATGCCGCGCATCGGCGGGTAGCGGAGCATCCGGTAGCTGAGGTTGCGCAGCTTGATCATCCGGTTGGTGCGCGGCACGAAGAACGCCTGCCCGTCCTCCGCCTGCTTCCAGCAGGACTCGATGAACGGCCGCATCTCCTGCTCGTAGCGCGGGAACGCGATCCGGTGGTCGCCGTTGGCCGCCTTCAGCTCGCCGGCGAGCACGTACGCCCCGACAAGGGCGAGGCTGGTGCCCATGCCGGACATCGGGGACGCGCAGTAGCCCGCGTCGCCGACCAGCGCGGTGCGGCCGCTGGTGAAGTGGTCCATGTGGATCTGGCTGACGGAGTCGAAGAAGAAGTCGCCGGCCCGGTCCATCTCGTTGAGCAGCCGGGGAATCTCCCAGCCCTCATCCGCAAACGCCTGCCGCAGCAGCTGCTTCTGGCGTCCGGTGTCGCGCCTGCCGTAGTCCAGCTGGTCGGACGCGAAGTAGAACATCGCCTTGGCCTCGGTGTTGTTCCGCGCCGGGTACATGCCCGCCGTGCGGCCCGGTGAGTTGTAGAAGCGGCCCTTGTGGTCCAGGCCGAGGTGGTTGCCGGCGGTGAACACCGAGGCGTACAGGCCGAGGTGCTTGATGAACCGCTCCTCGCCGCCGAACATCAGCTCGCGGACCTTGGAGTGCAGCCCGTCCGCGCCGATGACCAGGTCGAACGCCCGCGGGGCGGCGTTCTGGAAGGTGACCTTGACGCCGTGCCCGTCCTCGGCGATCGAGGTGATGGTGTCGTCGAAGATGTACTCGACATCCTCGCGCGTGCGGTTGTAGAGGATGTTCACGAGGTCACCCCGCAGGACCTCGAGCTCACCGCTGAACACCACCGGCGGCGTGGTGGCGATCCGCTTGCCCCGCTCGTTCACGTACTCCATGTCGCCCATGTCGGTGGCGGCCCTGCGCACCTCGTCGAGGATGCCCATCCGGCTGAGCGCGTCCATCGAGGCACCTCGGAAGTCCACCGCGTAGCCACCGGGCCGCGGCGCGGGGGCGCGCTCGACGACGGTCGGCTGGAAACCGTAGCGCCGCAACCAGTACGCCAGCGCCGGACCGGCCACGCTCGCACCCGAGATCAGGATCTTCATGTCGTTGCCCTCCTTGGTCGATGCCGGAACCGTACAACCGTTTTAGGCGATCGCGCAAGTCGTTTGCCTAAGGCGTTCGCCCAAACTAGGATGAGCGCATGGGAAACCGTGAAGACCTGCTGGCCGGGGCGAAACGCTGCCTGTACACCAAGGGCTACGCGCGGACATCCATCCGCGACATCGCGACCGAGGCCGGCGTGAGCATGGCGGCCGTCGGATACCACTTCGGGTCCAAGGAGGCGCTGCTCAACGAGGCCTTCCGGCAGGCAACCCTGGAGTGGTCGGAAGAGATCGGCAGGGCACTTGCCGGGTCAACGGGGTTCGAGGAGATCTGGGCGGGCATCATCGGCTCGTTCACGGCCCACCGAGCCCTCTGGGCGGCAACGTTCGAGGTCATCGGCCTCGCCGCACACATCGAGGAACTCCGCGCCGACCTCGCCCGCAACCTCGCCGACGCCCGCGAAGGCCTCGCCTACCCCTTCGAGGACCGCGACGCCCCACCCGACGACCGCACCCGCTGGGCCATGGGCAGCCTCTACCAGGCACTCCTCACCGGCATCATGGCCCAGCTCCTCATCGACCCCACCACCCCCATGACCCCCCAAGACATCACCACCGCCATCCACACCATCGCCACCACCCTCCCAAAACCCACTGGCGCAGCCTAGGTACGCTGTACCAGCCGGGCCTCTAGCTCAATTGGCAGAGCAGCGGACTTTTAATCCGCGGGTTCGGGGTTCGATCCCCCGGGGGCCCACAAGCTCGGGCGACATATGTCCGCGGACTGCGCGGACCTTGTCGCTTGTCTTCATGTTGGGGGCCGAGCCCCCCAAGCCCCCCACGTGCCGCCTTCGGCGGCCTCACCCTCCAGCGGGGGAGCCGGGCGAAGCCCGGCGTCTGTGTCGGCGTCACCTTTCAGCGGGGGAGCTGGGCGGAGCCCTGCGACTGCGGACGCGTCACCTTCCAGCGGAGGCGCCGCCTTCCAGCGTGGGGAGCTGGGCGGAGTCCGGCGGCTGCGGACGCGTCGCCTTTCAGCGGGGTGCTGTTTTTGGTGATCTTGGTGGGGTTGTGGGCGGCGAAGGTTTTTCAGGCTTTCTTGATGATGTCGCGGGTTTGGTGGTCGGACACGGTCGCGGCGCTAGTGAGCGGGGGTGGGTTGGGCGGGCGGGTTTCTGACGTGATCGACCGCTTCGTTTTCAGCCGATGGGGATCGGGAGTTGGGTGGGATACGTGGCGAGGGCGGCTTTTTCTTCGGGGGTTGGTGGGCGGCGGGCGGTGGCGATGAGGAGGGCTGCTTTGTCCGTGAGGGTGGGTGGGAAGGGGGCGCCGGCGAGTTTTTCGAGCATGTGGCGGGCTTGGGTGAGGGTCTCGGCCGGGGGTTCGGGGGCCGTGGGGAGGTTTGCGGTCAGATCCAGGTGGTGCAGGGTCCATTCCAGGACGTACGCCGTGAGGTAGTCGGCGACGGTGAGGACTTCGTCGCGGGTGCTCACAAGCGCTTCGGGGTTTGCGAGGGTGGCGGCGCGGCCGGCGGCGGAGCCGACGTCGTCGAGGTGGAACTTGAGCAGCCACGGTTCCTGGTAGGCGGCGGCCAGGCGCACGATCAGGGCGTCGAGGGGGTCGTCGCCGGTTGGAGGTTCGACCACGTGCCAGTAGCTGATCGCGTCCACGGTCGGCTCGGTGTCCGCGGGGGTGGCGAGGGTGATCAGGACATCCTGGGCGTCGATCACCAAGTGGCACACAAGATCCCGGACCAGCCAGCCGGTACAACCGGACGGCCGCTCGAAGTCCTCGTCCTTGAGATCAGCGACCGCGGCGAGCAAAGCCGTCCAAGAGCGCGCGAAGAGATCCACACGGCACCGTAATGCCGTTCCGGAACGCCGGACAACCGGATTACCGGAACTTCGCTCGGTTGCGCGAGGCCCACTCACGGAACGTCGTCGCTGGGGTGCCGGTGAGCTTTTCGACGTCCGGGCTGATGGTCGCGGTGAACTCCGACAACGCGGTGGCCCGCAACGCCATGATCGCGTCCGCCATCACCGGCGGAACACCGTGGTCAAGGATGGCCTGGCGCGCCACTTCCGCCGACACCTCGACGAACTTCAGTGGCAGTTCGAGGACTTCGGCCAGGATCGCGGTCATTTCCGCAGGCGTAAGGGCTTCCGGGCCGGTGAGGGTGTACGCCTGACCGGCGTGGCCCGGTTCGGTGAGAACACGAGCGGCGACCGCGGCGATGTCCTCCGGAGCGATGGTCGCCACGCGACCGCCGGCAAAAGCCGCATAGACCGTACGATCCCGGCGGATCGGCCCGGCCCAGGCGAGTGTGTTGGACATGAACCCCATGGGACGCAGGAAGGTCCATGCCAGACCGCTGTCCTCAACGGACTGCTCACCGGCGCGGTGCCAGTTCGGGATCGGATCGGTCGCGGCGGGATCACCGGCCCGCCCCGACGACAACTTCACGATGGTGCCGACGCCCGCTTCGACTGCCGCGCGGGCGAGATTGGCGTCGTGCGTGGGGATGTCCGCGCCACTGGACAACAAGAACACCTGTTGCACGCCGTTGAGCGCGGACACAAGGCTTTCCGGCGAACCAAGGTCCGCGTACACGGTATCGACCGGCAGGTCGACGGTTCGCCGAGTGGCTGCGCGGACCGGTGCACCCGCATCGACGAGCAGGTCGATCAGAGCACGACCGATCGTCCCGGTCGCCCCAGTTACC
Source organism: Actinocrispum sp. NPDC049592 (assembly GCF_040675465.1). Taxonomy (NCBI): domain Bacteria; kingdom Bacillati; phylum Actinomycetota; class Actinomycetes; order Pseudonocardiales; family Pseudonocardiaceae; genus Actinocrispum; species Actinocrispum sp. NPDC049592. The sequence goes on along the minus strand of NZ_JBFAPA010000001.1, from coordinate 1,339,044 downwards.
AAGATCATGACTTTCCCTCCTGAAGAGTGCTGAGCACGGTGTCGTGCCAAGTGAGTTCGGCTCGCAGGCGGATCAGGCAGTGCTCGAAGATCAACGGCTCCAGCCCGGCCAGATCCGGTTTGGCCGCACGGAACTCGTCCTCGAACAACGCCACCTGACCGGCCACGGCCTGCCGCCGCTTGCCAATGGCCTCAACGAGTTCGTCGGACGTGAGGTCCTCTGTGTACTGAAGCGCCAGATCGACCAGGTCCGGCGGCAGCCGCACGTCCCCAAGTGCCGCGCTGCGCAACGAAACCAGCTCCGCTCGCCCCCGCGCCGTGATCGCGTAGACGGTCCGTTCCGGAGGGTTGCCCACCTTCTCCGTGCGCACCACCTCGACCAGGCCCTCGTCCGTCATCCGGCGCAGCACGTTGTACAGCGAACCCGGTTTGACGTCCGTCCACAGCTCGGTCCGGTCGAGCTGCGCCGCCCGCCGGATCTGATAGCCGTGCATCTGCCCCCGACGCGCCAACGCACTGAGCGCAAAGAGTCTCGAACTACTCACATCCATAGTCAAACATGACTATGGATCCGTAGTCAAACGCGACTATGGGAGGTGTGGGGCGTCGATGGGGGTGGTTGCGCGGAGCTGAGCGGCGTGTTGTCCAGGTGGAGTACCGAAGAGGCGGCGGTATTCGCGGTTGAACTGGGTGGGGCTGTCGTAGCCGACGAGGTGGCCGACGCCGGCGATGTCGTGCGGGTGGGCAAGCAGCAACGACCGGGCTTCCTGGAGACGGATGCGTTTCTGGAACTGCAGCGGACTCATCGCGGTGACCGTGCGGAAGTGGCGGTGGAACGCGGACGGGCTCATGCCCGCGAGCGCCGCGAGGTCGGCGATCCGCATCGGCTCGGCGTAGTTCTCCCTGATCCACCGAATCGCACGGTTGACGTGCGACAGGTTGCTGTCCGCCAGGCCGATCTGGCGGATCATGGCACCGTGCGGGCCGGTGAGCAGGCGCCACAGGATCTCCCGTTCAATCAACGGCGCCAGCACGGCGATGTCCGAAGGCGTGTCGAGCAGGCGCAGCAACCGGACCACGGCGTCAAGCAGGACCGGGCTCGCGTCGCCGGTGGCCATCGCGGGTTCGCCGGTCGTGACCCGGCGTGTCGGTGGGGCCTCCAGCAGCAGCGGCGCGATGGTGGCTGACCGCAGGACGAGGCCCACACCGAACGAGGGCACGTCGAGAAAGTGGCCGGTGACCGGCAGATCCGCGGTCACCACGAGGCATTGCCCTGAGCGGTACTCGAAAAGCTGGTCGCCGAGGAACAACCGCTTGCCGCCCTTGGCCATCAGCACGAACAACGGCTCGGCCAACGTGTAGTCCGGCGCCGAGGACTCCGCGATCGACAGCACCAGCCCGTCGATGGCGGTCTGCATGTCCGGCCGCGCATGCCGCTCGATCAGGCCGGTGATCTCGTCCACAACTTCGCTCACCCCACCATGGAAACACCCCGACGACCCGATCGCACCCTGTGGAGCAGGATCAGGCAAGAGCCAGCGACGATCTGCCTACCGCCAGACCGTCCGCGAGGGGTTCCATGGAAGGGACGGATTCCCAGACCTGAGGAGCACTTCCATGGCGCTCGACCACTACGTCACCCTCGGCCGGTCCGGCCTGCGCGTCAGCCCGTTCGCGCTCGGCGCGATGACGTTCGGCGAGGATCCGCCCGGCGCGGGCTGCAGCGTGGCGGAGTCCGAGAAGATCCTCTCGACCTACCTGGACCGCGGCGGCAACTTCGTCGACACGGCCAACTTCTACACCAACGGCCACTCGGAGAGGATCCTCGGCGACTACTTCGCCACACAGCCCGGCAAGCGCGAACGCGTTGTGCTGGCGTCGAAGTTCTTCGCCAACATGTACCCCGGCGACCCGAACGGCGGCGGCGCCGGCCGCGGCGCGATCATCGCCCAGCTGCACGAAACCCTGCGCCGCATGCGGACCGATTACCTGGACGTGTACTGGCTGCACAACTGGGACCGCAACACCCCGGTCGAGGAGACCATGCGCGCCCTCGACGACCTGGTGCGAACCGGCAAGATCCGGTACATCGGCTTCTCCAACACGCCCGCCTGGGTCACCGCGCAGGCGCAGACAATGGCTCTGCTGAAGGGATGGACGCCGCTGATCGCGTTGCAGGTCGAGTACTCGCTGCTGGCGCGCACCCTCGAGGGTGAACTCGGCCCGCTCGCGCTCGACCAGGGCATGGCGCTGGTCCCGTGGAGCCCGCTGAAGAGCGGGTTCCTGTCCGGGAAGTACCGCCGCGGCAACGAGAGCACCGACTCCGCCCGCGCGGCGTACGTCGGCGTCCCGACGGAGGACCAGTACAAGGTCATCGACGCGGTGACCGCAGTGGCCGACGAGCTGGGCACGAACGAAGCCGCGGTCTCCCTGGCCTGGCTCCGGGCTCGTCAGGGCACGGTTGTGCCGATCATCGGCGCGCGCCGGGTGGAACAACTGGAGAGCAACCTCACCGCGCTCGAAGTGGAGCTGTCCCAGGAGCAGGTGCGGCGGCTCGACGAGGTCTCCGCACCCGACCTCGACTACCCCGCCCAGGTCACCAGCACCATACGGGCGACGCTGCAGTTCGCCGGGACCACTGTGGACGGTGAGCGGTCCGATGTGTACCCGCCGCTGCTGCTCAGCGACGTCCGCTACTGAGCAGAAGCGGCGCGCTCCCAAGGGAAACGCGCCGCTCAAGCGAGAACATCAGCCAGCGTCGACGGTGAGGGTGTATTTGCCGATGCTGGCGTAGCCGGTGTAGCCGTTGGTCTTCGGGTCACCGGCGCCGGTGCCCTCGACCTGGAACGTGTAGTCGCCGGCCGGGAGGTCCTGGGTGAACGAGGCATCGAGGCCGTTGGCCTGGGTCTCCGACACCCGGCGGACCGGCGGGTCGACGGTGGCGACGACCGTGCCGTTGGCGTCCTTGATCGTCAGCTTGATGTCCAGGTCTGGGGAGAACTCCGCGGGGACGGCGGTCGCGGTCAGCGATCCACCCGCATGTGTGATCTTGAAGACGTCCACGTCGCTGTCGGTGGTGATGATTCCGCTCACCGGGGTGTTGTCCGTCAACTGGCTGGGTGTCGTGTCCGGGAAGTCGTCCGGGAGGGTCACCGCGCCCTTGGTGGGGATGATCGCGAGGTCGTCCTCGGGGTTGTTCGCGTCGGCGTACTCGCCCCGGCTCCACGTGGTCACCGGCTGGCCGTAGCCCGCGCCCATGATCGGCGCCCAGTTGGTGTGCCCGCCGTAGTACTCGCTGCCAGTGGTGGTGCCGTCGTGCGACAGGCCGAGGTTGTGACCGGTCTCGTGGGACACGATCTCGGCGATCGACTTGCCGTCGTAGTCACCGCGGGCGATGGCCCAGGCCGGCTGGTACTTGGCGTGGTTGCTGGTCCGGTTGAACGTGCCGATGTAGGCCTGGCCGCCGCAGCCGCAGTTGACGACGTCCTTGGGCGTGATCACCGCGCGGGTGCCGTAGACCTGGTCGTCGGCGTTCGACCGGGTGATCTTGTCGTCGCTCGGCTCCTCGGTGGTCACGTCCACGTCGAAGGTCCGGTAGTCCTCGGAGGTGGCGAGGAAAGCCTGGTAGATGGTGTCGCGCTCGGCGTCGTTGAACGTCGACGGGTCACCGTCGGCCGACCAGGCGGGCGCGTCGATCTGGGCGCCGCCGTTCCACGCGGTGCCGGACACGCTGTGCCCGGTGAAGTCGAGGTAGATGGTCCGGTTGGAGCCAGGGCGGCTGTGCAGCTTGAACACGTCGGTCCCGGGCGGCGCGTCCAGCGCGGTCCTGGCAGCGGGCTTGGGCGACACCTTCTCGACCGAGCGGATCATGCCGGTCTGGTCCAGCTGGAAGTGGTTCCCCTTGGCCATCCGGCGCACCTGTGCCACCGGCAGGCCGTTGATCATGGCCGTGACCAGGGCGGGCGCCGCGGATAACGGCTGAGGCTCGTCGAACATGACGGATTGTTCGGGGGCGGACTGCGCGACGGGCGTGACGACCAGCGCGGCACCGGCTGCCAGAGCGGTCGAGACGGTCACGACTCGTGCAGGGAAAGACAACCGAGACAACTCCTTTGAGTTAACCCAAATGGGTGTAACGGTCGCCCAAGATACAAACAATTAGCCGATCCCACCACAGTCCGTTCGGATGGTGGTCCCTCATCAGGCTGAATGCGGATGTTTGTGCACCGGCAACCCAGGCATGGCAGAGTCAGCTGACGTGCTGACTCGCGTGCTGCTCACCGGCGCCCTGATCGCCGGAGTGATCGCCCACCCCGCCGAGGCCTCCCAGTGGCCGGCACAGGTCCGGTTCTCCACCTTCAACGCGTCGCTCAACCGCGGCGCCGCCGGCCAGCTGGTCACCGACCTGTCCACGCCGGACAACGCACAGGCCAGGAAGGTCGCCGAGGTGATCCAGCGGGACCGCCCGGACGTGCTGCTGATCAACGAGTTCGACTACGTGCCGGACAACCAGGCCGCGAACCTGTTCCGCGCCAACTACCTGCAGCACGGCCAGAACGGCGCGCGCCCGATCGACTTCCCGTACGCGTACACCGCGCCGGTGAACACGGGCGTGCCGAGCGGCCTCGACTTCAACCGCGACGGCAAGACCGACGGCCCGGACGACGCCTACGGCTTCGGCCTGTTCCCGGGCCAGTACGGGATGCTCGTGCTGTCCAAGTACCCGATCGACACCCAGCACGTCCGCACGTTCCAGCACTTCCTGTGGAAGGACATGCCCGGCGCGCTGCTGCCGGACGACCCGGCCACGCCCGCGCCGCACGACTGGTACTCACCGCAGCAGCTCGCGGTGTTCCGGCTGTCCTCGAAATCGCACTGGGACCTGCCGTTGAAGATCGGTCGCGAGACGGTGCACTTCCTGGTCGACCACCCCACGCCGCCGAGCTTCGACGGCCCCGAGGACCGCAACGGCACCCGCAACCACGACGAGATCCGGCTGTGGGCGGACTACATCACCCCAGGTAAAGCCGGGTATCTGTACGACGACAAGGGCAAGCGCGGCGGCCTCGCGCCCGGCGCGAAGTTCGTCATCGCCGGTGACCACAACTCCGACCCGGTCGACGGCGACAGCGTTCCCGGCGCGATCCAGCAGCTGATCTCCTCGCCGCGGCTGTTCGACCTCAAGCCCGGCAGTCTCGGCGCGGTCCGCGCGAGCCAGGACCAGAAGGGCGCCAACCTCACCCAGCGCGGCAACCCCTGGTTCGACACCGGCGACTTCAACGACAATGCCCCCGGCAACCTGCGGGTCGACTACGTCCTGCCGTCGCGCAACCTGATCCCGCTGCACACCGAGGTGTTCTGGCCGACGCCGGACTCCCCGCTCGCGCGCCTGAACGACACCACCGACCACCACCTCGTCGGTCTCACGTTGGTGGTGCCGCAATGGTGACCCTGGTCATTCTCCGGCACGCCAAGTCGGCCTGGCCGGACGGCGTCGCCGACCTCGACCGCCCGCTCGGGCCACGGGGTCTGCGGGACGCGCCGGTCGCGGGCCAGTGGCTGAACGAGAACGTGCCCGGTCTTGACCTCGCCGTGGTCTCGCCCGCGCTGAGGGCCCGCCAGACCTGGGAGAACGCCGCCGCGCAGCTCACCATCCCGCCGACGGTGACCGAGGACAGCCGGATCTACTACGGCCCGCAGCTTGAGGTCGTCCAGGAGATGTCCGAGGACGTCGAGACCGCGGTCATCGTCGGCCACAACCCCGCGCTGGAGATGCTCACCGAGTATCTCACCGGCCGGGAGACGGTCTTCAAGACGTCCACCATCGCCGTCCTGCGCAGTGACCATCCCTGGTCAACGGCGGGCGAGCGGTGGGCCGAGCTGATCGACCACACCACACCCCGGGGCTAGCGCGACCGTACTTTGAGGACAGTGGTGCTGAGCAACGAATACAGCGCAGCGGCCACGACAAATGCCACGGCCACACCGATGTTGCTCGCCCCGAGCGTGCCCGCCTGAGCCGCCGGGGTGAGCAGGTATCCCAGAACGGCACGGATGTTGGGATCCAGTGAGGTCACCAGTCCCAGTCCGACCACGATCGCGACCACCAAAGACACGACGCCCGCGAGGTTCACGCCGCCGTAGCCCGCGGGCGAGTACAGGGCGTCCTTGTCGTAGCCGGATCGCCTGTGCAGGAACAGGTCCGTCACGAAGATCGCCGACCAGGCGGCGGTCACCACGCCGATCACGATCAGGAACGACTGCACGGGCGCGAAGAAGCTGGGCGCCACGAAGATCAGGTACAGCCCGCCGAGCACCATCAGCACGCCGTCGATGGTCACCGCGGCCCAGCGCGGGATGCGCAGGCCCAGCGCGAGCAGGTTCAGGCCGGAGCTGTACAGGTTGAACACCGCGCCCGCGATCACGCTCAGGATCGTGGCCAGCAGGAACGGCACCAGGAACCAGGTCGGCAGCTTCACCGCGAACGCGCCGATCGGGTCGGCCGCGGCCGCCATGGCCAGCGCGGGATCCCCGGCGGTCAGCAGGACGCCGAACAACATCAACACGGCCGGCGCGGTGGCGCCGCCGATCGCGGTCCACCAGACCACGGACTTCGGCGATCCCTTGGTGTACCGGCTGTAGTCCGCGCCGCCGGGCGTCCAGCCGATGCCGTTCGCGATCACCAGCGTGATTCCGCCGACGACCAAAGCGAGGCTGCCGCCCGTGGTGGGAGCGCCGAAGTTCAGGTCCGGGATGATGATCACGAAGTAGCCGGCCACCGCGACCGCGACCGCCACGGTGATCCAGCGCTGCACCCGGATGATCGTGTCGTAGCCGTACACCGCGACCAGGACCACGAGCAAGGTCGTGACCAGGAAGCCGATCACGACCATGGGCGTGGTTGCCAGGTCCGGGCTGAGCCGTCGCAGGATCGTCCGGGTGGCAAGGGCGCCGAGCGTGACGCTGACGGTCTCCCAGCCGACGTAGGACAACCAGACGAAGAACGTCGGCAGTTTGTTGCCGTGGAAGCCGAACGCGGCCCGGCTGAGCGTCATGGTCGGCGCGCCGCCACGCAGCCCGGCCATCCCGACCAGGCCGACGACGGGGTACGACAGGCCAAGGCCGATCACCACCGCGAGCGCGCCCTGCCAGGGGTCCAGACCAAGGCTGACTACGAAAACCCCGTACGCCACGGTGAAAAAGCTGAAGTTGGCGGCGGTCCATGGCCAGAACAGACTGCGCGGTCTGCTGTGCCGCTCGTCCTGCGCGACCCAGTCGATCCCTTTTTGCTCGATCTGCCAGCCGGAACGCGCGACCTCGACCACTACGCCCTCCCCCTGCCGTGGAAAAGGTGAATTACCAACGTAACAGGCGGGTTCGAGCGGGAACAGCTTCGCTAGCTGCGGATCCAGGAGGTGGCCAGGGCGTACGGGTCCATCGTGGACGCCGTGCCCTCGGCGATTCGTTGTACGGCGAACTTCAACAGGTGGTTGGCGTGGTCGGCACTGATCCCAGATTCAGCGGCCAGGCGCTCGAACTCGGTCTCCGCCCGCCAGGCACGCTCGACCTGCACGGCGACGAGATCGTGCAAGTAGTCCATCTCCCCTCAGACTCCTTGTCGGTGTGGGTAGCTGGTACTGGGACGTGCGGCGAACCTACGGCTTACGCGACCCCGGCGTGACCTGCGCCATGCTCCATTCGCGTAACGTTTACACGGTGACCTCTTCGGCTCGTGATGTGCTGCAGCAGACCCAGACCGAACTGACACCGCAGCCGGGGGCTAACCGGCTGCTGCCATTGCTAGCAGATGGCAGCGCTTCTGTGTCCATTATCGGCGCATTGGCGGCGGAAGAACGCCGGATCATCGGCAGCGACTGGCGGGCGTTCCTCACACTGGCCGCGCGGGCGCAGGAACCGGCGGCCCGGAATTTCTTCGGCACGCTGGCCGGGGGCGAGGGGATCTCGCTGGACCTGGTGCAGCCGTTGATCGACGCCACCGGGTTCGACGAAGGCGAATACACGCCACAGGCCGGGTGCCAGGCGTATGCGGCGTATGTCGCGTCCCTGGCGTTGAACGCCGAGCCGGTGGACGCGTTGCTCGCCCTGTTCGCGAACTTCGCGGCTTTCGGTGAGTACTGCGCGGAGATCTCCCGGTCGCTGAAGTCGGTGTACCAGTTCGAGGAGACCAGGTTCTTCGACTTCTTCGCCACCCCGGTGCCCGAGCTGGAACAGGTCGCCCTGAACGCGATCCAGGCGGCACTGGACACCGGCTGGGAACCCACGGAGGCCCGCCGCCACGGTCACCTGCTGCTCGACTACGAGCTGATGTTCTGGAACACCCTGGCGGACACCAAGTTCTGACCGGGTTCTAACCGGCACGCAGGCTCTGCAGCATGATCCCGGCCAGCCGGCCGGGATCGCCGCCGGCCTGGCGTTCGGCGGTGACGATGCCCAGCACCACGGCTTTCACCTCGTCCCCGGTCAGGTCCGCGCGCACCGCCCCGGCTCGCTGAGCGCGTTCCAGCAGCACGTCCTGAGCGCGCCGGAGATCCTCTTTCGCGCCGCCGGCCAGGCCTGCGACGTCTTGGCCCATCTCGGTGGCCAGGATCTCGCTGAGCGCCCGGTTGAGCACCACCTTGCTGATCATCGTCGTGAAGAACTCGAAGAACGCCTGGCCCGGGTCCTCGGCCCCGGCCATCTCGGTCGCCTCGGCGGCCAGGCGTTCCACCCGGTCGATGATGATCGCCTCGAACAGCGCCTCCTTGGTCGGGAAGTGCCGGTACAGCGTGCCGACCCCCAGACCGGCGCGTTTGGCGATCTCCTCGACCGGCACGTCGATGCCGTCCTTCTCGAAGACCTCGGTCGCCACTTCCAGAACGCGTGCGCGGTTACGTCGTGCGTCGGCGCGCAACGGTCGTTCGGTCATCGGCGGCTCCGATCCGGAGGTGTTCTTCCGATTCTATGGGCGCATCCCGTCCCACCGGGCGTATTGGGCCTTCTTCGCGGGATCCGGATCGCGGCGGCCGGTCAGCCAGTAGTCGAACCAGTCCAGGTTCTGCGCCTTCTCGACGGCGGCCGGGTCGACCGGCGAACCACCGAAGACCTCCCTGGCCTGTTCGGCGGCGTACGGGATCTGCGCGCCCAACAGCCAGTAGCCGCCTTCGCCGGACGAGGCGGCCTTGAACACGTTCGAATGCGAGATCGCCAGTTGCGTGACCTCCGCGCCCCGGCTGTACCCGGCGATGCCTTGTGGCCGTGCACATTCGTCCACTGCGCCGCAACCGGAGCCTGGACCGGCGGCACGTCCAGGTTGGGGTTGAAGACATCCGTGATGTCGGTGCCATCGATCCGGACCACTCGCGGTGGAGTGATGGGCGTTCTCGCGGACCGCGGCGGCCTTGTCACCGGCGAAGGACCAGGCGGTGAGGGTGTCCGCGATGTTCAGGCCGGGCGGCCGGGGCCGCTCGGTCGGCGGCGTGGTCGGGGCCTGGTCCCGAACCGCCCTGGGCGCCCAGGTCCAGGTCGAAGAGGTGCTTCAACCCGTTCTGGTACACCCAGATCCCGGATCGGGCGGTGCCGTTCTGGCCGGAGGTGATGGACTGCACGCCCATGGTCGTCTCATCGTAGACCAAAGTGGACGGTGTCTTCATGCCGGTGACGCTAGGAACGCGCGGCCTCGGCACGCGTCGATCTCAGGGATATCCCGGGATCGACCGGGGTTTATCCCGGAAGCCGACCGGAGTCGACCGCCCTACGGTGGACCCATGTCCCGGGACATCGCGCTGGCAGGCGGACTGGCCACGGCGTTACTGATGCTGAACAGCCTGAGCTGGGCGGCCGCGGTGGCGGCGGTCGCCGGATGTGTCGCGTTGATCTGGTTGCGGCGATATCCGGTGGTGGTGTTCGCGCTGGTCGCGCCGACGTTCGTGGCTTCGATCCTGTGGCACTGGGAGACCGGGTTCAGCCTGTTGTGCGTCGCTTGGGTCGCGCTGTACGGCGTGGCCGCGTACGCCCCTCGGCGCTGGGCTTTGGGCGTTGGGATCACGGTTCTTGTTATGGCCGCGGGCGTTCTGGTGGCGATGGGGCCGGTCACCGAGGAACGTTCGCAAGGCGGGATCGGGCTCGCGATCCTGCTGGTGCTCGGATACGTTGCCTCGGCGTGGTTTCTCGGTCGCTACCAGAGCACCCGGCGCGATGAGGCGACCGCGATCGCGGCTCAGGCCGTGGCCGAGGAACGGGCCCGGATCGCGCGCGAACTGCACGACATGTTGGCGCACACCATGAGCGGCATGGTCGTGCTCGCCGGGGGCGGCCGCCGGATGGCGCAGACCAATCCCGCGGCGGCCGTCGAGGTGCTGGCCCGGATCGAGGAGGTCGGCCGCCAGGGCATGACCGAGACGCGCGCGTTGCTGAAGTCCGTCCGTGCGGCGCCGACCCTGGACGATCTGTCCACGTTGGTCGACAACGTGCGCTCGAACGGCTTGGCCGTCCAGGTTTCCACCGAGGGCAAGCCGCAGACGGTGCCGGTCAAGGTGGGTAACGCGGCCTACCGGATCGTGCAGGAGTCATTGACGAACGTGGTGCGGCACGCGGGAAGCGCGACCGCGCATGTCGGCGTCCGCTACCGGCCGGACGCACTGGAGGTCGAGGTGCTGGACGACGGCTTGGGCATGCCAGCCCGGCCCGGCAATGGGGTGACGGGCATGCGCGAGCGGGCGGTGCTGGCGGGTGGTTCGCTGGTCGCCGGGCCGCGGCCGGAGGGCGGCTGGTCGGTCCGGGCGGTGTTCCCGTCATGATCTCGGTGCTGATCTGCGATGACGCCCCGATTGTCCGCGCCGGGTTGCGCATGGTCGTGGAGACCGAGCCGGACATGACCGTGGTGGGCGAGGCCGCGGACGGATCGGCTGCGATCGCCCTTGCGCCCCAAGCGGATGTGATCCTGCTCGACATCCAGATGCCGGGCGTGGACGGGATCGAGGCGGCCCGCCGGATCTCTCAGCCCGTGCTGATCCTGACCACGTTCGACCACGACGAGAACCTGCACGCCGCGCTTCGGGCCGGCGCCAGGGGGTTCCTGGTCAAGGACGCGCCGCCGGAGCGGGTCGTCGAGGCGATCCGGGACGTGGCGTCGGGTCAGGCGGTCCTGTCACCGTCGATCACCCGGCGGCTGCTGGACACCGTTGGCATCCCGACCGGTTCACTGCCGGAACTGTCCGAACAGGACACCGCGTTGCTGCGACTGGTCGCCCGTGGCCGGACCAACACCGAGATCGCCTCGGACCTCCGGCTCACCCACTCGACCGTGAAAACCTATGTCTCGCGGCTGTTCACCAAGATCGGCGCGCGAGACCGGGCGCAGGCGGTGTATCTGGCCTACGAGAGCGGTGTGGCGCGGCCGGGCAGCTGAGCCTCGTACATGGTGATGAACTGTTCCATCGCCGCGTCCACCCCGGCCCGGTCGCCGGTGGCGAGCAGGTCGAGCAGAAGACCTCGGCTCGTCGCAAGCCCCAACCGAGCCAGGTTCTGCGCCTGTTCCGCGGGAAACCCTTGCGCAGCAATCATTTCGGTCAAAGGCCGGACCCAGGAGTGGATCACGTCGTCCAGCAGGTGAGTCGTACCCGGGCGGCCTTGCAGGGCCTGGCCGTAGACCTCGAAGAACAGCCGCTCGTTCGGCCAGAGCGCGGGGTTCGCGATCCGCTGCCAGAACCTGCGAGCGGCGTCGCCGGGCGACTCGCCTTCTACCTCCGCCAGATCGGCTAGCACTGCTAGCTGACGCGCCTCGACGGTCTTGATGATCTCGACGAGCAGGCCTTCCTTGGACCCGAAGTGGTAGATCAGCATCCGGTGGCTGGTGCCGAGCGCGGCCGCCAGCTGGCGCAGGCTCTTCTCGCCGATGCCCTGGTCGGCCACGTAGTCGACAGCCGCTTCGAGCAGCCGTTGTTTCTCGCTCACTGAACCACATGGTACATGTACCATCTGGTACACGAAGGAGGCAGGGATGCAGAAGATCGACGCACGCGGCCACTCCACCGCCGACCCGGCGACCATCTACGCGTTGCTGAGGGACGGTTCGACCTGGCCGACCTGGGGGCCACTGGACAGGTTCGTCCTGGAAAAGGCCGGCACGCCCGAACCGGAGAGTGTCGGCGCGATCCGGAACTTCCACACCGGCAAGTACAAGATGCGCGAGCGGGTCGCCGAGCTGGTGCCGGACAAGCGGTTCAGCTACGAGCTGCTCAGCGGCCTGGCACTGCGGGACTACCGGGCCAACATCGACCTGACCCCGGTCGACGGCGGCACGGACATCCGCTGGCACACCACGTTCCGCGCGAAGGTGCCCGGAATGGGCTGGCTCTACCGGCGGGCACTGCAGAAGATCACCGAGAACATGGTCAACCACCTGGTCTCCTACACCAGCGGGAACTGATTCGGACTACAGTCCTGTTCGTGGCTGACGAACTGCTGAACATCGGGAGCTCGCCTCCCAGGGAACGCGCGGACGCGGCGCGCAACCGCGGCAAGATCCTGGACGCGGCAGCGCGCCTGTTCGCCGAGAACGGCGTGGCGAACGTGTCGATGGACCAGGTCGCGGCGGCCGCCGGGGTCGGCAAGGGCACGCTGTTCCGGCGGTTCGGCGACAAGTCCGGCCTGGCCGCGGCCCTGCTCGGGGACCGCGAGTCGGTGCTGCAGGAGGGCATGTTGTCCGGCCCGCCGCCGCTCGGCCCGGGTGCCCCGCCAGGCGAGCGGCTGATCGCGTTCGTGACCGCGTACGCGGCTTTCCTCGAGGAGAGCCTGGACCTGGTCCGGTTGTCCGAGACCGCGAGCCCGGGCGCCCGGTACCGGATCGGCGCGTACCAGCTGTGGCACCGGCACGTGACCGTGCTGCTCGCGAAGGCCCGGCCGGACCTGGACGCCGACTACCTGGCGCACGCGATCCTCGCCACACTCGGCGCGGATCTGCGCAGCTCACTGGACTATTCCGCGGCGCGCGCGACGGCGGGCGCGGTCTCGCTCGCCCGGCTGGTGCTCAGCGGGGTGACAACCGGACCGTAGTCCGCTAACCTTCAAACGGACCGCAGTCCGATTTGAAGGAGAATCATGGCCAGGGTTCTGCACGTGTCCGCCTCGCCGCGTGGTGAGGCGTCCGAGTCGCTCGCGATCGCCCGCACGTTCCTCGACGTCTACCGGGAGACGCATCCGGCCGACACCGTCGAGGAGTTCGACCTGTGGGACGGCACGCTGCCCGCGTTCGGGCCGTCCGCGGTCGCCGCCAAGATGGCTGTCTTCGCAGGTCAAGAGCCTGCCGGTGACGACTGGCACGCGGCGGTGCGGACGTTCGAGCGGTTCGCGTCGTTCGACAAGTACCTGTTCAGCGTGCCGATGTGGAACTCGGGCGTGCCGTACGTGCTCAAGCAGCTGATCGACGTGATCAGCCAGCCGGGCATGGTGTTCTCGTTCTCGCCCGAACACGGCTACACGGGGCTTTTGCAGGGCCGCAAGGCCGCCGTGGTCTACACCAGCGCGGTTTACGGGCCTGGGTTACCGCCGTCGTTCGGCGCCGACTTCCAGCAGCCGTACTTCGAGAACTGGCTGCAGTGGGCCGGGATCTCGGACATCGTCAGCGTGGCATTCCGGCCTGATCTCGTGACCACGACGGCGGACGCGGACCGCAAGCTGGCGCATGAGCGAGCCCGGGAACTCGCTCAGGCGTTTTGATGTGGCCGGCACCACGCAACCGTCAAGACAGCGCTAACAACACTGGGTTGGTCGTCAATCCCGTGTCCTCATTGGGCACTCGGGCCCGGATTTGGCGCTGTGGTGGGGGCAGGACCACCACAGGAGGACACGGTGACGCTCGCCGACGTGCTGCCGACCATGGGCAGATGCCTGCATACCAGGCTGGAGCCGGACATCTGGCCGCTTGGTACCACCCTTGGCCAGGACGGCCTCGTTTTCGCGGGCGTCCCAGCCGTTTCCCTCGCGGCCCAGTTCGGCACTCCGGCGTACGTTCTGGCTGAGGACGCGTTCCGGTTGCGGTGCCGGGACTTCCGGGCCGCTCTACCCGAGATGGAAGTCGCTTACGCGGGGAAGTCCCTGCTGTGCCGCGCTGTTCTGCGTTGGGTCATGGAGGAGGGCCTGTCGCTGGATGTGTGCTCGGCGGGTGAGCTGGCGGTCGCGCGCGCCGTCGGCTTCCCGGCCTCGCGGATCCTGATGCACGGCAACGTCAAGACGCCCGAGGACCTCAAGGCGGCGTTGGCGTACGGGGTCGACCGGATCGTCGTCGACTCGCTGGACGAGATCGCGGAACTGGGTACTTTGGCACGATATCCGCAGCGGGTGTTGATCCGGGTGACCCCGGGCGTGGATGCCCATACCCACAAGGCGATCACCACGGGGGTTGACTCGCAGAAGTTCGGTTTTCCGTTGTCTACAGCCATGGACGCGGTCTCGGCGGTGTTGGCTCAGCCGAGTCTGCGGCTCGCGGGGGTGCACTGTCACATCGGCTCGCAGGTGTCCACTGTGGCCGCTTACGAGGAGACTGCTCGGCGGATGGTCTCGTTGCTGGGTGCCGTCCGGGATCGCTTTGGTGTGGTGTTGCGGGAGTTGGACCTCGGTGGTGGGTATGCCGTGCCGTATCTGACTGGTGAGCCTGGGTTTGACCTCGTTGGGTATGCGCAGCGGGTTCGGGTTGCCGTTTCCTACACTGCTTCTCTGCTGGGTCTTGCGGTGCCGCGGTTGACTGTTGAGCCTGGGCGGTCTCTTGCCGGTCCAGCCGGGGTCACGCTGTATCGTGTCGTTGCGGTGAAGGGGTCTTTCGTCGCCGTCGACGGCGGGATGAGCGACAACATGCGGGTGGCTCTTTACGGGGCCAAGTACTGCGTCCGGCTGGCGGGCCGGTCCTCATGCGCTCCACTTCGGACAGTCACCGTTGTCGGGAGGCATTGTGAGGCGGGCGATGTGATCGCTTCGGATGTCGGCTTGCCCGGTGATGTTCATGCGGGGGATTTGCTCGCGGTGCCGGTGACCGGGGCGTACCACCATTCGTTGGCGTCGAACTACAACCAGGTGTGCCGGCCGCCCATTGTCGGGGTGCGGGACGGGATCGCGCGTCCGTTGGTGCGGCGGGAGACCGAGGAGGACCTGGCGGCGCGGGACGTCGGCTAGGTGTAGATCCGGGCGAGGTCCTGGACGGCCTGCGTGAACATCTGGCGGAGTTCCGGCGGTTCGAGGACTTCCGCGTCCGCGCCGAGCTGCAGGATCGCGTGCAGGGCGTGCATGTTGGTCTCGATGGGGAGGGTGACCGTGGTCCAGCCGTCCTCGTCGGGGTGGTGGTCGGTGTCCTGCAGGGCCCGGCCGACCACCGGGCCGAGCAGGAACGCCAGTTTCAGGCCGCGTTCGGTGAGACGCACCTTGGCTTCGCCTTTCCAGAGCGTGGTCTGGACGCGTTCGGACGCGGTCTCCCAGTGGCGGGCCAGATCGAAGTCCTCGGGGCGGTCGAACAGGTCGCGCGGCTCGATGCTGAGGATCCGCGAGACCCGGTAGGTGCGGGCCTCGCCGTTGCTGTTCGCGATCAGGTACCAGGTGCCGTTCTTCAGCACCAGGCCAAGGGGCTCGATGACTCTGTCCACTTCGGAGTTACCCCAGCGGCGGTACTTCACGGCGATCCTGCGCTGCTCCCACACCGCGCTCGCCGTGGTGACCAGGTGCTCCGGCGGTTTCTGCTCCTTGAACCAGCCGGGCGCGTCGAACAGGAACCGTTCCCGGATGGCCTCGGCCTTCTCGCGCAGCTCGGGCGGCATGGCGGCCAGCAGCTTGAGCTTCGCCGCCGCCAATACCTCCCCAAGCCCCAGCTCCGCGGCCTGGTCCGGCATGCCCGCGAGGAACAGCGTCTCGGCCTCGGCCGTCGTCAACCCGGTGAGCTTCGTCTTGTACCCATCCAGCAGGCGGTACCCGCCCGCAGGCCCCCGATCCGCGTACACCGGAACACCGGCGGCGCTCAGCGAATCGACATCCCGGTAGATGGTTCTTACCGAGACCTCCAGCTCATCGGCCAGTTCCTGCGCAGTCATCTGCCCCCTCGCCTGCAACAGGAGAAGGACGGACAGCAACCGGCTCGCACGCACGGGGTTAATTCTGCCCCGGAATCCTGACACCGGCTGTCAGTCCGGGTAGCGTGCCGTTCATGCTGGTAGGAGACGTTGAGGTGGCCATCAGCAGCCCGTCCAAGGTGTTCTTCGCGGGACGCGGCGAGACCAAGCTCGATCTGATCCAGTACTACCAGGCCGTCTCGGAGCCGTTGATGCGGACGATGGGTGGGCGGCCGGTGCTGATGCAGCGGTATCCGCAGGGCGCGGGCGGCCCTTCGTTCTTCCAGAAGCGCGTGCCCGCCACGGTGCCGCCCTGGCTGTCGACCACCACCGTGGAGACCGTCAACGGGACGCCGTCCGAGGCGCTGGTCATCGCCGATCTCGCGCACGTCGCCTGGGCCGTCAACCTCGCGTGTCTCGGCTTTCACGTGTGGCCGTACCTCGCGGCCGCGCCCGCCTTCGCGGACGAACTTCGCCTGGACCTCGATCCGCAGCCGGGCACGGGTTTCGCCGAGGCCGTGCTCGCCGCTCATGAACTTCGGGCCCTTCTGACCGAGCTAGGTCTAACCGCGTTCGTGAAGACCACCGGCAAACGCGGCCTGCATGTCTACATGCGCCTGGAATCGCAGTGGGACTCCTACCAAGTCCGCTTCGCCGCGGTGGCGGTCGCCCGCGAACTGGAACGCCGCCGCCCCGACCTCATCACGGCGGCCTGGTGGAAGGAAGAACGCGGGGCCCGGATCTTCGTCGACTACAACCAGAACGCCCCACACAAAACGGTCTTCGGCGCCTGGTCGGTCCGCGGCGACAACAAAAACGCCCAAGTCTCAACACCCCTGCACTGGGACGCTCTTTCCTCCGTCGACCCCAAAACCCTCACCATCGCGACCGTCCCTGCACGACTCGCCACCGACGGCGACCCCTGGTCCACCATCAACGACACCCCGCAGTCCCTCGCCCCGCTGCTCGCCCTGCACGAAGCCGACATGGCCGCCGGCCTCATGGACGCCCCCTGGCCACCCGTCTACCCCAAACAACCCAACGAACCCGACCGAGTCGCCCCTTCGCGCGCCCGCCAGCAATAGCCTCCGATCGGACTACTGGAGGTCTCCGCACTCCCGTCGCGCAATCATTCGATGGAGATTCCGCTGATCGCGGTTCCGGCAGGCAAACCTCTCACACCCCGCAACAACTGGCCGCATATGTGCCAGTACAAGTCGAGGTCCACGACGTCGTAGTGGAAATCGCACGTCCCTCAGAATGTGGTGCCGGTGTAGTAGATGATGGTCTTGTCGGGGTTGAGGTAGAAGGTGCCGTGGTAGTGGTTGTTTTTGGATGCGTAGTTGGTGTCGAAGGTTGGGGAGTGCAGCCAGGTGGTGGGGTTCTCGATTTTGGGGGTGAGGGTGGGGTGGGTTTTCTGGGTCCAGGTGGGGGCGGGGTGGTCCCAGATGTAGGGGAAGGCAGTGATTTCCTCGGTGCCGGTTTCGTCGAGGTAGATCATGGATTCGAGATAGAACGTGGAGGGGCCTGGGGCCGCTCTCGGGCTGGGATCGCTGTTGTTGCCCTCGATCCAGTAGACGTCCTTGATCCCCTTGAGGTTGGGGAACTCCTCGGCGATCGCCTGTTTGTCCGTGGAAGGCTGCGAATAGTGGACAGGCGACGCTGGGGTGTCGGGCTGGTGCGAACACGCGGTCAGTGCGAGGGCCGCGGCAAGGCCGAGGAGGAGGCGTCTCATTCGGTCGCTGCGGTACGGGGCGAGGAACCCGACCATCACCCACAACGCCTTGCGCGCCTCGGCAATCGACATCTCAGCGCTTGGCAACCCACCGACAGTCATACGACACCCCCAAGAACCGGAATCCTAGCCAGGAACCGCCGTCCGGCGGCGCGGATTTCTCACACCCGGTTCGCCTGCCGCGAAACGTGCCCCGGACATGGGCCGCCGCAGGGATGATCGGGCAATGGCCACGCTTGAAGTCGTTCTCGGGGACATCACCGGTGAGGATGTCGACGCCATCGTCACGGCGGCGAACGAGTCGTTGCTGGGCGGCGGAGGCGTTGACGGGGCGGTGCATCGGGCGGCGGGGCCGAGGCTGGCGGAAGCCGGTGGCGCCATCGCGCCCTGTGGGCCCGGCGACGCGAAGGTGACGCCAGCGTTCGACCTGGACCCACCGGTGAAACACGTCATCCACACGGTCGGGCCGGTGTGGGACGGCGGCGCGTATGGCGAGGCGGAGATTCTGGCCTCCTGCTACCGGCGGTGTCTTGCGGTGGCCGACGAGATCGGGGCGCGGAGCGTTGCGTTCCCGGCGATAGCCACTGGGGTGTATGGGTTTCCGGCGAAGCAGGCGGCCCGCATCGCGGTGCGCACCGTGCGCGAAACGCCGACAAAGGTTGAACGCGTGCGGTTCGTCGCGTTCGACGAAGAGACCTACGAGTTGCTCTCCGCCGAACTCGCCTGACTACACCTGGTGCTCGACACGGTTGCGTAGGTACGGATCGGGGTGAGTGCGGGCGATGTGGACCGCCTGGTGCACTTGCTCGTGCAGGTTTTCGCGGTAGTAGCGGGGGTTCAGTGGGAGGTCGGCGAGCAGGCAACGGCGGACTTCCAGGTCCTCGTTGGTGACGAACTGATGGAGCGCGGCCTCGAGCCAGCGGGAAGCGAAGGGGCGGAAGGGTTCCAGGTCGTCCCCGCGGCGCAAGCGGGTGACCCAGTACCAGGCGCGGGCGGCGCCGGCGCGTTCGCTGTCGGTGCCGTGGACGAGGTAGTGCAGCAGCGCTTCCATCACACGCGCCCGGCCGAACGCGAGGCGCGCCGGGTCGACGAACCACCGGTCGAAGCTCGGGTCCGGGTCGTCCACCGCCGCCCTGAGCAACGGGGCGAAGAACGCCTCAGGGAGGTCCGTCCGGTCGCGCAGCGCCTCCTTGACCAGCAACCGCTGCGCACGGAAGTCCGCCGATGGCGGGGCGGTGATGCCGAGCAGATCGAGAACGGCGGTCAGCGAGCGCTGGAAGTCCGCACGCGGGTCCCGCTCCGGTCCCGGCAGAGCCATGTACGACGTCATCCCGGCCTCCAGGGTGTGTACTCGCGAAGCTACCCGCCCGGTTGTCGATGAGCATGATGCCCGGGGCGTCTGAGAACGCCACCGGGTAAGCCGCAGCCGAGGCCCCGGTCCGAAGATCGTCCATATAGCGCCGCACGCTGTCCGGATGGTCGCGCGGACACAAGTCGGCGAGCGTGCTCTTGCCCGTCGCTCATCTGCCGAGCATTCGTCGCGGATCTGCCGAACTGCGGACGAACCGCCACGGCGTGGTGTGTGTCACCCGCTAGCCTGGATGCGTGCCTGCCACTACCCCCTCTTTGCGGATCGGCCCGTATCGGGTCGAGCCCGCGGTGGTGCTCGCGCCGATGGCGGGGATCACGAATGTCGCCTTCCGGCAGCTGTGCCGGGAGTTCGGCAGCCCGACCTCGCTGTATGTCTGCGAGATGATCACTGCGCGGGCGGTGGTCGAGCGGGACGCCAAGACCATGGAGATGATCACCTTCGGGGCCGGCGAGTTCCCGCGGTCGATGCAGCTCTACGGCGTCGACCCGGCGACCATGCGGGAGGCCACCAAGATCATCGTCGGGGAGGGGCTCGCCGACCACCTGGACACCAACTGGGGCTGCCCGGTGCCCAAGGTCACCCGGAAGGGCGGCGGGGCGGCGCTGCCGTACAAACGGCGGCTGTTCCAGGACATCATCGCGGCCACTGTGGACGCCGCCGGGGACACGCCGGTCACCGCGAAGTTCCGCATCGGGATCGACGACGAGCACCTCACCTTCCTCGACGCCGGCCGGATCGCCGAGGGTGAGGGCGCGAAAGCCGTTGCGCTGCATGCCCGGACGGCCGCCCAGCGCTACTCCGGCACCGCCGACTGGACCAGGATCGCCGAGCTCAAGCAGGCCGTCACCACCATCCCCGTGCTGGGCAACGGCGACATCTTCTGCGCCGAGGACGCCCTGCGGATGATCGCCGAGACCGGCTGCGACGGGGTCGTCGTCGGCCGCGGATGCCTTGGCAGGCCTTGGCTTTTCGGTGAACTGCAGGCCGCCTTCCGCGGTGGGCCCATCCCGCCTGGCCCGAACCTGGGCAAGGTCGCCGAGATCCTGCACCGGCACGCCCTGCTGCTGGTCGACCATCTGGGGCCGGACAAGGGAATCCGCGACCTGCGCAAGCACATGGCCTGGTACTTCAAGGGTTTCCCGGTCGGCTCGGAGCTGCGCCGGGCGTTCGCCATGGTCGACACGATCACCGAGATCGAGGACCTGATCGGCAAACTCGACCACGACGCGCCATTCCCGCAGGACGCCGAAGGACCGCGCGGACGCCAGGGTTCGCCCGGCAAGGTCACGCTGCCCGAGGGCTGGCTCGACGACCCCGACGACCCGTCCATCCCCTTCGCCGCCGACGTGATGCACTCGGGCGGCTGAGGTGCGGGCGCTGCTGGCGGTCACCTTGCTGCTTGCAGGTTGCTCAACGACAGTCGCAGGCACGCCGGTCGAACCCACCGACCGCGAACTCGTCCAGAACTACTTCGCCGCGCTCAACACGGCCGAGAGTCAAGGCCCCCAAGCGCAACTGGCGTTCTTTCGCCACACCCAGCATCCGGATTTCACGAATCTGATCTGCGATCTGGGCGGCGCCACGATCGACGCCAAGCCCGGGATGTCGACCTTCCAGCCGGACAACGAATGGGCGCCACAGACCGGCGGACGCCCGCGCGGCACCGTATATGTAGTGGCAGTGGCACTGAGCGTGCACAAGAACGGCCAAGTTCTCGGCGAGCAGGTCGGATCACAGCGTCTCGTGGTGCTCGACGGCAGCGTGTACGGCTTCATGCCGTGCCTGCGCTGACAACTGCGAGGCGTGTCACATCACATCACTGGGTTGGAGCAGCCGCTCATCCACCAGTTGAGGGATTTTCACAACCCCATCGCCCCAGCGTCTCAAGACCGGCGGCCAACCGGTCGACAGAGGTAGGTGAGGGAGGTGAAGGCGGTGACCGGACTCGGACGCGGCATCACCGAGCCTGAGCCCGTTTCGGACGACGACTGGCCGGGCCCGGGCGGTGCTCACATGCCCGATGGCGCGAGTCCCGACGGTGCGAGTCTCGTGCAACTGCACGAGTCGATCGCCACCCTGCTGGCCTCGCGTGGCCAGTGGCGGCAGGCCTACCAGCACCTGCGTTCCGCGTTGGAACTCGTGCACGCCGACCGTACCGAACCGCCGAGGATCCCCGAACAGCTGCGCCGCGAGGTGGACCGGCTGCGCCGGGAGCACGCCGAGGCCCGCGAGCAGAGCATCCGCGACAGCCTGACGGCCAGCTACAACCGCCGGTACCTCGACCAGCGCCTCGTCACGCTGCTGTCCGAATGGGGCGGCAAGCCGGGCGGACTCGCCGTCGCACTGGTCGACCTGGACTGGTTCAAGCAGGTCAACGACACCTTCGGCCACCTGATCGGCGACCGCGTGCTGCAGCGCGTGGTGGAGCTGCTGCAGGACGGCCTGCCCGAGGACGGCTTCTGCGCCCGCTACGGCGGCGAGGAGTTCGCGCTGGTGCTGCCCGCGGTGGACGGCCCGACCGCCGTCGCGATGGCCGAGGCGGCCCGGATCAAGGTCGAGAACCACGACTGGAACAAGATCGTCCTGGGGCTGCGGGTCACGGTCAGCATCGGTGTCGCGCATGAGCCGGCGCCGGGTGTCGGAGTGGGTCCGGAGCGTCAGCTGCGGCAGGCCGACGGACTGCTTTACACAGCAAAACAGAGTGGTCGTAACGCTGTGGCGTATCGCGTGGGCGGCCGCACGTTCCTCGCCGGGCCGGCCGCGGGCCGCCGGGCGGTGACCGAGCCGAGGGCGCTGGCCTACTAGAGAGTAGGTCTTTTGTCCCCCGTTCGGCCTACTGGTCTGCGCAGTTCTGCGTACCGAACGTAAGCAATCGTCGTCGGCCTGTCGTCAGAACCGGCTGCCGCCCGTACTATCTCCGGGCAACGCCTACAGAGGGTCTGCAACACTGGTTATTCCCGCCGCCGCTGGACATGCGGCGCCGTGTTGATATCGTGACGTGACTGAGATTGGAGGGATACCTGGTGCCCGACGAAGATCACGCGTACGGCACTGGTTCCCGCCGCAGTCGTCACTCAACCGAGGAAGCTTCACCCGATCAGCAGCCGAGGCGTCGCAGACGGTCAATGGAGGACTCGGGCGGGGTCAGCGTCTCGGACCTGGTCAAGCGGCATACCCGTACCGACCTGCCGATTCCTCAGACGACCGCGGTAGCACCGGCGCCGGAACAGCCGCGAG
The DNA here is from genome assembly GCF_040675465.1 of Actinocrispum sp. NPDC049592. Taxonomy (NCBI): domain Bacteria; kingdom Bacillati; phylum Actinomycetota; class Actinomycetes; order Pseudonocardiales; family Pseudonocardiaceae; genus Actinocrispum; species Actinocrispum sp. NPDC049592. The sequence goes on along the minus strand of NZ_JBFAPA010000001.1, from coordinate 1,316,613 downwards.
CCCCGCAGCGGGCCGCGCGCTCGGCCGACCCTGTGCAGCCGCCGGCTCCGTCGCGCCGGGCCGCCCAGCCGCGCATGCAGGCGCCTCCGCCGCCCGCGCCGCCGGCCGAGCCACAGCCGCGCGCCGACCGCCCGGAGCAGCGCTCCGCGCAGATGCCGCGCCCTGAGCTGCCCAGCCGGCCCCGGCCCATGCCGCAGCCGCCGCAGGAACCACGCGCCCCACGCAGCAACAGCTTCCCGAACGCCCGTAGCGACAGCTTCCCCAACGGAAGACCGCAAAACGGACAACCTTCCGGTGCGATGCCGTCCGCGCAAGCATCGGGTGCATATCAGGTCCCGCCGCCGCCCCGTGGGCACTCGTCGGGTCCGCGGCCGGTTCCGCAGCCCTCGGCGTCCATGCCGCGGCCGCCGCGCCCGCCGAACGGGCGTGCACCGGGCCAGGAGTCCGTCCAGCTGCCGATCCCACCGGCGAACGGTCAGTCGTCGGCCCAGCTGCCGATGAACGGCCAGGCGCCGCACCAGCTGTCCCAGCAGCTGCCGATCCCGCCGGCGAACGGGCAGGCCTCCGGCCAGATGCCGATCGCGCCCGGCCAGGCCTCCGCCAGGTTGCCGATCCCGCCGGTGAACGGTCAGGCCTCCGGTCACATGCCGGTGCCCCCGGTGAACGGCCAGCCTTCGGGTCAGATGCCGGTCACCCGTGCGCCCGGTCAGGCGTCCGTGCAGCTGCCGGTCCCGCCCGCGGTGGAGAAGACCCAGTTCGCCTCGGCCGTGCCGCCGCCGAACCAGCAGACCGGTGCGAACCCGGTCCCGCCCGCGTTGCGCGCCCAGCCCGACGCCGAGCGGCCCGCGCCGCCGGAGCGCCCGGCCCCGCCGGACCGCCGCAAGCCGGTGGCCCCGCGCCGCGACGACATCAGCATGACCACCGAGATGGAGGCCATCTCGGAGAGCGTGCAGGAGATCCGCCGGGTCGACGCGACCCTGGCCCGGTTCTCCGCGGTCCATGACGAGCTCGCCGAAGAGGAACGACTAAAGAAGGAAAAGCGCGAGCGCTTGATGCCGTGGCTAAAAGCCGAAAGCGAGGGCGGAGAAGAGCCTGACGCCCTCGCGGAAGACCAGGCAGCAGGCACCTTTGACGAAGAGCTGATGGCTCAGGAGACGGTTCTCACCGAACCGGCTCCCAGAAAGAAGTCCACGAAGCGGCGTCCACCGCCGCGCAGGGTCGCACTGGCCGGGCGGATCTCCAGCGCCGCCCTGGCCCTGATCGTGCTCGTGGCCACCGGGTACGCCTGGAAGGTCATGAACCTCGACGGCCAGGCCCGGCAGGTGGACGCGCTCGACCCGAACTCGGCCGCGATCGCCGACGCCCCGGCGCAGCTGGGCGACGAGAACTTCCTGATGGTCGGCTCGGACACCCGGGAGGGCGCCGACGCCGAGGATGGCGTGGGGACCGCCGACAGCGTGCCGGGCGCCCGGTCGGACACGATCATGATCGCGCACATCCCGAAGGACCGGAAACGCGTGGTCATGGTCTCCTTCCCGCGGGACCTGGAGATCCAGCGCCCGGAGTGCGATCGGTACGACTCCAAGACCGGCAAGTACACCGGCGAGAAGGTCAAGCCGTCGGCCAACCAGAAGATCAACACGGCGTTCCAGGTCGGCGGCCCGAAGTGTGTGACCAAGGTCATCCAGACGCTGACCGGGCTGCGGATCAACCATTTCGTCGGCATCGACTTCAACGGTTTCAAGGAGATGGTCGACGCCGTGCAAGGCGTCGAGGTGTGCGTCGAGCAGCCGATGTACGACACCGAGCTGAAGACCTGGATCGTGCAGACCCCCGGCCAGAACGTGAAGCTGGAGGGTGACGCGGCGCTGAACTTCGTGCGCGCCAGGCACGTCAAGATCAGCCCCACCTCCAAGCAGGGCGACCCGACCTCCGACTACGGCCGGATCAAGCGCCAGCAGCGGTTCCTGTCCTCGTTGCTGCGCAAGGCGATGTCCAGCCAAGTGCTGCTGAACCCGGGCAAGCTCAGCGACTTCATGCAGGCGTTCGGCAAGGCCACCTTCGGCGACGGCATCGCGACCAACGACATGATCACGCTCGGCCGGTCGCTGCAGAACGTCGGCGCGGGCAAGGTCCTGTTCATCACGGTGCCCACGGTCGGCGTGTCGAACAAGCGCGGCAACGAGGAACTTCGCGAGAAGGACAACAAGAACCTGTTCACCGCCATCATCAACGAGCAGCAGCTGCCCGGTGAGCAGCCCGACGGCAGCGGCCCGGAGGGGCAGGCGCAGAACAAGCCGCCGGACTCGTTGAAGCAGCAGGGACCGGTCGACCCGAAGAACGTCAAGATCCAGGTGCTCAACGCGGGTGCGGGCGACGGCAAGGCCGGGCCGGCCGCCAACGCGTTGCGCAGCCAGGGTTTCCAGATCATGCGCACCGACAACAGCGGGGAGAAGCTGCCTGCCACCGTGGTTCGCTACGGCTCGAACGAGGCGGCCGCACAGCTGGTGGCCTCGACCATCGCCGGTTCCCAGGTGCAGAAGGACGACTCGCTCGGCGGCGCGGTCATCCTGTTGCTGGGCCAGAACTACAACGGCAAGGTCAACCCGGCCAAACAGGGCGGCGGCGCGCCGGACGCGGGCCAGCCACCCGCCGCGAACCAACCCCCGGCGAACACCACCCCACTGCCAGGTGATCTGTCGACCGTCAACGCGGGCGACACGAAGTGCGCCTAAGTGTTGACTCCGGTTCACTCACGGTTCACTTCTCGATTCGGTAAGAAAGGACAGCGGGACGTAGGCTGGCGCCCATGCGTGAGGCCTACCGTGACCAGCTCGGTCAGCTCGCCGACCAACTGGCAGACATGTGTTCCATGGTCGGCGACGCGATGTCGCTCGCCACTCGATCGTTGCTCGAGGCCGATCTGGCGCTCGCCGAGCAGGTGATCGGTGATGACGTGAAGGTCGACGACGCGCGGTCCAAGACCGAGGAGGACGCCTACGCCCTCCTCGCCCTGCAGGCCCCCGTCGCGACCGATCTGCGGACCGTGCTCGCGGTGATCCACGCCGCGGAAAGCCTGGAGCGGATGGGCGACCTGGCCCTGCACGTGGCCAAGGCCGCGCGCCGCCGCCACCCCAACCACGTGCTGCCCGAGTCCGTCGCGCCGTACTTCGCCGAGATGGGCAAGGTCGCCTGCAAGATGGCGGCCAAGGCGGAACAGGTGATCCGTACCCAGGACATCAAGCTCGCGCGGGAGCTCGACGAGACCGACGACGAGATGGACGACCTGCACCAGCACCTGTTCACCGTGCTGATGGACCGCGAGTGGCCATACGGTGTAGCGGCGGCGGTGGACGTCACCTTGCTGGGGCGGTTCTACGAGCGGTTCGCCGATCACGCTGTTTCGGTCGCGAACCGGGTGGTTTTCGTGGTGACTGGCCGGATGCCGGGATACGGCACCGACGAACTCTGAGTTCGCGCGGAGGCGGCGCGCGGTTTCGATGTGGTGTGGGGGCCCCGCACAAAATCGAACCGCGCGAGCTAACCCTGCACCGAAGCGATCAAGTCCTCCAGCTGCCCGATCAACCGGATGGTGTCAGCGGGCGCGAAGGTTCCGCCGCCGGACTCGGGATGAGCCTGGGCCATATACCGGCCCTCCTCAGTGTCCAGCCAAGAAAGCCCAGGAGCACGAGTCTCCTTACCCCGACCATCCACAGCGGACACAACGAAGTACCCCGCCCCAGTCCGAGGCTTACGCAACATCTCCTGCGCCGCAACAAGCTGCGCCTGCGAGGTCGTCCGCGCAGGCCGCAGCGGACGACTGAACCCCTGGTGCTCCTCAGTCTTCTCAACCGGTTTGGGCGCGGCGATCGTCACCGATTGCCCATGCCCAGGACGCAACCGCGGCAGCAGACTCACGGCGGTACGCGCCAAGGACTCCGGACGGACGAACTCGAACCGGAACATCTGCCCTTCCTGCATCACCAGCAGACCGCGTTCCCCGTCCGTGCAAACCCGCGCGTACAAACCACTCTCGTCGTCCAGGGTACCCATCACCGCGATCGCCACGCGATACCGCGACATCAGCCGCAACGCATCGGCCACATCCGGGTCCAGACGCTCCTCACGCACCAGCCCCCGGCGGCTCAGGTCGGCGAACACCGCCTGCGCGATCCGCACCCGGTCCTCCACGAAGTCCCCGATCCCGGCCATCTGGAACGGGTACCTCCGCGGGTCCACGCCGAGGGCCTCGGCCAGGATGTCCACCGCGGCCAAGGAAAGCGTGAAGGTGTCGGTCATCCGCCGATCACCGGCGGGATGGAGTCATCGCCCGGGTCGGTGGCGTAGTGCGCGGCGGTCGCGCCACCAGGCGGTGTCGAGAGGTCCACATTCCTTGCGCCGCTGTCCATTCCGGCACCGACGGCGAACCCGCCCGCCATCGGCATGGCAGCCGTGGACTGCGGTGGGGTGTCCACCGGTTTGTGGTCGGGGCTTCGGTCCGGAATGGACGTTGAGGACGACGACGGCGCCGCTGACTGCGGGGAAGTGCTTCCGCCTTGGGATACCGGGGAATCGTGCGACACCCGGGGCAAAGGCGGCAAAGCCGACCGGGTGGGCGCGTCACCGGTCATGGTCGGTGGCGGGGCGAACGCGGGCATGAGGGCCGCCTCGGCGAGCGCGTTGTCGTAGTTGGACACGACTTCGGCGGCACGGCGTTGCGCGGCCTGTTGCGCCGCATAGGCCTCCATGTGCGCCGCGTACCGGCTCAGCAGCAACACGGGGTCCGTGATGCTGCGCAGCTCGGCGTTGGCCGCGTCCACATCGAACGGGACCGGTTCCGGCATCGCGTTCCGAGCCGTGGCAAGAGCTTCCGAGTGTTTGGCGGCCTGCGTGCCGGCCAGCTGGGCGCCCCGGCCGGCCTGACCGATCCACACCCCGAGCCCGGCGATGAACCCGCGGGCCAGCTCACCGGCCGCGCCCTGCCACTCGCCCCGGCTCGCGTTCACCGCACCGGCCACGTCGTCCTGGAACTGCGCCAGCCGCGTCCCCGCCTCCCGCCAGGCCTCGGCCAGCGTGCCGACCTGCTCCGGGTCGACGTCGCTGGTCACCATGGCCTTCAGCGTCGGGTGGTCCAGGTTCTCGTAGAGGGCGCCGGACGGGACCGGGGCGACCCTGGTGTCCGCACCGGGCACGCCGGCCGGCGCGCTGGTGCCGCCTCGAGCGGCGATCCTGGAGATCATGTCGCTGATCCGGGGGCCCAGGTCGTCGGCGTTCGGCATGGCCACCTCTCCATCTTCAAGGGGCAGGTCAGCGGCGGAACGAACCCGCGACGCTGTGCTCGTTCTGCCGGTAGTTGGCCATCGCCTGCTGGACGCCGTCCTCGGCCTCGTCCAGCACGCCCCGCAGCCGCAGCAGCTGCGGCAGGAACCCCTGCTGGTCACAGGCGACCTGCTGGACGAACGGCGACATCGCGCGGGCGCCGTAGCTGCCGCCGAGCGCGGGCCGCTGGTCGATCTCGCCGGTCTTGGCGGCGGACAGGAAGTCGCGCAGCATCCGGATCACCGACAACAGGGCGGTGCCGCCCTGGTCGCTCACCGCGAAATGCCCGGACTGCGCGTTCTCCTTGAAGTTCTTCATGTTTTCCAGCATTTGATCCATGGCGTTGCGCGCTGGATCGTTCCATGCGCCGGGAACTGTGGAATCGCCATCGTCGTACATGAGGACCCCTCGGAGTTCGCACCGGACCTGACCGCACGGTACCAACCGACCACCGAGCGTGTCCCTAGTGCCGTGGGCTTTCCACCCACTTGGTCCTTACCTGAGAGCGGTCCGTGACCATCTCTGCCAGCGAAAACCGTCATTCACCCACCGATAGTGCACTTGGCGCAGCCAAAAAGCACCCACCTGGGCGTCACCCTTCGGCCGGCCAGAACGTCAAAAGGCGAAACCCGGGCTCGAGGGCCCGGGTTTCGCGACACGCACGGCGAGAATCAGCCGAACCGGCCGGAGATGTAGTCCTCGGTCGCCTTCTCACTCGGGTTGGAGAAGATCTTCTCGGTGTCGTCCAGCTCGATCAGCCTGCCCGGCTGGCCGACGCCCGGGAGGTTGAAGAACCCGGTCTGGTCGCTCACCCGCGCGGCCTGCTGCATGTTGTGGGTGACGATGACGATCGTGTAGTCCTTCTTCAGCTCGGTGATCAGGTCCTCGATCGCCAGCGTGGAGATCGGGTCCAGGGCCGAGCACGGCTCGTCCATCAGCAGCACGTCCGGCTGCACCGCGATGGCGCGCGCGATGCACAGACGCTGCTGCTGACCGCCGGACAGGCCGCCGCCGGGGCGGTTGAGGCGGTCCTTGACCTCGGTCCACAGGTTCGCGCCGCGCAGGGCGCGCTCGGCGACCTCGTCGAGGCGCTTCTTGTCCTTCACACCGGCCAGCTTCAGCCCGGCCACCACGTTGTCCCGGATGGACATGGTGGGGAACGGGTTGGGGCGCTGGAACACCATGCCGATCGTCCGGCGGACCGACACGGGGTCCACAGTGGACCCGTAGATGTCCTCGCCGTCCAGCAGCACCTGGCCCTCGGCGCGGGCGCCGGGGATCACCTCGTGCATCCGGTTGAGCGAACGCAGCACAGTGGACTTGCCACAGCCGGACGGCCCGATGAACGCGGTGACGTTCCGCGGCGGCACGGACAGCGTCACGCTGTCCACCGCGTGGAACTTGCCGTAGAACAGGTTCAGGTCTTTGACGTCGATGCGCTTGGCCATGGCCGCCTCACTTGCTCTTTACTGCAGTCAGCCGCGAGATGAGGGTCGCGAGCAGGTTGATGACGGTGATGATCAGGATCAGGGTGACCGCCGCACCCCACACCCGCGCCTCGCCGATGTCGTTGATGGTGAGCCGTTCCGAGTTCATGAACAAGGGCAGCGAGGCCATGTTCCCGCCGAACGGGTCGTAGTTGATGAACTGCGTGTAGCCCACCAGGATCAGCACCGGCGCCGTCTCGCCCATGACACGGGCGATGGCCAGCATGATGCCGGTGATGATGCCGGACAACGCGGTCGGCACGACGATCTTGACGATCGTCTTCCACTTCGGGATGCCCAGCGCGTAGGAGGCCTCGCGCAGCTCGTCCGGCACGATCTTGAGCAGCTCCTCGGTGGTGCGCACGACCACCGGGATCATCAGCATCACCAGCGCCAGCGACACCGCGAAGGCGCTGCGCGGCAGGCCGAACGTGGTCACCCACAGGGCGTAGATGAACAGCGCGGCCACGATCGACGGCACACCCGACAGGATGTCCACGGTGAACGTGATCGCCTTGGCCAGCCGCGAGCGGCGCCCGTACTCCACCAGGTAGATGGCCACCATCAGGGCGATCGGCACCGCGATCACCGCGCACATCAGGGCCTGGATCAGCGTGCCGTAGATGGCGTGGTAGACACCGCCGCCCGCCTGGCGGCCGGTCAGGCCCGCCAGCGACTTCTGCCACCAGTTGGAGTTCAGCACATGGGTGAACCCCTTCTGCAACACGGTGACCAGCAGCCACACCAGCGGGGCGACGGCGATCACGAAAGCGCTGACCATGAGCACGGTCGCGATCGTGTTCTTGGTCCGGCGGCCGGCGCTGATCTGCTGGAACGCGGGCGTGGTCGCCGGGCGTTCCAGGTCGGACGCGGGGGCGCTCACTCGTACTCCTTCTTGCCCACGATGAACGACCGGGCGATCGCGTTCACCACGAACGTCAGCAGGAACAGCACGAGGCCGGCGGCGATGTAGGCACCGGCGCTCTTCGGGTCGTTGAACTCCGCGGCGGCGCGGGCGATCTTCGAGGCGATGGTGTCACCGCCGTCGAACAGGCTCCAGCCGAAGTTCTTGTCCGTGGTGGCCAGGATGATCAGCAACGCGATGGTCTCGCCGAGGGCGCGGCCCAGGCCCAGCATGGAGGCGCTGATGTAGCCGGCCTTGCCGAACGGCAGCACCGTGGTGCGGATGACCTCCCACCGGGTGGCGCCCAGCGCCAGCGCGCCCTCGATCTGCATCGGGGGCGTGCGTTCGAACACCTCGCGGGTGATCGCGGTGATGATCGGCAGCAGCATGACCGCCAGCACGATCGCAGCGGTGAAGATGGTCTGGCCGATGCCGCGGCTGACGTTGCCGGTGGCGAAGATCGGGATGAACCCGAGCGCGTCGTTGAGCCAGCCGGTGATCGGGTCGAGCGCGGGCGCCAGCACGATCGCGCCCCACAGGCCGTAGATGATCGAGGGGACCGCGGCCAGCAGGTCGATGATGTAGGCGAACGGCCGGGCCAGCCGCTTGGGCGCGTACTGGGTCAGGAACAGCGCGATGCCGAGCGAGATCGGCATCGCGATGACCAGCGCGAACAGCGAGCTGAACACCGTGACCAGCAACAGGTCCAGCACACCGAACGAGAGGTTGTTCGGGTCGCCGGCCACCCACTGGCGGGAGAACAGGAAGCTGGCCTTGTTCGCGGCCAGCGAGGGGATCGCCTGGGCCAGCAGGAAGGCACCGATCGCCACGATCATGACGACGATGAGGATGCCGGACCCCGTGGCCAGGCCGCTGAAGATGCGGTCGCCGGCGCGGGTCACCGTCTTGCTGCCGCCGGCCGGGCCGGGATCTTGAGGTCTCGCTGGAATCGGAGCCTCCGTCGGGGGTTCGGTCGCCGAACCGCCCCGCCGCGCACCAGGGTCACTGGTGGCGACGGGGCGTGGAGACCTCTTCTGGATCTCACTCATGGCGAATAGTGCCAGCCCTTACTCGGTCAGGCGATCGCCTTGACGGCGGTCAGGATCTTGCCCTGGAACTCCGAGGGCAGCGGGACGTAGCCGGCGTCGGCCAGCTGGGCCTGGGCGTCGGTGGCGGCGACGGTCAGGAAGGCCTTGACGGCCTTCGTGGTGTCGGCGTCGTAGCCCTTGGAGCAGACGATCTCGTAGGTGGCCAGGACCAGCGGGTAGGCACCGGCCTCCTTGGAGGCGTACAGGGCCTTCAGGTCCAGCCGCAGGTCGTTGCCCTCACCGGAGACCTTGGCGTTCTTGATCGCCGTGGCGGCCGAGTCGGCGGTCAGCTCCACCGCGCCGGCACCGCTGTCCAGCTTGGCCATCTTGAGCTTCTTGTCCTGGGCGAAGGACCACTCGATGTAGCCGATGGTGCCGTCGGCGGCGTTGATGGCGTCCGCCACACCGGCCGAACCCTGCGCCCCCTGGCCGACGCCACCGGCGAACTTCTTGCCGGCGCCCTTGGTCCAGGAGCTCGGCGCGGCAGCGCCCAGGTAGGTCTGGAAGTTGTCGGTCGTGCCCGACTCGTCACCGCGGTAGACGACGGTGATCGGCTTCGAGGGCAGCGCCTTGCCGCCGTTGGCGGTGGTGATGGCCGCGTCGTCCCAGGTCTTGATCGCGCCGGAGAAGATCTTGGCGGTCACGTCCGGGGTCAGGGTGACGCTGTCGGCACCCTCGAGCTTGTAGGAGATGGCCACCGGGCCGAACACCATCGGCAGGTTCCAGGCCGGGTTGTCCTTGCAGCGCTTGGCGGCCGCGTCGACCTCGCCCTTGTCCTTGTTCAGCGGGGAGTCCGAGCCGCCGATGTCGCTGACGCCACCGTTGAACTGCTTCACGCCGTTGCCGGAGCCGGACGGCGTGTAGGCCAGCTGCTGGCCGGAGCACTTGGCGCCGTAGGCCTGGATGAACAGGTCCATCGCGCCCTTCTGGGCGCTGGAGCCCTCGGCGACCAGGCTCTTCTTGCCGCCGCAGTCCACCGATGCCGTCTGAGTCGGCGCGGCCGCGGCCCCGGTGCTGCTGCTACCGCCCGCCGGGGTGTTCGTGTCCGATCCACACGCGGTGAGCGCCAGCGCGCCGGCCGCGATGAAGCCGACCACGGCAAAGTGCCGCTTGATCTTCACCTGTTCCTCCAGTCGAGGAGTTTTCGTCCGTTTCGCGACGAGCTCGCCGCTCGGACGGGACGCTAGGCAGCGCGTTGGAACGACTGGCCCTGTAGAGGTGAACGACAGGTGAACAAGGCACCCATTGTGAGCAGGGCTACCCCATTGGAACGACCCCGTTACCAGACCGCGACCTGGGAGTTTGCCCAGAGTAGCGACCTCGACACTGATTACCGTTCGTATTGGACGCCGACATCCAGCAAGGTGAACCCGAGTTTGCGGTAAACGGCTATAGCCGGTGAATTGTCGCTTTCGACATAAAGCATGATCGACGGCACTTCGCGGGCGGCGAGATAACGCAGCCCGGCCAGTGTCAGAGACTTGCCGAGGCCGCCGCCCTGCGCGTCCGGGTCGACGCCGACGACGTACACCTCACCCGTTCCGTCCGGGTGCACCTTGGTCCAGTGGAATCCCAGGAGCTTGTCCTGCGCGTCCACGGCCAGCAAGAAGCCCGTGGGGTCGAACCAGGCCTCTTTCTCGGTCTCCAGCACGTCCTGGACGCTCAGCCGGCCCTGTTCGGGATGCCAGGAGAAGGCACGCGCGTTGACCGCGACCACTGCCTCCTCGTCCTGCCCAGGGACGAAGGTCCGCTCTCTAACACCGTTAGGGAACACGGGTTCGGCGAAGTCCCGCGGCAGGTCGAGACCCATCCGGTGCAGTTCACGGACCCGCTTGAAGCCGAACTTCCGCGCCAGGTGAGCGGCGGCGGGGTCGTCGTGGTGCGACCACACGCGCAACGGCCGCGCCCGGTCGGCAAGCGCTTGCAGCAGCCGTCCGCCGATGCCCTGGTTGCGGGACTCGGGACGAACCACCAGCTCAGCGACCTGGTTGCCGAACGAGTCACCAGCCGGGTCGAGGTGCGCATAGCCGACGACAGCGACAACACCGTCGTCCACGGCTACCAGGTGCACGCCGCCCTTGGGCAGGTCGTCGCCGAACACCTCACGGGCCTGGGCGGCCTCGTCCTCCGGCAGGGCGTCCCGCCAGCGCAGTTCGATCACACCTACTACTGAACCACGTCCAGGCTCACGGTCTCGGCCCGCTGCTGCGCCGGGATGGCTCCTTTGGGCGGCTGGACGAACTTGTAGCCGACGTTGCGCACGGTGCCGATCATCTGCTCGTGCTCGATGCCGAGCTTGGCGCGCAGCCGCCGGACGTGTACGTCGACCGTGCGGGTGCCGCCGAAGAAGTCGTAGCCCCAGACCTCCTGCAGCAGCTGCGCGCGGGTGAAGACCCGGCCCGCGTGCTGGGCGAGGTACTTGAGCAGCTCGAACTCCTTGTAGGTGAGGTCGAGCGGGCGGCCGCGCAGCCGCGCCATGTAGGTGGCCTCGTCGATGACCAGCTCACCGAGCCGGATGGCGCCGTCGTTGCCGGTGGCCGCCGGGTTGCCGCGGGTGGTCAGCAGCCGCAGCCGGGTGTCCACCTCGGCCGGGCCCGCGGTCGGCAGCAGGATCTCGTCGACCCGCCAGTCCGAGGTCACGGCCACCAGGCCGCCCTCGTTGACGATGGCGATGACCGGGCCGGAGTCGCCGCCGCTGGCCAGCAGCCGGCACAGGCTCTTCGCCCCGGCGAGGTCGGTCCGGGCGTCGACCAGCACCGCGTCCCGGGAACCGGCCTCGAGCAGCGCTGTCACCTCCGGGGCCTGGGTCCGGACGGCGTGCGGCAGCAGCATCAGCGAGGGCAGCACCGAACCCGGTTCCGGGTCCGACGTCAGCAGCAGCAGGTCAAGGGCCACGGGCCACCGCCTCTCGTGGGTTGTGCAACGCGGTTGTCCAGGAGAATAGCTAGCGTGGCTCAGAAATCGCCTTTCCGTAACACGCGGTTCACACACGTGGGCCAACTCACCCAGGATGGCGTAGCGCTGGACGGCTTCCACTGCGCTCCGTATTCACCCGCTGACCTGGGAGTAGTTCTGGCGCACGGGTTCTGCAACAGTGTTTCGACCGTGTCGTTTCGGCGCATTGCCTCACGGTTGGGCGTGCAAGCGGGGATCGTCGCGCTGAGCTTCCGGGGGCACGGCCGGTCCGGTGGCCGCAGTTCGGTGGGGCCGGCGGAGGTAAACGATCTGGCCGCCGGGGTACACCTGGCTCGTGAACTGGGCTACCGGAAGATCGCCACGGTCGGGTTCTCGATGGGCGCGGCCGTGACCCTGCTGCACGCGTCCCAGCATGTGGTCGACGCCGTCGTCTCGGTGAGCTCGCCGTCGCGCTGGTACATCCGCCAGACCCCGGCCATGCGGCGGCTGCACTGGCTGGTGGAGGCCCCGCTCGGCCGCCGGCTCGCCCCTGTCCTGGGCGTGCGATTAGGCGAGCCGTGGGCCACGATCCCGGTCAGCCCGGTCGAGGTGGTGCACCGGATCGGGGCCCCGTTGCTGCTCGTGCACGGCGAGCGGGATCATTACTTCCCGGCCGAGCATGGGCTGGCCCTCGAACGCGCCGCTGGGGAGCGCGCCGAGCTGTGGCTGGAGCCCGGAATGGGGCATGCCGAGTCGGGCGTGACACCCGATCTGGTAGACCGGATCGGCACATGGCTCAACCGGACGTGCATCCAGACGTCCATGCAACAAACCTCTACACGGGCGGTGGCATGTCGACAGTGACGAATACGGCACGACCCCAGCGGGCCGGAAAGCCCAAGCGGTCTCGGACGCGTCCGCTCGTCATCACCCTCGTGGTGCTGCTCGCGCTGCTGGTGGGCGCGGACTTCGGCGCCGCGGCGATCGCGGAGTACCAGGTGTCCAAGCGGGCCAAGTCCGCGTTCAACCTGGCCGACGACCCCGCGGTGACGATCAACGGGTTCCCGTTCCTCACCCAGGCCATCGGTGGTGACTACAGCCACATCACGGTGGACGCCAAGGGCGTGCCGATCAAGGACATCCTCAAGGACGTCGAGATCCACGCCGACCTGCGCGACGTCACCGCGCCGCTGTCCGACCTGCTGGCCGGCAAGACCGACTCCATCGTGGTCAAGGAGATGGAGGCGCAGGTCCGGGTCAAGGAGGCGGACTTCAACCGGGCGCTGAAGGCCAACAACCAGCGGGTGCAGACCGGCGACATCACCAACGTGACCATCGCCCCGGCGAGCAAGCAGCGGGTCAACTCGACGACGAACACCGACGAGGACTGGACCGACGCGGACGAGAAGGCCGAGCAGGAGGCCCTCAAGGCCGAGGCCGAGACGGAGAGCACCACCACCGGCGTGCGGCTGGGCGCGACCGTGGACATCGCCGGGCGCAAGATCGACCTGGCCGTGTACGCGCTGGTCAACCTGGTCAACAACAAGATCGAGCTGGCCGCCAAGCGGATCGAGATCGGCGGCTCGGCCGGGTCCACACCGCTGGCCCCGATCCTGCAGAACCAGCTGCTGTCGAAGTTCTCGCCTACCCTGGACCCAGGCAAGCTCCCGGTGGCGATCACGCCGACCGCCGTGCTGGTGGAGCCCGGTTCGATCTCGCTGAAGGGCAAGGCGCAGAACGTGAAGCTGAACTCGGTGTCCGGTTGACATGGCTCTGACCGCTGTCCTGGTCCTGGTGGGGACCCTCGCGCTGGCGACCGCCTTCGGGCTGGTCTGGCGCGCCCGCCAGGGCCGGGTCCGCGCGGCGAGGAGTTCCGCTCTGCCCGCTGAGCTGCGGGAGCTCGTCGATCCGTCGAGCGCGGTGACCCTGCTGCAGATCTCCACCACCTTCTGCGCGCCCTGCCGGCACACCCGGGTCCTGCTGTCCGACCTCGCGGGCAAGACCGACGGCCTGCAGCACGTCGACTACGACGTGACCGACCATCCGCAGGTGGCCGCCTCGCTCGGGGTGCTGACCACGCCGACGACCCTCGCGGTGGACTCCCAGGGCGTCGAGATCATGCGCGTCGGCGGTGTCCCGAAGCGGGACACGCTGCTGGCGGCTTTGCGTCCACACCTGCCCTGATCGGGCGGTTTACCCCCGTACGGGTTACCCCGTCCAGGGCGCGTGCGGCCCCGTTCGTGACTTCCGGTGCTCCTCGGCGCCCCGAATCCACTTTGGCGCCCTTGCCACCCGCGGCCGTCAGCACGGTCCGTAGTGGACGCTCGCCCGGACGTCCTGAAAACCATCTTCAACAGCCTAACTTTTTCCTGGACAGGTGCGGGGAAAGGGAGCTGTTGTGCGCAGAGTGGTGTTGGCCCTTGTAGGTGTGCTCGGCGTGGCAGGCGCGCCGGTCACCCCGGCCGCGGTCGCCGGCCCGGCGGACGGCACCCTCACGGTCCGCGTGGTGCGGGACGTGAACGGCAACGGCGCCTACGAACCCGCGCTTGAGGTCGGCGTCGCAGGCATCCCGGTGGTCGTGACCGATCCTGGCGGGGCCACCGCCAAGGGCACGACCGGCGCGGACGGCGTCACCAAGATCGACCTCGGCCCGGTATCCGGCGGTGGCTACCGGGTCGAGGCGACCATCCCGGACTCCATGCCGTTCCTGCGGCCAGCACCCAGCGGGAACGGGCTGTCGCCGTTGACCGAGTTCGTGACCGGCGCCAACCCCAGCATCACGATGGGCGTGTGGAACCCGGCCGACTATTGCCAGGCCAACCCGTCGCTGGCGGTCGCCTGCCAGCGCAACACCTCGAAGGCGGGCGCCCAACCGGACGCGCGGTCGATCGTGACCGTGCCGTTCACCGCCCGCGGCACCCAGACAGGGACCGCGATCGCCAAGCAGGGTGAGACCGGGGCGTTGTTCGGGCTCGCGTATCGCAAGCAGGACAAGCGGTTGTTCTCCGCGGCGTTCGCCAAACGGCTGGCGCCCTACGGTCCCGGCGGTTCGGGCGCGATCTACGTGACCAAGTCCGGGGTGACGTCGTTGTTCGCCACCGTGCCCGAGGCGGGGAACACCCAGCACACCGACAACGACCTTACTTTCGGTGTGGCGCCGGGGAAGGAGAGCCTCGGGGACATCGAGGTCTCCGAGGACGGGACCGCGCTCTACGCCGTGAACATGGCGAACAAGACGCTGTACGTGTTCGACGCCACCGTGGCCACGGCGTCTGCTCCTGTTGCCTCGTATGCGATCCCAAGTCCTTGCGGCAACGACTGGCATCCCGCGGCTCTCGGCGGCCGTGATGGTGCCGTGTACGTCGGTGGGGTGTGCGGCGGGCAGGACCTCAAGGCCATTGTGCTGCCGTTCAAGAACGGCGCTTTCGGGACCGCGGTGCTGACCAAGCAGCTGGACGACCACTGGCACGCTTGGCTGGACGCGTTGCGGGATCAGCCTTCGTACCCGCAGCCGCTGTTGACGGACATCGGCGTTGAGAACGACGGCGATCTGATGCTGGCGTTCCGGGACCGGTACGGCGACCAGGCCGCTTCCGCTGTCACCGCGGGGGATCTGGTGCGCGCCTGCCGTCAGGCCGATGGGTCGTTCGGGTGGGACTGCCCGGCGAACCCATCGTTGTCGCTGGGCGGGTTGGCGCTTGTGCCTGGAGCGGACCGGATGCCCGCGACTGTGGTGGCGGACAAGGGTTCCGGGCTGGGCTGGCTGGACCGGATCTCCGGGGCCGTGCAGAACAACGTGGCCCAGCTGATGACCGAGGCCCAGGAGGGCTGGGTCAACGGGCTGGGCGACCTGGAGGCGTTGTGCGACATGGCGCCCGTGCAGCTCGGCAACCGGGTCTGGTTCGACGAGGACACCGACGGCGTCCAGGACGGTACCGAACCCGGCCTGCCCGGCGTGAAGGTCACCGCGACCCCGTGCGCCGGTGGGGCGGCTTTGCCCGCGAAGACCACCAACGCCAAGGGCGAGTACGCCTTCGGCACGGCGGACGGCCTCAAGCCCAACACCTGCTACAACCTGAAGTTCGACCATTCCTCGACGAACACCTCGGCGATGCCTGGCTCCCCACCAGGATCGTCGTTGAAGTGGACCATTCGCGGCGCCGGGCCGAACCGGAACGCCGACTCCGATGTGGACCCCGGCACCGGCCTGGCTTCGGTGACGCTGAACGCAGCTGGGACGGTGGAGAACAACGTCGACGCCGGACTTGTGGCTCCCACAAGCACTCTGGGCGACCTGGTGTGGGCGGACACCAACCGCAACGGCGTTCAGGACGCCGGTGAAGCGGGCGTTCCTGGCGTGAACGTCGTGCTGGGCAACCGGAAGACGGTGACCGGCGCCGATGGGCGGTACTCGTTCGACAAGCTGCCCGACGGCGTCTACCAGGTCTGCTTCGACCTGACCTCGTTGCCTGCCGGGTATCTGGTCTCGCCGCCGAACGTCGGTTCGGACACCGCGGACTCGGACGCCGATCCGAAGACCGGCTGCGTGCCGCAGGTGACCATGGGCGGCGCCAAGCACGAGGACCTCACGTTGGACCTCGGGCTGCGGCCGCCGAACAGCCTCGGTGACCTGGTGTGGAGCGACCTCAACCGCAACGGCGTCCAGGATCCGGACGAGCCGCCGGTGCCGGGGGTGACCGTGACCGTGGGTTCGCTGACCGCGGTGACCGGGCTGGATGGCAGGTACCTGTTCGACAAGCTGGCGGACGGCACCTACACGGTCTGCTTCGACCTCAGGACGTTGCCCGCCTCGTTCCTGGATTTCCAGGCCACCAAGCAGGGTTCCGGCGATGCGGCCCGCGACTCGGACATCGACCCGGAGACCGGCTGCGCCCCGCCGGTGACGCTTTCGGCCTCCTCGGCGGAGAACCTGAACGTGGACGCCGGTCTGGTGTCGCCGGTGAACCGGCTCGGCGACTTCGTCTGGAACGACACCAACCGCAACGGCCTGCAGGATCCCGGCGAGCACGGCATCGAAGGGGTACCGGTGACCGCCGGTTCGCTGAAGGCCGCCACCGGCCGCGATGGGCGGTACTCGTTCGAGGGCATGCCGGACGGCAAGTACACGGTGTGCTTCGGGCGGTACTCGGACTTCGGCTTCGCCACGCCGAAAACCGGCGACGACACCAAGGACTCCGACGCCGACCCGGTCACCGGGTGCGCGCCCGAGGTGACTTTGGGGCCGGGCAACCGGTCCGTGCGGTCGATCGACGCGGGTTTCGTGGCCCCGCCGAACAAGCTCGGCGACTTCGTGTGGAACGACGCCAACCGCAACGGTCTGCAGGACTCCGGTGAGAACGGCGTCTCCGGGGTCGCGGTCACCGCGGGGTCGTTGAAGACGCAGACCGGGTCCGACGGGCACTACTCGTTCGACGGGATTCCGGACGGCAAGTACACGGTGTGTTTCGCCGTGCCGAAGGAGTTCCAGATATCCCGGCCGAACGCCGGGGACGATGCCCTGGACTCGGACGTCGATCCTTCTTCCGGCTGCGCCGCCGAGGTCGTTCTCGGGCCGGGGAACCGTTCGGTGTTGAGCGTTGACGCTGGTCTGGCGCCTCCGGTGAACCGGCTCGGCGACACGGTGTGGAGTGACACCAACCGCAACAGCGTTCAGGACCCGGGTGAGCCGGGCGTTCCCGGGGTCGCGGTCAGCGCCGGTTCGCTGAGGACCGTGACCGGGCCGGACGGGAAGTACCTGTTCGAGGGCATGCCGGATGGGTCGTACCAGGTCTGTTTCGACCTGAAGACGTTGCCCGCCAAGTACTCCGTGGCTTCGCTGGACTCGGCTGGATGCGCTCCCCCGGTGCCGGTCGGCCCTGGACAGCGCGAGGTGCTGACTGTCGACATTGGACTGTTGGCACCGCCCAACAGCCTGGGCGACTTCGTCTGGAACGACCTGAACCACAACGGCCTGCAGGACTCCGGTGAGCCCGGTATCGCCGGGATCCCGGTCACCGCGGGGTCTTTGAAGACCGTCACCGGGGCCGATGGGCACTACTCGTTCCAGAACCTGGGCGACGGCTCGTACACGGTCTGCTTTGGCCGCAAGGACGATCTCCAGTTCGTCCGGCCGCACGGCGGGGATGACGCGCTCGACTCCGACGCCGACCCCGGTTCCGGTTGTGCGCCGGCGATCTCGTTGAACGGCGGGGCTGCCGTGACCGCGGTCGACGCGGGCATGACGGCGCCGGTCAACCGGGTCGGCGGGCTGGTGTCGCTGGGCAAGGCCGGTCTTGGCGGGGTGACGGTGATCGCCGGGCCGATGCAGACCATGACCGGGCCCGACGGCCGGTTCCTGATCGAGGGCCTGGCCGATGGCACGTACCAGGTGTGCTTCACGCCGCCGCTGGACTACCAGGTGGCCGGGTGCTCGGCGCCGGTCACCCTTGGCCCAGGGCAACGGGAGAACCTCGCCGTCGACACCACTCTCGTCGCACCGCCGAACAAGCTCGGCGACTTGGTGTGGCTGGACCGCAACCGCAACGGCCGCCCGGACACCGACGAGCCTGGCATCCCCGGGGTGTCGGTGACCGCTGGCGACTTGAAGACGGTGACCGGGGCGGATGGGCGGTACTCGTTCGACGCGGTGCCGGACGGGTCCTACCGGGTGTGCTTCGACCTGAAGATCCCGCAGTACCCGAACTACTTGCCGACCGTGTCCGACGACGGCTGCGCGGACACCGTGACCCTGGGTCCCGGCAAGCGCACCAACCTCGACGTCGACATGGGCATCCGCGCGCCGAACGCGCTCGGCAACTTCGTCTGGGCCGACACCAACCGCAACGGCCAGCAGGACCCCGGCGAGCCGGGCGTCGGCGGCGTGACCGTGACCCTGAACACGGGCCAGACGACCAAGACGGCCGACGATGGCACGTACATGTTCGAGAACCTGCCGGACGGCCTGTTCGTGGCCTGCTTCGACCGCAAGACCCTGCCCGCCCAGTACGCGGAGTACCAGCTCACCAAGGGCGTCGTCGACCAGGCTTCATGGTGCAGCCAGCCGACGCGGTTGTACGCGGGCAAGTACGAGGACCTGGGCGTGGACGCGGGCCTGGTCGAGCCGCGCAACCGGATCGGCGACCTGGTGTGGATCGACGCCAACCGGGACGGCCGCGCCGACGGCGAGTCCGGTGCGCCCAACGTCCCGGTGTTCCTGCGTGGACCGTCGGGCCAGGAGCTGGCGCGGACCACGACCGACCGGACCGGGCAGTACCTGTTCGACGACCTCGCCGACGGGACCTACCAGGTGTGCGTCCCGCACGACGTGAAGGGCTACTCGATCGGTTCGGGCGCGGACGCCGAGTCGGGCTGCACCAAGCAGCTCACCGTGGGCGCCACTGCGACCCGTGAACTCCTCACCGCCGACATCGCCCTGCTGCCACCCAAGGCCCTCGCCAAGACCGGCGCGTCCCTGGGCTGGCTGGTCACCGGCGGCGTCATGGTGCTGGCTCTCGGCCTGCTGCTTCTCCTCCACCTCCGCCGCCGTCGCATCTGACCGACTCTCGCCCCGTGAGTGGGTTCGGCCGTACAGACGGCCGAACCCACTCACGAGGGCTGACCTGGGGTTTTGGCGAGGATTCGGGCATCGGGAGGTCAGCCGCGGGTTGTCTCAGTAGGTGGACAGGCCTGCTCCGAAGGGTGGGATCGAGGTAGTCTCGGCTCGTGTATACGTTGCTGACCAGGCGCCGCGCGGTGGACTACTGCCGCGTCGACTCGAGCCTCTGTCAGTAACCCTCCGGCCCAGGCGATCCCGTGTGCGCTCAGCGCGCCCTCATTTCCGCTTGTTCCCAGGTCAGGAGGACACGATGTCCGCAGGACCCCCCGTAGACCCGCGCGGCCCCAGGCTGGCCGCCTGGATCACCACCGTCGTTCTGGCCGTCTCGCTGGTCACCCAGTGGTGGCCGCTGCTGGCGGCCCAGACGGTCGTGTTCGCCATCGGCGCGTTCGCCGGGCTGCGCTACGCCCCCTACTCGTTGATCTACAAACACCTGGTCGCGCCCCGGCTGCGGCCGGCCAACGAACGTGAGGACCAGGCGCCGCTGCGGTTCGCGCAGGGTGTCGGGTTCGGCTTCGGCCTGGTCGGCACGCTGGCGTTCGTCGCGGGCCTGACCACGCTTGGCATCGTGGCGGTGGCGTTCGCGCTGGCCGCGGCCTTCCTGAACGCGGCCTTCGGCTTCTGCCTCGGCTGTGAGACCTACCTGCTGCTGCGCAGGTTCACCCCTTCCGTCAGCCAGTGACCAACCCCAACACAGAGAGTGAGAGGCGCTCGATGAGCCGCGAGAACGTGCTGGTTTCGGCCCAGTGGGCCGAGGAGAACCTCGAGACGCCAGGGGTGGTGTTCGCCGAGGTCGACGAGGACACCAGCGCCTACGACACCGGCCACATCCCCGGTGCGGTCAAGATCGACTGGAAGAACGAGCTGCAGGACCCGGTGCGCCGCGACTTCGTCGACCGCGCCGGCTTCGAGGCACTCCTGTCGGCCAAGGGCATCGCCAACGACGACACGGTGATCCTCTACGGCGGCAACAACAACTGGTTCGCCGCGTACGCGTACTGGTACTTCAAGCTGTACGGCCACGAGAACGTGAAGCTGCTCGACGGTGGCCGCAAGAAGTGGGAGCTCGACGGCCGCCCGCTGTCGCAGGACGAGGTCAAGCGGGACGGGACCGAGTACAAGGCGCAGGAGCAGGACCTGGCGATCCGCGCGTTCCGCGACGAGGTCGTGCAGGCCATCAACACCAAGAACCTGGTCGACGTGCGCTCGCCGGACGAGTTCTCCGGCAAGCTGCTCGCCCCGGCGCACCTCCCGCAGGAGCAGGCGCAGCGGGCCGGCCACATCCCCTCGGCGCTGAACGTGCCGTGGGCCAAGGCCGCGAACGAGGACGGCACCTTCCGCTCGGACGACGAGCTGCGCGAGATCTACAAGGACGCCGGTCTCGACGAGGGCAAGGCGACCATCGCCTACTGCCGCATCGGTGAGCGGTCCTCGCACACCTGGTTCGCCCTGCACGAGCTGCTCGGCTACTCGGACGTGAAGAACTACGACGGATCCTGGACGGAGTACGGGTCGCTGGTGGGCGTGCCCGTGGAACTTGGAGCGGGTAAATGACCGAAGATCTGCGTGCAGGGTCGAGCATCGGCACAGCCGGCTGCGGCGCACCTGACCAGTCGGCTCCCCTCGGGGACGTTTCCGGCGAGACCGTCCTGACCGGGCGCGTGCTCGCCGGCGAGGCCCCTGTCGGCGGCGCGTTCGTGCGCCTGCTCGACGGCAACGGCGACTTCACCGGCGAGGTCGTGTCCTCGCCGGACGGTGAGTTCCGGTTCTACGCCGCCCCCGGTTCCTGGACGGTGCGCGCGCTGCACCGCACCGGCAACGGCGAGGCGTCCGTGACCGCGAACGGCCCCGGAATCCACGAAGTGGCCGTAGCCGTCGGCTGAGATCAGTACGGCGATGAGCCGGGTGGCCCAACCGGGTCACCCGGCTCGATCTTTTTCACCCCTCGACGAACCTCCCCGGTACAGGCCCGTCCTGAGTAGTAGAAGCGCCTAATCACCGTCGGCCAGTACCGCCCCCGCTGAACACCCCTCCGAAAGAGCCGGATGGCCAATTGGCCGCCGGCTCCTTTTCGTGTTCCAACGTTGACCAACCTCATTCGGCGCCCGGTCGTCTTCCAGGAAGGACCGCCTGGGAGGCGGAAAAACGGAAGTACCTGGTCCGGGCCGCGATACTGGCGGTCTTCACCGCGGGGACGACTGTTGCTGAGGACATTCTCTGGGTGTCGACGAACCTTCCCGGCAGCGGGCCGTCTTTACCAGCAGAAGAAAGAAATCACCTCTGCTGGGGAGAAACCACCATGAAGAAGATGCTTGTTCGTGCTGCCATTTTGGCGATTTTCACACCGGCGCCACCACTGCCGCCGGAATCGCCGGTGCGGGTACCGCGATGGCGTGCAGTGCGGACCACCAGCGTTCCGACCACCTCGCCGACCTGATGCCGCAGGTCAACTACGGCGACTCCGGCCAGCACGTGCTCGCGCTGCAGCTCGTCCTGGTCACCAGGTATGGGTACGACCTGCAGGGCACCGGCAACTACGCCAGCAAGACCCTTGCCGCCGTGAAGGACTTCCAGCGCAAGCACGGCATCAACGACAGCGGCATCGTCGGCTCGAAGACATGGCACGCGCTGGTCGGCCCGATCGGGCCGATGTTCTCCGGCAACGGCTACCTCCAGGTGCCGACGTTCGGCATCACGCCCGGCGAGACCAACGAGGAGAAGATGCGCACGCTGTACAACGCCGTCATGCGGGTCTACCCGTACTACATGAACACCATGCCGCAGGAGGGCAACACCTACGGCCCCGGCATGCAGGCGCTGGTCAAGGACTTCCAGCGGCGGACCGGCATCAACCCGAGCGGCATCGTCGGCCCGAAGACCTGGAACGCGCTGTACGAGGTGATCTCGGTCAGCGGCCAGTGGGGCTGCTGACCCGATTTCGAACAGTGGGGCAGGGCACGCCGGGACGTGTCCTGCCCCGCCAGTCGTTATCCTGACCGGCGTGGAACTGTTCTTCACCTCGCTGCTGGCCATCATGGCCCTGGCGGTCCTCTGGTTCGCCGGCTACGTCGTCTACCGGCTCTACAGCGATCACCGCTGATGAGCACTGAGAACGCGCCGGGCAGCGGCGACGCGGCGGTAGCGGCCGCGGCCGAGCGGGCCAAGGCGACCCGCCACCGCAACCTGCCCCAGTTCGACGACCTGCCGATCCCCGCGGACACCGCGAACCTCCGTGAGGGCCCGAACCTGCACGACGCCCTGCTGCCGCTGCTGCCGCTGGTGGGGGTCTGGCGCGGGGAGGGCGAGGTGGTCTACCCCACACTCGAGCAGACCTACAAGTTCGGCCAGCAGGTCACCTTCGCGCACGACGGCCGCCCGTTCCTGTCCTACGAGGCGCGGGCCTGGCTGCTCGACGACGACGGCAACGTGATCCGCCCGGCGGCCCGCGAGACCGGGTGGTGGCGGGTGCAGCCGGACGACACGATCGAACTGCTGCTGGCGCACGCCACCGGGATCGTCGAGATCTTCTACGGCAAGCCGCGCACGCAGACCTCCTGGGAGCTGACCACCGACGCGGTCGTGCGCACGGCCAGCGCCAAGGAGGTCAACGGCGCCAAGCGCCTGTACGGCCTGGTCAACAATGGTGATCTGGCGTACGTGGAGGAGCGGGCGATGGTCGGCCAGCAGCTGCAGCCGCACACGTCGGCCTACCTGACGCGCGTCGTCGGCTAAGCATGCGACTGAGGCGGTGCGGGGTCGACGCGGTCCTCATCGAGGTCTCGTCGCTGGACGAGGTCGAGGCGGTTCGCTCCGCCCTGGCCGCCGCCGACCTGCCTGACCTGGTCGAACTCGTTCCGGCCGCGCGAACCGTGCTGGCCACGTTCCGCTCGGGCTCCGGCGGCGTCGCGCAGTTGCGGCCGCTGTTGGACGGCGTCGACCTCGGCCAACGCGCGCACGGCACACCGCGGGAAGTCGTTCTGCAAGTGCACTACGACGGGCCGGATCTCGGACTGATCGCGGAGACCGCCGGGACTTCGGTTGACGGCGTCGTCGACCTGCACACCGGCGCCGAGTACAAGGTGGCGTTCTGCGGGTTCGCGCCCGGGTTCGGCTACCTGGTCGGGCTGCCGGCCGAGTTGCAGCAAGCGCGCCTGGACAACCCGCGCAAGCGTGTACCGCCCGGGTCCGTTGGTATCGCTGGGGAATTCACCGGCGCGTACCCGACGGCATCTCCCGGCGGCTGGCGTCTGCTCGGGCACACGGACGCCGTTTTGTTCGACTCCCACCGCGATCCGGCGGCTTTGCTGTCGCCCGGGGATGTCGTGCGGTTCGAGGCGGTCCGATGAGGGCGCTCACCGTGCTGGCGACCGGGCCGTTGGCGTTGGTCCAGGACCTTGGCCGGCCTGGGAACGGGCATCTGGGCGTGCCGCCGT
Source organism: Actinocrispum sp. NPDC049592 (assembly GCF_040675465.1). NCBI lineage: Bacteria > Bacillati > Actinomycetota > Actinomycetes > Pseudonocardiales > Pseudonocardiaceae > Actinocrispum > Actinocrispum sp. NPDC049592. The sequence goes on along the minus strand of NZ_JBFAPA010000001.1, from coordinate 1,292,872 downwards.
CGGGTGCGTTGGACCAGCCGTCGCTGCGGCTGGCGAACCGGCTCGTGGGCAATCCGGAGTCGGCCGCGGGCATCGAGATGGTGCTCGGCGGGTTGTCGGTGCGGGCCGAGGCTTCCTGCACGGTCGCGATCACCGGCCCGCAGGTGCGCGTTTCCCCTGGCGGGTCACACACCCCCGTTCACCTCAAGGCCGGAGACGTGCTCACCGTCGGCAGCCCGGACACCGGATTGCGTTGCTATCTGGCGGTTTCCGGCGGGGTGGCGGTCGAGCCGGAGCTCGGTTCGCGGGCGACGGACGTGCTTTCCGGAATCGGTCCAGCTCCACTGTCCACCGGAGACGTGCTGCCGCTGGGGTCCCCCTCGGGGCTTCCGGTCGGCGCGGACGAGCTGCCGCCCGTGCGCGCGTTGGCAGATCTGGTGATTCCCGTTGTGCCGGGGCCGCGCGACGACTGGTTCGACGATGCCACCGCGCAACTGGCGGCCGGGCGCTGGAAGGTCTCGCCGGAGAGCAACCGGGTGGGCGTGCGGCTGATCGGCACCGCGCTGCGCCGCGTTCCCAGTTACCAGGACGTGGAACTGGCCAGCGAGGGACTCGTGACTGGAGCGATTCAGGTGCGCCCCAACGGGTTGCCGGTCGTGTTCCTCGCCGACCACCCGACCACCGGCGGCTATCCGGTCATCGCCGTCGTGGCACCTCAGGCCCTCCCCCTGTTGGGGCAGGCACGGCCCGGAGTGCGGGTCCACTTCCGTCCAATGGGTTAACGAGCGTTCCGTCATGCAACACAACTGACATGTCCCGTTGTGCGGGAGTACACCTGCGCCGCAATCTGGTCTAGACCACTGTGTGGATTTTGAGGCGTGAGGAACCCTGCCATGTCTAGAAAACCTCGCTCCAGAGTCCTGTCCATCGTGGCGTCCGCGGTCCTGGCCATCGCCGGCACGGTCGCCCTCAGCTCACCCGCCGCGGCCGCGGGCAGCCTGCGCGCCGCGTTCGCCTTGTCCGGCAACGTCGGTACGTACACCGTGACCAACGCCGGCACGGCCACCGTCTCCGGGTGGACGATCACCTTCCAAGTGCCCGCCGGTGTCACCGCGACAACCGGTGACAACGACACCGTCACGCAGTCCGGGACTTCCGTGACGGTCACTCCGGCGTACTACATCGACTCGCTGGCACCAGGGCGATCGACGTACCCGTACAGCCCGACCGTCCGGTTCAGCAGCGCCGTCACGCCGACGCAGTGCCGGATCGACGACGGCAACTGCGACGGTTCGGCTGACACCCCGCCCACGGCGCCGGCCAACGTGCGCGTGACCGTGAAGACGACGAAGACGGTGACCTTGGCGTGGAACGCTTCCGTTGCGGGATCGCTCCCAGTCACCGGGTACGAGGTGTACCGCAACGGCACGCTCGCCGCGTCGCCGACGGACACCACGGCCACGCTGACTGGGTTGACGGCGAACACCGAGTACACGTTCACCGTGCTCGCGAAAGACCGCAAAGGCACCAAATCGCCGCTGAGCACGCCGCTCGTCGTGCGCACCAACAACCCCAGCGACGACACCCAGGCGCCCAGCGTGCCGGGCAACCTGCGGTCGACCGGCGCGGACTCGGGCAGTGTTTCGTTGGCGTGGAACGCTTCCACGGACAACACCGGGGTCGTGGCCTATGACGTGTACCAGGGTTCCTCGCTGGTCCTGACCGTCACCGGGACCAGCGCCCGGGTCGCCGGGCTCGCACCGTCCACTCAGTACAGTTTCTCCGTCCGCGCCCGCGACGGCTACGACAACACTTCCGCTGCCAGCAACACGGTTACAACGTCCACTTCGGACATTGTCTCCGGGTACGCGAAGGTCGCCTACTTCGTGCAGTGGGGGATCTATGGGCGGCAGTACTTCGTGCGCAACCTGCAGACCTCCGGCGCTGCTTCGAAGTTGACGCACCTGCTGTACGCGTTCCAGAACATCGACCCGGTCAACCTGACTTGTTTGTCGGGTGTCACCAAGGCGACCAGCGGCCAGCCACAGGACCCGAACCAGGGTGACGGCGCGGGCGACGCCGAGGCCGACTACTCACGTCCGTTCGCCGCCTCGCAGTCCGTGGACGGCGTCGGCGACACCGGCTGGGAGACGTTGCGCGGCAACTTCAACCAGCTCAAGAAGCTCAAGGCGCTGAACCCGAACCTGAAGGTGCTGGTGTCGCTGGGCGGCTGGACCTATTCGAAGTACTTCTCCGACGTGGCCGCGACCGACGCGTCCCGCAAGAAGTTCGTGTCGTCCTGCGTCGACACCTGGATCAAGGGCAACATCAAGCCGTACGGCGGCGCCGGCGGTCCTGGCACGGCCGCGGGGATCTTCGACGGCATCGACATCGACTGGGAGTGGCCGGGCAGCCCGGATGGGCACCCCGGGAACCACTGGAGCGCAGGCGACAAGAACAACCTGACCGCGCTGCTCGCCGAGTTCCGCACGCAGCTCGACGCGTACGGCGCCACCACCGGCAAGCGGTACCAACTGCACGCGTTCACCCCGGCCGACCCCGCCAAGGTCGCCTCGGGCTGGGACGTCAGCAAGATCTTCAACTACCTGGACGTCGCCAACGTGCAGGGCTACGACTTCCACGGCTCCGGCAGCGACAACTCGTGGGAGCCCAACCGCACCGGCCACCAGGGCAACCTGTTCGCCGACGCGGACGACCCGTACAACTTCCACTTCAGCGTCGAAAACGCCATCAACGCGTACACCAACGCGGGCGTGAACCCAAGAAAGCTCACTGCGGGACTGGCTTTCTACGGCAGAGGCTGGCAAGGCGTGGCCGACGGCGGGAAACACGGTGAATGGCAAGCGGCGAACGGCGCTGCACCAGGCCAGTTCCCCGAAGAGGCGGGCACCCGCGGCTATGGGAACTTGGTCGCTTCCGTGCCCGGATGCACCGTTTACCACGACGAGGCCGCTGTGGCGACTTCTTGCTACACCGGCAACCAGTGGTGGACCTTCGACGATCTCTGGTCGATCGGCAAGAAGACCGCGTGGATCAAGCAACGCGGCCTGCTCGGCGCCATGGCCTGGGAGATGTCCGGCGACCCAGGCAGCCTGATGACCGCCGTGGACTCGGGTCTGAGGTAGGTCGTGTCCCGGTCTGCGGGCCGTTGACAGCGGTCCGCGGACCGGGGTGTGATGATCCAGGACCTCCCCGCCGCCAAGGTCCACCTTTACTGTGTGGAAGGGGATGCCTTGGGCCGCCTGGTTTTGTCCGCTTTGCTCGCCGTTTCCCTGGTTTCCGCCACCGGTTCGCCGTCGTCGGCCGCGACCGCCTGTGCGGTGACCGACACCATGGTGGCGGTGTCGAACTACTGGGTCGAGCACGGCACGGACCTCGACGCGAACAACTGGCAGAACGCGACCTACCACATCGGAAACCTGGCGGTGGTAAGGACAACCGGCGTCAGCAACCACCGGACCCTGCCCTGGGCCGAGGCGAACAAGTACCAGCTACCGGGACAGGACTTCCGCGCCGCGAACTTCACGTCGGGTGAGGCATACGAGGATCTCGCCTTCTTCCACCCGGACCCGGCGCACCTCCAGCCATTGCGAGACCGCGTCACCGCCCAGATCTCCGCGGGCCAACTGTCCACTTGGAACACTCCCATGGACGTGTTGCTGGCCATGCCCGCCTATGTCCGGCTGAACACGCCTGAGGTTTCCGCGGCTGCTTTCAGGTTGTTCGACCGGGTTTCGCGGCTTTTCGATGCGCGAACCGGATTGTGGTGGCAGGACTGGCGGTTCGTGGGTTCGCCGGTGTACTGGTCGCAGGCGAACGCGTCGGCTTTGGCGGGGTTGGTCAAGGTCGTGCTGGCATTGCCCGCCAACGACCCCCACCGCGCGTCTTACGTCGACCTCGTGCGCCGCACCGCGACTGCTTTGAAGGGCTTACAGCGTCCCGACGGCTCCTGGGGCATCGATCTCACGCACCCATCGCCGTTCGGCGCCGAGTCCAATGGGACCGCGTTGATCACCTACGCCTTCGGCGCGGGCGCCAACAATGGCCTCCTCGACTCGACGTACGCAGCCGCGGCACAACGAGGCTGGACGTGGCTGACCACAAAAGCCCTGCAGCCAACCGGAAAACTGGGCCATGTTCAAATCCCCGGCGCAACCCCCTGGGACAACTGGCCGATCAACCCATCCACCACCGCCGCCTTCGCCGTCGGCAACTTCCTCATCGCCGGCCAGCAAATAGCCCACCTCACCCCCAGCTGCACAACCCCCTGACCACCACTCACCCCACCGACTTATCCACACCCCATCCACATCCTCTCCCACCCGCACACCCCGCCCCGTAGCGTGAAAAACAGGGGATCCCCCTGGGAGGGGACCCCCGTCGCGGCGTGCGCGAATGGACGGGGGATAGGGCATTTCGGCAGGTCAGCCGAGGTGGGGCAGGTTGGTTGGACCGGAGGGGCGAAGTAGGTGCGTTGAGGGACAGACCGGCGAGTCAGCCAAGGTGGGCGGGGTTGGCTGGACCAGAGGGTGAAGTAGGTGCGTTGAGGGGCAGACCGGCGAGTCAGCCAAGGTGAGGCGCGGCGAGACCAACCCACCGGGCGAGATAGGTGCGCCGCGAGACCAACCCACCAGGCGAGGTAAGTGCGCCGCGAGACAAACCCACCGGGCGAGGTAGGTACGCGAGACAAACCCACCAGGCGAGGTAAGTGCGCGGCGAGACCAACCCCAACAGACCGCCACCCTGCCGGGTGCTTGCCGTTCCGGCTCGTGCGCCGGAGCTGCCACTATGGCTGGTCTCGGCGGCAACCTGCGCCGCCCTTGCCGCCGGAGACATCGGCTCCGAGGCCGTTGATGTCATCCGCAAGCGGGATGCGCACCAGTGTTCGATGGGCCGAACGGGTCGACTGGATCACTGCGCCCCAGAGACGCGGATCGACGAGCGCCGGAGATCGCCAGGCGCGGATCCACCCGGGTCAGCGCGCCGTGCGAGTCGGCGGCCAGTGAGAACGCCACCGAACCCGGACGTCGCTCAGCTATGGAGGCGGCGGACGGCCTCGCGGCCGAGGCCGGGGGTGTCCGGGGGCACCGAGTCCGGGTCGATCGCGGCAGAGGCACCGCCGGCGGTCAGTGGGGTGTCCGGGGTGACGGAGCGTTTGACGAGGGCGAGGGCGATGGGGCCGAGTTCGTGGTGCTGCGCAACGGTGCCGACCCGGCCGACCACGCGTTCGCCCGCCTGCACCGGGTCGCCGGTGGCCGGGAGGGTGTCCGCGGTGCCGTCGAGGTGGAGCAGGAGCATCCGGCGGGGTGGGCGGCCGATGTTGTGGACCTTGGAGACGGTTTCCTGGCCGCGGTAGCAGCCCTTGGCGACGTGCGCGGCCGAAGGGACCCAGTTGACCTCGTGCGGGATGGTCTTCTCGTCGGTGTCGACGCCCAGGCGCGGGCGGAGGGCCTCGACGCGCAGCGCCTCGTAGCCCCAGCTGCCCATCGGCCGCGCACCCGCGTTGGTCAGGCGCTCCCACCAGGCCAGACGCTCGGCGCGGGGCACCAGGAGGTCGAACGAGCCGGGCATCCGGCGGACCAGCACATCCGTCCCGGCGACGGCGTACAGCGAGGCGGGCGCGGGCAGGGAGACGGACTCGAGCAGCGAGGGCGCGGACGGGCCGAGCAGCGACAACACCGCGATCTCGTCGGTGGCGTCCCGGGGGTCGACCTTCGACCAGAACTTCATCGCGATCAGGTACTCGAGCAGGGACTGGCGGTCGCCCCGCGCGCCGGTCGCCGAAGCGCCGGGTTCGGTGTCCAGCCAGACCGTGCCACTGGCGTGCGCGAGGACCATGTGCGCGTCGACGCGGCCCTGGCTGTCCAGCACCAGCGCCTCGGTGCCCTCGCCTTCGTGCAGGTCACTGACGTGCTGCGAGATCATCAGGTGCAGCCAGCTCAGCCGCTCCTCGCCGGGGACCGCGATCACCTCGCGGTTCGACCGGTCGACCACCGCCACCGACCGGGCGGCCGCGCGCTGCTCACCGAACGGGTCGCCGAAGTGCCACGGCACCCCCTGGTCGGGCGAAGCGTCGTCCTGGGGCGGCACGGCTCCCGGCAGCGTCACTAGTTCTCCCCGTTCAGGCAGTCCCGGCAGGTGCCGGACAACGCGACATGGCTCGCATCCAGTTTGAACCCATAGCTGTCGCGCAGTGTTCCGGCCAGGCCGTCGAGTAGCTCACACGGCACCTCCTCCACCCGGTCGCACCGGTGGCAGACCAGGTGGACGTGCTCGTGGTCGCGCGCGGAGTAGGTGGGCGCACCGTGCCCGATGTGCGCGTGCCGCACCAGCCCGAGCTGTTCCAGCAGGTCGAGGGTGCGGTAGATGGTGGTGATGTTGACCGTCGGGGTGGTCTCCTGGACGCGCTTGCACACCTGCTCGGGGGTGGCATGGTCCAGTTCCACGACCGCATCCAGGACGAGCTGCCGCTGCGGCGTCATCCGCATGCCGCGCTCGTGCAGCGTGGAACGCAGCGCGGCGCGTTCTTGGCGAGTCGTCTCCACAGGACCAATTTACGGCGTCCTGGCCGTGAGTATGGTCATGGCCATGCGCGTTCTCGCCTTCCTCGACGGAACCCTGGCCAACCCCGACGCCCCGCACATCCGCGTGGACGACCTGGGGCTGATGCGCGGGGACGGGATCTTCGAGACCATCCTGGTCGTCGACGGCAAGCCCCGGGAGCAGGGCCCGCACTTCGACCGGCTGGTCCGTTCCGCGGCCATGCTCGACCTGCCGACGCCCGACCGGGCCGGGTTCGAACGCGCGACCCAGTCGGTGCTGGACAACTGGACCGGCGGGTCCGAGATGGCGTTGAAGTGGGTGTACACCCGTGGTGTCGAGGGCGGCGACGGCACCCCCACCGCGTTCGCGCTCGGCATGGAGATCAGCGAGAAGGTCAAGGTCCAGCGGCGGGAGGGCATCTCGGCGATCACCCTGGAACGCGGGATCGACGACGGCCTGGCCCAGCGCGCGCCCTGGCTGCTGCTCGGCTCCAAGTCGCTGTCGTACGCGGTGAACATGGCCGCCGTGCGCGAGGCCGAACGCCGCGGCGCCTCCGAGGTCATCTTCACCACGAGCGACGGCGGCGTCCTGGAAGGCCCGACATCCACCCTGATCGCCGCCTACGGCAGGACGCTGCGCACCCCGCCGGCCGTGCTCGGCATCCTCCCGGGCACCACCCAGGCGGCGTTGTTCCGTGCGGCCGAACGCGAGGGCTGGGTCGTCAAGGTCGAGCCGATCCAGGTCAACGAGCTGGCCGAGGCCGACGGCCTGTTCCTGGCCTCCAGCGTCCGCAAGGTCACGCGCATCCACACGCTCGACGGGGTGCAGCTGGGCGACAGCACCGCGCTGCTGGCCGAGCTCAGCCGGCTGTACGACTCGGAGTACTGAGCAGCGGGCGGCGGCAGGCGTAGATCCTGGCCGGGGGCATGTTCCACCAGATCGTGTGACTGACGATCACCTCGTCGAACATCGCGTCGAGGAACCTGTGGAACGTGCGCGCACCCGTCATCGCGCCCGTGTGCCGGTAGGCGAACGCGGTGAAAGCGCCGCCGGGGGCCAGCAGCCGGGTGATCCGGTCCAGGATCACCCGCTGCCGCTCGGGTTTGAACAACGACCACGGCAGCCCGCTGATCACGGCGTCCGCCTGCCGGATCCCCCGATCGGCTAGCAATCCGGTCAGATCGGCGGCGTCTCCGTGCGCGATCTCCAACCAAGGGTGAGCGGCACGCAGGTGCATGACCATCGATGGGTCGATTTCCACCGCCACATGTCGCCCATCCGGTGGGAGCCGCCGGCGGATCGCCGCGCTGACGGCACCGGTACCCGGCCCGAGCTCGACGACGAACGGCGCTCCCGCGGTGGGGGTGACCGCCGCCAGCAGCTCGGAAAGGCCGTTGGAGCTGGGCGCGACGGCGCCCATCACCGCGGGCCGGCGCAGCGCGGCGGCGAAGAAGGTCTGGTAGTCCGAGGTCATGACCCCACGCTCGGTCAGCGGAGATCGCCGGACCTCCGCTGACCGGCCGCGATCATTCCTTCGCGGGCAGGACCCGGCCCCCTAGTTGACGCACCGGGTCGCTGTTCCTACCTCGGGAGGAGGCGGGCCTGTTGGTGACGCCTTACCGTCGATCGGGTGCGACGTGAATTGCTGGGGCGGTGGGTTGTACCGATTCGGGTGATCCCGTTGGTACTGGCTGTGGGCTACATCCTGCTGTTGCACGAGCCGCTCGTGCCGACGGGTGCCGACTGGGCGTTCTCGATGATCTCCACCGCCGCGATCCTCGTCCAGGGGCGGTGGCCGCTCGCGGTCACGCTCGGCCAGGCCGCGCTGCTGATGGGCGCGGGTGGGGCGTGGCTGGCGGTGGGCGTGATCAACATCGCGACGCTGTTCGCGCTCGGTGAGCTGGCGTGGCGGCGCGGTGCCCGGCAGTTGTGGATCGGCGGCACGGCGGTCGTGCTCGCGAACCTGTTCCAGATGGTCGATCCCGGCCAGCTCGTGCCGGAGCTGTTCCGCACGGTCGTGTTGATCAGCGCCCCGGTCCTGCTCGGCCTGCACCTGCGCTCGGTTCAGGAGATCGCTTGGCAGGCCAAGGAACGGGCGGCAGCCGACGCCCAGGCAGCCCGCGCGGATGAACGCACAGCCATCGCACGCGAACTGCATGATCTCGTGGCACACCATGTGGCCTCGATGGTGCTGCGCATCGGTGTCGCGCGGCACGTGCTCAGCCCCGATCCCAAAGTCGCGCAGATCCTCGACGACGTGCACGCGTCCGGAAAAGCCGCCATGGCCGACCTGCGCACGCTCGTCACGGTGCTCCGCGATCCCGAAGGCGGCCCCGACGCGGTGACCGACCTGCCAAGCGCGCTGCGGGCCGCTGTGGACCGGGTCGAAGCGGCAGGTCCCTGTGTCCAGGCCGAAATCGACCCGGCGATCACCGATCTGGACGCCGTCCTGCGGCTCGCGGTGCTCCGAGTTGTCCAAGAAGGACTGACGAACGTCCTCAAACACGCCGGGCCACAGGCGAAAGTCATGCTGGACATCCGGCGGGACAGCGAGGGGGTGGAAGTTTCCTTGCAGGACAACGGTCCCGGAACTCCCGCGGCGCCCGGGCACGGCCTGATCGGGATGCGTGAACGAGTCGAGCTGGCCGGTGGGCGGCTGAACAGCGGACCCGCGGGAGACGGCTGGCGCGTGCACGCGAGGCTGCCCGCATGATCCGCGTGCTCATCGTGGACGACCAGCAGCTCGTGCGGGCCGGTCTGCGGATGCTCTGTGAGTCCACTTCGGACATGACCGTCGTCGGCCAGGCGGACAACGGCCGAGATGCCGTGCGGCTGGCCGAGCAGTTCGTGCCCGATGTGGTGCTGATGGACCTCCGGATGCCGGGCATGGACGGGATCACCGCGACCAAGCGGATTCTGGACATCCGGCCGGTCACCCGGATCCTGGTGCTGACGACGTTCGACGACGACGACCACGTCTACCCCGCGCTCACCGCGGGCGCGTGCGGGTTCCTCGCCAAGGACGTCGCACCGGCCGACCTGATCACCGCCGTCCGCCGCGCCGCGACCGGTGAGAGCCCGTTCAGCCCGGCCGTGCTGCGCCGGCTCGTCGACCGCGCGGTCACGACCACCACCCAGCCCGCGCCGCCGGAGCCGGACCTGACCGCGCGCGAACGGGAGGTGCTCACGCTGGTCGGCGCGGGCATGTCAAACGCCCAGATTGGCGAAAATCTGCATGTCGGGATCACAACGGTCAAAACCCACGTGGCCAATCTCATGGTGAAGACCAGGTGCGACAACCGGGTCCGGCTGGCGGTCCTGGCCGTGCGGCTGGGCCTGGTGCCGCCCTGATCGAGGGGCAGCCGAACGGCGTAGCGGCCTGCGTCATGCGGCAGGGGTATTTCCGGCAGCAGAACCAAGAAATGCTTGAGCCCTTGAGTATGTGGGCGAAGGGGGCGCGAACGATTGCAACAATCGGGTTCTGCCTGCCGGTCAAGGGCCCATCCCCGACGACACACGCCCCGCGCCTGTGTCACTATCACGCCATGTCCCCGTCGACAGGCACGATCATCACAGTGGCGCCGACCGGGGCCGAGCACGCCAAGGCCGATGTGCCGAACCTGCCGGTCACGCTGGAAGAACTCGTCAGCACCGCGCAAGACTGCGAGCGCGTGGGCGCGGCGATGATCCATGTGCACATTCGTGGCGCGGAGGCTCAACCAACACTGGACCTCGCCCGTCTGAAGGACACCGTGGCGGCGCTGCGCGAGCAGACGAACCTGATCGTCCAGCTCTCCACGGGCGGCGCGGTGACCGACCCGGAGTCCGACCGGCTGCGGGTGCTCGACGCGTTGCCGGACTCGGCCTCCTGCACCATGGGGACGGTCAACTTCGGCGACGACGTGTTCCACAACCGCTGGGAGTTCATCGTCGAACTGCACCAGCGGATGCGGGAGCGGGGCATCGTGCCGGAGTACGAGATCTTCGACCTCGGCCAGCTCGCCTCGCTGCATCGCCTGCTCGACAAGCACGGCCTGCCCGCCGGCGGCCACGTGCATGTCGATCTGGTGATGGGGGTACCTGGCGGCATGCCCGGGGATACGGAGACATTGGTGGCGGCGCTGCGGATGATCCCGCCGGGGGCGACATTCTCGGCGACCGGGATCGGCCGGACGAGCCTGCCGGTGATGCTGGCGTCGCTGTCCGCGGGCGGGCACCTGCGGGTAGGGATGGAGGACACGATCACATACGCACGTGGTGAGCGTGTGAGAGACAACGCGCAACTGGTGGCCAGGGCGGCCGGCCTGGCCAAGATCTCGCAACGGCCGCCGATGCCGGCGGACGTGGTCCGTGAAGTACTGGGGGTCAAGGGTGAAAAGGGGCTGGCCGATGTGGCGGTCTAGGCGTCGTTGCCGGAGGATGATCCCGTGATCGAGGTCCGACCTGGTGGGCGCCGGCGCATCGACCGCGTGCTCGACCCGGACTACATCGAGGGCCTGGACCGGCTCGGCTTGGCCGAGGTGCGGTCCCGGCGGGACGATGCCGCGCAGGAGGAGACGGATCTTTCGTACCTGCGCAGGCTGCTGCACGGGCGAATCGACATCGTGCGCGCCGAGCAGCGGCGCCGGACCGAAGGCGGTTCGGCTTCAGTAGTGGAACAACTGGCGACGATCCTCGCGGACAACGCCGTCGGCCCGGCCACCGGCATGGGCCGCTACCAGACCCTCGAACCGTCACGCGCCGAGGCGCACCGGCGGCACGTCGAGGCCCTGGTGTCCGACGCGGACCTCTCGGACGTCGGCGCCCTCCCGGATGAGCGGCTGGAGCTGGCCTTACAGACCTACGCCAAGGAGGAGGCCTCGGTCTCCCAGCGGCGGCGCCAGGTCCAGGTCGTGATGGACCTGCTCAACGCGGAGATCGCCAAGCGGTACCGGGAGGGCCGTGCCTCGGTGGACGAGCTGCTGGCCGCCGAGCGGGAACGGGACGAACCCGAGGAGTGACACCGGTCATCGGGATCCTCAGCCCCGGGTCGATGGGCAGCGCGATCGGGGCAAGCCTGCGGAGTGGCGGAGTGCGCGCCGTCACCACCGTGGCCGGCCGGAGTGAACGCTCCGCCCGGTTCGCTGCCGATGCCGGTCTTGAGCTCGCCGAGGATGTCGACGCCCTGGTGCGGGCCGCCGACCTGATCCTGTCCGTGGTGCCGCCGTCGTCGGCCCGGCAGGTCGCACAGGACCTCAACGCTTCCTTCGCCAGGGTGGGGCGCCGCCCGCTCGTGGCCGACCTCAACGCCACCTCCCCGGCCACCGTCGCGGAGATCGGTTCGTCGCTGGAGCTGATCGACGGCACCATTTCCGGGCCCCCGCCGCGGCCGGACGGCGAGACCCGGATTTATCTGTCCGGTCCGCGTGCGGAAATGCTCGCGTCGGTCGAGGCACCGGGAATCCGCTGGATCGTCGTCGGGCCGGAAGTGGGTTCGGCCAGCGCGGTGAAGATGTGCACGGCTTCGGTCTACAAAGGAATGTCCGCTCTGCTCGCGCACGCGTTCCTGACCGCTGAACACCATGGCGTCGCGGCGCATGTGCTCGCCGATGTCCAGCAGCTGACCCCCGAGGCTTTGCGTCAGCCGATTCAGGCGGCCACGAAAGCGTGGCGGTTCATCGGTGAAATGGAACAGATCGCGCAGACCCAGAAAGACGCGGGTCTCACCCCGGCATTGTTCGACGCGATCCGCGACGTTTACACGGAACTCGCCTCCAGCGCCTGGGGAGAGCGCAATCCGGAGGACGTCCCGGCCACGCTGGACCTGTCCGCCCTGAAGGACCTGCACCCCCGGTAGCCACTCGTCAACGTCGCGTCGACGAGACATCAACCGGCGCGGCGCACGCTTGCCCCATGGCGATGTCGAGACGTGCTGTCCTCGCCGGTGCTGTCGCCTTGGGGTTGGGCGGCGTTGCCGCGGCGGTCGTGCCATGGTCGGCGAAGGGAGACGTGATGGCGTTCGATTCCGTCGAGTGGGCCAACACCCCACCGGGCGACCTTCGCGGGCGGGTCGTCCTGGTCAACTTCTGGACGCTGACCTGCATCAACTGGCTGCGCACCGCCCCATACGTGCGCGCCTGGGCGCAGACCTACCGAGCCGACGGCCTGACCGTCATCGGCGTGCACACCCCCGAGTTCACTTTCGAGCACTCAGCGTCCTTGGTGCGTTCGGCGATCGCGGCCCGCGGGATCGACTACCCGGTGGCGATCGACAACGACTACAAGATCTGGCGCTCTTTCGACAACCACTACTGGCCGGCGCTGTACTTCCTCGACCGTTCCGGGAAGGTCGTCGGCCACCAGTTCGGCGAGGGCGACTACGCGTCGGCGGAGCGCCGGATCCAGGAGCTGCTCGGCGTGACCCGGACGCTGGTGCCGGTGACCGGGGAGGGCGTCGAGGCTTCGGCCGACTGGGCGCAGCTCCGTTCCGGCGAGACCTACCTCGGCTCCTCGCGCGGGGACACCTCCGCGTCGCTGGAGGGCTCGTGGGCGGTGGAGCCCGAGCGGGTCGTCGTCCGGTCGGCCGGGGCTCGGCTGGCGTACCGGTTCCACGCTCGGGACGCGCACCTCGTGTTGTCGCAGGGGACGGATGGGCCGATCCCGTTCCGGGTGACACTGGATGGTCAGGCTCCGGGCGCCGCTCATGGCGGGGACGTCGACGCGGCGGGGAACGGGGTGCTCAACGAGGGGCGCCTCTACCAGCTGATCCGGTCGCCGGGGCAGGTCAGCGACCGAACCGTGGAGATCACCTTCGACAAACCAGGCGCCGAGGCCTACGCCTTCACCTTCGGCTAGCCCCAACCATCCACGCCGCCCTTACACCTCCCGCTGCCTCTCCCCGCCGCCGCCCTCTCCCCACGGGCAGCCCATCCACGCATCCCTACGTGCCCCGGCCCATCCGCGCACGCACCTCGTCCCTCCCCGGGCCATCCACAACCACTCCGCACCGCCCTCGCACGGCCACCCAACCACTCAGCCCCAAACAACCTCGCCGCCGCACGGCCACCCAGCCATTCCGCCCCCGACCAACCTCATCTCCGCGCGACCTCCCCACCCACGCCGCCGCATCGCTCACGCCACTCCCGCCGCCACCCACAACCACCGCCCTAGCCTTGACGCGTCGCCTACGTCACTCCCACACCTCCGGGAGTCATCCCACAACCGGCCCGCCCCAACCGCCCGCGCCCCACACGGCCACCCCAACCCCCCGCCCACTCACGCTGTCCCACACACCGCGCACGTCGCCCGACTCCTCGCCGAACCGAACCCACCTCTCCCACCAAGCCGCGCCGCATCCGCAACCGACCCCCACCCGCGCTGTCTCCACCCCGCGCAAGCGCACGCCGCGACGAGGGTCCCCGCCCGGGGGATCCCCGAATTTCACGCTAGTGGGTGGGGCCGACGGTGGGGGTGAACAGGGGGTGGGTTATCCACAATGGCCAGGTGGCGGCCATGCGGTTATCCACAGGTGTCAGTTGAAGCGTTCTTTGATGGCGAGTTCGCCCCAGAACTCGCGGAGGCGTTCGAAGCGCTCGGCGACCTCCTCTGCGTCCCCCGCCTCGAGCGCCGTGACGATGGCGTTGACGTCTTCGCAGGAGGTGTCCGCGGTCAGGGTCTCGTCGTCCATCAGCTGGACGAGGCCGCCGTAGTCCAGTTCGACCGCGGAGGTGTCGTCGAAGTGCTCGAGCCAGCCGGCCGTGTCCTCGAGGACTTTGGCGGGGCCTTGGTCGCCGAAGGTGTTGGCCGTCAGCTCGTAGGCGCGGGCGACGCGGTCGCGGGCGTCGGCCATTGTCGCCCGCCAGGAGCATTCGCGGTCGGGCGATTCGCGGTCGGCGAGGACCAGGCGGCGCGCCCCGGAGTCGAACATCACAAACCACGGCAGGGGCACGGTCCACGTCGTGGAGACGGCGTGCACCGCGTTGGCGGACTGTTGCCCCAATACCGACGCCGCCCGCGCGCGGACGCTGTCGAGGGACGCTGGGATGGCCGCCTCGCGCAGGGCGGGGTGTGCGGTGCTCAGGAAGCCCACCAGGGCGGCCGCGGACCGGGACAGGAGGTCCAGGGGGCAGACGAGGAGTCCCTGGCCCGCAGCGGCCCCTGGGACGTCCGCGGGGTCGAGCACCAGGATGTCGAACAGGTTCCTGGGGGACGGCCGGCCGGTCGCCGACTCGCCCGGGAAGACCCTGGGCGGGACCGAAGTTTGTGACCTGAACCACATCTGCCGCTCGTGTTCGCCCACGGCCGAACGGCTCAACGGACCGGTTTCGATGACGTTCCGTAGCCGCTTTGACAACTCACTGTCAAAAGCCGACAACGGTTCGTACACCCGGAGGTAGGCGACGAACGGACGAGGCACGCCACGCATGGTTTCACGCCCGGACGGTGAACACCTCATCGCCCGATCGGGATCGATCTGTCACCACCGGCACACGGTGCCGCGTCGCGTCGAACCCCATCGGCACGGTACGGTAGTTACTAGGAATCAGTTGTCGAGATGAGTGGGGCCGCCGTTTCCCCCGGCCGCCCCATCCCTGTGCGAGGGGGTCGAGCCATGGGGCGCGGCCGGGCGAAGGCCAAGCAGACGAAGGTGGCCCGAGAGCTCAAATACAGCACTCGGAACACGGACTTCGACGCTCTGCAACGTGAGCTGTCGGGCAAGCCGGACGATGCTCATGACGAGGACCAGCACGACGACTACGACGACGGGTACGACGACTATCGTCGCTGACTTGCCACACGGACACCAGGGTGTTGTACGGCGCCCTGGTGTCCGTGTGCCGAGCACCCTCGTCGTGGGTTGTCACGCGTCCTGGAAGAAGTTCTTGGCAGCGACCAAGGCCGGTGCGTCGTTCAGCACGTCGCCCGGGCGGTTGCCGGTCGCGGACAGGACACCACCCCAGCGCATGCCCAGGTAGGCAGCCGTGCGCCGCATCATGCACGGACACGACCACAGTGTCTTGGCGCTCATCCGCAGGATGTGTGCCGGGTGTCGTTGAAGTCGGGTAGCGGCAGGTCGTCCAGGTACAGCCACTGCTGTGGCATGCCCTCCGGCAGGTGCTCCGCGGGCTTATGGGCGATGAGCCCGGCGCGATGAGTTTTCGCTGACGTCCTGGTCCATACCAGCATGAGCCGATTGCACGCACTGCTGCAGACCTTCGTGGACGAAGGAACGATCCCTGGTGCCGTGGCGCTGGTCGCGCGCGGTTCGGCCATGGAGGTGGCCGCCGTCGGGTCGCGGAGCGTGGGCGGGCCGCCGATGACCCGCGACTCGATCTTCCGGATCGCCTCGATCACCAAGCCGGTCACCGCCGCCGCGGTGATGCTGCTGGTCGAGGACGGCACGCTGGGTCTCGAATCGGAGGTCCGCGAGTGGCTGCCCGAGCTGGCGTCCCCGGTTGTCGCGCGTACACCTTCGAGTGAACTTTCCGACGTCGTGCCCGCCGTTCGCCCGATCACGGTCGTCGACCTGCTCACCAGCCGGGCGGGCTACGGCTTCGCGGACGACTTCTCGCTGCCGTCGGTCCAGGAGATCGCCCGGACCATTCAGGGCGACGGCCGCATCCCGCAGAACCCGCCCGCGCCGGACGAGTGGATGGCCATTCTCGGGCGCCTGCCGATGACGTATCAGCCCGGCGAGAAGTGGCTCTACAACGCCTGCTCGGACATCCAAGGTGTGCTGATCGCCCGGGTGAGCGGCAAGTCCTTCCCGGAATTCCTGGCCGAGCGGATTTTCGAACCACTGGGAATGACCGACACGGCGTTCACCGTGCCGGAGGGGAAACGCGATCGGTTCACCAGCTACTACAAAAGCGGCCTCGTCCTCGAAGACGCGCCGGACGGTCAATGGGCCACCATGCCCGCATTTCCGTCCGGCGCGGGCGGCCTTGTCTCGACCGTTGACGACTACTTCGCCTTCACCCGGATGCTGCTCGGCGACGGCCTGCTTTCCGCCGAGTCGAAGCGGCTGATGATGACCAACCACCTCACCCGGGAACAGCAGGACTCCAGCAAACTCTTCCTCGACGGCCAGGGCTGGGGCTTCGGCGGCGGGGTGGACACCACGCTGACCGATCCGTGGAACGTCCTCGGCCGCTACGGCTGGGTCGGCGGCACCGGCACCTCGGCGTACGTCACGCCCAGCACCGGCACCACCGGCATCCTGCTCACCCAGCTCGGCGTGGACAGCCCGGTCGCGCCCAAGAACCTGCAGGCCTTCTGGGAGTACACCACCAAGTTCTAGCCATTCCCGCAGGTTAGTGGCGGAGGTAGCGGAGCTGGTGGGTCTTGGCTTCGTCGAGGTCGGTGCGGGACTGGGCGATCTCGGCGCGGTGGGAGGTCTGCGGGACGCCGACTTCCCACCAGGCGCCGGCCTCGGTCCAGGAGCTCGGGTGGGTCTTGATCACCACGACCGCCGGACGGCCGTCCTGGGCGTGTTCGCGGGCCTTGGTGTACGCGGCCCGGAGGTCGTCGATGGTGGTGGCGGCCAGAACCGCACAACCCAGCGAAGCGGCATGTGAAGCAAAGTCCACGCGAGGGGGATTGACGAGGGTCGTGCGGACGTCGCCGTACATGTTGTTGAACCCTGCACCGCCCTGACCGCGTTGCAGCCGGTCGATGACCGCGTACCCGTCGTTGTCGCAGACGACAGCCACGAAGCCGTGGCCGGCGAAGGCGGCGGAGTACAGCTCGGAGTTGAGCATCAGGTACGAGCCGTCGCCCAGAAGCGTTGTCACAACGCCGTTTGTGTGCGCCATGGCGGCGCCCCACGCCCCGGCGACCTCGTACCCCATGCAGGAGAAGCCGTACTCGACGTCCATTGTGGACTCGCCGGTGGCCCGCCAGCCGCCGATCAGCTCACCGGGCAGGCCCCCGGACGCGGTCATCACGTAGTCGGCCGGGCCGGAAAGGTTGTTCACAGCCCCCACGACCTGCGCATACGTCGGCAAGGTCGACTCGACGGTCCGCAGGCCGAAGATGTGCGCATCCCACTTCGCCAGCTCGGCGGGCGCGCGCTCGGCCCATGCTGCCGGGGCTTGCCAGTCCAGCGAAAGCTCGTCCAACGAAGCCCGGGCATCCCCAACAACAGCAACAGCCCCATGCTTCACAGCATCGAACCGGGCTGTGTTGATGGTGATCAGCTGGACGTCCGGGTTGAACACGGTCCACGACGCCGTGGTGAAGTCCTGCAGCCGCGTGCCCACCGCCATCACGACATCGGCCTCAGCAGCGAGCACGTTCGCCGAAGAGGACCCCGTGATGCCCAGAGGTCCAGCGTGCAAGGGATGGGAGTGCGGGACCAGGGTGCGGCCCGCGGTGGTCTCCACGATCGGGATCCGGTGCCGCTCGGCGAACTCCACCGCGACCTGAGCCGCACCCGAGTACCGGACACCGCCGCCCAGCACCAGAAGCGGCCGCGAGGACGACGACAGCACCGCGGCGGCCCGCTCCAGAGCCCGCACATCCGGCCGGGGCCGCGAAACGTGGTGCACGACGGGAGCGAAGAAGGACTCCGGGAAGTCGAACGCCTCGGCCTGGATGTCCTGCGGCAGCGCCAAAGTGACCGGCCCGCAGTCGGCCGGATCGGTGAGCACCCGCGCGACCTGCGGCAACGCGGACAGCAGCTGCTCGGGCCGCATGATCCGGTCGAAGTACCGCGACACCGGCTTGAACGCGTCGTTCACGCTGACCGTGCCGTCGGTGAAGGGCTCGATCTGCTGCAACACAGGGTCCGGCGCGCGGTTGGCGAAAGTGTCCCCAGGCAGCAACAACAGCGGCAACCGGTTCGCGTTGGCGACCCCGGCCGCGGTGACCATGTTCAGCGCGCCCGGGCCGATCGAGGACGTGGCCACGCCGACCTGACGCCGGTGGGTCGCCTTCGCGTAGCCGACGGCGGCCAATGCCATGCCCTGTTCGGTGTGCCCGCGCCACACCGGGATCTCCGCGCGGTACTCCTCCAGCGCCGAGCCGAGGCCGAGGACGTTGCCGTGCCCGAAGATCGCGAACACCGCCGGGAACAGCGGCGCCTCGGTGCCGTCGAACAGCTCGGTCCGTTGCGCGACGAGCCACCGGACCAGGGCCTGAGCGGTGGTCAGCCTCATCGTTGCACCCTTCCGTCCGCGGAGGTCACCGGGCAGCGTGGATCGTCGGTCTGCTTCTCCCACGACTCGCGCACCCAGGTGTGCGCCGGGTCGTCGCAGAACGCCATGGACCGCTCGTCGGCGGGCCCGGCGAGCACGTTCAGGTAGTACATCGGGTACCCGGGCGCGGCAACGCACGGCCCGTGATATCCGCGCGGGATGAGGAAAACATCGCCGTCCCGGACGGTGACGTCCTCGGCGATCGAGCCGTCGGCGGTGTAGGTGCGATGGAACCCGAAGCCCTCGCGGGACGGCGTGACACCGTCGCGGGCGGCGATCCGGAAGTAGTAGATCTCCTCGTTGACCACTTCGCATTCACTGGCCACGTCGTGCTTGTGCGGCGGGTACGAAGACCAGTTGCCGTCCGGGGTGATCAGCTCGCAGGCGTTCAGCTTGTCGGCGTGGTCCCAGACCCCGGGCACGCCGAAGTTCGTCACCTGCCGGGTCGCGTTGCCGGAACCGCGCACCTCGACGGGAACTTCGGGCGCCGGTCCATACTTGGGCGCGAGCCGACGGGTGCACCGAGCCATCGGCAACGCGATCTCCGCACCGTCCTCGGTGGACAATGTCAGGTAGGCATCCCTTGGTACGTAAGCGAAGTCGGTGACCCGGGTGAACACCGACTCGCGGCCTTGCAGCGTGAACGTCTCGTCGTCGACCGACACGGTCAGGCCACCGGACAGCGGCAGCACGAACGCCTCGAACTCACCCGTCGACACGGTCCGGGTGGCGCCCGCGGGGATGGTCAGCACGCGCAGACCCGTGTATGTCCAGCCGGCGTCCTCAGGGGCGAGCCGGATCGGGTCGGTCCCGTCGCTCAGTGTCCCGTGTGGACGGTGCAGGCTCATGCGGAGACTCCTTCGTGCAGGACCTTGGCGGCGGCATCGATGGCGGCGGCGACGTCCCCGTCCGGCGGGTACAGCAGCGCCCGGCCGATGACGAGACCACGCACGACCGGGTGCCGCAGGGCGCGGCCCCAGGAGGCGATGTCGTCCTCGACGCGCGCGGACGGGACCCCACCCAGCACCACGGTCGGCAACGTGGTCGAACTGAGCACGGCTTCGGGATCCTCCGGCGCGGGCAGCTTCAGCCATGTGTACGCGGAGGTCACGCCGAGCGCGGAAGCAACGGTGGACGCACGGGCGAGCGACAGGCTGTCCTTGAGCAGCGTCAGTTTCCCGTTGTCCCGGCGGTACGGCAGCGGCTCGACCATGGCCATCAGGTTCTTCTCGGCCAGCGAGGTCACCGCGTCGGCGCAGGCCTGGAGGGTCGGCACGGTGCCCGCGTCGGTGTCCACGATGCGCAGCAGCATCTTCCCGCCGTCCAACCGGAAGTCCACAATGGACTGAGCGGTGTACGCGGTGAACCGGTCGTCGATCTCCCAGTCCGCCCCGGCCAGGCCGCCGCGGTTCATCGACCCGATGACGACCTTGTTCTCCAGGGCGCCGAGCAGCAGCAGTTCCTCGACGATGTCCGGCGTGCCAAGGACTCCGTCCACCGCCGGGTTCGACAACGCGATCAGCAGGCGCTCCAGCAGCGACCGCCGGTCGACCATCGCGGCCGGGTCACCGGGGATGCCCATCGCGCCGCGAGCGGTGTGGTCCGCGGCGACCAGGAACAGCGTTCCGTTGTCGGACAACAGCGATGCACGTCGTATACGACTTGTGTACAGGCGGTATACCGCTTGTGGATCGGTGGCCCGGGTGTGCAGCAGATCGGCCCACTGCGCGTCGCTGATCACAGCCGCTCCTCGATCTCGATGCCCGACGGCATGGCGTCCGCGCAGGCCAGCCGCCCGGCGACGATCGCCCCCGCCACGTTCGCGTACTCGGCGATCCGCACGGGTTCCCAGCCGGACAGCAGACCGTGGATCAGCGCGCCACCGAACGCGTCCCCCGCGCCGAGCCCGCAGACCACCTCGATCGGATGGGGCGGCACGGTCCAGGAACCCTCGGCGGTGGCCACGAGCACGCCCTCGGCGCCCTTCTTGATCACCGCCAGCGAGACACCGCGGTCCAGGATCCGGCGTGCGGCCTCGTCCGGATCGGCCGTCCCGACCGCCACCTCGGCCTCGGTCCGGTTGCCGACGGCCACCGAGACGTGATCCAGCATCCAGCCGATCTGTTCGCGGGCGGAGTCCACATCGGACCAGAACATCGGCCGGTAGTCCATGTCCAGCACGGTGTGCTCACGGCGTCCGCGCGCTTCCAGGATCTTGCGCTGGGTACTGCGCGCGGGCTCCGTGCTCACCCCCGTCCCGGTCACCCACAACACCGGCACTTCCGAGACGACATCCCAGGGGACATCAGCCTCGGTCAGGGTGAGATCCGGCGCGATCGGCAACCGGTAGAACAACAACGGCGGGTCCTCGGGTGGGTTGAGCTCGCAGAACACCACCGGCGTCAACAGATCCGGCGAGGTGCCGACGAACTCGGGCGAGACCCCGAAGCCCGCCAAGGCTTCCCGGACGTACGTGCCGAAGCCGTCCGGGCCGACCTTGGTCAGCACCGCGGACCGGCGGCCGAGCCGCGCGGCGGCGACCGCGACGTTGGTCGCGGTCCCGCCGAGCGACTTGGCGAAGGTCCGCACCTGAGCCAGCGGTACCCCGCTCTGCTCGGGATACAGGTCCACGCCGACCCGCCCGATCGTGAGGGCCTCCAAACTCACGATTCGACCGCCCGCAGTTCGTGCTCCAGCGCCTCGAGTTCGGCGCCACCGGCCATCTGGCGGGTCAGCTCCTCGATGGTGATGTCGCCCTTGTCGAACGAGCCCAGGCTGCGGCCGCGCTTGAGCAGCAGGAACCGGTCGCCCACCGGGAAAGCGTGGTGCGGGTTGTGCGTGATCAGCACGACGCCAAGGCCACGGTCCCGCGCCTGAGCGACATACCGAAGCACCACACCGGCTTGCTTCACACCGAGAGCGGCGGTCGGCTCGTCGAGAATGAGTACCTTCGCTCCAAAGTGGACAGCACGGGCGATGGCGACGCACTGGCGTTCACCACCGGAGAGCGTACCCACCGGTTGTTCGACATCGCGGAGGTCGATGCCCATCTCGGCCAAGGCCTTCTTGGTGGTCGCGCGACCCGTCCGGCGGTCCAGCCGGCGGAACGGGCCCCAGCCCATCGTGGGTTCCGAGCCGAGATAGAAGTTGCGCCACACACTCATCAGCGGAACCACAGCCAAGTCCTGGTACACGGTGGCGATCCCGCGGTCGAGCGCCTCACGCGGCGAACCGAACCGCACCGGCGAACCCTCGACCAGGAACCTGCCGCGGTCGTGCTGGTGCACCCCGGCCAGGATCTTGATCAGCGTGGACTTACCGGCGCCGTTGTCACCCAGCACACAAGTGACCTCACCGGCATTGACCACAGTGGATACGTCGGCCAAAGCGATGACGCTGCCGTAGGTCTTGCCGATGTCACGGACTTCCAGAAGCGGGCTCATCGACGCACCCTCTCCGCTCGACGCCGGAACGTGTTGTTCACCAGCACCGCGGCCAGCAGCATCACGCCGAGGAACAGCATGAACCAGTCGCTGTTCCACTGCGCGTAGACGATGCCCTGCCGGGCCATGCCGAAGATCAGCGCTCCGATCGCCGCGCCCACCGCCGAGCCGAACCCGCCGGTCAGCAGGCAGCCGCCGATGACGGCGGCGATGATGTACTGGAACTCCAGCCCGATGCCCTGGTTGGCCTGCACGCTCGCGTTGCGCAGCAGGTTGATCGAGCCGACGATCCAGGCGCCGAACGCGGTCCCCATGAACAGCAGGATCTTCGTGCGGACAACGGGAACACCGACGGCCCGCGCGCTCACCTGAGCGCCACCGACAGCGAAGATCCAGTTGCCGAACCGGGTCCGCACCAGGATCCACGCGGCGATGGCGGCCACGACCACCCACCACAGGATGGAGACAGGGAAAGCGGTGCCGCCAATGTCGATCGTGGACGCGAAGAGCTGCCCGGTCGACTCGTACCCGCCGGTCGAGCGCATCCCGGACACCTGCACGGTTCCGGTGACCAGCCGGGTGATGCCGAGATTGAGTCCTTGCAGCGCAAGGAAAGTACCCAGGGTGACGATGAAGCTGGGCAGCCCCGTCTTCATCACCAGCCAGCCGTTCAACGCGCCCACGCCCAGCGCGAACGCCAGCGACACGACCAAAGCCAGCCACACGCTCATGCCCAGCTGGGTGGACAGGATCGCGGTCACCAGCGCGGTGGAGGCCGTCATCACACCCGCGGAGAGGTCGAACTCCCCGCCGATCATCAGCATCGACACCACCACCGCCATGATGCCCAGCGTGGAGGCGTCATCCAGCCAGTTCGCCACCCCGAGCGGGCTGAGGAACTGGCCGGTGACCACCGAGAAGAAGATGAACACCAGCAGTGCCCCGAGCAGGGCACCGATCTCGGGCCGTACCACCAACCGGTCCCACAGCCCGGGCTTGACCAGCCGTTCATCCGGCGTGCCTCGCACCGCCACACTCATCGCGCGACCACCACCCGATCTCGTTGCCCTGCGGGGAAGACCAGCCGGGCGGCCTGTGACCGGCCGCCCTGGTCGCGGCCTGCGCTGCGACACTCATCCTGGGATCACCGCGTTCCACGCTGGGCATAGGGAGCCACAGTGTCCACGTTGGACTTGTCGACGAAGCCCGGGCCGGTCAGCACCGGCTGGCCGCCACCGACGGTGTTCGCGTTCTCCTTGTACAGCTTGAGGAACACGATCGGCAGGTAGCCCTGCTCGTACTGCTGCTGGTCCACCGCAAACAACACATCGCCGGACTTGATGGCCGCGACCACGTCGCTGTTCAGGTCGAACGTGGCCACCTGGGCCTTGGAGCCCGCGCCCTTGATCGCGGTCACCGCACCGGCCGCGACCTGCGAGTTCAGCGCCAGCACCGCGTCGATCGACGGGTCGGCCTGCACCGCGCCCTTGATCCGGGACTGCGCGTCGGTCGGGTTGTTGATGTCGACCTGGAGCGTCTGCACGTTGCCGAAGGCCTGCTTGGCGCCGTCACACCGCTCGTTCTGGCCGATGTTGCCCGCCTCGTGGATCACGCAGAGCAGCTTGGTCTTGCCGGCCTCCTTGAGCCGTTTGCCCGCACCCTGGCCGGCGATCGTCTCGGTCTGGCCGACGTGGGCGATGGCACCGAACTCGGCGCTCTTGGAGTCGCCGGAGTTGATGGTGACCACCGGGATCCCGGCCTTCACCGCGTTCTGGATGGAGGTCTTGAGCGCGTCCGGGTTGGCCATCGACACCACGAGCCCGTCGACCTTCTGGGCGATCGCGTTGTCGATTAGCTTGGACTGCGCACCGGGGTCGCCGTCGGACTTGTAGTCGACCTGGATGCCGAGGTCCTTGCCGGCCTGTTCGGCGCCGTTCTTGACCACGTTCCAGAACGCGTCACCCGACGAACCGTGGGTCACCACAGCGATGTGCAGGTTCCCGGCGCTGCTTGACGCAGGCGCGTTCCCGCCCGCGCTGGACTGCGCGGCGGGTTTGTCGGCGGTGGGTCCGCTACAGGCGGCGAGCGCCAACGCCCCACCGAGCACAACGGCCGCATATCGCGTGCGGCGCTTGAACTTCACGAAGCGATCGGACGTCATCGTCTCTCCTCGCTGGGCGGCCTACCGGCCGGCTATCTGGTTGAGGTAACGCAAGCTCTGAGCGGTGTCCAGTCTGGGAGTACCGGCCGGACTCCGCTCGTCGAGGGCGGTGTCCTGTTCCAGGACGTACCACCCGTCGTAGCCCGCTTGGCGGACAAAGCCCACTACCGCGGCGATGTCCACATCCCCCTGCCCGAGCGGAACGTACATTCCCCTGCTGACCGCTTCGGTGTAGCCGAGCCGGCCCGCGCGGACCTCGTCCGCCAGGGCGGCCCGGACATCTTTGAGATGCAGGTGCCCGATCCGCGCCGGGTACCGTTCGGCGAGCACGACCGGGTCGGTGCCGCCGATCATCAGGTGCCCGGTGTCCAGGCACAGCTGCAGGTCGGAATCGGTCAGGAACCGCTCCACCTCGGCCTGCGTCTCCACGTGCGTGCCCACATGCGGGTGCAGCACGGTTTTCAGGCCGTACCCGGCGGCGGTGTCGCGGATCTCGCCGGCCGTCTTGACCAGCGTCTGCCACTCGTCGTCGGACAGCGCGGGCCGGTCGTCGTACCCGTCAAGCCCAGTCGCCGCAGCGAGAACCAGCACCTCGGCGCCACAGGCGGCCAACAGCCTCGCGGTCCGGTCGGCCTCGGGATCGGTGCCCAGATGCAGTGGCGTGGCCAGGAAGCCGCCAACGAGAGTCAGTTCGTACTTGCCCAGCAAGGCTTTCAGCTCGGCCGGGTCGGTCGGCAGGTACTCCGGCGGGCCCAGCTCGGTCGCGGTCAGGCCGAGCTCGTGCATGTCGGACAGGACCTGGTCGCGGTCGAGCATCAGGCCCCAGCCGGGAACCTCGCACACACCCCACGAGATCGGTGCCCCGGCGAGCTTCATGCGGTGACCTCCTGGGTGATCCGGACCGGGCTGCCCGAGCGGCGCGACTCGTCGCAGGCCAGGGCGAGGGCGAGGCTGGTGAGGCTGTCGCGGGCGGGCGACGGGTTGGCGACCTTGCCCGCCACTACGTCCACGAACACGGCCATCTCGTTGAGGTAGGCGCGGTGGAAGCGTTCCGGGAACCCGGGATAGGCGTCGGTCGCCACGACCGGGCCCTCGGGTTCCAGCGAGGTCAACGGGGTGCGCGGGTCCACGCCGACGGCCAGGGAGTCCTTGCTGCCCAGGACCTCGATGCGGTGGTCGTAGCCGAGCGGGTCGTGCCGTCCACCGGCGAGGACCGCATGCGCGCCACCGGCGAACTTCAGCATCACCACGGCGTTGTCGACGTCGTCGGCCTCGGCGAAGGCCTCGTGCACGAGCACCGAGCCGGACGCGAAGACCTCGACGACGGGCTCGCCGACCAGCCACGGAACCGCATCCAGATCGTGGATGAGCAGGTCGCGGAAGATGCCACCGGACGCGGGCAGGTAGCTGAAGTCCGGCGGCGAGGCGTCGTTGCCGACCGCGCGCACCAGGTACAGCTTGCCCACCTCACCCGCGCGGATCCGCCGGTACAGCTCGGCGATCGCCGGGTCGAACCGGCGCTGGAAGCCGACCAGGACCTCGACGCCGGACGCCTCGATGTCGTCCACCAGGGCGCTCATCTGCGCGTAGTCACTCGCGATCGGCTTCTCGCAGAGCGCCGGGACCTTCGCGGCCAGCGCGCGGCGC
The DNA here is from genome assembly GCF_040675465.1 of Actinocrispum sp. NPDC049592. Classification (NCBI taxonomy): domain Bacteria; kingdom Bacillati; phylum Actinomycetota; class Actinomycetes; order Pseudonocardiales; family Pseudonocardiaceae; genus Actinocrispum; species Actinocrispum sp. NPDC049592. The sequence continues at coordinate 1,266,902 of NZ_JBFAPA010000001.1, read as the reverse complement.
AGCGTCGCCGGGTGGGTGTCGGTCGGAGTCGCGATCAGCACGCCGTCGCTGTCCTTGAGCAAGGTGTCCAGGTCGTCCACGGCCCGGGCCTTGCCGATCGTGGTCGCGGCCGCGGCGGCCCGGCCGGGCACCGGGTCGAACAGAACCACCTCGCCGACCGCGTCGAGTGAGGCCAGGTTGCCGGCGTGCATCGTGCCGATGCGCCCGACCCCCGCTACTCCGATACGCATGCTTCTCCAAAGGATCCGCTGGTCAAGCCCTGTCTTTCGTTAGAGCGCTCTACTTGGTTGGAGCGCTCTAATGCTGTAGCGTGCTGTTTCACCTGTCAAGGCCGCGTTGCGTGCTTGTTACGGAGGCTCCGGTGACCCACCCGACCATGGAGGACGTGGCCCGCCTTGCCGGGGTGTCGCGCGCACTGGTCTCCCTGGTCATGCGGGGGTCGCCCAAAGTCAGCGAGCAGCGGCGCAAGGCCGTGCTGGACGCCGCCGAGCAGCTCGGCTACTCGCCGCACGCGATGGCCCGGTCGCTGGCCAGCCGCACGTCGACGGTGCTCGGCGTGATGGTGTCCGACCTGCACAACGCCTTCTTCGCCGAGGTCGTGGACGGCCTGGACGCGGTCGCGCGGGACGAGGGCTTCGAGCTGATCATCAACACCGGCGGGCGGTCGCCGTCGCGGGAAAAGCGTGCGGTGTCGAGCCTTTTGGGGTTCCGGCCCGCGGGGCTAGCGCTGCTAGGTCCGGTAGTGCCGCCAACCACGCTAGCGACGGCAGCGGACCAAGCGCCGACCGTGCTTGTTGCCCGTTCGTCTCGCTTGTCCACTTTAGACACTGTCAACGACGACGGTGAGGCAGGCTCCGGTCTGGCCGTGGACCACCTGGTCTCGTTGGGGCACACGAAAATCGCCCACCTGGACGGCGGCGTCGGCTCGCAGGCACCGCAACGCCGCCGCGGGTACATCGCCGCCATGCAACGGCATGGGTTGACCCCGTGGGTGATTCCCAGCGAGTACACCGACATCGCCGGTGCCAAAGCGATCCGGCAGCTGTTGGAGGGCGGCCAGCTGCCCACGGCTCTCGTGGCGGCCAACGACTTCAACGCCGTCGGCGCGATCTCCGCCTTGGAAGAAGCCGGCCTGCATGTCCCACAGGACATGTCGGTCGTCGGCTACGACAACACCTCGCTGGCCGGCCTGCGGCACGTGTCCCTGACCACCATCGACCAGCCGCGCCACGAGATCGGCCGGCTCGCCGGGGAGGCCCTGTTGCAACGGGTCCGCGGCGAGCGCACCGAGCCGATCCGCAAGCTGCTGCACCCATCCCTTGTGGTTCGCGCGACCACCCAAGCAAGGAGCTGACTTCCGTGACAGAACTGGTCCCGCACTGGATCGACGGCGCCCGGACCACGGGCGCGTCGGTGCGCACCGGCGACGTGTTCAACCCCGCGACCGGCCAGGTCGCCAGGCAGGTCGCGCTGGCCGAACAGTCCGATGTGGACCTCGCGGTGGCCTCTGCGGTCAAGGCCTCCCGCGAATGGGCCGAGTCCTCCTTGTCCACTCGCAGCCGGATCATGTTCGCCTACCGGCACTTGCTGCACACCCACCGCGACGAGCTGGCCGCCATCATCACCGCCGAGCACGGCAAGGTCCTCTCCGACGCGGCCGGGGAGGTGCAGCGGGGACTTGAGGTCGTCGAGTTCGCCTGCGGCATCCCGCATCTGCTGAAGGGTGAGCACTCCGAGCAGGTCTCGCGTGGCGTCGACGCGTACTCGGTGCGTGAACCGCTGGGCGTGGTCGCGGGCATCACTCCGTTCAACTTCCCCGTGATGGTCCCGATGTGGATGTTCCCGCTGGCGATCGCGGCCGGGAACGCCTTCGTCCTCAAGCCTTCCGAGCGTGACCCCTCCGCATCGGTTCGCTTGGCTGAGCTGTTCAAGGAAGCCGGGCTTCCGGATGGCGTGTTGAACGTCGTGCAAGGTGACGCCACCGCGGTGAACGCACTGCTTGACCACCCTGATGTCGCTGGTGTTTCTTTTGTCGGATCCACGCCGATCGCCAAACACGTTTACTCGCGCGGAACCGCCAACGGCAAGCGCGTTCAGGCGTTGGGCGGGGCCAAGAACCACATGGTCGTGTTGCCGGACGCGGACATCGACGTGGCCGCCGACGCCGCAGTTTCCGCGGGTTACGGCAGCGCGGGCGAGCGGTGCATGGCAATCTCGGTGATCGTCGCCGTCGGGGACATCGCCGATTCCCTGGTCTCCGCCATCGCCTCGCGGACCGCTGAGCTGACCACCGGCCCGGGCACGGAGTCCTCGTCCCAGATGGGCCCGCTTGTCACTGGGGTGCACCGGGACCGCGTTCAGTCCTATGTGGACGCTGGAGTGTCTGCCGGCGCGTCACTCGTCGTGGACGGCCGTGGCTATGCGCCTTCGGACCACGCCGAGGGTTTCTGGCTGGCGCCAACGCTTTTCGACCATGTCACGCCGGACATGTCGATCTACACCGACGAGATCTTCGGGCCGGTGCTCAGCGTCGTGCGCGTGCCGACCTTCGACGCCGCCGTGGAGTTGGTCAACGCCAACCCTTACGGCAACGGCACCGCGATCTACACCGGCGACGGCCTCGCCGCCCGCGAGTACCAGCGCCGCGTGCACGTCGGAATGATCGGCATCAACGTCCCCATCCCCGTCCCCATGGCCTACTACTCGTTCGGCGGCTGGAAGGACTCCCTCTTCGGCGACACCCACGTGCACGGCGCCGAGGGCGTGAAGTTCTACACCCGCGCCAAGGCCGTCACCGCCCGCTGGCCCCGTCAGTCCGGCATCGACCTCGGCTTCCCCACCCACGGCTGAGGGCCTTTGTGAGCGGCGCGGTCCGGCGTCGCTTACGACAACGGAATCCTTGCGAGGAAGCCGGTTTCGAGGGCGGTCCAGATGGCTCCGTCCGGGCCGACGGTCAGGCCGTGCGGCTCGGACTCGGGGCTGGGCAGGTCGAACTCGTCGATCTTGCCCGCGGGCGTGATCCGGCCGACGCGGTTCGCGCCCCATTCGGTGAACCAGAGGTCGCCGCTCTCGTCGCCGACGATCGCATGCGGACGGGCGGCGCGGTCGGGCAACGGGAACTCGTCGATCGTGCCGTCCACCGCGATCCGGCCGACCTGCCCGGCGAGGATCTCCACGAACCACAGCGCGCCATCGGCCCCGGTCGTGATCCCGACCGGGCCCGCGTTGGGGGTCGGCAGCGGGAACGTGGTCACGTCGCCGCCGAGGTCGATCCGGCCGATCGCGTTCGCCTGGTTGAGGGTGAACCACAGGCCGTCGTCCGGGCCCGCGGTGATCATCGACGGGAACGCCTTCTCGATCGGCAGCGGGTACTCGTCGATGGAGTTGTCCTGGGTGATCCGGCCGATCCGGTCCACGTTGATCTCGGTGAACCACAGCGCCCCATCCGCCCCCGCGGCGATCCCATAGGGACCGGTCTCCGCGCTCGGCAGCTCGTATTCGCGCACGTCACCCACAGTGGTGATCCGACCGACCCGGTTACCGCGCAGCTGGGTGAACCACAGCGCCCCATCCGGCCCGGGGGTGATCACCGACGGCCCGTTCTGCGCCGACTCCAACGCGAAGCTCTGCACCTCGCCACCGGGCACCAACCGCCCGATACGTCCCGCATGCACCATCGTGAACCACAACGCACCATCCACCCCAGCGGCGATCCCATAAGGACCAGCACCAGGATCGGCCACCCGGAACTCCTCGATCATGACCCCGACCCTACGCGGTCCCCCACCCACCCTCACGCCCCAAGGGTGGTGGGTCAGGGGGTGTCGGGCATGAGGTCGGCCAGGACTTGCATGCCCAGTTCCCAGTTGTCGCGCAGTTCGGTGGCCGCTGTGTCGAGGTCGCCGGTGAGGAGGGCTTCGGCGATGCGGCGGTGCTGGGCGGCGGATTGTTTGATGCGCTTGGGTTTCTGAAAGAAGGCTCGTTCGTAGCGGTGGACGACCGTCTTCTGCGCCTTGATCAGGGCCAGGAGGCGTTGATTGGGGCAGAACTTGAGCAGTTCGGTGTGCCACTGGTCGTCCTTGGCGCCCGCGCTCACCGGGTCGGCCTGCGCCATGGTGTCGGCGAGTTTGATCAGTTTGGGTGCGTGGGCGTGGAGTTTGGCGGGGTCACTGGCCTGCAGGGCCAGGACCTCCAGGGCGCCGATGATCGGGTAGGTCTCGCGGATCTCGGTCGCGGTCACCGGGGACAGCCAGAAGCCGCGGTTGGGGCGCAGCTCCAGGACACCCTCCTGGGCCAGGCCGGCCAGCGCCTCCCGGAGGGGAGTCCGGCTGACGCCCAGGGAGTCCGCGAGGGTGCCCTCGTTGATCCGCGTGCCGATCGGGTACTCGCCGTTGGCCAGGCGGACCAGCACCTCGTCGCGGATCTGCTCACGCAGCGGGCGCCTGGTGATGGCCATAAACACAGAGTACTTCATTCTGAATTCAGAATGTAGAGTGCAGGACATGTACGTCAACACCGAGGGAAACACCTGGTCAGCGCGCTCCCAGCCGACTGTGGGCGACCCGCGTGAGCTCCACCGGACGCTGCCCGGGTTCGCGCCGACGCCGCTCCTGGAGGCACGGGTGGCCACGCGGCGGGTGCTGGTGAAGGACGAACATCTGCGCGCTGGGATGCCGTCGTTCAAGATCCTCGGCGCCGCGTGGGCGGTCTTCCGTTCGCTCGGCGGCACCACCGGGGGCTTCGCGGACCTCGACATCGACCCGAAGCTCACCCTGGTCACGGCCACGGCGGGCAACCACGGCCGCGCGGTCGCGTATGTCGCCCGCCTGCTGGGCGCGGCCTCGCACATCTTCATCCCCGCCGGAACCTCCGAAGCCCGCGTCGAGGCGATCCGCGGCGAAGGGGCGGAGGTGCACATCGTCGAAGGCGACTACCAAGCGGCCGTCGACGCTGCGGTCAACGACGCATCGACCGGAAACTCCTTGCTGGTAGGCGATGTCGGCGAGTCGATGACGGCGGTGTGGGCATCCGAGGGCTACCGGACCATCCTGCGCGAACTCGACGAACAACTCGGCCAGGCACCGGACCTCGTTGTCGTCCCGGTGGGCGCGGGAACGTTCGCGAAGGCGGTCGTCACGCACTACCGCCAGGACGGCCCGCGCCCGCGCATTCTGACGGTCGAACCGGACACGGCCGCGTGCCTGCTGAAGTCGTTGCAAGCAGGGCATCCGGTGACCGTGCCCGGACCACATCCGTCCACAATGGCCGGTCTGAACACGGGCGAGGTCGACGGCCAGGCCTGGGAAACACTGCACAACGGTGTCGACGCGGCCATCGGAGTGTCCGACGAGGACACCTTCGAAGCCATGCGAACCCTGGCCGCGCAGAACATCACCGCGGGGGAATGCGGGGCTGCCGCCGCGGCCGGTCTCAGCGCCTACTTCGCGGCGGGCAACCCGTTGAACATCCCGGAAAACGCGACCATCGTGCTGATGAACACCGAAGGCATCAACGACCCGGCCAACTACGACAAGGTCGTGAGCGTTCTCAGTCGTTAGAACGACCGGAAACCCTCACGAGGGGTCAGTCGATGGGGGCGCGGCGGGTGCGCTTGGTCTCGCCGCGGCGGCGCTTGTCCGCGAGACGACGCTCCTGCACACCACGGCTCGGCTTCGTCGGGCGGCGCTTGGGTGGCGGCGGTTCGGCGGCAGCCCGGAGCAGCGCCGCGAGCCGGTCCCGTGCGGCGCGGCGGTTCTGCAGCTGCGCACGGTTCTCGCTCGCCGCGATGGTGATCACGCCGTCGACCAGCCGGCGGCCGAGGCGCTCGACGAGCCTGGGCCGCAGTGTGTCCGAAATGGACGGTGAACCGACCACGTCGAACGACAGCTCCACCCGGCTGTCCGCGGTGTTCACCCCCTGCCCACCGGGCCCGGACGACCGGGAGAACCGTTCGCGCAACTCGGCCGCTGGAATCACCAGCGCACCGGTCACCATCAAGTCCTCCGCCATACCTCAAGTGTGACGCATCGCGGGCCGGACTCGAAATGGAATTAGTGCCGTTCGCACACCGTCCCGGCGAAGCTTCCGCCGCTGCTGTCCTGGAAAACCGAGGTGGCGCAGGTCTGTTGTGGACGGGCCGGTTCGTCGACCCGAGCCGGCGACCGCGCGAACCCCGAGACGATCACCACAGCAGCAGCGACCGCGGCCACACCCGCCACCGCACCGCCGGCAGCAGTGAGAACGCGGCGACGCCGGATACGACGTCCTTGGGCGACAACGTCCTCGCGGGAGAACCGCAGCGGCGGCTCGTCGGCCACGGCCTGCCCCAGCAGGGTCCGGATATCGTCGGTCATCGCACCTCCCCGGCCGGTTCCAGCTGGTGGCGCAACGCGGCCAGCCCCTTGTTGGCCTGGCTCTTCACCGTGCCCGTGGTGCATCCCAGCAGCTGTGCGGTCTCCTCGATGGACAGGTCCTCCCAGTAGCGCAGCACGACCACCGCGCGTTGTCTGGGCGGCAACGCGGCGAGCGCGGCGCGGACATCCAGGTGGGCGGCGACATCACGGTCTTCACCGGCCCAGTCCGGCACCGCGTCCACCGCGGTCTCCCGCCGCCGGGACGCCAGCCGCGACTCGTCGATGGCCGCCCGGACCAGGACTTTCCGCGCGTACGCGTCCAGCGCGCCGATCTTGGCGATCCGCGGCCAGACCGCGTACATCTTGGCCAGCGCGGTCTGGACCAGGTCCTCCGCCCGGTGCCAGTCCCCGCACAGCAGGTACGCCGTCCGACGCAGCACCAGTGCCTTGGCGTCGACGAATTCGCCGAAGTCGCGGTCCCCCACACCAGATACAACGGCGCGGCCCCCGCGAAAGGTTGCCGCTAGAACCGAGGATGGTCGCCGCGCAGGATCGCGCGTGGCGAGTCGACGTCGGCGGCGTTCACCTCGCCGATCACCCATGCGGGGAGGTGCCGGGCGGTCAGGACGGCCAGGGCGCGGTCGACGTCCTCGGGGCTGACCACGGCCACCATGCCGATGCCCATGTTGAACGTGCGCTCCAGTTCGTCCCGGTCGATCCGCCCGCGCCGGCCGATCAGGCCGAACACCGGCGCCGGGGTCCAGCTGCCGCGGTCGAGCACGGCGCACAGGCCGGGTGGGATCACGCGTTGCAGGTTGTGCACCAGGCCGCCGCCGGTGACGTGCGCGAACGTGCGGACGTCGGCCTCCGCGGCGAGCGCGAGGCAGTCCTTGGCGTAGATCCGGGACGGTTCCAGCAGTTCCTCACCCAGGGTCCGGCCGAACTCCTCGACCTGCCCCTCCAGCGGCAGCCGCGCGGTCTCCAGCAGCACCCGGCGGGCCAGCGTGTAGCCGTTGGAGTGCAACCCGGACGAGGCCAGGCCGAGCACCACGTCGCCGGGCCGGACCCGTTCGGGCCCAAGCACTTTGTCCGCCTCGACCACGCCGACGCTGGTCGCCGAGATGTCGTAGTCCTGGTCGGCCATCAGGCCGGGGTGCTCGGCGGTCTCGCCGCCCAGCAACGCGCAGCCGGCCTGCACGCAGCCGTCGGAGATGCCCTTGACCAGGGCGGCGATCTTGTCCGGGACGATCTTGCCGACCACGATGTAGTCCTGCAGGAACAACGGTTCCGCCCCGCACACCACCAGGTCGTCCACCACCATGGCGACCAGGTCACGGCCGATGGTGTCGTGGATGTCCATCGCCTGGGCGATGGCGATCTTGGTGCCCGCGCCGTCGGTGGACGCCGCGATCACCGGCTCCCGCCACTTCTCCAGCTTCAGCCGGAACAGGCCGGCGAACCCGCCGATCCCGGCCAGCACCTCGGGCCTGGAGGCCTTCTCGGCCCACGGCTTGAGCTTCTGCACAGCCTCGGCACCGACATACGTCGTCCTGGGACCGTCGGACTGCGTCGTCACTATGTGATCTTCCCCGTGAGACTAAGGACGTTGCAATGCGTCCTCAGCACCGTACCCGTTGACCATCACCGGGGTGGCGTCGCCCGCGACACCTTTTTCCAGGCCTTCAAGCAGATGCTTGCCGATCATCGCCTCGTTCGGCAGCTCGATCGGGTACCGGCCGTCGAAGCACGCCATGCATAGCCTCGTCCGGGGCTGCTCCGAGGCCGCTACCAGCGATTCCAGCGAAACGTAGCCGAGCGAGTCGGCGCCGATCGACCGGCGGATGCCGTCGAAGTCCAGGCCGTTCGCGATGAGTTCGGCGCGTGAGGCGAAGTCGATGCCGTAGAAGCAGGGCCAGCGCACGGGCGGCGACGCGATCCGCACGTGCACCTCCAGCGCACCGGCCTCGCGCAGCATCCGCACGAGCGCGCGCTGGGTGTTGCCGCGCACGATCGAGTCGTCCACGACGACCAGGCGCTTGCCGCGGATCACGTCCCGCAGCGGGTTGAGCTTGAGCCGGATGCCCAGCTGGCGGATGGTCTGCGAGGGCTGGATGAAGGTCCGGCCGACGTAGGCGTTCTTCACCAGGCCCGAGCCGTACGGGATGCCGGACGCCTGGGCGTAGCCGATCGCGGCCGGGGTGCCGGACTCGGGCACCGGGATGACCAGGTCGGCCTCGCACGGGTGCTCGCTGGCCAGGCGGCGGCCGATCTCCACGCGGGTGGCGTGCACGCTGCGGCCGGAGATCGTGGTGTCCGGGCGGGCCAGGTACACGTACTCGAACACGCAGCCCTTCGGCTCCGGCACGGCGAACCGGGACGAGCGCAGGCCGCCCTCGTCGATGGCGAGCAGCTCGCCGGGCTCGACCTCACGCACGAACGAGGCGCCCACGATGTCCAGGGCGGCGGTCTCGCTGGCGACCACCCAGCCGCGCTCCAGCCGGCCGAGCACCAGCGGGTGCACGCCGTGCGGGTCGCGGGCCGCGTACAGGGTCGACTCGTCCGACCAGACCAGGCAGAACGCGCCGCGCAGGGTCGGCAGCAGCTCCATCGCGGCCTGCTCCAGGCCCTTGTCCGCGGCGTTGGCCGCGAGCAGGCCACAGATCAGGTCGGAGTCCGTGGTGGCGCCGTTCTTCACGGCGATCCCGGCGGCCTCCGAGCGTTCCAGCAGCTCGGCGGTGTTCACCAGGTTGCCGTTGTGGCCCAGGGACAAGCCGGATCCGGCGGCGGTGGTGCGGAACGTCGGCTGCGCGTTCTCCCAGGTACCGGACCCGGTGGTGGAGTAGCGGCAGTGCCCGACAGCGAGGTGGCCGCGCAACGACTGCAGCACCTGCTCGTCGAAGACCTGGCTGACCAGCCCGAGATCCTTGAACACCACGACCTGATGGCCGTCGGCGACGGAGATTCCGGCCGCCTCCTGCCCACGGTGTTGCAACGCGTACAACCCGTAGTAGGTCAGTTTGGCGACTTCCTCACCGGGCGCCCAGACACCGAAAACGCCGCATTCCTCGCGGGGCTCGGAGTCGATGGGGTCGGCTTGGGGGGCGGACTGGTCGATGACCACCGAAGCACTCCCTGGGGACGAAGGCAGTATCACCAGTGTAAGGGCCCCAGACACCCATTCGGACCACACCGCTGTGGCGCACCCCACTCTTGGGTGAGGAAGTCAGAACCGCAGTATCGGCAGCAGGCCGGAAATGTCCGCTCTGGTGCCGGACGCGGACACCCTGGCCTGGTCGACCGCAGTGGTCCAGTCCATTTGCCCGATGGCCAGCTCAAGCCAGGTCCTCGGGTCCATCTCGACCACATTCGCCGGGGTGCCCCGGGTGTGTCGCGGGCCCTCGACGCACTGGATCGCCGCGAACGGAGGCACTCGCACCTCGACGCTATGCCCCGGAGCTATTTGTTCCAGGGTGCGCAACGAGGACCGCACGGCCGCGGCGAGCACGGGCCGTGCGGGCTTCTCGTCGGTCTCACCACGCACCCAGGGCAGCACGGCTGCCACGGCGGCACGCAGTTCATTGGGGTCAACAGGTTTGCGCACTACCGGCTCTCGGCCAGCTGCACGACCTCGCCGAACATCTGCTCCACGTGGTGAACCAGCCTGCGGTTGTCGGTCGGCGCGATGGTCGTCCAGACACTGCCGTCCGGGGACGGGCGGCGGACCTGCAGGTAGCGGCCCTCCTCGGTGTCGAAGAACGAGACCACCCGCTCGGCGCGGTGCCGCTTGCCCCACTTGTCCCGGGCGGCGGCGCCGAAGTTCCCGGTGGCCACGACGTCCTTGATCATCGTGCTCAGCGTCTCGACGTCGTCCTGCCGGATACCGCGGTTGCGCAGCGCGTTCTCGAAACCCACCTGGGTGCCGCCGGCGCCGTTGGCCGCGGCGTCGAAGTCCGCGGTCAGCAGGCTCACCGACTGCCCCGGGCCGGCCGGGACCTGGGCCAGCACCCCGACCGCGACGCTGGGCAGCGACGTGGCCGGGACACTGTGGATGGTCACGTAGTCGTCGGCCAGGATCGCCAGCACCGCGTCGTCACCGCGCGAGGCGGCGAGGAAGCGGACGCTGCGGCCCAGCCACGTCCGGCCGTCGACCTCGCGGTCCGGCCGGGCCAGCACGTTCAGGCCCTGACCCACGGCGGGGTGCAGGTCGACTGGGCGGCCGAGGCCGCGCCGTTCGATCTCCGCCCACGCCTGGGCGACGAGCCCGCGCCGTTCGGTGTGCGTGGCCCCCGGTGAGGGCACCTTGACCGCGAGCGGCATCTCGTCGGCCAGGCCAAGGTGCTCCCACAACACGTCGAACTCGAGCGCCGACACCGTGATCGGCCTGGGTTGCACCGGTGCTCCCAGATCGATCACTGCTCGGAGCTCTCACCGATCACGGGCGGGGCGACCATCCGGTCGTCGCCGAACACGTCCTCGGTTTCCAGCAGGTAGCTCGGGGTCTCGTGCTCGTCGTCGTCCTCGCCCTGGCCACGGCCACCGGCGCCCATCGGCCCGTTCGCGGCGCCACCACGGCCACCGGCCATGTTGCCCGCGGCACCGCCACGGCCGCCGACACCCTCCTGGAACAGGGCGTTCGTGCCGGCACCGCGGCCGAGCTGACGGCCTTCCGCGTCGACCGCGTTCTGGCCGAAGCCCTGGTTGCCGAGACCGCCCCGGCCACCACCGCCAGGCCCGCCCTGGCCACCGCGGCCACCCGGGCCCTCGTTGAACGGGCCGGAGCCGTTCGGGCCGGAGCCACCGGGACCGCCGGTGAAGAACGGGCCGGGGCCGCCGGTGATCGGCAGCGGGTTGGGGTTCGGGGTCGGCGTTGGCGGGTTCGGCGGGAACGGCAGCGGGCGGTTGACCGGCGGCTCGACCACCGGCGGGGTGACGTGCGACGGGTCGGTGGCCTGGTGCTGCCCCGTCGGCAACGGGTCGCCGGTCGGGGTGGGCGTGTGCGACGGGGTGAACGTCGTGTTGTTCGTGGTGGTGTGGCTCGGCGTGAACGTCTGCGTGGCCGGCGTGGTGTGCCCGGCCGGGAACGCGCTCGAGCTGTGGAACCCGCTCGTGTTGACCGAACCGGTCTCCCAGCCACCCTGCGCACCCGGGGTGTTCACGACCACGTTCGGCGGCGGGTCGAACCGGCCCAGCGTCGAGGCGTTGAGCTGGCTGTTGTCCTCGTACTTCTCCATCGCCTGGACGGCCTTACGGGCGGCCTCGTCCTGGGCGCGCTCCTGCGCCTCGTGGTCGATCGCCTGGTTGGCCACCGCCGCGGCCGGCCCCGGGTTACCCGCCAGCGCCGCCGCACCCGCGCCGATCATCGCCCACGTGGACGGCTTCGGCGTGGTGACCTCGACCGGCTCCGGCACCTCGGAGCGGGCCTGCCCCACGTAGTCGCCCTGCATCTCGTACGACGCCTTCATGACGTTCGCACCCTGCGAGGCGTGCGTGGCCCAGTCCTTCAGCGGCGACATGCTCGTCGTCGCGTTGTCCCCGGCCTGCCCCTCCCAGTCGACCTTCAGCTTGCCCAGCCGGCTGTCCAGGGTCGAGCTGATGTGGTCGAGGCCCTGCGACAGCGTGGTCCAGAACTGGATGTGCGACGCGGACGCGGCCGGCCCCGGGCCGTCGTTGATCATCGTGTAGATGGCCTTGTGGTCGAGGCCTCTCCAGCGGGTGTCAGTCATTGTTCAATGCCCCTCAGCTCCAGTTCCCGTGGATCAGTCCGCGAAGTCGGTGCCGCGCGCCTTGGACCTGTTGGCCGCCTCGACGCCGACATAGCTCACGTAGGCGGAGTGCAGCGCGTCACCCGACGCCGTCAACTGCGCGTGGTAGGCGGTCAGCTGATCGATGGCCGCGTCCTGCCCCATGTCGGCCGCGCCGGCACTGCCGTCGTCGAACTGCTGAGCGGTCTGCTTGCTCACCGGATCCTGCGCCCAGGCCGGGGTCTTCATTTTCTTGAGGTCGCTGACGAGCGTCAGAACCTCGTCGGCGGCCTGGTAAAAGGCATCCCGGGCGACCGGAATGGAAGAAGGGTGGACGTTCAACGTCTGCGAGGCCGCGGGGCCAGGTGCCGACCCCCCACTGTCAGCTGGAATCACGGTCCGTCTCCCTGAGGTACATGTGCTTTCGCGATGACTGTAGCTCTGATGCGAGAGGCTCGGGAGTGGTTCCCCCAACCTCGTAACCCGGTTTCGTGAATGTGTGACCAACCGGCGGAGCGGTCATGACGCCACCGCCACTTTGAGCGCTCCTTCGGCAACTTTCACGGCGTTCGTGCAGATCTCGCTGTCGGCCGGACGTTCGGCCGCCACTTTGGCCGAGTTCCAGTAGACGTAGAGCATCTGCCCATCGGCGACGTCCATCCCGGCGAAACAGATTCCGGGCGCTCCGGACGGGGCCAGGAAGGTGAACCCCGGGAAACCTCCGATCGTCACCGGTGTCACCCCGGGCGCCTGCCCGTTGCGGGTGAAGTCGTCGACTCCGACATTCGTGACAGCGGTGACGCCCGCACTGAACTCACCCGAGACAAGAACATCGCAGTCGGTCATCGAGGCAAACGCGACCGACGGCTTGCCAATGGTCTTCTTGCCCTGCCAGCCGAATTCGGCGGCGGACATCCCATTCATGATCTTGCAGCTGTCCGTCGTCTTCAGGTCGATGGTCTTCGGGCGGTTCACCGATGGCTTGGCGGAACCGGTTGTTTTGCCGGTGGGTGGAACGGATGTGTTGGTGTCGGCGGCGGCTGTGGGGGTGCCTTGTTGTTTGGTCGAGCAGGCGGTTATCAGCAGCAGCGCGGCCCCCAGCACTGCTCCCACCCTGAAGCTCCCCATGGCCCAGCACGGTACCGAACCGCACCGGCGGTCGTCCGGTGAACGCCCGAGATCCCGGTCACGCTGCGTGTATATGACCAGTCCAGTCACTGTTCGCGACCGTGAAACGACGTGGAGTGCGAAGACCCGCCGGATGCCCGTGGCGGGATGGGCCGGACCCACGCCTACGATGCTCCACATGGCACAGCGGCCGGACATCACCGCCGAGATGAGGGCGAGTGCGAAGTCGAACCCGAACACGTGGCTGTACGTGATCGACCCGTTGTTCGAGTCCGAAGTAGACGTGCCGCCATGGGGGGTTGTCGGCGCTTATCCGGTGGACGCGGGTGGTGAGATCGAGGACGACTTCCAGCCCAACGAGCGCTACCGTCCGTCACCGCAGGCGTTGCGGATGCCGCCCCCGCCGAGCCCGCTGGACGAGCTGCTGCAGCTGATCCGCACGGGGCACCGGCAGCCGGAGGAGCTGCCGCCCGCGCTCAAGGACGCGAAGCTGCTGCTGTACGCCCGCGCCGCGCACGAATACGACGTCATCGGTTTTCCCGACCCGCAGGGCCGGGTCTTCGTGCCGGTGTGCACGGCCGAGGAGTACGTGCCGGACAGCTGGCCCGGGTGGCGGCAGGTCACCGGCGCGGTGCTGGCGCCGTTGCTCGCCGGTCATCCCGTGCTGGTCAACCCGATCGGCCCGATCAGTGCGATCGTCCCGGCTGAGCACCTGGCGAACTGAGCCATTTCTCGATCGCCGCGGGCGGCCCGGACTTGGCGTACAGCCAGCCCTGCGCGCAGTCCGCGCCGATCCGCCGCAGCCGTTCGGCCTGCTCCACGGTCTCCACGCCTTCCGCGGTCACCGTCAGACCCAGCAGATGCGCCAGCGACACCAGGGTTCGCACGATCTGGGTGTCCACCAGGCTGGCATTCCCGGAATCCCGCAGGCCTTCCAGGAACGAGCCCGCGATCTTCAACGTCCGCACCGGAAGTACGCGCAAATACGCGAGATTCGAATAGCCGGTGCCGAAATCATCGATCGCGATGGTCAGTCCCAGGTCCACCAGCGTGCGCAGCATCTCCAGCGGCTCACCGGTGGCGCCCATGATCGCCGACTCGGTCAGCTCCAGCTGCACCCGGTGCGCCGGAAGCCCGGTCTCCGCAAGGATTTTGCGCACGTCGTCGACCAGGCCAGGATCGCGGCACTGCCGCACGGCGAGGTTCACGCTCACGTAGGGCGCGTCGTCGCCGTACCGGTCCCACCACTGTTTCGCTTGGATACAAGCGGTTCGCAGCACCCACCGGCCCAACGGCACGATCAGGCCGGTCTCCTCGGCCAGCCCGATGAACTTGTCCGGCCCCAGCGGCCCGAACTCCGGGTGCCGCCAGCGGACCAGCGCCTCGACGCCGTGCAGCTCACCGTCCGGCAACCGCACGATCGGTTGGTAGTCCACGTAGAACTCTTCACGCTCCAGCGCCGCCGGCATCCGCGCGGACAACGTGAACCGCGCGACCTCGCGGGCGTTGCGCTCCGGGTCGAAGCACGCGTACTGGTCCTTGCCGTCGCTCTTCGCCCAGTACAGCGTGACATCCGCGTCGCGCATGGTGTCCGCGGGCGTGGTGCCCTCGACCGCGCGCTCGACGATGCCGATGCTCGCCGACACGCTCAGCTCGTGCCCGCCGATCCGCACCGGTTCCCGGAACGCGGCCAGGATCTTGTCCGACAGCAGCGTGAGTTCCTTGATCGACGAGCAGTTGCGCACCAGGACGACGAACTCGTCGCCGCCCATCCGCGCGGCCATCCGGTCCGGCCCGTGCACCAGCGAACCCAGCCGTGAACCGACGGCGACCAGCAGCTGGTCACCGACATCGTGGCCGAGGCTGTCGTTGATCACCTTGAACCCGTCGACATCCAGGTAGCACAGGCCGACGCGCGTGCCCTCGCCCGCGGCGAAGATCTCCGCCAGCCGCTCCTGGAACAACGCCCGGTTCGGCAGGCCGGTCAACGGGTCGTGCGTGGCCTCGTGCCGCAGCTGGCGCTGCAGCGCGTGCCGTTCGGTGATGTCCTCGATCATCCCGACCAGGTACTGCGGATGGCCGTCGCTGTCCCGCACGACCGAGACCTTCACGTTGGTGCGCAAGGTCGCGCCGTCGCGCCGGGTGTACCGGCGCTCCACCTGGTAGCTGTCCCGCGCGCCGGACAGCGCCTCGTCGTACTCGGCGCGCAGCTCGACCGGCATGTCCTTCTCGAAGAACTGCTCGATGTTCATCGTGCGCAGCTCGGTCAGCGGGACCCCGAGCAGCTCGGACATGGCGCGGTTGGCGTCGATGATGTGGCCGCGCATGTCGCAGATGCCGATGCCGACCGCCGCTTCGTGAAACACCGCCTGGAAACGGGCCTCGCTGGCCCGCAGGGCGGCCTGCGCGCCGCGCCTGGCGTCCATGGCCGCGGTGCGCACCGACTCGTGCTCGTCCAGCGACTGCTCGTGGTTGGCCTCGTTGAACCCGGTCACCAGAGCGGCGAGAATGCGCGGCAACACGGAAATCGCCCGATCGGCGCAACCGGCCAGGGCGGGCAGCTCCTCGCCGATCACCCGAACGGACGCGGCCAGCGACTCCGTCTCCGCGAAGCCGAGCCGCACCAGCTCGACGCCGACCCACTCCACCGTCTCGGCGACGAACGCGTCCTGGGCGCAGGAGTCGATCAGGATCTTGGCGAACTCCCGCAGCCGGTCGACGACCTCCTCGGTGTCCAGCGCCACGTAGCTGGTGCTGCGCACGGACGAAGCCCAGCGCCGGGCGAACCGTTCGTACCCGCCGGTCCCTTCGGCAGCGGGCAAGTTCGGGCTCTCCACCGTCCAACACCCTTCGCCCACTCGTGGGATCGATCCAACTGGGCCGGTTGACCGCAACCTTACCGGTTCTGAACAGCAAGGTACTCAGCCGCGCAACTACCAGGGCACCCACTGTTCGTGATTATTTCACACCAAGGCGTGACAAATGGATAGTTTCAGGCTCACAATCCCTCCCGGTGGTTACCTTCACACGGTGGCCACCGCTCCGTGAGGGCAAGAAAGGGCACCCCATGAAGATCCCTGCAATCCGACGGGGCCGCCGCCTGCTGACCGCAGTCGCCGCGGTGTCCGCCGCCGTCATGGCCCTGGGCGCGTTACCAGCCACAGCCATGCCGGCCGACCAGGTGAACCCGATCGACAAGATGATCTACGAGAACGACCACCCGATGGGCTCGCAGATAGCCAAGCACGAGGGCACCCCGATGACCCTCGTGCACCCCGACGACATCTCCATCCAGGCCGCCGTCTACGGCATCGACGTCAGCGGCTGGCAGGGGAATGTCGACTGGGCGGCGCAGTGGAACGCGGGCAAACGGTTCGCCTACGTCAAAGCGACCGAGAACACCAACTACACCAACCCCTATTTCGCCCAGCAGTACAACGGTTCCTACAACGTAGGCATGATCCGCGGGGCTTACCACTTCGCCATCCCGAGCGCGAACATGCAGACCGCCATCGACCAGGCGAACTACTTCGTCAACCACGGCGGCGGCTGGTCACGGGACGGCAAGACCCTGCCCGGGGCACTGGACATGGAGTACAACCCTTACGGGTCAACATGTTATGACCTCGCCCCGGGCACCATGGTCAAGTGGATCCTGAATTTCAGCAACACCTACCACTCCCGGACCGGGCGGTGGCCGG
Source organism: Actinocrispum sp. NPDC049592 (assembly GCF_040675465.1). Lineage (NCBI taxonomy): Bacteria > Bacillati > Actinomycetota > Actinomycetes > Pseudonocardiales > Pseudonocardiaceae > Actinocrispum > Actinocrispum sp. NPDC049592. The sequence goes on along the minus strand of NZ_JBFAPA010000001.1, from coordinate 1,249,979 downwards.
TGATCTACACGAGCACCAGCTGGTGGTCGCAGTGCACCGGCAACGGCGGTGACTTCACGTCCACCAACCCGTTGTGGGTGGCCAGGTACGCGTCCACCGTCGGCACACTGCCGTACGCCTGGGGCTTCTACACGTTCTGGCAGTACAGCTCCAGCCCGATCGACCAGGACGTCTTCAACGGCGCCCAGGATCGGCTGGTAGCACTAGCCAACGGCTGAGCCGCTTCGAGCTGCGGCGATCGCGTTGAGCAGCGCGGTCGCCGCGGCACTAGGCGCTTCTGCCGTCACCACACCGGTCTCCCAGTGCTTCGGCTTGCTCAGCCCCACGAACCGGACCTTGTCGGTCTTCACCGAGAACGACTGCGGCACAAGGGCGACGCCGAGTCCAAACGCGACAAGGTCGAGCAACGAGTGCACGTCGTTGACCTCGAACGCGATCCGCCGGTCGCCCACCACAGAGTCGACGACGTCCCGCGAGCCCCAGTCCCGGGAGAAGTCCACGAACGGTTCGCCGTCGAGCTCGTTCAGGTCGACCTCGTCGCGTTGAGCCAGTTCATGATCCAGTCCACAGGCCAGCACAAGGGGTTCACCCGCGAGCGGGCTGACCTTGAGGTCGTCCGCGCGCACCGGCAGGGACACGAACGCGATGTCCAGGCGCCCGGAGCGGACCTCGTCGGTGAGCTCGTTCGAACCACCATGCCGCAGCCGGATCTCGACGCCCGGGTGGGCCGAGTGGAAGCGCGCGAGCACCGCGGGCAGGTGCACCACATGCAGGCACTGCAGCGACCCGATCGCGACACTGCCCCGGACCAGGCCCTGCACGGCCGCCACCGCGTCACGGGCCGCGTCGGTCGCGCTCAACGCCCGCCGGGCCTCGACGAGCAGCGCGCGCCCGGCCGGGGTCAGCTCGACCTGGCGGGTGCTGCGGACGAAGAGTGACGCGCCCAGCTCCCGTTCGAGTGACCGGATCGACGCCGAGAGCCCCGACTGGGCGACGTGCATGCGTTTGGCCGCCCTGGTGAAGTGGCATTCCTCGGCGACGGCCACGAAGTACTCGAGCTGGCGCAGTTCCATTGACAGCCCCTATTGATAACCAGCAGTGCTCAACGGGATCAGTTTCTTCTGTTGGACAGAATAATGCACTCGGCGCAGGCTGGAGGCCGTCACCACCATCGAGAGGGAGACGCAGATGCGGACTCGTCGGATCGGCGAGACAGAGGTCAGCGCGATCGGGCTCGGCGGCATGCCGCTGTCCGTTGACGGGCGGCCGGACGAGCAGCGCGCGGTCGCCACGATCCACGCGGCCCTGGACGCGGGGATCACGCTCATCGACACCGCCGACGCCTACAGCCTGAGCGACAAGGACTTCGGGCACAACGAGGAGCTGATCGCTGGCGCGCTGAAGAGCTACGGCGCCGGCGACGAGATCCTCGTGGCCACCAAGGGCGGGCACACCCGCCTGGCCGACGGCGGCTGGGGCCTCAACGGCACGGCCGAGTACATCAAACAGGCCTGTGAGGCCTCGCTGCGGCGCCTCGGGGTCGAGGCCATCGGGCTGTACCAGTTCCACCGGCCGGACCCGCGTACGCCGATCGAGGAGTCCGTCGAGGCCGTCCGGGACCTGCTGGACGCGGGCAAGATCCGGTACGCGGGCGTGTCGAACTTCAACCCGGCGCAGATCCGGACCGCCAACGAGATCCTCGGCGGCCGGCTGGCGGCGGTGCAGAACCAGTTCTCGCCGGTGTTCCGGTCCTCCGAGCCGGAGCTGGAGCTGTGCGCGGAGCTGGGCATCGCGTTCCTGCCGTGGAGCCCGCTGGGCGGCATCGGCAAGGCAGGCCGGCTCGGCGGCGGCGTGTTCGACGAAGTCGGTGCGGCGCATGGGGTCAGCCCGCAGCGCGCCTGCCTGGCGTGGATGCTCGCGAAGGCGGACGTGGTCATCCCGATCCCGGGGTCGTCGCGTCCGGAGAGCATCCGTGACTCTGCGGCAGCGGCCGAGTTGGTCCTGTCACCTGACGAGGTCAAGAAATTGGACACCGCTTGACTTTCTACGGCATCCGGCCCTATGCGGCAGGGCCGGATGCCACCAGAATGTGCGGATGCATCTCGCGCTGGTGATTGTCGGCATCCTCTTGTTGTTCGGTGCCGGTGTGGCGTTCACCCAGCAAGGTCGTGCGCTGACCGGCACCCTCATCGGTGCGCTCGGCGTTCTGCTGACCGTGACCGGCTGGGTCCTGCTCGACGGCGGGTCGACGCTCAGCGACGCGCTGAAGACCGGCGGCCTGGCCGCCAGCTCCCTGGTCGTGCTGTACGCGTTGTGGCTCAGCGACCGCCGCCGCCAGGCCGACGAGGAACGGTACGAAGTGGAGCGTCGCCGCCACGACCTCGAGGGCCAGCGGCACAGCCTGGAGCAGGCCCGTCATCACCTGGAGTCCCAGCGGGTCCAGCACGAGCGCGAGCGGTCCACCGACGAGCGGTTCGCCCGCGCGGTCGAGCTGCTGGGCAGCGACGCCGACCAGGTCCGCGTGGGTGCGATGCACTCCCTCGCCGGCCTGGCCCGCGCCCGGACCGACTACACCCAGACCGTGCTCGACGTGCTGTGCGCGTACCTTCGCCGGCCGTTCGACCACGAGCACTACGCGAAGTTGCGCGGCGACAAGGACTTCGTGGTCGCCCCGGACGCCGACCGGGAGCGCCAGGTGCGGCTGACCGCCCAGCGCCTGATCGGGGATCTGCTGCCGCAGATCGGCAACGGCCGCGGCCCCACCTACGACCTCGACCTGACCGGCGCGACCCTGGAGTACTTCGACCTGTCCGAGCGCGTGGTCGGCCAGCTCACCGCGCGTTCGGTGAACCTGTACGAGGCCAACGCCTTCCGCGGCATGGAGATCTTCGGCGACGCCTGGTTCACCTCCGCGCACAGCTGGGGCAAGTTCATCGCCCAGGGCACGAAGTTCCACAAGCGGGCCTGGTTCTCCAACTTCGAGGCCGACCAGCTGGTGGACTTCAAACAGTCCACTTTCGACGGTATCGCCAAGCTCGCCCAGGCCAAGTTCGACGGCAAGGTGGTGCTGCGCGGCAGCCGGTTCGCCCAGCCGATCGACCTCAACCACAGCAAGTTCAACGGCGGACTGGACATGACCTCCGCCAGCACGTCGACCGCGGACACCTACGGCATGGTCGTGTCGCTGGAGATGAAGAACGAGCTGCCTGAGGGCTGGATCGTGGACCGCAACGAGGACGGCACCGGCCTCGTCCGGGTCTGATCAGAAAAGGTCGCCCCAGAACTCGGCTTTCCAGCTGGGCTCCCAGTCCGGGTCGATGTACCAGCCCATGACCTCGCGGTGGATGTAGTCCGCGAGGTCGGTGCCGTAGTAGATGATGTCGGTCTGCACCACCGACAGCACGGGATGTCCGTACGTCCCGCGCCCGGCGGGCAGATACCTGTGCCCGTACACGGGAACGAGCTGCGGGACCGTGGCCAGGTGCTCGCGGGCGACCTCGATCGCCTCGGCCGGCTCCGCCGGACGCTCGCCCCAGCTTTTGTGCCACATCTTGTTGTGCTCGACATCGAACAGCACGCCCCCGACCGGCCGGGCCAGTCGTTCGCGCAGCGCGTCCCGGTCTTCGTCGCGCCAGTCCGGCCACGGCTTCGACCAGGTGTGGGTCACGCCAGGCTGCGGGATGACCGGCACGTTCAACGGCAGTTTCTCGGCCAGGAACGCCCGGTGGTCGTCGGCGAACTCGAAGCCGAACTCGTTCTCGATCCGGTCGAACTCAGCGTCGGTCAGCCCAGGCGCGGCAGGTCCACCGGCCCGCCTGGCGGCCTCGGCCCCGATCCGAACCCCCTCGTCAGCCAGCACAAGGTCAGACTAGGGCTCATGACAACCCGATTCCGCACGGGGACGTTCTGAGGGGCATGCGGGTAGATCCCAGCTTCGAGACGTTCGTCGAGAACAGCTCCACGGCATTGCTGCGCACCGCGTACCTGCTGACAGGTGACCGGGGGCATGCCGAGGACCTGTTGCAGACGGCGTTGTTACGCACCGCCCGGCACTGGTCGCGGGCGCGTGACTCGCCGGCGGCGTACGCACGCGCGGTTCTGCTGAACCTGTCGCGCGACCGGATCAGAACCTTGTTCCGGCGCCCCAAGGAGGCCCCGATGCCACCGGACGTGGACGCCATCCACGCGGTGGACGCGGGGTACGAGCAGATCGCCGAGCGGCGCGTGATGCTGCACGCCCTGGCCAGGCTGCCGATCCGGCAGCGGCAGGTCATCGTGCTGCGGTTCTACGAGGACATGACGGTCGAGCAGACCGCTGAGCTGCTCGGCTTCACCCCCGGAACGGTCAAGTCGCACACCTCCCGGGCGCTGGCCCGGCTGCGTGAGCTGCTGGCCGGCCACGACTCCATGGAGGAGGTACCCCGTGCTCACCGATGAGCAGTACGGCCGCCGGATCGGCGACCGGCTGCGGCACGAGATCGAGGATGTCCACGCGAGCCCGGACCTGGTCCGCAGGCTGCGCCGCCGCCAGGTCAAGCGCACCTGGGCCATCACCAGCGCCATCGCCACACCGGTCGCGGCGGCTGCGGTCATCGCAGTGGTCGTGTCCAGCCAAAGCACGCCCACCCAGCCCATCGCCGCACCCCCGGCGACCAGCGCGGCGCCCAACACGAGCACCAGCAGCGCCGCACCGCAGATCCACAACGTGGCCTACATCCAGGCCGAGACCGTGAAGGCGCTCGGTCAGGCCTCGCAGTACGTCATCTACTCGAAGGACACCTACAACACCGGTTACTACGAGACGTGGACCGACAAGGCGACCTTGCGGTACCGCAACGACGGCTACACCCAGCTCCCGCCCTCGCCCCCGATGGGCAAACGGAATGCCGACGGGAGTGTCAGCCTCCCCGCCGGGCCACCCAAGGTCGAATTGGGCCCGATGCGCAGGCAACAGTCGAACGCCGTCAAAGGCCCGTGGGAGAACCAGGAGATCACCACCATCGACTGGGAGAACAAGTGGTGGTCCACCCACCACATGAGTGAGCCCAAACCGAACTTCGAGATTCCCGATCCCACCGACCCGGAAGGCCTGCGCAAAGCGGTGGCCGACGGCAAGCTGGAACTGGTCGGTCAGGAGAAGGTCGGCACCATCGACACCCACCACCTGCGGCTCATCGGCCCCAAGCGGGAGTACAAGATCGAGCTGTGGGTGGACGCCACCACTTACCTGCCGGTCAAGGAATCCGCGATCAAGAACCACGGCGGCCAGGGCGACCAGGAGTTCCCGGAGTCGGGCGGTGAGGCGATCACCTACGCCTGGCTGCCCAGAACAGAAGAGAACCTGGCCAAACTCACCCTGACCCCACCAGCCGACTTCAAGCAGATCAAGTGAGCGAAAGGCGCCGCCCACGATGGGACGGCGCCTTTCGCCATGGAAAAACTCAGTCGAACAACGCCGGGAGCGTCGACTCCCAGGCGGTCCGCAGCTCATCGAGGGTGAACGTGCCGATGTCCTGGATCTCCAGTGCACCGGCGTCCGGGTCGACCACACCGAGCTTGCGCCAGGGCAGGCCGCGAGCGGAGCACATGTCGGTGAACCGCAGCTCCTCGGTCCGCGGCACGGCGACCATCACCCGCCCGGCCGACTCCGAGAACAGCTGCACGAAAGCGTCCTGGTCGGGGTCGAGGAAAACGCGAGCCCCGGTCTGACCGATCAGGCAGGCCTCGACGAGAGCCTGCGCGAGGCCACCCTCGGAAAGGTCGTGCGCGGCGGAGACCATTCCGTCGCGGGACCCGGACCGCAGAATCTCCGCCAGCAGCTTCTCCCGCGCGAGGTCGGCCTTCGGCGGCAACCCGCTCAACGACCCGTGTACGACGTGCGCCCATTCGGACCCGCCGAACTCGTCCCGCGTGTCACCCAGCAGAATCAGGGTTTCGCCCGCCTCGGCGCCAATTCCCGTTGGAATCCGGCGACGGACGTCGTCGATGACTCCGAGCACACCGACAACGGGAGTCGGCAGAATCGCCGTCGTCCCGGTCTGGTTGTAGAAACTCACGTTCCCGCCGGTGACCGGAATCCCGAGTTCGACGCAGCCGTCGGCCAGCCCGCGAACGGCCTGTTCGAACTGCCACATCACCCCGGGATCCTCCGGCGACCCGAAGTTCATGCAGTTCGTGACCGCCACCGGCGTCGCCCCGGAGACGGCCACATTCCGGTACGCCTCAGCCAGAGCGAGCTTCGCGCCCTCGTAAGGATCGAGCTTGCAGTACCGGCCGTTGCTGTCCAGCGAAAGCGCGACCCCGCGGCCGGTCTCCTCGTCGATCCGGATCATCCCCGAGTCCGACGGCTGCGCGAGAACAGTGCCACCGCGGACATAGCGGTCGTACTGGTCGGTGACCCACCGGCGGGAGGCCAGGTTGTGCGATCCGGCCATCCGGACCACCAAGTCCCGCAACTCAGACGCCTGCGGCCGCGGCAAGGAAGCCGGAACCTGCAAGTCATCCTGGTCCGCGGGCCGCTCGATCGGCCGGTGGTAGACCGGGCCCTGGTGCGCGACGGTCCGCGGCGGGACGTCCACCACGACCTCGCCGTGCCAGGTGATGACCAGCCGCTCGGTGTCGGTGACCTCGCCGATCTCGGTCGCCGTCACGTCCCACTTGGCGCACACGGCCATGAAAGCGTCCACATCGGACGGCCGGACGACCGCGCACATCCGTTCCTGCGACTCCGAGGACAGGATCTCCGCCGGGGTCATCCCCTTGGCGCGCAACGGAACGCTGTCCAGCACGACGTGCATCCCGCCGTCACCGGCGGCGGCCAGCTCACTGGTCGCGCAGGACAGCCCGGCACCGCCGAGGTCCTGGATGCCGACCACGATCCGCTTCTGGAACAGCTCCAGGCAGCACTCGATCAGCACCTTCTCGGTGAACGGGTCGCCGACCTGCACCGAGGGCAGCTTCTTGCGCCCCGGCCCGGTCTCGTCGCCGGAGAACGTGTCGCTGGCCAGCACCGACACGCCGCCGATGCCGTCCAGGCCCGTCCGGGCGCCGAACAGGATGACCTTGTTCCCGGTGCCGGAGGCGTGCGCCAGGTGCAGGTCCTCGACCCGCATCGCACCCACACAAAGCGCGTTCACCAAAGGGTTGCCGATGTAGGTCGGGTCGAAGACGACCTCACCGCCGATGTTCGGCAGCCCCAGGCAGTTCCCGTACCCGCCAACGCCGGCGACGACGCCGGGCAGCACGCGGCGGGTGTCCGGCGCGTCCGCGGCACCGAACCGCAGCGCGTCCATGACCGCCAGCGGCCGGGCGCCCATCGCCATGATGTCGCGGACGATCCCGCCGACACCGGTCGCGGCGCCCTGGTACGGCTCCACATAGGACGGATGGTTGTGCGACTCGGCCTTGAACGTCACCGCCCAGCCGTCGCCGATGTCCACCACGCCCGCGTTCTCGCCGATGCCGGCGAGCATCTTCGAGCGCATCTCCTCGGTGGTGGTCTTGCCGAAGTAGCCCAGGTGCACCTTGGAGGACTTGTAGGAGCAGTGCTCCGACCACATCACCGAGTACATAGCCAGCTCGGCGTCGGTCGGGCGGCGGCCCAGGATGTCCCGGATCCGCTGGTACTCGTCGTCCTTGAGACCCAGTTCGCGGTAGGGCTGCTCGGTGTCCGGAGTGGACTCCGCGTGCTTGACCGTGTCGAGTGTCATGCCGCCACCAGTGCGTCGAGAACGGAAAAGAACATGCCCAGCCCGTCGTCCGACGGCCCGGTGAGCGCGTCGATCGCGTGCTCGGGGTGCGGCATCAGGCCCACGATCCGGCCGCGTGCGTCGGTGATGCCGGCGATGTCGTTCAGCGAGCCGTTCGGGTTCCCGCCCGCGTACCGGAACACGACCCGGCCCTCGCCCTCCAGCTCGTCCAGCGCCGGCTTCTCGGCGACATAGCCGCCCTCGCCGGACTTCAGCGGGATCAGGATCTCCGCGCCCTGGTCGTACCGGGTGGTCCAGGCGGTGCTGGTGTTGTCCACCTTCAGCCACTGGTCGCGGCAGACGAAGTGCATGGCGGAGTTGCGAACCAGCGCGCCGGGCAACAGACCCGCCTCGCAGAGGATCTGGAACCCGTTGCAGATCCCCAGGATCGGCATGCCCTTGGCGGCGGCCTCGATCACCGGGCCCATCACCGGGGCGAACCGGGCGATCGCGCCGCAGCGCAGGTAGTCGCCGTAGGAGAACCCGCCGGGCACGATCACCGCGTCCACGCCGCGGAGATCGGCGTCCGCGTGCCAGAGCGAGACGGCCTCGCCGCCCGCGTACTTCACCGCGCGCGCCGCGTCCTGATCATCCAGCGTGCCAGGGAAGGTGATCACCCCAACCCGGGCGGTCACGATTCCACCCGCCGAACCGTGAAGTCCTCGATCACGGTGTTGGCGAGCAGGCCGCTCGCGATCTTGGTCAGCGTTTCGTCGTCGACATCGTCGTCGACCTCCAGCTCGAACCGCTTGCCTTGGCGAACCTCGGTGACACCTTGGAAACCCAGACGGGGCAACGCTTTGGCCACCGCCTGTCCCTGCGGGTCGAGGATCTCCGGCTTGGGCATTACGTCGACGACGACACGGGCCACGGTCGTTACTCCCACACTTACTAGGGGTGACGGCTACCCGCGAAGAGTACCTGACCAGGGAGTTTCGCCCTGCGCGAGCAGCGTGGCGGAATGGCCCGGGTCACAGTAAGGATGGCTGACATGCGACTTCTCATTCTGGGGGGAACGGTCTTCCTCGGGTCTGCCATCGCGGCCGAGGCGGTTCGCCGGGGACACGACGTGACCTGCGCGGCCCGGGGTAGCACGAACGGGGCACCGGCCCCGCTGATCAAGGTCGACCGCGACGATCCGGACGGTCTGGCGCCCCTCGCGGACGTCGAGTTCGAGGCGGTCGTGGACGTGGCCAAAATCTCGTTCCCGCACGTCCAGCGGGCGGTGCGAACGATCAAGGCGAAGCATTGGACGTTCGTCTCATCGATCAGCGCGTACTCGGAGTACCGCACCGGTGGCGTGGCGGACCCGCTCGAGGAGGCCGTGTACGAGCAGGCCGCCCCTGGCTCGTACGAGAACTACGGCGGCATCAAGGTGGCCAGCGAGAACGCGGTCCGCGAGGTGTACGGCGAGGACGCGTTCATCGTCCGGGCGGGGCTGATCACCGGGCGTGGCGACGTGTCCGACCGGTTCGGCTACTGGCCGGCCCGGCTCGCGGGCACCGGCCGGGCGGTCATCCCAGATTCCCCCGATCAGGCGACCCACCACCTGGATGTCGACGACCTGGCGTCGTGGATCGTGACCGGCGCGGAACAGCGGATCGGCGGCACGTTCAACGCGGCCGGCCTGCCGATCCCGTTCGGCGCGCTGCTCAAGGAGATCCACGCGGTGGCCGGCGGCGACGTGGAGATGGTGCCCGTCGCCGAGGAGAAGCTGCTCGCACTCGGCGTGAACGCCTGGGCCGGGCCGAAGTCGTTGCCGCTGTGGATCCCGGAGGACCACCTGCTCAAGCGCGACTGGGACGTCCAGCCGGCCATCGAGGCCGGGCTGCGGTTCAGGTCCGTGGCGCAGGCGGCCGCGAGCGCGCTGATGTACGAGCGCGAGCTCGGCCTGGACCGGCCCCGCAAGGCCGGCTTGACTCCGTCAGAAGAGAACGAGGTGCTTTCGCGGATCTGAACCCTGGGGCAGGATCGGTCGGTGGGCCGATTGGAGGCGTCGTGACCGAGACGTTCGACTACATCGTGGTAGGCGCGGGCAGTGCCGGATGCGTGCTCGCCAACCGGTTGACCGAGGATCCCGGCGTCAGCGTGCTGCTGCTCGAGGCGGGCGGGGAGGACACCGCCGACGAGATCCACATCCCGGCGGCGTTCTCCAGCCTGTTCAAGACCAAATGGGACTGGAACTACGAGACCGTCCCGCAGAAGCACATGGATGACCGCACGTCGTACTGGCCGCGGATGAAGGCGCTCGGCGGGTGCTCGTCGATGAACGCCATGATCTACATCCGCGGCAACGCGGCGGACTACGACGGCTGGAACGCGCCCGGCTGGGACTGGGAGTCCGTTCTGCCCTATTTCAAACGGGCCGAGCACAACACACGGCTCAGCGGTCCCCTGCATGGCACCGACGGACCGCTGTTCGTCGAGGACCGCCGTTATACGCACCCGCTGTCCCGCGCGTGGGTCGACGCGGCTGTGGCGTGGGGTATGAAGCCGACGGACGACTTCAACGGCGCTGAGCAGGAGGGCGCCGGGCAGTACCAGGTGACCTGTCACAACGGCCGTCGTTGGTCCACAGCCGACGCGTACCTACGGCCTGCCATGACTCGCCCCAACCTGACAGTGCGCACTAACGCGTTGGCTACCAAGATCGTCACGTCGTCGGGCCGCGCGACCGGCGTCACCTACCTGCACAACGGCTCCCTGGTGACGTCCACTGTGAACGCCGAGGTCGTGCTGTCCGGTGGTGCCGTCAACTCACCGCAGCTGCTGATGCTGTCCGGCATCGGTCCCGCGGCGCACCTGCGGGAGCTCGGCATCGACGTGGTCGTCGGCCTGGACGAGGTCGGGGAGAACCTGCACGACCACCCGGCCGCCGGAATCCTGTGGAGCACCAAGAAGACCACCGACATCGTCGACTACGCCAACCCGCGCAGGCTGGTGCAGTGGCAGGTCACCGGCCGCGGCCCGATGGCGTCGAACATCGGCGAGTCGGGCGCGTTCATCCGCACCCAGGAAGACCTCGCGGCGCCGGACATCCAGTTCATCGTCGCGCCGACCTTGTTCTACGACAACGGAATGCACGAGCCGACCGTTCGCGGTTTCACCTCGGCGGCGACCATGGTCTCGCCCGCGAGCCGCGGCCGGTTGCGGCTGCGGTCGGCCAACCCGGAGTGGCGGCCGGCGATCGACCCGGCCTACTACAGCGAAACGTCCGATATGGACGCCATGGTCGCGGGCCTGCGGGTACTGCGGGAGATCGGTCAGCGCCCGGCCCTGGCCCGCTACCTGGACAAGCCGTTCCTGCCCGAGCGCCTGGACCTGACCGACGCCGAACTCGCCCAGCACATCCGCGAGCAGACCCAGACGCTGTACCACCCGGTCGGCACGTGCGCGATCGGCACGGTCGTGGACGCGGAGCTGAAGGTGAACGGCATCGAAGGCCTCCGGGTCGCGGACGCCTCGGTCATGCCCGCCGTCCCCCGCGGCAACACCAACGCCCCCACCATCATGGTCGGCGAAAAAGCCGCGGATCTGGTGAAGAACGCATAGCGAAAAGGCCCCGCTCGGCTGAGCGGGGCCCTTTTCCGTGGTTACTTGCGTTTGCCGTGCAGCAGGGTGATCAGCTTGGCCACGGCGGCGTCCGTCTTCTCGGTGCGCGCGAACGTGGTCAGCGCGAGCGGCGGGCGGAAGCGTTGGCGCGCAATGGCCTTGGCCCGGGTGAACTCCTTGAGGCCGTCCGGGCCGTGGATCCGGCCGAAGCCCGAGTCGCCGACGCCGCCGAACGGCAGTGAGGGGATCGCGGCGAAGCTGATCACCGAGTTCACCGCGGTCATGCCGGACCGCAGCCTGCGGGCCAGTTCCATCGCCCGGCGCTTGGCGAACACGGTCGCGCCGAGGCCGTAGCGCGAGTCGTTGGCCTTCGCGACCGCTTCGTCCATGTCCTTGACCTTGGCGATGGTCAGGGTCGGGCCGAAGGTCTCGTCCTGCACGGCGATCGAGTCCTCGGGCACGTCCACCAGCACCGTGGGCTGGACGAACTTGTCGCCGACCGCGTCCTCGCCGCCGACCAGTGCCTTCCCGCCGCGCGATAGGGCGTCCTTGATGTGGTTGCGGATGATCTCGATCTGCTTGGGCATGGTGATCGGGCCGATCTGGGCGCCCGCGTCGGAGCCCGCGCGGACCGTCTTGGCCTTCGCCACGGTCTTGGCCACGAACTCGTCGTAGACCTTCTCGTGCACGTAAACCCGTTCCACGCCAACGCATGTCTGGCCCGCGTTGGACATGCCACCCCACACCGCGGCGTCCGCGGCGGCGTCGATGTCCGCGTCGGCGTCGACGAGCAGGGCGTCCTTGCCGCCCGCCTCGATCAGCACCGGGGTCAGCGTCTCCGCGCAGGCGGCCATGATCTTGCGGGCGGTCCCGGCCGAACCGGTGAACGCGAGCTTGTCCACACCGGACCGGCAGAGCGCCGCGCCGGTCGCGCCGAACCCGGTGAGCAGCTGGAACACCGGCTGCTCGGGGACGACCTCGGCGAACGAGTCGACCAGCCAGCGGCCGACGCCGGGGGTGTACTCGCTGGGCTTGAACACGACCGCGTTGCCCGCGGCCAGCGCGTAGACGATCGAGCCCATCGGGGTGAAGACCGGGTAGTTCCACGGCCCGATCACGCCGATCACGCCCAGCGCCTGGTACTCCACGGTGGCCGACTGGTTGGCCATCAGCAGGCCGGCCGAGCGGCGCTTGGGGCCGAGCACCTTGCGGGCGTTCTTGGCCACCCACGCGGTGTGGTCGATGGCCAGGATCAGCTCGATCATCGCGTCCGAGTGCGGCTTGCCGGTCTCCTGGTGCACGACCTCGGCCAGCTGTGCGGCCCGGCGGGTGAGCACGCCCTTCCAGCGGGTCAGCCGCTCGGCGCGGCCGTCGAAGCCGAGCGAGTTCCACCACTTCGACGCCGCACGGGCTCGCGCCACCGCGGCCGCGACGTCTTCCTCGGTGTGCACCGGGTAACTGCCGACCACCTCGTCGGTCGCCGGGTTCAACGAGTCGAAGGTCTCCGTCGCGGACTGCGCGGACTGCACCGTCGTCATGTGCGCCTCCTGGTTGCCTGACCGTGAGGCTACTCGACAGTAACCGGCTTGGCGACGGGCACCAGAGCGCTGCCGAGCAACGCCAGGCAGGCGGCGATGATCGGGGCGAACGCGAGCGGGAAGGCGGACACCGAGAGTGAGCCCAGCGCGAACCCGGACGCCTGTGCGGTGAACACAAGGCCGAAGCCTTCCGCACGTCGTTCCTCAGGCAGTGTCCGTTGCAACTGGAGGGACATGGTCGCGTTTAACGGGCCCGTGCAGATACCTACAGTCACTAGGCCAGCTACCAGCACCGGCCAGTTGTCGCCGAGCCCGACCAGGACGGCGCCGACCCCCATCCCACCCAGGAACAGCGACGGCGGCAGCTCAGGACGTCGCCAGCCGTACACGGCCGCGCCCGCGATGCTGGCGCCCGTCAACACCGCCACGACGATCACCGCGGTGACCGGTCCGCCGCCCAGACGTTGCCCGAGGGGCAACGACGCCACCTCGATGGTGCTGAGCAGGTGGCCGAACGCGAACGCGCAGGCCAGCCATTTCGCGATGGACCCGAGCGGCGGACGCGGACCGTGCTTCCGCGTAGCTGTTGCCTGGGGGACAAGCAATGCCCCGATCAGGTAGGACCCGGCCATCCCCAGAATGCCGCCGACCGGTCCGAGCACCGCGACCAGCAACGGCCCGGTGACCACGACGACCTCGATGACCATGGCGTCGATCGAGACCGCCCGTTCGATGTTGTCGCCGACGGTGTTCGCCAGCAGCGCCCGGATCGCCCCGGACATCCCGCCACCGAGCATCCCCGCGAGCGCCGTGCACACCACCATGACCACGGGAATGGTGATCAACAGCCCGCACAGCACGGCGGCGCAGGCGACCAGAAGCACCCGCAGCCCGCGCGCGACCCCGACCCGGTCGAGCAACCGCCCGACCGGCCCGGCCGCGACCACCTCGGACGCCACGAACACGGCCATCATCAGCCCGCCAAGCCGGTACGACCCCGTCACCTGCGTCGCGAGCACGGCGAACGCCAACGGCGCCATCATCGACGGCAGCCGCACGAACTGAGCCGCCACCAGCCACTGCCAGAAACCCCGGTTCATACCGCCGACCGTGCAGCTCGGCGTACCCAGTGCGACACTGATTCGGCTATACCCGAATCCAACAGGCCGTGAGGTGGCTGTGATCGAGGTTGTGCCTGGTGAGGTGGGCGCGAACCACATCCGGCTGGGGATCTCGCCGCTGGAGGAGGTCCTGCATGCCGTGCGGATTCTCAACCGGCCGGGGCGCTCGCCGGTGCATGCCCGGTGGGCAACGGCTCAGCGCCATCGACTGGACGCGCCCGAACTGGTCGAGCTGATCACCGGGGACGTCTACTTCCCCGACTTCCTCAGCCCACCGACCGCCACGACGGTCGAGGCCCAGCTCGCGGCGGTGCGGGCCACGCCGCTCGATCAGGTCGCCCTGGAGATCGGGATGTCGGTCGCCGGCCGGGATATGCCTTCGCTCGATCCGGCGGTGGCGCGCGATGTGCTCGCCACGCAGATGCGCGCCTGCTGGGACACGTTCATCGCGCCGTTGTGGCCGCGGATCCGGGCGATTCTGGACGCCGACCACGACTACCGGCGGCGACAGTTCGGATCTGGCGGGCTCGCGGCCGTGCTGACCGGGATCCATCCGGGCGTCGCCGTCGACGGGCCGCGCATTCTCGTGCCCACCCGGTTCAGCTCGACCCTGCGGCTCGACTCGCGGGGTTTGCAGCTGGTGCCAAGCGTTTTCGCGACCGGGCTGGGCATGATGACGGTCCCGCCGTGGCAACCGTCCCTTGTGTACCCGGCTCGCGGGACGGCGACGTTGTGGGACGACGTGCCGTCGGCGACGGCCGACGCCTTGGCGGGCGTGATCGGGCGGACGAAGGCGTTGTTGTTGCGCTCCTTGGGTTCGCCCGCGAGTACGACGGCGCTGGCCGCGCGGTTCGGGGTGGCACCGAGCACCGTTTCCGAGCATCTGACCGCGTTGTCCGCCGCGGGGCTTTTGCACGGGCACCGGGTGGGCCGCAGCGTGCAGTACCGGCGCAGCCCGCTCGGCGATGAACTCGTGTCGGCGACGGCGTAGTGTCGGCGGCAGGACCGACCCGAAGGGACCGACGATGCAGTTCGTCCACTATGGACACTCATGCGTGCTGGCCGAGACCGGCGACACCCGGCTGCTGTTCGACCCGGGCACGTTCTCCCAGGGGTTCGAGGACGCGCGGGAGCTGACCGCGATCCTGGTCACCCACCAGCACCCCGACCACCTCGACCCGGACCGGCTGCCCGCGCTGGTCGCGGCCAACCCCGGCGTCGAGCTGATCACCGACCCGGCGTCGGCGGAAACCGTTGCCGCCCTTGGCCTCACCGCTCGCGTGGCGCTGCCGGGCGAGACCCTCACCGTCGGTTCGACCCAGGTCAACGCCGTCAACGGCAACCACGCCATCATCCACCCGGAAGTCCCCGTGCCGCCGAACGTCGGCTACGTCCTGGACGACGGCGCCTTCTACCACCCGGGCGACTCGTTCTTCCGGCCCGATCAGACCATCGACGTGCTGGGCATCCCCGCCGCCGCGCCCTGGCAGAAGCTGAGCGAGGCCGTCGACTACCTCCGGATGGTGAAGCCCCGCATCGCCATCCCGATCCACATGGCCGTCACCACCGTGCCGCAGCTGTTCACCGGCCGCCTCACCGACCTCGGCCCGAAAGAGACCACGGTCCGCGTCCTCGAGCACGGCGAACCCACCAACATCGGTTGAGCTGGGCCGATGCGGGAGGCATGATCCTGCAATGGCCTATGACGAACACCTCGCCGACCGGATCCGCGAACTGGTGGCCGGCGAGAAAGGGCTCGCCGAGCAGCGGATGTTCGGCGGGCTGGCGTTCCTGATCAACGGGAACATGTCGGTGGCGGCCAGCGGCCAGGGCGGGTTGCTGGTTCGGGTCGCCCCCGAGGACGGCGATGCCCTGATCGACGACAAGAACGTCTTCCCCATGGTCATGCGCGGCCGTGAGATGACCGGCTGGCTCCGCGTCGACCCCGCCGCCCTGCGCACCGCCACCCAGCTGAAGAAGTGGGTCGCCCGCGGCGTGGGTTTTGCCCGTTCCCTGCCCGCCAAGAAGAAGTAGCTACTGCGCGGGCGGGACGGGGGCGCCGGAGCGGGTGACCAGCCATTGCTGGAGTTCGAGGAGGTTGCCTTCGGGGTCGCGGAGGTAGGCGACCTTGATGCGGTCGTCCAGGACCACGGGCGATGTGGTGGGGACGGACAGCGTGGCGAGGTAGGCGTCGAGATCGTCGACCCGCAGGGAGATCAGGGCGTTGTCGCCGCCGTGGGGCTGGAGGTCGGGGATGACGGCCGAGAGCTCGGTGCGGGAGTGCAGCGAGAGGGCGCTGCCGAGGTCGGGCTTGAAGGCGACATACGGGCCGGTCTCGGTCTCGAACTGGGGTTTCAGGCCGATGACGTCCTTGTAGAACAGGTACATCGCGCGGAAGTCGTCGGTGATCAGGCGCACCTGGCTGAGGTCCATGGGCCCCGACCCTAACCGATGGGGGCACCCAATCGTTGGGTAACCCCACGATATGTGATCGGCTCGGCGCCGTGGTGGGTGGCGATGTCGATGGCGTCGAGGATGGCGCGGCGCGGGCCGGGGCGGGAGAGGTCGGCTGCGTCGACGGACAACCGGACCAGGCCGCCGCGGCGGGCGGCCCGGGCGACGCTCAGCACCAGCGCGAAACAGGACCAGGTCTCCACCCGCTCGCCGTGGGAAAGCCCGTGTGACCGTCCCTTGTGGACTAAACCGTTCCGCAGGTCGTGCACCCGCGTCGACTCGGCGCACAGCACGAACCCCTTGTCGCGCAAGGCGGTCAGCGTGCCGGGCGAGGCGGTGGGGTGCGCGAAGCCGTCGACACCCTCGAAACCCATCCGTTCCAGCCATCGGTTGGCCGCGGTCAGCCGCAGGCCCGCCTCGTGCGCGGGCAGGGTGCCGAACTCGGCCTTGCGCCGGGCGGTGTGGTCGAATCCGTGCAGCAGCAGCGCGTCACCTCGAGCGCGCCGCTGCCGCACCCAATCCACAACCACTGGGTGCTGCTCCGACCCCGCGACTCGCGGCGTGAACAACAGCGAGAGCGAGACCCCCCGAAGGTCCAGCTCTCCAGCCAGTTCTACGCAGCGGTGCAGAGTCCGGATCCCGATCCCGGACAGCGAAACCACCAGACGCGCGGACACCACACCATGACAAATCAGCCGAATGGCGCATGCCTGTCCAACGGGTAACGAACCAGCGCCATTTGGCCGAACTCACGAAAAGGTCAGAGCCAGTCGGCGAATGACCGGCCGGAGACCCGTTCGTAGGCCTCGATATACCGCGCCCGGGTGCGTTCCACCACGTCAACAGGCAGAGCGGGCGGCTCGGCACCCGAGGAACGGTCCCAGCCCGACACCGGGGAAGTGAGCCAGTCGCGGACCAGCTGCTTGTCGAAAGCGGGCTGAACGACACCCTCGGAATATCCATCTACCGCCCAGTAACGGGACGAATCAGGCGTCAGCACCTCGTCGGCGAGAACGATTTCCCCGTCGGCGTCCAGCCCGAACTCGAACTTGGTGTCCGCGAGGATCATGCCCCGCGACAAAGCGTGCTCCGCGGCCCGCGTGTAAACGGAAATCGTGGCGTCCCGCAGTTGAGCGGCCACCTCCGCGCCGACCAGCGAGACCACCGTGTCGAAGTCGATCGCCTCGTCGTGCTGGCCCACCTCGGCCTTGGTCGACGGCGTGAAGATCGGCTCCGGCAACTGGGACGCCTCGACCAGCCCCGGCGGCAGGACGACACCCGACACCGACCCGGTCTTCCGGTAGTCGATCAAGCCCGACCCGGTCAGGTAACCGCGAGCCACGCACTCGACCGGCAGCATCTCCAGCCGCCGCACCACCAACGCGCGGCCGCGCACCGACTCGGGAATCCGCGGGTCGTCCCACGACACCAGGTGGTTGCGCCCGCCGAGCAGCTCGAACCAGAACACGCTCATCGCGGTGAGCACGCGCCCCTTGTCCGGGATGGTCGTCGGCAGCACGTAGTCGTACGCGGAGATGCGGTCGGAGGCGACCAGCAGCAGGTGGTCGTCGTCCACGGCGTACAGCTCGCGCACCTTCCCGGCGGCTACCTGCGGATACTCAGTGAGGGTCGGCACGGGACGAGCTTAATTGCGTGGCTTCGGCCGGGCGCGCGGGGTAGCTTGCCCGGTATGCACCACTATTGACTCAGCACCGCCCCCAAGACACCACTGAGGTTCCTGTGGTGGATCGCGCGAGGCGCGAAGCGGCCACTGTTGCTGGCCATGTTGTTCGGTTCCTTGTGGATGGTTCCGCTCGCCCTGGTGCCGTTGGCCATTGGTGAGGCCATCGACCAGGGCATTGCCGCTCGGAACACGCCCGCGTTGCTGCTGTGGATCGTTGCGCTGCTCGCGCTCGGCGTGGTGCTCTCATCGAGTACGTACATGCTGACGCGCTGCGGCGACCAGGCGTGGTTCACCAGCGCGCGAATTCTGCAGAACACCGTGATCAGGCACGCGACCGGCCTGGGCGCGGCGTTACCCCAGAAGATCAAGACCGGTGAGATCGTCGCGGTCGGCGCGTCCGACCTGCACAGCATCGCCGGGGTGATGGAGGTCGCCGGCCGGCTCACCGGGTCGGTCGTGGCGTTCGCCGTCGTGGCGATCACGTTGATCGGCACCTCGCCCACGCTCGGACTCGTTGTCCTGGTGGGCATTCCGCTGGCGACGCTCGGTTTCATGCCGCTGCTCAAGCCGTTGCAGAAACGCACCGAGGCCCACCGCGAGGAGGTCGGCACGGCCACCGCCGTTGCCGCGGACATCGTGTCGGGCCTGCGGATTCTGCGCGGGATCGGCGGCGAACGGCAGTTCACCGCGCGGTTCGCCGAGGTGAGCCAGCGGGTTCGGCAGGCCGGTGTGGCCGCGGGCAAGATGGACTCGTGGATCGCCGGTGTGGCGCTTTTCCTGCCCGGGCTGGTCATCGCGCTGGTGACCTGGCTGGGTGCGCGGCTGGCACTTGCCGGGGACATCTCGGTCGGTGAACTCGTTGCCTTCTTCGGGGTTTCGGCGTTCCTGAACGTGCCGGTCGGGGTCGTCGGTGAGGCGGTGCACCGGTTCAACGAGGCCCGCGTCGCCGCTGCACGTGCCTGCGCGATCGTCAGCCTGACGCCCACGCTCACGTCCCCGGCCGACCCTCGGCCGCTCCCGGCCGGGTCGTTCGGCCTGCGCGAGGGCGAAATCGACTGTGCCGCAGGCGAGTTGACCGTCATCACGGGTGCGGACCCGGAGCTGGCGGACCGGCTCGGCCGGTACGTCGACGCCGATGTCAGCGCCGGTGGGGTTGCCTTGAAGGACGCGGACCTCGACGAGGTGCGTGCCCGGATCCTGGTGGCGCACAACCAGGATCTGCTGTTCTCCGGGCGGCTGGCCGACGAGATCGACATGGGCCGGTCGGTGGATCTGCGCACCGCGTTATGGGTCGCCGACGCCATGGATGTGGTCGACGGCCTGGAGAACGGCGTCGACGAGCACCTCGCCGAACGCGGCCGGACCTTGTCCGGGGGACAACGTCAGCGGATGGTGCTGGCCCGTGCGCTCAGCTTCGACGCGGACGTCCTCGTGCTGGACGAGCCGACCTCGGCGGTGGACGCGCACACCGAGGCCCGGATCGTCGAGCGGGTGGCCGAGCTGCGGCGCGGCCGTACCACCATCGTGCTCAGCCAAAGTCCACTGTGGAAACACGTGGCGGACAAGGTGTACACCCCATGAGTACAACACTTCCGTTGGCCGGGCGGCGGGACGTCCGGGCCTGGCTGTGGCGGGTGACCACGGCCAACCGCGGCGCGTTCCTCGGGATGATGTCGCTGTTCGGGATCGCGACCATCGTCGGCCTGGTGGGTCCGCAGCTGCTGGGTGACCTGGTGGACGCAGTGGTCGCGGGCACGACGACCTGGCGGATCGACGTGACCGTGCTGGTGTTCGTGGCCGTGCTCGCCCTGCACGCGGTGTTGCAGGGCTGGGCACGGATGCGGGCCGCGGTGTTCGGCGAGCGGCTGCTCGCGGAGGCCCGCGAAGGCATGGTCCGGCACGTGGTTCAGCTGCCGCTGTCGACCGTGGAGTCCGCCGGCACCGGCGACTTGCTGAGCCGCGCAACGTCCGATGTGGACAAACTGGACGAGGGCCTGCGCCAGGCCGCGCCGGAGATCACCATCGCGTCCGTGACGGTCGCGCTGACCGCGGTCGCGATGGTGGTCACCTCCCCGATCGTGGCGCTGGGCATGCTGGTCGCGGTCCCGGTCATGGTCGGCGCGGCGCGCTGGTACCGGCCGAAGGTGCTGCCCAAGTACCAAGAGGCGCTGGCGTTGTGGGCGGACGTGCACACCAACACGCACGAGACGGCCGAAGGCGGCCGGACCTTGGAAGCCCTGCGGTTGCGGCAGAAGCGGGTCGGCGCCAACGACCGGCTGCTGGACAAGGCGATCGACGTCGAGAACTACTGCAGCAAGCTGTGGTCGACGTTCCTGGCCGCCTTGGACGTCGCCTACCTGCTGCCGATCGCGGCGATTCTGTTGATCGGTGGCCTCGCATATACCAACGGCCTGGCCGGGTTGGGCGAGATCACCGCGGTCGTGCTGTACGCCCGCGCGATGGCCGAGCCGTTGGGTGAGGTGCTCGGCTGGCTGGACGAGTTGCAGGTCGGCAACGCGGCCCTGCGGCGGATCCTTGGTGTGCAACGCATCCGGCCCGACGACGGGGACGCCGACGTTCGGCCGGTGGGCACGCACATCAAGGTCCGCAGCGCGAAGTTCGCCTACACCAGGGGCCGGGAGATCCTGCACGGGATCGATCTGGACATTGTGGAGGGTGAGCGGCTGATGATCGTCGGCCCGTCCGGCGCGGGCAAGTCCACCCTGGGCCGCCTGCTGGCCGGGGTGAACGCCCCCGGCGAGGGCGAGGTGACGATCGGCGGCGTCGAGGTCAGCAGCCTGCCGCTGGAGCGCAGGCGCCGCGAAGTCGTTCTGGTGACCCAGGAACAGCACGTGTTCGCCGGAACCCTGCGGGAGAACCTGACGTTGCCGCGTCCGGCGACCGATGACGAGTTGTGGAACGCGTTGCGGACGGTGAACGCCGAGGACTGGGCCAAGAACCTGCCGCAGCAGCTGGACACCCTGGTCGGGTCGGGCGGCGAGGCGGTGGCTCCGGCAATGGTTCAGCAGATCGCGCTGGCACGGCTGGTTCTCGCCGACCCACACACGTTGGTTCTGGACGAGGCCACGTCCCTGCTGGACTCGTCGGCCTCCCGGGACTTGGAGCAGTCGTTGTCCGCGGTCCTGGAAGGACGGACCGTGATCGCCATCGCACACCGCCTGGCCTCGGCGAAGGACGCGGACCGGATCGCGGTCATGGACGGCGGCCGGATCGTCGAGCTCGGCACGCACGACGAACTGATGACAAGAAAGGGGTCATACGCAAACCTAGTGGAGACATTGTCGGCCTAGTCCGGTGGGGCTTGCGGCGAGTACACACCGCAACACGGTATGAATGCGCATGGCGTATGACTGGATAACGTTGACCACCGACTACGGGCTGGCCGACGGCTTTGTGGCGGCATGTCGCGGGGTGATCGCCCGCATCGCGCCACAGCCCCAGGTCATCGACATCTCCCATGCCGTGCCCCCACAGGACGTCCGGCGTGGTGCGTCCGTGCTGGCCCAGGTCGTGCCGTTCATGCCGCCCGCCGTCCACGTCGCCGTCGTCGACCCGGGCGTCGGCTCGACCCGGCGGGGTGTCGTCATCGCCGCCAAGGACGGCGTCCTGGTCGGCCCGGACAACGGCCTCCTGCTCCCGGCGGCCGAGGCGCTGGGCGGCATCGAGGCCGCCTACGACCTCATCGCCGAGGAGTACCGCCTGCCCAGCGTGTCGCACACCTTCCACGGCCGTGACATCTTCGCGCCGGCCGGTGCCCACCTGGCGCTGGGCGTGGCCCCCGCCGACTTCGGCCCGGAGCTGGACACCGACGAGCTGATCCAGTTGCCGGACCCCAAGGTCACGATCGCCAACCAGAAGCTGACCTCCGAGGTCCTGTCGGTGGACCACTTCGGCAACGTCCAGCTCGCCGCGACCGTCCGCGACATCATCGCGACCGGCCTGTTGCTCCCGGGTGCGTCCGTGCGCGTGCGGGTCGGCATGCACCAGGTCGATGCCACCATCGGCCGGACCTTCGACGACGTGGAACCCGGTGAGGCGCTGGTGTTCGTCGACTCCTCCGGCCACGTGGCCATAGCGGTCAACCGAGGCTTCGCGTCATCGCTGCTGATGGTCAGCCAGCGCAACGCAATCGCCGAGATCGAGCGCTAGCTAGGTCCGCTGCCGCGTCAACGTTCTCGCGGCGACCACCACAACCGCCGCGAGGACAACGGTTTCCAACGCGATCACAAGCAACGACCCCACCGAAGCCAGCGGCGCATCCCCGGCATACAGCTGGATCATCGCGTTCACCGGCGGTGCGTGCCGGATAAGCAGCTGTCCCAACGAAATCCCCACTCCGAGCAACACGGTCCACGCGATCTTCGGCACCACCGGCCGGCTGATCAACGCCCCAAAAGCCACCCCCGCCACCGCGCACATCAGGTAGTCAAGAACCCCAACCCCCAGCAGCACAGGAGTTTGCTGCGGAATCGTACTGATCGTCACATACCCAAAAGCCACCGCACTCACGACCAACGACACCAGGAAAGAGGTCAGCAACTTCGCGGGCCACACCCGGTTGAACCCACCCACCACCGCCATCGTGATCGCCGCCTGCGCCGGTTCCTCGTTGTGGAACACCACAATCGTGAACCACATCGCCACCGGCACCATCACCGCCGCCGAGATCGCATACGTCGGCAACACCGGCCCACTCGTCGGCGTACTCACCAACGCCGCCGCCACGAACACCAACGCGGGCGCGATCCACCGTTGCCCCTGAACCACATCCGCCACCAGATACCGAATCACAACTCACCCTCCACCACGGAGAACTCGGGGCCGACGAACGTGGAACACGGCATCGCCGAACGTGGGACACACCCCCGACAAAAGGGGGACACGGCACGGAGGAGAGGGGGACACGCCGTCAGTCATGGCTTGGCCTCCACCAATGACCAGCCCTCAGGCAAGGCCCGCAACAGCAACTTGTCCGGCTCGTCGGTGTGCAGCATGACCTGGCCCGGTTCCTCGATCAGCACGTCGGCCAGGCCCGCGAAGTCCTTTATGGACAAGCCGGACTTGGTGGCACGCAAGGTAACCCGCATACCCCGCCCAACCTCCGCGGCAATCCGCCCCGCGGAGAGCCGAAACAACCGCCCGCCCGCAGGAACCGCACTCTGATGCGCGCTCATCAAGATCGCGGCCCCATCCTGCTCCGCCTCCAGCATCAACCGCGTCAACTCGGCGGTCGCCGTCGCATCCAGCCCCGTCGCAGGCTCATCCACCACCAGCAGCTCCGGCGGCACCAGGAAAGCCTGCATCACCGCGACCTTCTGCCCATTCCCTTTGGACAGCGACGAGATCGGCACATCCGCCCCAGGCACCAATTCCAGCCGCGAAGCCAGCGAATCAATCCGCGAAGCCACCTCGCCCGGCGACATCCCCCGCATCCGCCCGATATGCGACAGGTACTGCCGAGCGGTCATCCGCATCGCCGTCGGCGCTCGCTCCGGGACGTACCCCACGACCCGAGGCCGCCCGACAACCCGCCCGGAGGTCGGCAGGGACGCGCCCGCCACTATTCGCAGCAGGGTTGATTTCCCGACACCGTTACCGGCCACGAGCACCGTGATCACTCCGGGTTCGACGGTCAGGTCGACCCCGTCGAGAACCCACGGGCCGCCACGCGAATACCGCTTCCGCACCGACTCAACGACGAGCACAGAACCCATAGTGCCCGACCCGACCATTGATTCGCCGCCAAAGGGTAGAACCGTCTCGTCCGGATAGGTGTTTTCGTCCCGATTTGTATTGCGTTGTGTGTCCACCGGGCGTCACGCTCCGAGACACCCTGCAGCACAAGTGAAAACCGGATGGAGGGACCACTATGTCCTCTCGTCGTCGCGGCTTGCTGGCCGCGGCGGTGCTCGTCGCCTCCGCCATGCTGCCCTTGCCCGTAGTCGCGCAGGCGCAGCCGGACCAGAGCACGGCCAGTGTGTCGGACAGTCAGCAGACCGGCACCGCCACTTATGTTGTGCGTGGCACCACTTCCCAGTCACGCACCGCGATCAGCCGCTTCGACGTGGACATCTACGGCGTCGACAGCGGCACGCTCACCTTCGCGGCCACCCCGAAGCAGGCCGCCGCACTGCGCAAGGCCGGGTACAAGCTGGAGCAGCTCGCCCAGCCGCTGGACTTCCCGCCTGCCGACTCCAACTACCACAACTACGCCGAGCAGACCGCCGAGCTGCAGAAGATCGCCGCCGACCACCCGACGATCGCGCGGCTGTCCTCGATCGGCAAGAGCTTCCAGAACCGCGACCTGTGGCTGCTGAAGATCAGCGACAACGTGGCCACCGACGAGTCCGAGCCCGAGGTGCTGTTCACCTGCCAGCAGCACGCCCGCGAGCACCTCACCCCGGAGATGTGCCTGCGGATCGCCAACCGGTACACCGACCTGTACGGCACGGACACCGCCATCACCACCATGGTGAACACGCGGGAGATCTGGATCGTGACGAGCGTGAACCCGGACGGCTCGGAGTACGACATCGCCACCGGCAGCTACCGTGCGTGGCGCAAGAACCGGCAGGGCAACGGCACCGACCTGAACCGCAACTTCGGCTACAACTGGGGTTGCTGCGGCGGCTCCAGCGGCTCGACGACCAGCGAGACCTACCGTGGGCCGTCGGCGTTCTCGGCGCCCGAGACGCAGCGGGTGCGTGACTTCGTCAACTCCCGGGTGGTCGGCGGTGTGCAGCAGATCAAGGCGAACATCGACTTCCACACCTTCAGCGAGCTGATCCTGTGGCCGTACGGATACACCACGGCCAACACCGGTCCGGGCCTGAACGCGACCGAAGAGCGTGCGTTCCGGACGCTGGGCCAGCAGATGGCCCAGACCAACAGCTACACCCCCGAGCAGGCGTCCGACCTGTACATCACGGATGGCACGATCAACGACTGGCTCTGGGGCGTGCACAAGATCTGGAGCTACACCTTCGAGATGTACCCACGTTCGGGCGGAACCAGCGGTTTCTACCCGCCCGATGAGGTGATCCCGAGGGAGACGCAGCGCAACGACAGCGCGGTCGCGTTGTTCCTGAGTTACGCCGACTGTGTGCCGCGCGTGATCGGCGGCACCTGCTAGTCCTCCCACTCGATGACGTCGGCGGGGTCTCCGACGGCCACCTGGCCCGCTGTCACCACAGCGAACTTGGTGCCGAACGAGACCCCGCCCTCGGGTTCCCGCCGGTAGCGGGCGAGTGTCTTGGTCGGCTCGTGCCCGGCGCGCCTGCCGGTCGCCTGGTCGACGGTCGGCACCACGCACCGGACCGCGCGTTTCTCCCAGCCCGCCTCGATCCCGCCGATGGTCATCCGCCGCACGCGGTCCTCGGTGTGCGGCTCGGGCCACCCGGACAGCACGATGTTCGGCCGGAACCTGTTCATCGGCAACGCGTCCAGCCCACCCGACTGCAGGATGAGCGCATTCAGATTGTCCAGCGACGACATGCTCGTCACGTGCAGGGCGTGCGCGTCGGCGAACCCCGCATACCCCCGGGTGAGGCCGTTGGATCGCCGCTCGTGGCCGGGCGTGATCCGCACCAGCCGGCACTCCTCGCCCATGTACTGCGAGAACCACTCCGCCGGCCCGGCGCCCTGGTGCACGGCCTTCCCGGTCCAGGTGAACAGCAGGACCTCGACACGTTCGCCGTCCAGGACGATGTCGAACTCCGCGTCGGGCATCCCGGGAGCGGACAACCCGAGCGTCGTCTCGCCCAGCCGCGGCCGGATGACCGCCATCTGCTCGTGCGTCCGCTGGGTGATGAACTTGCCGGTGGCGTCGACGACCATGAACAGCCGGTCGCCGTCGAGCCCCATCGGCCCGGCCCCTGACCGCGGCAACGACTCGCCCGCACACCCCTTGATCGGATATCTGACCAGCTCAACCACCTCAGCGCGCATACCCCAAAGCTAAAGCACGCGCGCGGAGGACGCCCCCGAGTTTCACCAGCGGCTACAAAATGGGCGCGGGGACGTAGCCGGCGGCCTCGGGGTAGTTCTCGAGGACCTCTTCGACGCGCTTGACGACGGCCCGGATCTGGCTGTCGGCGACGCCGGTGAACGAGAGGCGGTCGGCGAGCAGCGTGTCCAGCTGGGGCCGGTCCAGCGGGATCCGGGAGTCGGCGGCGAGCCGGTCGAGCAGGTCGTTGTCGGCGATGCCCTGCTCACGCATGGCCAGCGCCACGGCGACGGCGTTCTCCTTGATGGCCTCGTGCGCGGTCTCGCGACCGACTCCGGCTTGAACGGCGGCCATGAGGACCTTGGTAGTAGCCAGGAACGGGAGGTACCGGTCCAGCTCGCGGGCGATGACGGCCGGGTACGCGCCGAACTCGTCGAGCACTGTGAGGAACGTCTGGAACAGGCCGTCCAGGGCGAAGAACGCGTCCGGGAGGGCGACGCGGCGGACCACGGAACAGGACACGTCGCCCTCGTTCCACTGGTCGCCGGACAGCTCGCCGACCATCGACAGGTATCCGCGCAGGATCACCGCGAGGCCGTTGACCCGCTCGCACGAGCGGGTGTTCATCTTGTGCGGCATGGCGGACGAGCCGACCTGGCCCGGCTTGAACCCCTCGGTGACCAGCTCGTGCCCGGCCATCAGCCGGATCGTCTTGGCCAGGCTGCCCGGCGCCCCGGCCAGCTGGACCAAAGTGGACACGACGTCGAAGTCGAGCGACCGCGGGTACACCTGGCCGACGCTCGTCAGCACCCGCTCGAAACCGAGGTGGGAGGCCACCTTCAGCTCGAGTGAGTCCAAAGTGGACTCGTTGCCGCCCAACAGGTCCAGCATGTCCTGAGCGGTGCCGACCGGGCCCTTGATGCCGCGCAACGGGTATCGCCCGATCAGGTCACTCAGCCGCTCGAACGCGATCAGCAGCTCGTCCGCGCCCGAGGCGAACCGCTTGCCGAGGGTCGTGGCCTGCGCGGCGACGTTGTGCGAGCGGCCGGCCATCACCAGGTCGGAGTGCTCGGTGGCCAGCCGGGCCAGCCTGGCCAGCACCGCGAGCGTGCGGGACGCGAGCAGCTCCAGCGAACGCCGGATCTGCAGCTGCTCGACGTTCTCGGTGAGGTCGCGCGAGGTCATGCCCTTGTGCACGTGCTCGTGCCCGGCCAGCGCGTTGAACTCCTCGATCCGCGCCTTGACGTCGTGCCTGGTCACCCGCTCGCGTGCGGCGATCGAGGCCAGGTCGACCTGGTCGAGCACGCGCGAGTAGTCGGCGATGACCGCGTCCGGGTCCGCGCCGCCGAACGACACGCCCAGCTCGGCCTGGGCCTTGAGCACGGCGAGCCACAGCTCCCGCTCGAGGACGACCTTGTGCTCCGGGGACCACAGCTGGACCAGCTCCACCGAGGCGTAGCGGCCGGCGAGCACGTTCGGGATGCGCGGCTTTTCACTCACGTTCACACAGCGTAGGCCATCACAGGTGCAGCTCCGGGTCGGTGGCCAGGCTGACCAGCTGATCCAGGGTGAGCTTGGCCGCAGACCCCGGAGCCGGCTCGCCCGCCGGGTCGTGGCCGTAGGTGTTCACGGTCACGACCGAGCCGTCCCGCCGGAAGTGCTTGGCGATGATCATGTCCGCGGACTGGAGGGTCTCCAGGACGACCGTGCTCTGGTCGGGTTGTATCCGGACGTCGCAGCCGGGGCAGTCCTTGCTGACCTTGGCCGGGTCGTCGGCGGCGTGGATCTCCACGATGACCCCGGTCTTGGTGCCGTGCATGACGTACCGGACGGTCCCGCTCAGGTACTTCTGGCCGGCGAAGATCTGCCCCTCGGCCTCGCCACCGAACGGCCGCACATCGATCTGCGTCACCCCCGGGACCATCGCGGGGAACCGGGTCGTGAGGTACGACTGCATGTCCTTCCCGCGCTGGGTGAGTTGCTCCACGCTGCCCGTTGGCTGCGTGGATGTCGCGGCCGGCGGGGCCGCGACGGTCAGCTCCGCGGGTTCACCCCGGGCTATGCCGAGGACGACCGGCACGGTCACCGCGGCAAGCGTCACGGCCGCGGTGCCAACCCCGACGGCGACCAGCGCGCGCCGCCGACGGACCAGCCGTTCGGCCATGCTGACGATCTCGTCCAGGTCGACCCGCATCGGTGGCTCGTCCTCGACCGCGGACCGCAGGCCCTCACGCAGTTCCTGCTCGCTCACGACACCACCCTCCTCGCCGGCCTGCCGGCCGTCAGGTTGTCGACCACCAGGCGCAATGTCTCCAGCCCCCGCGCGGTCTGGCTCTTCACGGTCCCCTCGGAGCAGCCCAGCACCGCGGCGGTCTCGGCGACCGACAGGTCGTCGAAGTAGCGCAGCACCAGCGCCGCCCGCTGTCTGGGCGGCAGCTCCAGGAGCGCGCGGTGGGTCATGTCCTTGGCCCACGACC
Source organism: Actinocrispum sp. NPDC049592 (assembly GCF_040675465.1). Lineage (NCBI taxonomy): Bacteria > Bacillati > Actinomycetota > Actinomycetes > Pseudonocardiales > Pseudonocardiaceae > Actinocrispum > Actinocrispum sp. NPDC049592. Next base: position 1,221,439 of record NZ_JBFAPA010000001.1, on the reverse strand, counting down.
GGGCCTGCGCCAGCTCGGGATCGGCGCCCGCGTCGGCGAAGTCCGGCGGCGCGGCCACCCGCAGCTCGGTGCGCCGCCACGGCCGCCGCTTCTCGTCCAGCCACGCGTTGAGCAGCACCTTGCGGGCGTAGTTCTGCATGCTGTCGGTCTTCTGCACGGTCGGCCAGGCCCGGTAGATCTTGATCAGGGTGGTCTGGGTGAGGTCCTCCGCGAGGTGCCAGTCGCCGCAGAACAGGTAGGCGCACCGGCGCAGCGCCTTGGCCTGGTCACCGGCGAAGGCACGAAACCGCTCCTCGTCGGACTTGCGCACTCCCGCTCCCTTCGCGTCTCCCTTACTTCCTCACGGTTGGGGCCACGCAAAGGTTGACAAGCTAAAGCTGGAGAGTGGCCTTGAGCATCCGGCGGGCGGTCGCGCGGGGATCCGAGTGGATCTCGATGATCGCGTTCAGCACGGCCCCGTCGACCAGGTGCACGATCTGCTCCAGGCGCTCGCGGTCCACCGGCAGGCCGCCCTTGGCGAACATCTCGGCGAGCAGGTCGTACATCTCGCCGGAGAGGATCTGCATCAGCGGCCGCAGGTAGGGCCGGCGCCCGGTGGCGACCAGCCGCTCGTAGCGCAGCAGCACCGCCTCGGACTCCGGTTCGTCGCCGAGCAGCTGGTCCAGCACCATCTCGATCAGGGTCTGCGGACCCGGGTCGGTCATCGCCCGCAGCTGCGCCCAGCCGCGGGCCAGCTCGATCCGGGCGTGGTGCTCGACCGACGCGGTGATCAGCTCGTCCAGCGAGTCGAAGTAATACGTGGTGGAGGCCAGCGGCAGGCCGGCGCGCTCGGCCACCGCCCGGTGCCGGATCGCGTCGAACCCGCCCTCGGCCAGCAGCTGCGCACCCGCCTCGATCAGGGCCTGGCGGCGGCGCTCACCCTTGGGTGTACTCGCTGTGGTCATGGTGTGACCAGCGTAGGTCAGAACTTCTGGGCCAATCTCGCCACCATCTGGCTGCCGGACTCGAGGAACGGCGCCTCGGCCAGCTCCGGCGTCGGCTGGCTGACCAGGTACACGGTCGCGCCGCTGGTGGCGCCGGTCGAGGAGAAGTCCTGCGTGCCAGGGACCTCGATACCGAGCGGGGCGAACCCGGCCGACACCCCCGGCGGGATGACGACCAGCGAGACCGTGCCCGACCGGGCGCCATCGGTGACCTTGAACGCCGCGCCGCGGCTGCGCGGCGGGCAGCCGAACGGCACCTTCACCGCGTCCTTGGCGTTGGGGGCGGCCGGGAGCTCGCTCGCGAGGGCAGCAGCGAGCTCCCGGTCCGCCGTTTCGCACCCACCACTAGGGGTGCGGGTGCTGGGCGAACCAGCACCTCCAGCCGGGCCATCTCCCTGCTTAGAGGGCACCGGCTGGTCGTACGGGGCCGCCAGCGACGGGGTCTCCACCCGGGGAGCCGCCGCTCCGGCTTCGCCTTTCATAGTGCCACTGTTGGCGGTATCCGCGCTGCCGCTGGAGGCGCTCACAGCCGCGTTCGAGTTAGAAGTTCCACCCGTTAGGGCGACAGCGGTGATCCCGCCACCACCCAGGAGGACCACCGCGAGCACAGAACCGACAACAACGTTCTGCCGGTGACGCGCGGACGCGCGTTCCGACGCCCTGCGTACCTCGCCCGTGCCGAAGGTGGCCGGTGGCGTGTCCCGCACCGCGTCCTTGAACAGCTCACCCAGCTTCTTCTCGTCCACCTGTGTCCACCTCCTCACGACGCCGGCCGCAGATCGTCCAACGTGTCGCCCAGCGCCTCGCGCAGGGCCGCCAGGCCGCGCGCGGTCTGGCTCTTCACCGTCCCCTCGGAGCACTTGAGCGCCTCGGCGGTGGCCGAGACGTCCAGGCCCTCCAGGAACCTCAGCACGAGCACCGCCCGTTGCCGCGGCGGCACCCGTTTCAGGCCGTCGACCAGAGCCGTCCTGGTCGCGACCGTGTCGCCGACCTCCGCGCCGGACTGCGGCGGCTCGGGCATCTCCTCGACGTACCGTTCCCGCCGCCACGGCCGGCGCGACTCGTCGATCATCGCGCGCACCACCGTCCGGCGGACGTAGGCGTCCAACGCCCCGCGGTCCCGCACCTTGCGCCACCGCCGGTGCAACGCGACGAACGCGGTCTGGGCCAGGTCGTCCGCGCGGTGCCAGTCGCCACACAACAGGAACGCGGTCCGGCGCACGGCATCCAGCCGGGCCTCGAAGTACTCCGCGAACTCCTGCTCGTCGCGTTGGTCCACGCGGACTCTCTCCGCTCGTCGTCTTCGGATAAGGGACGGACCCCGTCACCGACACGGTTGCATGATGTCGCGTTGAGTTCTACGCCACACTCCGCTCCGCCTTGGCCCCGGGGCGGCCTCATGTGGTGTGATCGGGTCGTGACCTCGCCGATCATCGACCTGCGCTCGGACACCGTCACCACTCCCGACCAGCGTATGCGGACGGCCATGGCCACGGCCGTGGTCGGCGACGACGTGCTGGACCACGACCCCACGATGCTCAGACTCGAGGAGCAGGTGGCCGAACTGCTGGGCGTCGAGGCCGCGTTGTGGGTGCCGAGCGGGACGATGGGCAACCAGATCGCGCTGATGCTGCACCTGCGCCGCGGTGACCGGTTCCTGGCCGCGGTGGGCGCGCACGTGATCGTGAACGAGCTGGGCTCGGCGGCGTGGCTGGCCGGCGGCATGCCGGAGCCGCTCGCCTGGGACCTTTCCCCCGGTCAGTTCTCCGTGGAGGCGCTGCGGGCCTCGATCGGCGGCGCGGTGCCCTACCACGGGCTGCGGACGACGCTGTTGTGCCTGGAGAACACGCACAACGCGTCGGGCGGGACGGTGACGCCGCCGGACCGGCATGCCCAGCTCGTCGCCACTGCTCGCGAGGCGGGGCTGGCCGTGCACCTCGACGGGGCCCGGTTGTGGAACGCGTCCGTCGCGCTGGAGTTGCCACCCGCTGCGCTGACTGTGGGCGCCGACTCCGTGCAGGTGTGTCTGAGCAAGGGGCTCGGGGCGCCGGTGGGCTCGGTCGTGGCCGGCACGGCGTCGTTCGTCGAGGAGGCCCGGCGGGTGCGCAAGATGCTCGGCGGCGGGGTGCGGCAGGGCGGGATTCTCGCCGCCGCCGGTCTGGTCGCCCTGGAACGCCTTCCCGAGCTCGCCGCCGACCACGAGAACGCTCGCACGCTGGCCAACGGGCTCGTCGAGCTGGGCTGGGAGGTCACGCCGCCGCAGACCAACATCGTGATCGCGGCCGTGCCGGACGTCGAGCACGCCCTCGCGCAGTTGCAGCGGATCGGGATCCTGGCCGTGCCGATGTCCGGCCGGATCCGGTTCGTCACCCACCGGGACGTCAGCGCTGACGACATCGCGGAAACGTTGCGACGACTGGCAAAGGAGTGACATGCGCTGGATCGTGTTCGACTACGGCGAGGTGATCAGCAGGCGCACCCGCGCGCTGCCGGACCTCGCCGCCCTGGCCGGGGCGGACCTGGGCGCTTTCACGGACGCGTACTGGCGGCACCGGCGGGACTACGACGCCGGCCTGCCCGATCTGGACTACTGGCGCCTGGTGGCGGGTCTGGATGTGGACGAGACCCTGGCCGGCCAGCTGACCAAGACCGATGTCAGCGGCTGGCTGGAGGTGGACCCGTCCACTGTGGAGCTGCTGGGCGAGATCGTCGCGGCGGGCGCCCGGCTGGCCCTGCTGTCCAACGCGCCGTCATCGTTCGGGCGCGCCGCAGAGGGCCAGCCATGGACCCGGCAGTTCTCGCAGCTGTTGTTCTCAGGGGATCTCGGTGTGGTCAAGCCGGACACGGAGATCTGGGAGGCCTTGGTCGCGCGCCTGGGAGCGTCCGTGGGCGACTGTGTGTTCCTCGACGACCGTCAGGAGAACATCGACGGTGCCACATTGTTCGGTTTGAAAGCGCATCTGTGGACCTCGGCCGCCGACGCGCGCCGGTACCTGACCGAGATCGGGGTGTTATGAGTTGATCTGGCGCCGCTTGATCGCCCCATAGGCGATGGCGCCAACAGTGCCGACGGCGGCGATGATCAGCAACCACTTGAAGGCCGCGAAAATCCAGCCGATCAGCATGAACGCGAGCCACATCACGACGATCGCGCCGATGATCCGCACCAACATCTAGAGCCTCCCGGTCCCTGCGGAACTCTCAAGAGGTGAACGATCCGCGCCCACCGCCGGTTCCCACACCACCAAGTGAACCAGCGGTGGGTGCGCCCGACTATCGGGAAACCCCCGGATATTGCGGCTCAGGGTCGGCCGGGGCGGTGTCGCCCAGGTCACGGCCCCGGGATCACGCCGGGAGCCAGCCGCCGAGCCGGTGCAGGCCCTCCTCGATCTCGGCGCGGGATCCGGCGAACGACAGCCGGATGAACTTGCGGCCGTCCACCGGGTCGAAGTCGATGCCGGGCACCAGGGCCAGACCGGTCTCGGCGAGCAGCCGCTGGCACCAGCTCATGGTGTCGTGCGTGAGGTGCCGGACGTCGGCGTAGATGTAGAAGGCGCCGTCGGCGGGGGCCAGTTCGGTGATGCCCAGCTCGGGCAGGCCGGTGAGCAGCAGGTCGCGGTTGGTGCGGTAGCTGTCGACGTGCTGGTCCAGCTCCTTGTAGGCCTCTTCGGTGAAGTTCGCGACGGCGGCGTGCTGGGCGATCGCGGGGGCGCAGATGTTGAAGTTGCCGATCAGGCACTCCACCGCCCGGTGCAGGCGTTGCGGCACCAGCAGCCAGCCCAGCCGCCAGCCGGTCATGGCGAAGTACTTCGAGAACGAGTTCACCACAACGGATTCCCGGCCGAACTGCCACGAGCACGCGGTTTGGCCGCTGTAGTCGATGCCGTGGTAGATCTCGTCGCTGATGAGCTGCACGCCGTTCTCCACGCACCACCCGGAGATCGCGGCGAGTTCCGGCGCGGCGAGCACCGTTCCCGTTGGGTTGGCGGGACTCGCGACCACAACACCCTTCAAAGGCCCTGCGGCTTCCAGCATTTCCACCGTCGGCTGGAACCTTGTTGTTGCGTCACAAGGAAGTTCGACGATCTCACAGCCCAGCGCCGCGAGAATGTTGCGGTAGGCGGGGTAACCGGGACGAGCGAGCGCGACGCGGTCACCCGCATCGAACGCCGCCAGGAATGACAGCAGGAAACCTCCGGAGGATCCCGTTGTCACCACGACATCCTGCGGTGCGACCTCGAGCGAGTACATCCGCTCGTAGTGACCCGCGATGGCTTCCCGCAGCTCCGGGATGCCCAGCTGTTCGGTGTAGCCCAGTTTGTTGCCGTGCAAGGCTTTTTGCGCGGCTTCCAGCACCGGCGCGGCCGCCGACGCGGACGGTTGGCCTGCTGCCAGCGAGATGACGTCGCCGCGGGCGCGCTGCCGGGCGTTGGCCGCCTCGAGAACGTCCATCACATAGAACGGCGGCACCGCGGCCCGCGCGGCAACAGTCAAAGGATCCATGCGGCCACACTAGTTAGTAGCCGCGGTACGCGCCTCCGCCCGCCATCGCCTTGATCCCCGGCACGTTGTCCAGGCTCCCGTACCGCGAGATCGCGTAGTTGACACCCGCGCAGATGTTGTCGACCGGGTTCCAGATGTCGTTGTGCCCAGCGATCTTGTAACTGTTGAACGTCGGGTCGATACACTGCATCAACCCCTTCGACGGTGTTCCCTTCGCGGCGTTGGAGTCCCAGTTGTTGATGGCGTGCGGGTTTCCGCCGGACTCGTGCTGGATGATCGCCCAGATCTTCGGCACGTCCGCTTCGCTGACGTTGATGCCGTTGGCGCGCAGGATCTCCAGCGCCTGCTTGATCCAGTCCTGCACGTTGCCGGGCACCGGGCCGGCGGGCGGGCCGCCGCTGGAGCCGAGGCTGCCGTGGAAACTGCCGCTGCCGCCGCCGCTGCTCGTGTGCCCGCCACCGCCACCACCACTCCCTGAACCGGCGGCGGCATGGTTCGCCGCCGGGGTCGCGGCCGCGGTGTTCGTGGTGGAGTCCTGTTGCTGCAACGGTGTGCGGTCCCAGCCCGCGACGTTGCCGTGCTGCGGGACGTAGGGCTGCGTGCCGGGGTCGGGGATGTCGGTGAAACGGGTGCTGAGGTTGGCGGCGGCCTTGATCTCGCTCGCGGCGCCGCTCAGGACGCTCTCGGTCTCCTTGAGCTTGTTCTCGATGTCGGTGGCCGCGGCCTGGCAGATCGGCCGGACCGCCGCGTCGAACTGCTCGGGGGTGGCGTCCGGGTTCTGCTGGCGGAACCGGTTGACCTCGCCGATCACGCCCTCGCAGCGGGTGGAAACGAACGACTTGGCCTCGTCGATGGCGGTGGCGACCTTGCCCAGCGCGCCGCCCGCCTTGGTCATTGACTCGGCGGTCGCCGTGCCCGCGTTGGCGAACCGGGACATGTAGGACACGAACTGGTCAGCGGAGGCGCCCTGCCAGGCGTCGTCCAGGGTCTTGACCGCGTCGGCCACGCCCTTGCCGTTGGTGCCCATCCCGGTGCCGGCCTTGGTCAGCCGGTCGGCGGCCTCCTTGATGGCGCCGGAGTTGGCGTGCTCGACCTTGTTTGCCGCGGCGAGCACCGCGTCGCCCCCGGGGTAGCCGGCCACCGTCTCCGCAGCGCTGCCCACTTCTCGTCTCCCCAGTTCTGTCTAGACCGCCATGGACTTGGCGATGTTCGTCTCGTTGTGCGACACGCTCTGCACCACCGCGTCCAGCGCCCGCGCGATCCCGTCGAGGAGCTGCTCGGCTTTGTCGAACTGGCCGGACATCAGCGTGTTCAGCTCGTCGACGGCACTGGAAACGGCCGTGGAGCTGGGCAGTGTGCCGTAGGCGGACGCGTCGCCGTGCACGTTGTGGAACGAGTCCGCGATCTCGCCGAACTTCGGCTTGAAGTTCTGCACGGTCGTCATGCAGTTGTTGATCGCGTCAATGTTGTAGTCGGCCACGTCCCCACCCTTCGGCACCGATCTGACGGCTCGAAGGCCGCCGCGGTTCCCCGTCACTCTAGAACGGTTCGCGCGGTCACTAGATCTCTTCGAGCAATTCCCACACGCAAGAGGCAATGCGGTGGTTGTCGGCCGGGGTGACGGTGCACCACAAACGGCCGTCGGTGCTCGGCCGGACCAGATCCAGGTAACGGCCCTGCTCGGTGTCGTGAAACGCGACAACCCGGTCAGCACGGACAATCCGCTGGTCACGGTGCCTGCGTTCGGCGCCGAACTGGCCGCGGGTGGTGATCCCGGCCAGCATCGCGGTCATCGACTGGGCGTCTTTCAACGCCACGCCTTTGTCCTGCAGAGTGGTGATGAAAGCGCGGGTATCGCCTTTCGACCGGTCGTCCGCCGCGGCGACCAGGTCATTCGGCAGGCTCACCGACCGGCCAGGTCCGGGCCCCATTTCCCCGGCCACCGAGACCGCCGATTCGGCGAGCGCGGTGTCCCGCGACGGGATCAGCCACACTTTCCCTTCGTCGATCACGGCGAGCTGCGCCATCCGCCCGGTCCGCGCGGCGAACACCTTCACCTCGCGCCCGGCCCACACCCACCCATCGACGCTGACATCCGGGTGCGCCAGCACCTGGAGCCGGTCGGCGAGTTCGCCGAGCACCCGGCCGCCGTTCGCCAGACCGCGGGCCTCCAGCTCCGCCCACGTCTGCCGGACGAGCGCGGCCCGTTCGGTGTGCGTCTTGCCGGGGCTGGGCACGTCCAAAGCCACGTGCCGCTGGGGCAGCCGCTCACTTTCCCAGATGACGTCGAACTCCAGCGCGGAGAGGACGACGCTGCTCACTCGTCGTCGTCTTCGCCCAGGACGGACGGGATGACCATCCGGTCGTCGGCGAACACATCCTCGGCCGCGATCCCGTACTTGCGCACGTGCTCATCGTCCTCTTCGCCCTGCGCGGTGCCCGCGGCGGGCTGCATGAGCGACGACCCCGGCTTGCCCTTCGCGCCGACCCGTTCGGCCGCACGCGCGGCGGCCTCCTCACTGGGCGACCCACCGATGGCCTGCGCGCCCCGCGACCCCGCGGGCGGGCTGACCCGCCCGGTCCCACCGCCGCGCACGATCCGGTCCTTCTCCGCGGTCGCCCCCACCGCAGCGCCACCCCCAGCCCCACCAGCCATCCCGACGATCGCCGTGTCGAGCCCGGCCAGCGACGGCCGGAACGGCGGCGGAGCGGGAATGGGCGCCGGGCCACTGAGCGGCGGCGCGGGCATCGGCCCGATCCCCGTCACCTTCCCGGGCACCCCAGGAACCCCCGGCTGCCCACCTGTCGTGGGTCCACCGGGCAACCCAGGCTGTCCGCCGGTGATCGGCTGGCCCCCGGTGATGGGCTGGCCGGTGATCGGGTCGAACTGCACCGCGGGGCCGCCACCACCAGGGACGTTGACCTGCGAGAACCCAGGGCCGCCACCGGAAGTACCTGGGATGGAAGGCCCTTCGGTCCCGCCGAACCCGGCGATGCTGGTGCCGATCGGGTTGTGCTGGATCGGCTGCGGGTTGAGGTTCAACGCGGGCGGGACGGGCAGCTGCTGGTAGCCGGACAGGTTGGACTTGCTGGCGTCGGCGTACCCGTTCATCGAGTCCACCGCCTGCTGCCGCGCCGCGCGGGTCTGCTGGACCTCCTTGGAGTGGTCCGTGGTGTGGCAGAGCAGGGTGTCCATCACGTTGTACTGGTCGGCGCCGCGCAACTTGCTCGACTCCGGGACGGAATGACACGTCCGCGAGAAGTCACTGCCCTGATTGCCGACCGAAGTCGCGGACCCGTTGATGGTCCCGTTCGCCTCCCCGCCGTACTGCGCGGAGTCACTCATGACGACCGCGGCATCCTCACTGGAGTCACCGGTCCACTCCACGCCGATCTTCTGCAGCTCGGTGCGGAGGGTGTCATCAGTCTGCTTGAGGGCGGTCGCGATGTTCTTGAGCGCATCCACCGCCCGGTTCATGCTCTCCGAACCCGGCCCTTGCCGAAGCTGGTCGACCATGCGAGCGAGTTCCTGGTTCGAGTAGCCATCGAAGCGGTAGTCGCCGATGCGGGGCTCAGTGGACATGACAGGTCCTCACTTCAGAGTCTGGAGAGTCTGCATGGCGAGACCCGCCGCTTGCTCGCTCTTCTCACACATCTGGTTCTGGCTCAACACATCCCGGTTGATCGGCCGGAACTCGACAGTCAGCTGCTGCCCGTTTGCGACACCCACCGAGGTCCAGCAGTTGAAGGTGGTCGTGCCGCGGATCTTGTAGCTGGCGGCCGGGAAGCCCTCGACGGACACCAACTTGGCGTCGGCATTCCGCTTGCCGCTCAGCCACGGCTCCATGCCCTCGGTAGTCACCAGCCAGACGGTGTAGTCGAAGAAGGTCTGGCCTTCATTGCCGTCCATCAGGCACTGCGCCGCGCCCTTGAAGGTCTCGTCGGTCTGCACACCGTTGCGCTGCCGGGTGACCTTGATCTGACCGAGCTGGGCCTTGGTGAACAGCTTGCAGGGATCAACGCCGTCCAGCTTGATCTCGCGGGGCCGCGGCGGGATGCTCACGCTCGGCGCGGGCCCGGCTCCGCCGCCGGCGGGCGCCGAACTGGCCGGCACCGGCTCCCCGGCGTTGGTTTCGGTGCATCCGGCCAAGGCGAGCCCTGCGAGCACCACGGCGGCGGTCGCCAACCTAGACAACGGTCGTCCCAAAGGTCGCGGCGATGTCCTGCTCGTTGAAGCCATAGGTCTTCGCGCTGTCCTTGAGCTGGGCGACCAGCTTCTTGAGGCTGAGCACGTACTCGGTGATCCGGGAGGCGTAGGAGTCGTCCGCGCCCACCAGCCGGTAGTTCCAGGCCCGAGCCGCGTCCTGGCTCACCGGATCGTCCGCCGCGGCATCGACGACCAGGGTCGGGGCCTTGTTCCGAAGCATGTCATCCAGGGCGTCGATCTGGGTTTGGATGATCTTGGCGGCGGCCAGGACGTTGTCGTGGTTGACCGTGAGAGTGGCGTTGGGAGGGGCTGTGGGGATGGCTTGGATGGCCTCGTTGACGAAGGCGCCCACTCCGGTGGCGAAAGAGCCGGTCGTCTCGTTCATGCACGCACCCCCGTACGTTTCCGTAGTCGTCCGGTCCCGCATTGCAGGCTACCAACGACTGGCAGAGGCCTACGGGAAGTTTGACGGAAGAACGCGGCCGGAGGTTCCCCCGAATCAGCGAGCGACGGGGACGGCGACCTCGCCGCGGGACGCACGCAGCGCGATGTCGGTGCGGTGGTGGGAGCCGGCGAGGTGCAGGTTCTCCACCCGGCGGTAGGCCTCCTGGCGAGCTTCCTCCAGGTCAGCGCCCACGCCGACGACGGACAGCACGCGCCCGCCGATGGACACCACAGCACCGTCGTCGCGGCGGCGAGTACCGGCGTGCAGCACGCCCTCGGCCTCGCTACCAGCGATAACGTCACCCGTCCGTGGACGGCCCGGGTAACCCTCCGCAGCCACCACAACGGTCACCGCAGACCCGGGGGCCCACTCCAGCGGCGGCTGGGACGCGAGGTCCCCGGTGGCCACGGCCTTGAGCACGACGCCGAGCGGGCTGCGCAGCAGCGCGAGCACCGCCTGGGTCTCCGGGTCGCCGAACCGGCAGTTGAACTCGATGACCTGCGGACCCGACGGCGTCAGCGCCAACCCGGCGTAGAGCAGACCCGAGAACGGCACGCCCTGCGCGTCCATCTCGTTCACCACGGGCTGGACGATGGTCTTGACGATAGTTTCCACCAGATCGGGCGACGCCCACGGCAACGGCGCGTAAGCGCCCATACCGCCCGTGTTCGGCCCGCTGTCCCCGTCACCCACACGTTTGAAATCCTGCGCGGGCAGCAACGGCACCACCGTGCGCCCGTCGACCAGGCAGAACAGCGACGCCTCGGGCCCCTCGAGGAACGACTCGAGCAGCACCGGGTGACCGCCGTCGAGCAACGTCATCGCGTGCGCACGGGCCGCGGCGAGGTCGGACGTCACCACGACACCCTTGCCCGCGGCCAGGCCGTCGTCCTTCACCACGTAGGTCGGCCCGAACCGGCCCAGAGCCGCGTCCAGCCGCGCCGGGTTGTCGACGATCTCGCTGGTCGCGGTGGGCACCCCGGCCGCGGCCATGATCTCCTTGGCGAACGCCTTCGACCCCTCGATCCGGGCGGCCTTGGCAGACGGCCCGAAGCACGCGATCCCCGCGGCCCGCACGGCGTCGGCGACCCCGGCGACCAGCGGCACCTCCGGTCCGATCACCACCAGGTCGGCCTGCCAGCGCTGGGCCAGCGCGGTGACCTCGGCCGGGTCCGCGGAGTCGACACCGTAGAGCTCGGCGACAGCGGCTATGCCCGCATTGCCCGGGGCGCAGGCCAGCGCGACCACCGAAGGGTCCCGCGACAAGGCGAGGGCGAGGGCATGCTCTCGGGCACCAGACCCGATGACCAGGACGCGCACGACCGAAGAGCGTAGTTCACCCGGATCCCCGCCCGGATCACCCGGTCCTTCGAGGCGGCAGCTGCTAGCGGGCTATTAGCTAACTAGTTAGCTAATAGCTGGCTAGCAACTACCCGGTTAGTAGCTAGCCCGTTAGTAGCTAGCCGGTTAGTAGCTGACCAGTTAGTAGCTACCCCGGTAGTAGCTAGGCAGTTAGCAGCTAGGCGGGTAGTAGCTAGGCGGGTAGTAGCTAGGCGGCTATCCACTGCCTGGCTAGTAGTTGGCTGGGGGGGTGGCTGGCTGGCCGGACGTGGGGCGGTTGGTGGCTCTCACCGTGGGGGTGTCATGAGGTTAGGGCTTGTTTGGCGCCGGGGTGGAGCGGGACTGGGTCGGTCTTGACCGCGGTCTCCTTGGTGATCTCCTTCGCCGAGGGGTGCGTCTTTTCGAGGTCCGCCTTCTTGTCGAAGATCAGCTTGGTGATGGCGCAGGCGTTGCCCGCTGGGAAGTCGTCGCGGACCAGCAGCAGGTTGGGCACCACGATGGTGGGCACGTCGGCGGGCAGGCTGTAGGTCGCCGCGGGGATGGCGCCCTGGTCGTAGACCTCGTTGAGTTTCTTCAACGCGGGCAGCGACGAGGTGATGTCGATGAACTTGACCTTGTCCTTCATGGATGTCGTCAGGTCGGTGATCTCGGGGGTGGGCAGGCCGCCGGACCACACGAGGCCGTCGATCGTGCCCGCCTTCATGCCGTCGACCGACTGGCGCAGCGCCAGTCGTTGCGGTGAGAGGTCGCCGTCCTTGAGGCCTTCGGCCTGCAGCAGGCGGTTGGCGATCACCTCTGTCCCGGATTTCGGCGATCCGGTGGAGATCCGCTTGCCGCGGAAGTCCTTGATGCTGTTGATCCCGCTGTCCGCGCGCACCACCACCTGGGTGTAGTTCGAGTAGATCCGCGCGAGCGCTTGGATCTTCTGCGGTTTGCCCTCGAACGAGGACTTGCCGTTGACCGCGTCCGCGGCGGTGTCGGCGAGGGAGAACGCGATGTCGTAGGTCTTGTCGCCCAGCTGCTGGATGTTCTGCACGGACGCGCCGGTGTCCGCCGCGGTCGCCTTCAGCTTGGTGTTGTTGCTGATCAGCTGGGCCAGGCCGCCGCCGAGGACGTAGTACACGCCGCCGACGTTGCCGGTGGCGATGGTGATCCGGCCGTCGGCCGCCTCGCAGGCCACCTGCTGTCCGGGTTGTGGCGCCGCACCGGTGTCGCGTTTGCCACCGCAGCCGGTGGCCACGAGGGCCAGCCCCAGTACGCCGACGAATGCCTTACGCATCTTGGGTCTCCTTGGGTCTCAACAGCAGGTGCACGACGACCGCGGCGAGCGCGAAGCCCACGCCGATCGCGATGGACACCGGTTGGAGGTAGAGCAACAGCAACGCGGCCGGCACGCACAGGACGCGTTCCGGCCACCGGGCCGGCCCGGCCAGCCAGCCCGTGGTGACGACCGCCAGTGCGGCCACGCCGATCGCGGAGACAACGGTCACCCAGACCACGTCGAGGAACGGACGCTGCAACAGCAACGCGGACCCGTTGTCGGTGAGGACGAACGCGATCGGCACGAGGAAGGCGGGCAGCGTGTACTTCCACGTCTGCCACATGGTTTTCATGACCGGTCCGCCGGTGATCGCCGCGGAGGCGACGGCCGCGAGCGCGGTCGGTGGAGTCACTTCGGACAACACCGCGTAGTAGAAGATGAACATCGCGACCTCGGGAGTGGCCGCGCCCAACGTGATCAGCGCCGGGCCGATGACCACCCACGAGATGATGAACGACGCGGTGACCGGGACCGCGAGTCCGAGCACGCACACCGCGACCGCCGCGAACACGACAGTCAGCGCGAGCACCACGGTTGGGTTGGAAGACAACGCATGCGCGGCTTTCACCAGTGCGTCGGCGAGTTCCTGGCCGAGCCCGGTCTTGGTGATCGTCGACGTGATCACCCCGGCCGCCGCGCACACCGCGACCACTGGCAGCGCCCCGCGAATGCCCTCGGACAACGCGTCCACGAGTTCCCGCAGCCACGCCAGCAGCGCCGCCCGCTTGTCATCCTGGAAAAGCTTGGCGGCCAACGAGAACAGCGCGGCGACCCCGGACGCGTAGACGACCGCGGCGAACGGCGGGATGTCCAACGCCAGGAACACCACGATGATCGCGAGCGACGCGAAGTGGTAGCCGCCCTTGAGCAGCAACGAGAACGCCTTGGGCGTGTCCACGTCGACCGAGTGCGCGCCGAACCTCCGGGCGTCCGCCTCGACCGCGAACACGATGCCCAGGTAGTACAGCAGCGTCGGGATGATCGCCCAGAGCAGGACCGTCAGGTACGAGGTCTCCAGGTACTCGGCGATGATGAACGCGGCCGCGCCGAGCGTCGGCGGGGACAGGATCGCGCCGATCCCGGACGCCGCCAGCAGACCACCGGCGTTCTCCCGCGGATACCCGGCCTTCTTGAGGATCGGCCAGGTGATCGCGCCGAGCGTGACCGCGGTCGCCGTGCCCGAGCCGCTCACCGTTCCCAGCAGGAACCCGGAAAGCGCGGTCGTGCGGCCGGGTGCGGTGCGCGACTTGCGGAACACCGCGAAGCTGAAGTCGACGAAGAACTGCCCCGCCCCGGAGTTCGCGAGTACCGCGCCGTAGATCGTGAACAGCACGATGTACGTGGCCGCGACGTCGAGCGGTGTGCCGAAGAAGCCGTTGCTGGGGTCGTAGAGGGCGCTGATGATCTGGTCGAAGTCCATCCCGGCATGCGCGATCGACCAGCTCGGCGGCAGGTACCCGCCGTAGTACGCGTACGCGAGGAAGGCCAGGCAGACGATCGGCAGCACCAGGCCGGTGGTCCGCCTCGTCGCCTCCAGGATCAGCACCAGCAGCAACGTCCCGGCGATGATGTCCGGAGTGGACAGCTGGCCCTGCCGGTCGAGGAACGCGTCGAACCCGCCGAGCACCGGGTACAGCGCCACGACCAGCGTCAACGCGGACAGCACCCAGTCGATCGGGCCGGGGTCGTCCTTGTCGCCGCCGGTGCGCCCGAACGGCCGGTAGGACAGGAACACCAGTGGCAAACTCGCGCCAAGGAAGATCACCAGATAGAACTGGTTGCCCTGGTCGAACGGCAGGAAGACCTGCTTGAGCACGAGGACCGCGATCGCCGCGCCGACGATCCACAGCGCCCGTTCCCAGCGCGGGGACAGCCTGCGCGCGGGCCGTTCCTCGTCGTGCTGGCCGACGATCTCGGCCAGGTCAGGCTGCTTTTCCTCGGCTTCGGAGACCGCCAACCCAGCCCTCCTCGAACCGGATCTTTCCCACCGGACTGCAAGCACGTTACCTCTTGGCGTGGGCCCGATCACAAGATTGACTGTGCTATCGGTCCTCGCTCCGCTCGGACGGGCTTGTGGAGACATCCGGCACATCGTTGACTCGCACCCGAGACGTTCACCGGGACTTGGCCTTCCGTGCAGGAACCCCGGTTAGCGTCCGTGCACTTCGCAACGAGGAGGCAGGACATGAGACGACTCGCCGCGCTGGCGTTGTCGGGGGTCGCGTTGGTGGCCGTGGTGAGCTCCGCCGCCGCAGACCCGCAAGCCGAGTCGTACGGCGGGCACGAGGCCACGCCGACGATCTTCGGGCACCGCGGTGCCTCGGGCTACCGGCCCGAGCACACCCTGGCCTCGTACGAGCTCGCCGCGCGGATGGGTGCGGACTACATCGAGCCCGACCTGGTGACCACCAAGGACGGCGTGCTGGTGGCCCGGCACGAGCCGGAGATCAGCGGCACCACCGACGTCGCCGACCACCCGGAGTTCGCCGGCCGCAAGACCACCAAGAACCTCGACGGCGTGCAGACCACCGGCTGGTTCACCGAGGACTTCACCCTCGCCGAGCTGCGCACGCTGCGCGCCAAGGAGCGGATCCCGGAGTTCCGCCAGCGCAACACCATCTACAACGGCAAGTTCCAGGTCCCGACCTTCCAGGAGGTCATCGACCTGTCCAAGCGGCTGTCGCGTGAGCTGCACCGGCAGATCGGCATCGTGCCGGAGATCAAGCACTCGACCTACTTCCGCCAGCAGGGCAAGGCCATCGAGCCGAAGTTCGTCGAGATGCTCAACCGCAACGGCCTCAACCGGCCGGACGCCAAGGTCGTCGTGCAGTCCTTCGAGGTCGGCAACCTGATCGAGCTCAACCGGGTGCTGCGGGTCCAGCTGGTGCAGCTGACCGGCGCCACCGGCCAGCCGTACGACTTCACAGTGAAGGGCGACAAGCGCACCTACGCGGACATGACCACCCCGGCGGGCCTGCGCGACATCGCGAAGTACGCCGACTGGCTGGGCCCGGACAAGAACCAGATCATCCCGCGCAACGCGGCCGGGTTCCTGCAGGCGCCGACCTCCCTGGTGGCCGACTCGCACAAGGCCGGCCTGAAGGTCGTGGCGTACACGTTCCGCGCGGAGAACAACTTCCTGCCCGCGGACTTCCGGTCCTCGGCCAACCCGGCCGAGTACGGCAACCTGTTCGGTGAGTTCCAGAAGTTCGTGGACACCGGCATGGACGGGTTGTTCACCGACAACACCGACATCGCGGTGGAGTTCCGGAACAACTTCAAGCACTGAGCTTCCGGCAGCCTGTATGCCGCTTGTATACGACCTGTGTACAAGCGGCATACGTGTTGTTCAGGCCTGGGCGAGCGCGGGTGTGCGGTCGAGCAGGCCACGGCGGGCCAGCTCCGGGCGCACGCCCTCGCCGAACCAGTAGGCCTCCTCCAGGTGCGGGTAGCCGGACAGGACGAACTCGTCGATGCCCAGCGAGTGGTACTCGGCGATCAGGTCGGCGACCTCGGCGTGGCTGCCCACCAATGCCGTGCCCGCGCCGCCGCGGACCAGACCGATCCCCGCCCACAGGCCCGGGTAGATCTCCAAGCCACGCACGCCTTTGCCGAGCGAACCCCGGTGCAGCTCGACCATCCGCCGCTGACCCTCCGACTCGCTGGCCGCCAGCTGCGCCTGTGCCTTGGCGACCTGCTCGGGGTCGAGCGCCTCGAACAGCTTGCGTGCCTCGGCCCAGGCCTCCGCCGAGCTGTCCCGGGAAATGGTGTGCAGCCGGATGCCGAACCGGATGTCCCGGCCGCCGGCCAGCGCGCGGACCTTGGCGATCTTCTCGGCGACCTGCGCGGGCGGTTCACCCCAGGTCAGGTAGACATCCGCGTGCCGGGCGGCGACCGGGAGCGCGGCAGGCGACGAGCCGCCGAAGTACACACTCGGGGCGGGGTCGGGCGGCGCAAGTGTGGTGGCCCCGGCGACGCGGTAGTGGGCGCCGTCGAAGTCGAACGGTTCTCCCGACCACACGCCACGCACGATCGTAAGGAACTCGTCGGTACGGGCGTACCGCTGGTCGTGGTCGTGCCAGTCGCCGAACCGTTGCTGCTCAATGGCATCGCCGCCAGTGACGACGTTGAGCAGCAGCCTCCCGCGGGAGATCCGCTGGTAGGTGCCGGCCATCTGGGCCGCCAGGGTCGGCGAGATCACCCCCGGCCGGAAGGCGACCAGGAACTTCAGCCGGGACGTCTGGGCGATCAGCGCCGCCGTGGTCAGCCAGGCGTCCTCGCACCAGGTGCCGGTCGGGGTCAGCACACCGGTGAAGCCCAGTTGCTCGGCGGCCCGCGCGATCTGGCCGAGGTAGTCGATATCGGCCGGGCGTTGCGCCGGGGCGCCGAGGGACTTGTTGGCGTGGAAGCGTTCCACGATGGTCCGGCCGTCCCCGGAGGTGGGCAGGAACCAGTGCAGGGTGATGCTCATTTGCTGCTCCTAGCCGCGTCCAGGTCGGCCGCGTACCGCTTGTCGACGAATCGTACGAAGTCCACTTTGGACGTTAGCGTCCGGTCATCGGTGAACGTGTCGGCGAGTTGCTGCTCCGAGCCGATCAGCTCGTCGTCGATGGCGACCGGCAGGTCGGGGCCGCGGCCGGTGGCGGCCTTGGTGATCGTGGTGGCCAGGCCGGTGTCGTTCGACCATGCCTGCGCCCACTCGTCCCGGTGACCGTCCGACCACTTCTGGGCCTTGGCGATGCGGGTGACGTAGTCCTTGATCGCCGCGGCCTTGCCAGGGTCGTCCAGAGCCGCGCGGCCGGCCACCTGGAAGGTGTAGCCGTTGGCGGTTCCATTGCCGTCGACCAGAACCCGGCCGTTGGCCTCCAGCAGTGCCTGGGAGGTGTAGGGATCCCAGATGGCCCAGGCGTCGACCCGTTTCTGGGTGAAGGCGGCGTACGCGTCGGCGGGCTGCAGGAAGTTCAGCTTCACGTCCTTTGTGGACAGACCGGCCTTCTTGAGGGTGAGCAGGATCTGGCCGTGCGCGGAGCTGCCCTTGGCCACGGCGATGTTCTTGCCGCGCAGGTCCTGGACGGTCCGCAGCGGCGAGTCCGCGGGCACGACGACCGCGTCGCTGTCGACGTTGCCCTTGGCGGCGCTGACGACGGCGATCTTGGCGTTGGCCGCGGCGGCGAAGATCGGCGGCGTGTTGCCGACCCCGCCGATGTCGATGGCGCCACCCGAGGCGGCCTCCAGCAGCGGCGGCCCGGAGGTGAACGTGGACCACTCGATCTTGTACGGCGCCTTCTCCAGGCCGGCCGCGGTCAACAGTGCCTTGGACGAACCCTTCTGGTCACCGACCTTGAGCACGACCTTGGTCAGGTCGTCGCCGCTGGAGGCGGCGGGCGCGCTCGTTGCGCAGGCGGCTAAGGAGAACGCCGTCACGGCCAGCAGGATTCCGTTACGCAGTCGCACTTTCGCTCACTCCCAGGTCGGCGAGGACAGCGGCCCGGTCATGTGCACCCGGCCCGTATTCACTGACGATCTGCCCGCCGGCCAGCACCAGCAGGCGGTCGGCGAGCCGCAACGCCTCGTCGACATCGTGGGTCACCAGCAGCACCGACGGCCGGTGCGCCCGCCACAGGTCCTGCACCAGGCGGTGCATCGCGAGCCGGGTCAACGCGTCCAGCGCCGCGAACGGCTCGTCCAGCAGCAACAAGTCGGGCTCGCGGACCAGGGCACGGGCGAGCGAGACCCGTTGCGCCTCGCCGCCGGAGAGCTGACGAGGCCACTTGTCCGCGTGCTCGGCCAGCCGCACCTCTTCCAATGCCTGCAACGCCAACGGCCGTCCGGCATCGGGCCGGTGCAGGCCGAGCACGATGTTGCGCCACACGCGGCGCCACGGCAGCAGCCTGGGTTGCTGGAAGGCCACCGAGACCGTGCCGCTGACATGGACCTCGCCCTCGATATCCCGGTCGAGGCCCGCGAGGACCCGCAGCAGCGTCGACTTGCCGGAACCGCTGTGCCCGAGCAGCGCGACGAACTCGCCGGGCGCGATCTCCAGGTCGAGCCCGTCCAGCACGACCCGGTCGCCGTACCGCTTGGTCAGCCCTTTCACGCCCGCCACTGCAACGCCCTCTTCTCCAGCAACCGCACCAGGGCGTCGGTGACCAGCCCGAGGATCGCGTACACGACCAGCCCGACCACGATGATGTCGGTGCGCAGGAAGTCGCGTGCGTTGTTGATCAGGTACCCCAGCCCGGCATCCGCGTTGACCTGCTCACCGACGATCAGTGAAAGCCACGCGATGCCAAGCGACTGCCGGACCCCGACCAGCGTCTGCGGCACGGCCGACGGCAGGATCACGTGCAGCAGCCGCTCGGCCCTGGTGAACCCGAGTGCGGTGGTGGCCTCGATCAGCTGTGGCTCGGTGCCACGGATCCCGGAATGCACGTTGAGGTACAAGGGAAACGCCACGCCGAGCGCGACCAGCGCGATCTTCGGCTCCTCGCCGATGCCGAACCACAGGATGAACAACGGGATCAGCCCGAGGAACGGCAGCGTGCGCAGCATCTGCACCGGTGGGTCGACCAGCGCCGCGCCCCACCGCGACAGCCCGGAGACGATCCCCAGCACCAGCCCGGTCACCGCGCCGATCGCGAACCCGATCGCCACCCGCCGCAGCGAGACCACGAACGCCTCGCCCAGCTCACCGGTCCCGGCGAGGTCGACACCTGCTTTCAGAATCGTCCACGGCGAGCTGAGCTTGTCCTCCGGCAGCACTCCCGTACTGCTGGCGAGCTGCCAGAGGACGACTATCGCAAGTGGACTGATCCACCGCCGTAGGTCCGGCGGCCGCCACCGTCTGCCCGGCACGGCGGCGGCCGTTCGCTTCCGCTCGGCCAGGCCGGGACGGGCCGCGAGCGAGGTCTCACTCATGGGTCCCGAGTGTTCGGTCCCGCTCAGCGGACCGTCAACGCGTCCCGGATGGTGGGCCGGGGTCTTGCGCTTTCCCTTGGCAGGACTCGTCTCGCGGTGCGGTCACCGGGTGACCGCATCGCGGGATCGGTTGACACTCAGGCGGTGGGCACCATCTGGTGGCGGACGATCGTCTGTTCCCGGCCGGGACCGACGCCGATGGCGGAGATGCGGGCGCCGGACAGCTCCTCGAGGTGTTCGACGTAGGCGCGCGCATTGGCCGGGAGCTCGTTGAAGTCACGGCACTCGCTGATGTCCTCCCACCAGCCCGGCATCTCCTCGTACACCGGGATGGCGTGGTGGACGTCGGTCTGTGTCATCGGCATGTCGTCGACGCGGCGGCCGTCCACTTCGTACCCGACGCAGATCGGCACGGTGTCCAGGCCGGACAGGACGTCCAGCTTGGTGAGGAAGAAGTCCGTGATGCCGTTGACGCGTGCGGCGTAGCGGGCGATGACCGCGTCGAACCAGCCGGTGCGGCGCGAACGGCCGGTGGTGACACCGAACTCGCCGCCGGTCTTGCGCAGCCGCTCGCCCATCTCGTCGGTCAGCTCGGTCGGGAACGGCCCGGAACCCACGCGGGTTGTGTAGGCCTTGAGGATGCCGATCACCGTGGTGATCCGGGTGGGGCCGATGCCCGAACCCGAGGACGCGCCACCGGAGGTCGGGTTCGACGAGGTGACGAACGGGTAGGTGCCGTGGTCGACGTCCAGCAGCGTGCCCTGGGAGCCTTCGAGCAGGACGTTCTCGCCGCGTTCGAGGGCCTGGTTGAGCAGCAGGCGGGTGTCGGCGATCCGGCTGAGGAACTTGGTGCCCTGCTCCAGCACGGTGTCGACGACCTGGTTGGGGTCCAGCGCGCGGTGGTTGTACACCTTGACCAGCACCTGGTTCTTGAAGTCCAGGGCCGCGTCGACCTTCTGCCGCATGATCTTCTCGTCCAGCAGGTCCTGCACCCGCACGCCGACCCGCGCCACCTTGTCCTGGTAGCAGGGGCCGATGCCGCGGCCGGTGGTGCCG
Source organism: Actinocrispum sp. NPDC049592 (assembly GCF_040675465.1). NCBI lineage: Bacteria > Bacillati > Actinomycetota > Actinomycetes > Pseudonocardiales > Pseudonocardiaceae > Actinocrispum > Actinocrispum sp. NPDC049592. The sequence continues at coordinate 1,200,665 of NZ_JBFAPA010000001.1, read as the reverse complement.
ATCTTGGACTTGCCCAGGTACCGCTCGGTGACCTTATCGATCGCCACGTGGTAGGGCATGATCAAGTGCGCGTCGGCCGAGATCAGCAGCCTGCTGGTGTCGACGTCGCGGGCCTCCAGGCCGGCGAGCTCGGACAGCAGCACGCCCGGGTCCACCACCACCCCGTTGCCGATGACGTTCGTGACCCCGGGCGTGAGGATGCCCGACGGGATCAGGTGCAACGCGAAGTCCTGGCCGTCCGGGAGGACGACGGTGTGACCCGCGTTGTTGCCGCCCTGGTAGCGGACGACCCACTGGACGCGGTCGCCGAGCAGGTCGGTCGCCTTGCCCTTACCTTCGTCGCCCCACTGGGCGCCGATGAGCACGATGGCCGGCATGTGAAACTCCAGGTGGATTCGGGCGTGCGAAATGCCGGTAGTGAAGACTAGACCAGGAGTTCACCTTGGGTGCAGTGGTATTGGCCTGCGGCGACGCCGCCGGGCACGGTGCGTTCCAGTCGCTGACCGAGCGTGATGACGTCACGGTGCGCGAAGTGGGCGCGAGGCCTGGTCGGGACGAGGTCGACCCCGTGCTGGCCGACCTCGGCGACCGCCGGCTTGTGATCTTCGGCACGGACGCGGACCTCGCGTCCGTCGTGCTCAGGCTGTTGCGCAAGGACCTGCTCGGCACGGTGACGGTTGGGTACATCCCCACCGGCGAGTCCGCGGTGGCGTCGCTCTGGGACCTGCCGGACGGGGCCATCGAGGTCGCCCTGCGCGGGGATGTGGACGCGGTCCCATTGGTCCGCGACGACGCCGGCGGGGTGCTGGTCGGGGTCGGCCGGATCGCACCCGTCCGGGGCGTCGCCTACTGCGACGACACCACCGTGGTCCGCGGCCGGGTCAGCGCGGTGGAGGTGTCACCCGATCCGGCGCAGGGCCTGCTCGTGCGGGTGATCCACCGGGGACTGATCGGCAAGCGCGTCCGCGAGTACAAGGGCCGCGCGTTCCAGCTCGGGTCGCTGCCGGTGCACCCGGTCAAGGACGGCGAGTCGCATCCCCGGCCGATGACGAAGTGGACCTGGTACCGGCACACCGAGGACCTCAGGGTCGCCCGCGGGGTGGTGTGACATCGAGCAGGACAGCGCCCACATTGCGGCGCTGCTCGAGGTCGGTGTGCGCGTCGGCGGCCCGTTCGAGGGGGTGGACGGCGTGGATGCGCGGGGTGAGGCCGGCGGTCAGGGCACGCTGGACGTCGGCACGGCGTTCAGCGGCGGGTTTGGCGAGCACTTTGCCCAGCGAGCCCACCACGGTCAGGCCCCGCCGGGCGATGTCGCCGATGTCCAGGTCCGGCCACCTGCCCGAGGCGTAGCCGTAGAAGCCGATCCGGCCCACACCCGTGGCCACGGCGGCGAGGGCCTGGGGGCCCACGTCGCCGCCGATCGCGTCGAGGACGACGGTCGCCTCGACCGGCGCGGCCCAGTCCGGGTCCGAGTAGGACACCGCCACGTCCGCGCCGAACGCCCGCACCGCGTCGAGTTTCTCTTGCGTGCCAACGGCTCCGATCACCCGAGCGCCGGCCGCCTTGGCAAGCTGGACGAGCAGTGACCCCATCCGCCCGGCCGCGGCGGTGATCAGCACCGTGTCGTCCGGCCCGACGTCCATCGCCGCGAGCAGCCCCACCGCGAGGCCGCCCGCGCCGAACAAGGCCACGGCGTGGTCGAGCGACATCCCGTCCGGCACCAAGTGGACGTCCTCGGCCAGTGCGAACTCGGCGTAGCCGCCGGACAGGCCGGTCGTGGTGCCGACCACCAGCCGTCCGTCCAGCTCATGGCCGGGAGCGGCCACAACCCGGCCGCCGATCTCCATGCCCGGCACGTACGGCAACGGGAACGGGTGCTCACCACGGCGCACGATCGTCTCCCCGTACAGCACCGCGGCCCGTTCGACCGCGACGAGGACCTGCCCATCCGACGGCACCGGCTCGGCGGCCGTCGCGACCTTCAGCACCTCCGGGCCGCCGAATTCGGTGACCAGCACAACTCGCATCTGTTGCTCCCCAGTCGATCTCCCGGTGCACAGGCAGACTGGTGGTCCTGGGGCTGGGCGAACAAGGTTCACCTGGGCGCGGACGTCTCATCCCGGACAAGGAGCGTGATGTGTCTCAGCCGGACGTGCGGGTACGGCGGACCCGCAAGCTGTTGCGCGCGGCACTGGTCGACCTGATCGGCGAACGCGGGTTCGAACGGGTGACCGTCGGACAGATCACCGAGCGGGCGATGATCAGCCGGGCCGCGTTCTACCGGGCCTACCGGGACAAGTACCAGCTGGCCGAGCAGGTCTTCGACGAGGCGATGGCGGACATGCTGACCAGCACAGCGGACAGGCGGCGGAGGTGGGTCGGGTTCTTCGAGCACATCGCCGCGTACGACGGGCTGTACGGGCCGCTGCTGGGTGGGAAGGGCACGGCGTGGTTCGCCGAGCACATGCGGTCGGCGCTGGGCGAGATGAGCGCGCAGCACCTGCCACCAGGGGCCGGCGGACTCACCCCGAAGGTGCTGGGCGCCATCCACGTCGAGGCCATCAGCTGGTGGCTGGCTCAGGGCCGGCCCACACCACCAGCGGACATCGCCGACCACACGGCCCGGTTGCTGCGGGCCGTCATCAGCGCTGAGTTACACGGTAAGTCGTCCGAGCGTCACCCAAAGGTATTGCCACCTCCATCTCCGTGAGTAACGGTCCCTGTGACCTAACCCACGGAGGTGACATGTCCGCCAAACGTGCCTATCGGACCCTGCTGGTCGTCGTCGCGCTGCTGCTCTCCCTGGTAGCGGTCGCGAACGCGACCCCGCCAGGCATTCCCAGCGCGACCACCGCACGATCCGAGCTGGCGTCGCTGACCGTCCGCGCGGACGGTTCGATGACCGGCTACAGCCGCGATCTCTTCCCGCACTGGCACCTCGTTTCCGGTACCTGCGACACCCGCGAGACCGTTCTCAAGCGCGACGGCACCAACGTCGTGACCAGCTCGTCCTGCGCGGCCACGGCCGGCCGCTGGTACAGCCCGTACGACGGCGCCACTTGGACGGCGGCCTCGGACGTCGACATCGACCATGTCGTGCCGCTGGCGGCCGCGTGGCGCACCGGGGCCTCGTCGTGGACGACGTCGAAGCGGGAGCAGTTCGCCAACGACCTGTCCAGCCCGCAGCTGATCGCCGTGACCGACAACGTCAACCAGGCCAAGGGCGACAAGACGCCGGACGTGTGGAAGCCGCCCCTCACCTCGTACTGGTGCACCTACGCGCGGATGTGGATCGCCTCGAAGTACAAGTGGGCGCTGACGGTCAACTCGTCGGAGAAGTCGGCGCTGTCCTCGATGCTCGACCGCTGCTGACGGGCAGGGGGCCGCTCGCGGCGGCCCCCTTTCCGGTCAGATCCCCGGTGCGGCCGGGTCGGAGTCGGTGAGGAACTTCTTCACCCGGTCGTACTCCTCGGTCTCGCCGATGGCCTGCGCGGCCTTGCCGAGCACCGCGAGCGCGCGCAGGAAGCCCTGGTTGGGGCGGTGGTCCCAGGGCACCGGGCCGAACCCCTTCCAGCCGTTGCGGCGCAGCTGGTCCAGGCCGCGGTGGTAGCCCGTGCGGGCGTATGCGTAGGCGGTGACCGTCTCGCCGTCCGCGAAGGCCTGTTCGGCGAGGATCGCCCAGCCCTCGCTGAAGTCCGGCCACGCGGCCACGATCTCCTTGGCGTCTTTGCCGGCGTCCACGGCCGCCTCTTGCTCGGGGCGGGCGGGCAGTCGGGTCGGCTCGGGGCCGAGCAGGTTGTCGTGCATGCCCCTATGAAATCAGGCTCGCCAGCGCGGCGAGGGCGAGGACGGCGAGCACGACGATGGCGATCACGCGGGTCATGCCCGATATCGGTACCGGGGCGGCCGGAAGCAGGACAAGCGCGTTCACTCCACCTAAGGGTGAATCCCCGATTTCGTGCAGCGGGCGCGGACAGCGATGATGGCGCGCGTGAATAACCCGATCGTGGACCCGACCAGGCTGGGGCCAGTGGGTCAGTTCCTGGCGTTCTTCCGGCTGCACTGGTCCCGCGGCAAGGCCGGCCGAGACACACCCGAGTGGGTGACCTTGCTCGCCTACCGGGCGTGGCTGGTGGCGTTCGGGTTCAAGGTGCTCGGCTCCTCGTGGGACGTCTCGTGGCACTTCAAGTGGCTGCGCGACGACCTCGCCCCACCCCACCTGCTGAACACCGTGGGCACGGTGATGGTGATCGTGCTGGTGGTCCTCCACAGCTTCACCGGCTTCGCTGTCCACAAGCGCGCGCTGCGGCTGATGCAGGCGGGGATCGTCGTGTTCCTGATCGCCGCGCCGCTGGACGTGATCAACCACCGGATCAACGGCCTCGACCTCACCGCGTGGAGCCCATCCCACCTGTTGCTGTACATCGGCACGGTGCTGATGCTCGCGGGCGCGATCGACGGCTGGCTGGGCATGGGCCGCCGCGGTTTCGTACTCGCAGCGCTGTTCTTCTTCCTGCTGGAGGACGTCTGGTTCCCCGCGGGGCAACAGGAGTACGGCGTGCTGGAGCTGGAATCGTGGCTGCGCGGCACTCCCTACGCCGAACCGGAGCTGCTTCGGTTCGCTGCCCAGCAGATCAACCGCCCAGTGGACCTCGAAGCCCTGCAACACTTCGCCCTGCCGATCCCCTCCTGGGTCTACCCGGCGTGGGGAATCGTCGCGGTCGGGCTCGTGCTCGCGTTGGCGCGCAAGGCAATGGGCCGGGCATGGACGGCCACGCTGATCGCCGGGGCCTACGTGGCGTACCGCGGCATCATCTGGCCTTTGCTGGTGGGCACCGGTTTCCCGCCCTCCGCGGTGCCGTTCTGGCTGGTGTTCACCGGCCTCGCCGTCGACATCGCGTTCCTGCTACCGGTGCGGCCCCTGACCGGCGCCGCCCTGGTCACCGCGCTCGGCGGCCTTGCCCTGTACGGGCAATCGCTCGTCCTGGCGGCGCCACCCGTGGACTACTGGGCTCTGCCGATCGCTTTCGTTGTCCTGGCGGCATTGTGGGCCAGCGGCCGGCCGCTGGCCCAGCGACTCGGCCGCTCCCGCGCACCCGAACCGGTGGCGGTTCAGGCCGGTTGAGTCAGAGCTGCAGCCAGCCCCAGCGGTGCAGGCTGGGCACGTAGACCTTGGTGTAACCGTCCTGGTGGACGGACGTGGGACGCACCTCCCAGTCGGCATAGACGTTGCCGATCACGAACCGGTGCGGTGCGTCCCGCAGGGTGCGGTTGTGCGTCATCCTGTGCTTCGTGCCCGGCACCGAACCGTGGTCCGGGTGACAGTCGACCGCTTTCCAGAACGGCGAGAACTGGCTGCGCCCGAACAGGATCCGCCGCGGCATCGGTTGTCCCGCCGGGAAAGAGATCTCGTGCTTCACCCATTTCCCGTGCTCATACTGCTCATAGGACGACTTCTGCCCGGTCGACTGGCCGATACACGAGCTGTCCTCGACGAATCCCCAATGCGGGAAACCCGTCCCCCGCGCGGGATCCGACACCGCTGCCACCTTTCCGGTCACATTGAACCGCCACGCGATTTTCGCGCCCGCTCGAATGACCCAGCTGTGCCCGCCCGGGTTGACCGGATAGTTCGCGTTCACCTTGCAGTCCTTCGCGGCCAGGTAATCCACGATCAGAATGCGCCGGTGGCCGCGGATATCGCCCTCTTTCGGCTGCGCGGCTTGGGCAACCGGGACATCATCGTCATCGTCGATCGCGGCGGCATTCGCGACAGTGACCGTGTGCTCCGGGCTCACGACTGTCACCAGGCCGATCGCCGCAGCCACGGCGGCGGTCAGCAACGCCGCTCGTTTCGCCAGATGAGTCATCATGGGATCGCTCCGTTTCCCCGCCGTGCCTCGGCGGACGACTCCGACCGTCACCGATCCGGACGCGTCCGGCCGCGCTGCCGGATCCGGCCGGATCCGCGCGCATCCGAGCTGGGAGAACGCGAAAAACGGTCCCAGCGAGCCCGGCCCGCGGCCACAATGTCCGCGTGACGGCCGACGGTGACGACCCAACAGGCGACGACCCGAGAACGGTCGTGCGTGACTTCTGGCGGGTGGAGATCCAGGGACTCCGCGACCGGTTCGACCGGGAGCGCCTCGAGAACAACCTCGCTCCCATTTCGAACAAGGAGATCGCACGCGAGACCAACATCCCGCAGAGCACCCTCAGCGATCTGCTGACCTGCAAACGGGATGTCGTCCCGGACTGGGACGACCGGGTCGGCCCGATCGTCGGCTTCCTCGGTGGCACCTCGAAGGAATGGGTGCCGAAATGGCGAGCCGCCCGGGCGGCCTATGACAGCCTCGGAAAACCGCCGCCACCGGCTGCGCCGGAACAACCGCGCTCGCGGAAACGTCGATGGGGCTTGGTCATCGCCGCCGCGGCAATCGCGGTCGTGGGCGGCGGAGTGTGGATATTCGTGGCGTCGGCGTCCGATGAACCGGCATCCGGTCCGGGAATCCTGCCCGCGACGGGCTACACCGGCAGCCGGTGCGAACGCGTGAAGGACGACACCGAGTCGGTATCGGTGTTCAAGGACCCGCAGAGCCACGAGAAATGGACGGAATGGCCGGGCCGGACCAGGTTCCGGGCCGAGGTCGACGTCGGCAACCCGAACCGGTACCGCGTCCTGCTCACCAACGGCCAGTACGGCTACGTCAACCGCGACCCCCGGTACATCGCGTCAGCCAAGGACTGCCCCTGAGACAGCAGGATCCCCGCGCCCGAAGCCGGGCGCGGGGATCCACGAAGGACAACTCAGCCGGCGAGCATGCGGCCGGCGGACTTCAGGTGCTGGCAGGCCTCGATGACGCGGTTGGCCATGCCGACCTCGGCGAGCTTGAGGTAGCTGCGGGGGTCGTAGGTCTTCTTGTTGCCGACCTCGCCGTCGATCTTGAGGACGCCGTCGTAGTTCTTGAACATGTGGTCGCTGATCGGGCGGGTGAAGGCGTACTGGGTGTCGGTGTCGATGTTCATCTTCACCACGCCGTAGCTCAGGGCCTCGTGGATCTCGGCCAGCTCGCTGCCCGAGCCGCCGTGGAAGACCAGCTCGAACGGCTTGCTGTCGGCGGGGCGGCCGAGCTTCTCGGCCGCGACCTCCTGGCCGCGCTTGAGGACCTCGGGGCGCAGCTTGACGTTGCCCGGCTTGTACACGCCGTGGACGTTGCCGAAGGTCGCCGCGAGCAGGTACCGGCCGCGCTCGCCCGCGCCCAGCGCGTCGATGGTCTTCAGGTAGTCCTCTTCGGAGGTGTACAGCTTGTCGTTGATCTCGTTGGCGACGCCGTCCTCCTCGCCGCCGACCACGCCGATCTCGACCTCGAGGATGATGTTGGCCTCGACGGTCTGCGACAGCAGCTCGGCCGCGATCTTGAGGTTCTCGTCGATCGGCACCGCCGAGCCGTCCCACATGTGCGACTGGAACAGCGGGTTCTCGCCGCGGGCCACCCGGGCCTTGCTGATCTCGATCAGCGGCCGGACGAACCCGTCCAGCTTGTCCTTCGGGCAGTGGTCGGTGTGCAGGGCGATGTTCACCGGGTACTTGGCCGCCACGACGTGCGCGTACTCGGCCAGCGCGGTCGCGCCGGTGACCATGTCCTTGACCTTCGTGCCGGAGGCGAACTCGGCGCCGCCGGTGGACACCTGCACGATGCCGTCGCTCTGCGCCTCGGCGAAGCCGCGCAGCGCGGCGTTCAGGGTCTCCGAGGAGGTGACGTTGATGGCGGGGTAGGCGAACTCGTTGTTCTTCGCCTTGTCCAGCATCTCCGCGTAGACCTCGGGTGTCGCGATAGGCATCGGTCTCGTCCTCCTCGGGCTCACATGCCTGTCTTGCAGCGGAATCCTACGAGGCTGCGCCAAGGGCGGCGGCGGCGCCGTCTGATGGCTCACAGTGATCGCAATCGATTCAGTAGGCGACCAGCACAATAACCCCCGATCGTGGGTCAAGGACACCCGTTGACCGGCCGAGCGGGTTACACAGGGTGCGGATCTCACCCGGGTGGGTGGCTGACGGACCCAACCCGGTTGGCAGTGTCGCCGAGGCCTTACGCCGCCGTAGATTTCCGGCCGTGACCGCGCTTTATAACGAAACGATCACCGGCGGATCGGTCACCTTCGCCGCGGCGGAGGACTTCCTGCGGATGTTCCACGACGCGCACCCCGAGGCCGGACCCGTCCGCCGAAGACTCGACGAGGTGCGCGAGGAGATCGAGGAGACCGGCACGTACCGGCACACGCACGACGAGCTCTGCTACGGCGCCCGGGTCGCGCTGCGTGACACCGGCTGGGCCACCAGCGGCCTGCCGTGGCGCCGCCTCAAGGTCCGTGACCTGCGGGGCATCCACAAGGCCCAGGCGGTGGCCGCCCAGTGCTTCGAGCACCTGCGGCTGGCCACCAACGGCGGCCGGATCCAGCCCCTGGTCACCGTGTTCGCCCAGGACCGCCCGGCCGCGCCCGGACCGCGCATCTGGAACTCGCAGCTCGTCGGGTACGCGGGCTACCGCACCGGCATCGGCGACGCCCGCAACGCCGAGTTCACCGAGTCCGTGCAGGCCATGGGCTGGCATCCGCCGCAGCCGCGGACCGCGTTCGACCACCTGCCGCTCGTGGTCAGCGCCGGGCACGAGGACGCCAGGTTCTTCACCCTGCCGCCCGAGGTCGTGCACGAGGTCCCGCTGACCCACCCGGACCTGCCGTGGTTCGAGGCGCTCGGGCTGAGGTGGCCGGCCGTCCCGGTGATCACGAACATGCGCCTGCGGATCGGCGGCGTCGACTACCCGGCGGCCCCGTTCAACACGTGGTTCGTCGGTACCGACATCGGCACCCGGAGCCTGGCCGACGAGGCCGCGTACGCGATGCTCCGGCCGGTGGCGATCCACCTCGGCCTGGACACGTCCACCGACCGGACGCTCTGGCGGGACCGGGCGACCCTGGAGATCAACCGCGCGGTGCTCCACTCGTTCGACACCGCCAAGGTCACCATCACCGACCACTACGCCGAGACCCAGCACCGGCTGGCGTGGCTGCGCACCCGCAAGAACCGCGGTGACCGGCCCGCTTTCCGCCCGCACCGGTAGTTGGCAAGAACTCGCCGGGGCCGAGCAGGGGTTTCCGTCCATTGGCACCCTTGACAACCATGGAGATCAGCTCGGGCACGGTGTTCACCAACGACGGCGTGTGCCTGCACTACACCGAGGCGGGCACCGGGCCGGACATGCTGCTCGTGCCGGGCTGGACGTTCAGCACCGAGGTGTGGCGGCACCAGATCGAGGAGTTCGGCCAGACCCACCACGTGGTGGCGTTCGACTACCGCGGGCACGGCCGCTCCGAGCGGCCCACGCACGGGTATCGGCTGGCCAGGTTCGCCGCGGACACCCGGGACGTGATCAGGAACCTCGGGCTGACCGACGTCACCTGGGTCGGGCACGGTCTGGGCGTGGGAGTGGCCTGGTCCTACTGGGACCTGTTCGGCGGCCAGGACCTCAAGCGGTTCGTGCTGATCGACCAGCTGCCGGTGATGGTGGCGCAGCCGGACTGGCCGGACGGCTTCGCCGGCCGGATCGGCGCGACGCTCCGCACGGACACGCTCGCCGAGTGGATCTCCACGGTCCGCGGCCCGCAGGGTGAGGAGGCCGCGGCGGACGCGCTGAGCCGGATGATCAGCCCGCGGATGTCCGACGAGGACAGCGAGTGGATCCTGTCGGTGATGATGGGCCCCAACCGGGACGCGGCCACCCAGCTGCTGTTCGACTTCTGCGTCGGCGACTGGCGGGACGTCACCCCGCTGATCGACATCCCGGCACTGGTCCTGGCCGGTGAGATCGGGCTGTTCGACGCCGCCCCGGTGGCCGCGAGCATGCCGGGCGCCACTGTGCGCGTGGTCAGTGCGGCCGACCGGGGCAGTCACATGATGATCTGGGAGAACCCGGGCCTGGTGAACCAGCTGATCCGGGACTTCCTAGCCGGTCACTGAGCCAGGGCCGCACCCAGCGCGCGGATCTCGTCCATCGCGATCGAGTGGTCCGGCTTGGCGACCTGGATGTTCACGTTGTCCGCGCCCGCCTCGTGGTGCTCGGCCACCTTGGCCAGCGCCGCGTCCACGCCGAACGGGATGAGCGCGTCCACCAGCCGGTCGCTGCCGCCGTCCGCGATGTCCGCGTCGGTGAACCCGTACCGCTTGAAGTTGTTGGTGTAGTTGGGAAGCTGCAGGTACAGGCTCAGGTACTGCCGGGCGTGCGCCCGTGCGGTCTCCCGGTCCGGCTCGAGAACGACGGCGATTTCCGGCGCCAGCAATCCATCCGGGCCAAGCACCTCGCGCGCGAACGCGGTGTGCTCGGGGGTCGTGAGGTACGGGTGCGCGCCGGCGGACCGGTCGGCGGCGAGCCGCAACACCTTGGGCCCCAAGGCCGCCAGCACCCGGCCGGACGCGGGCACCCCGGCCGCGTCCAGAGCGTCCAAATAGGACACTAGTTTGTCGTAGGGCTTCTCGTACTGGTCGTTGAACAGCTTGTGGCTGGCGCCGATGCCGAGCAGGAACCGGCCCGGGTGCTTGGCCTCGATGCGGTGGTACGCCTGGGCGATCGACTCCGGCGCGTCCTGCCAGATGTTCACGATGCCCGTCGCCGCGGTCAGTGTCGTGGTCGCGTCCAGCACGTCCTCGACCACTTTGAGATCACCGCCCGGCGACCCGCCCAGCCACAGCGAGCCGAAGCCCAGTTCCTCCACCTCGGCGGCGTCCGCCCGGTTTCCGGTCCAGTGTCCCCAGCCGCTCCAGATGCCCACTTTCCCGAGTTCCACACCGGTTCCTTTCAGTAGTGCGGGCCAGACCTCTCCACGGATAATGTTCGACGCATGACGAACATTCCCGGAACCGATCTCGACGTTTTCCCGCTGAACCTGGGTACCAACGTCTTCGGCTGGCGAACCGACAGGGACGAGTCGTTCGCGGTGATGGACGCGTACGTCGCCGGCGGCGGCAATTTCATAGACACCGCCGATTCGTACAGTTCCTGGGCACCGGGCAACGTCGGCGGCGAGTCCGAGACGATCATCGGTGAGTGGCTGGCCGCGCGCGGCAACCGGGACGACATCGTGGTGGCGACCAAGGTCGGCGCGCACCCGGACTTCAAGGGCCTGACCGCGAAGGACGTGAAAGGCGCGGCGGAGGCCTCGCTCAAGCGGCTGCGGACCGACGTGATCGACCTGTACTGGGCGCACTTCGACGACGAGGACACCCCGGTCGAGGAGACTGTGACCGCGTTCGACGAGCTGGTCAAGGAGGGCAAGGTCCGGTACATCGGCGCCTCGAACCTGTCCGCGGAGCGGATCCGCGCGTCACTGGCGTTCTCCGCGAAGGAGGGCCTGGCCAGGTACATCGCCCTGCAGCCGAACTACAACCTGGTCGACCGCGGCCCCTACGAGACCGCCTACGCGCCACTGGCGGCCGAGCAGGACCTGGCCGTCTTCCCGTACTTCGGCCTGGCCAGGGGCTTCCTGACCGGCAAGTACCGCGGTAACCCGGACGACGGCGAGGGCAGCCCGCGCGCCGCGACCGCCCAGAAGTTCTACGACGACAAGGGCAAGCGGATCCTGGCCGCGCTGGACGAGATCGCGGCGCGCCACCAGGCGCCGGTGGCGAGCGTCGCGCTGGCGTGGCTGCGCAACCAGCCGCAGGTCATCGCGCCGCTCGCGAGCGCGCGGAAGCTCGACCAGGTGCCGCCGCTGGTGCGGTCGGCGACGCTGGACCTGACCGCTGACGAGGTCGCCCAGCTCACCGAAGCATCTTCTGACTGACAGTAGCTTACTCGCAGTAGGTTCCGGTACCGTCGAGTCCCAGACGAGGTTTGGGAGGACTGCCGTGAGCCGCTGGAACGTCAAGGGCAAGGTCGTGCTGATCACCGGGGCGGCCCGCGGCATCGGCGCGGGCCTGGCCCGGCGGATGGCCGCCCGCGGCGCCAAGGTCGCCCTGGTTGGGCTGGAACCGGACCAGCTGAAGCGGGTCGCCGCCGAGTGCGGGCCGGACGCGGCCTGGTGGGAGACCGACGTGACCTCCTGGGAGGCGCTGGAGAAGACGGTCGGCGAGGTGGTCCAGCACTTCGGCGGGATCGACGTGGTGGTGGCCAACGCGGGCATCGCCGCCACCGGGTTCACCCGGTCGATCGACCGTGCGTCGTTCGAGCGGGTGATCGAGGTGGATCTGCTCGGTGTGTGGCGGACGGTCCGCGTGTGCCTGCCGCAGCTCATCGAGCGCCGCGGGTACGCCCTGATCGTGTCCTCGCTGGCCGCGATCGTGCACATCCCCGGCAACGCCGCGTACAGCGCGGCCAAGGCCGGTGTGGAGGCGTTCGCGAACAGCCTGCGGGCCGAGGTCCGGCACCTCGGGGTGAGCGTCGGCGTGGCGCACCCGACCTGGATCGCCACCGACATGGTCAACAGCGTCGACAAGCACCCCGTGTTCGGCGCCCTGCGCACCGGCACACCCGGTCTGCTCAGCAAGACGTACCCGCTGTCGGTGGCCGTCGACCTACTGGAAGAGGGCATCGGCAAACGTTCGCGCGCGATCCACGTACCCGGCTGGACCGGAGTGCTCAAGCTGTTCCGGGCGCTGCTGCCCCGGGTGGTCGAACTGGGCAGCCGGAGTTTCCTGCCGGCGGCGGACAAGGCGGCCATCGAGGACATCGCCGAACGCGGCGAGCAGGAGGCCAGCATCGTCGGCCCCGGTGGGCGCGCCGACCTGGAGTCACGGGGTTAGATCACGATCATGTCCCGCCGTGAACAGATCAAGATGAGCCCCGACGAGGTGCGTGCGTACCTGGCCGCGGGACGCGCCGCCAACGTCGCCACGATCGGCCCGCACGGCCGTCCGCACGTGGTGCCGGTGTTCTACGTTCCGGCCGGCGACGGCCTCGCCACCTGGACCTACGGCTCGTCGCAGAAGGTGGCCAACCTGCGGCGGCTGCCGCAGGCGACCGTGCTCGTCGAGTCCGGCGAGGCCTACGAGGAACTGCGCGGCGTCTCCATGGAGTGCGACGTGCAGATCGTCGAGGACACCGAGGAGATCGTCCGGATCGGCACCGAGATGATGCTCAAGATGACCAAGGGCAGCGACGAGGTGGTCACCGCCGCCGCCCAGTTCATCCGCACCCAGGCGGAGAAACGTGTCGGGCTGGTGTTCCAGCCGACCAAAGTGGTCAGCTGGGACCACAGCAAGCTCGGCGGGGTCTACTGAGCGTCGAGCGGCTACTGAGGCAGCCAGGCACCCATTGTGATCCGCCACTCCTTGATCGCCCGGCCGGCGGACACCCCTTCGAGGGTGTACGGGTCGTCGGCGAGCAGCTTGTCCAGCTGGGCCCGGTCCTCGACCTGGTAGACCACGAACCCGCCGGTGTCGTCGGCCCACGGACCGGCGACCAGGACGCTGCCCTGCTCGACCAGCTCCGCCAGGTATGCACGGTGTGTGGGGCGCACCTGCAGCAGCTTTTCGCGGTCGTCTACGTACGTGGTGTCCACGGTGTACCAGGCCATGTTCCGGATGCTACCGACGGTGAACTGCTCCTTCGCGGGCGTTCCAGGAATCGGACGCTGTCCCCGGGGCTCCGGCCCGATAGGCTCAGTGCGTGGCAGGTCTTGGCAGAGACGGCGGTGGTAACCCACAGTCGCAAGGAGTACCGGGTGGTCAGCCGCCGATGTGGCCTGGCCCCGATCACAACGCCGAACGCAGCGTGGAGCACACGCTCAGCCGTTTGCGCGTGCTGGACACCGGCTCGGCGCCCGAGCAGGTGCCTCAGCAGCTGACCCTCGAAGACCTGTACCGCACACACCGGATGCGGCTGGTGCGGTTGGCGTTGCTGCTGGTCGACGAGCCGGCGACGGCCGAGGACGTCGTGCAGGAGGCGTTCACCGGGTTGCACAGGCACTGGGGCAACCTGCGTGACGGCGCGGCGGCCGTGGGCTACCTACGGACTGCCGTGGTCAACGGGTCTCGTAGCGTGCTGCGTCGCCGTAAAACGGCCCGTGACTACACCCCACCGCACGCGGTGAACGCACGGTCCGCCGAGAGCCTCGCGATGCTGACAGCGGAGCACCAGGCTGTAGTGCACGCGTTGTCCCAGCTACCGCCACGGCAGCGTGAGGTGCTGGTCCTGCGGTACTACGGCGGCCTGTCCGAGTCGGAGATCGCCGACGCCGCGGGTATCTCGAAGGGCACGGTCAAGTCCACCGCGAGCCGCGCGCTGGATGCTTTGCAGAAAATAATGGCCGGCCCGGCGTAACCGGGTCACCCCTGTCTGCCTGGGAAATCCGGGCGGATGGCGCGCGCCCGCACGAGTGACGATCGCGTGTTGGTATAGACCAATCGCGGGTCTATGACCCATCATCGTGGGCATGACTCACCTGGTGATCTCTGGGGGCAAGGTCGTGACGCCCGACGGCGTCCTCGATCCCGGGTGGCTGGAAGTCGAGAACGGCACCATCACCGCGATCGGCTCAGGCTCCCCACAGCAGTCCGGCGCCGCCATCACTGATGTCGCCGGAGCCTGGGTGATACCCGGTTTCGTCGACATCCACTGTCACGGCGGTGGGGGTGAGGCGTTCACCGACACGGACCCGTTACGCGTGGGCACGGCCGTGGACGCACACCGCCGGCATGGCACCACGACCATGCTCGCGTCGCTGGTGTCGCGGCCGGTGCCCGAGCTGGTGAACCAGGTCGCGGCCCTCGCCGAGCTGGTCCAGGAGGGGCTGCTCGCCGGGATCCACCTGGAGGGCCCGTTCCTGTCGGCGGCCCGGTGCGGAGCCCACGACCCGGCGATCCTGTGCCCACCGGAGCCGGAGTCGGTCCGCAAGCTGCTGGCGGCCGGCCAGGGTGCGGTGAGCATGATCACGATCGCGCCCGAGCTGGACGGCGCCGTCCACGCGGTCCGTGGCCTGGTGGACTCCGGCGTGATCGCCGCCATCGGCCACACCGACGCGACCGAAGCCAGCGTCCTGCCCGCCATCGACGCGGGTGCGACCGTCGCGACGCACCTGTTCAACGGCATGCGGCCGCTGCACCACCGGGAGCCGGGGCCGATCGGTGCGCTGCTCGACGACCCCCGGGTGACCGTGGAACTGATCGTCGACCTGGTGCACGTCCATCCGACCGTGGTGCGGCTGGCGGCCCGGCACGCGGGTCCGGGACGGACGGTGCTGATCACCGACGCCATCGCCGCGGCCGGGGTGGGCGACGGGGTCTATGACGTCGGCGGGCTTGAGGTGACCGTGACGGACGGCGTGCCGCGCATTGCGGGTGGTGGTTCGCTCGCGGGCAGCACGCTGACCATGGACGCCGCCTTCCGCAACCTCGTGCAGCACTGTGGGTTGACCATCCGCGAGGCGGTGACCGCGACTTCGACGCGGCCTGCGGCTGTGCTCGGGCTGGGTGAGGAGACCGGGTCGCTGGCCGTTGGGATGGCCGCTGACCTGGTGGTCCTTGACGACGGGTTGCGGCCGGCCGGCGTGCTGGCGCGGGGTGAGTGGGTCAAGAGTTAGGGCGGGTCCGCTGGAGCTCGGTCGAGGTCGCCCTGGGCGGAGGCCAGGCTCCAGCGAGGTGGTTCCGCGGGATCGTCCTCATACCGGGCGTGTTTGGGCGATCCTCGGGCGTGTTTGGGGGCTGTGCCCGGCGCGGTGCGGGCAGTTCCGACCTGTTTGGGCGATCTTGCCGTGGCGTGAGGGACCGCGTCGGCCTGGCTGTCACGATCCTCAGACACGCCTTGGCCTCCGGCCCCCGATTCCCAGCCTGCGCAGGGTGTTCGTGGACAAGGCAAGCCTTGCCGGAGGGCGGCTGTGGATAACCGTCGCCTGTGGACAACCAGCCGGTTCTGGATCTTGTCCGCCGAACGCCGTCGGCCCCCATCGATAGGCTGGATACCGGGGGCCGGAGGCCGGACGACCAGGTGGACAGGAGCCCAGTGAACTACTTGACGGACATGGTCAGCGCGGCCGAGAACGGTGCCTACCAGCAACGCATCGCGAACGGCACCGTCTTCACCGTCGTCGTCCCCCTCACGGACATCAGCCCGTCGCCCACCGCGGTGATCCAGGACCAGGTATCCCAGGTGATCCACGCGGTGGAACGCCAAGGCTGGCGCCTGGACCACACCAGCACGTACAACAAGGCAAGAGGCGACGCCGACCGAGCCCTCCTGATCTTCCGCAGCGCCGCACCCCAGACCTGACCAGCATCAAGCCCACCTTGACCGTGAGCCGGCGCGCTGGAACCGGCCTGGCGGTCCGCGTTCCCCGGGCGGCACTCACCAGTTGACGGCCACATCGGCTGGGGATCCGTCGGCTGACGATCCACGGCATACGGTCGCCATCGCCCGGCGGCCACCATCGGCTCGACAGCCCGCTGACCAGCCGACACCCGCGCCTGCTCCGCACTTCGCCCGCCCCGCATCTCCGCCCGGCGCACACTCCTGCCCGGCGGTCAGCCTGCTGGCGTCAATGTCGCCTGGCTGCCACCGTCACGCTGGCGACTCGCGCTGAACAAGCGCGAAACAATGCCGCCCGAAGCGGCAGGGAACCTGACCAGCGCGACGGGCTCGGTCGGCCGCAGGCCGCCGTTCTCCCGCAGGCCAGGGATGCGCAGGTACAGCCCCCAGCAGGCCGACCGCCAACGCGGTCAGTCCAGGGCCGGCCACCCGCCCGGGAACGAGCGGGACCAGCAAGTCGCCGCAGCCGACTTGCCTCCGGCCCCCGTTTTCCAGCCTACGCAGGGCGTCCTGCACTGAGGCAAGCCTGCGCACACACCAGTTGTGGACAACCGCCGCCTGTGGACAACCAGTCTCGAGATGATCTTGCCCGGCCGTTTCTGTCGGCGCTGGCTCGTAGGCTGGATTCCGGGGGCGGAGGCCAAGGGCGGCACGAGGCCAGGCTTGTGTCGGCGGTGAGCGGTTGTGGGTTCGGGTGTGACGGTGGGCGGACCGGTTAAGGTTCGGGGGTGGCCAAGGAGAAGGACCCGGAGCAGTTGCTGGCTGAGGCTCTGCGCGCTCAGGCAGTGAACGCCGGGCCGCCCGCGAGCCCCGGGTTCGGGTTGCTGTCCGGGAGTGACCTGGGGATGGCGTCGCGGGTCGAGACGATGGCCGAGGAGCCCGCCGATATGGTGTGGCCGCGGCGGCGGTTCAGCGGGTGGGTGATCCTGATCCTGGCTGTGGTGCTGGGGTTGGCCGCGGGGGCCGTCACCGGTCTGGTCACCGTCCTGTAAGTCGGGTTCTGTACCGTGGTGTCGTGACGAACACCATGTCGATCTTGCCGCAGTGGCTGGACCCCGTCTATCTGCTGGACACGCTCGGTGGAACGTTGTTCGTCGTGGTCTGCCTCATCGTGTTCGCCGAGTGCGGGCTGCTGGTGGGGTTCTTCCTGCCGGGTGACTCGCTGCTGTTCATCACCGGTCTCGCGGTGGCGCGCGGGTCGATCTCGGAGCCGTTGTGGCTGGCGGCGGTGATCCTGACGGTGTGCGCGTTCGCAGGCAACATGAGCGGCTACTGGATCGGCCGCGCGGTCGGCCCGAAGTTGTTCAACAAACCGGACTCCAAGCTGTTCAAACAGGAGTACGTGGACAAGACCCACGCGTTCTTCGAGAAGTACGGCGCCCGCGCCATCATCCTGGCCCGCTTCGTCCCGATCGTGCGCACATTCATCACCGCGATCGCCGGTGTCGGCAAGATGGACCAGAAGAAGTTCTTCACCTACTCCGCCGTTGGCGGCGCGCTGTGGGCCGCGGGCATCACGGTGGCCGGTTTCTACCTGGGCCAGATCGACTTCATCGCCAAGAACATCGAGCTGATGCTGATCCTGGTGGTGGCCATCTCGCTGATCCCGATCGTCTTCGAGATCATCAAGGCCCGCAAGGAGAAGAAGGCCGAGGCCGCCACGGCGGCCGAGACCACCCAGGTGATCAACCGCATCCAGCGCTGAGCCAAGGCCATGGCCGGGCAGGACCAGCCAGGAGAACTGGACCGGCGCAAAGTCCTTCTCCTGGACGGGACGGGCGGCAGCCGTGAGCTGGTGCTCGCCCTGCGGGAACGCCTCAGGGCGGCACTCGGCGCCGAGAATGTCAGCCACGGCAGGGTCGCCGACGACAGCCAGACCGTCCTGGTGCTGATCGACCGCGTCGATCGCCCCGAGCGGCTCGGGCGATCGACCGAGACCCTGCGCAGTGAGGGCAGAACCGTCCTCCCGGTGCTGGTGAACGGCGCACCGCTGCCGTTCACCAGCGAACACGCCTTCACGCTCAGCCCGGACCACCTCGACGAGGACGCCGGGACCCTCATCTCCTTCCTCTTGCACCGCTCGTCCTGGCCGGGGCAGGCGCCTTCGATGCGCGACGAGATCGTCCGCTATCTGAGCGGGAGCTCCGGCGGCCCGGTGTTCGCGCAGATCGTCGGCGCCGCCAAGTCCGGGAAGTCGAGCCTGCTCAACCTGGTGGTCAACCAGCTCAGCGGCAAGACGCTGCACGTCATCGACGACGCGACCGAGCGGCACCGGGACGAGATCCAGCTGTACCTGGCGCGCGGCCAGGATGTCCTGATCGCGGCACGGCAGCCGTTGCGCCGGCTGGACGGGCGCGTGTTCCCGATCGGTGTGTTGCGCGACCACCTGCGAGCCAAGTACGAGACATTCGACGAGAACGGGAAGCGGTTGTGGCGCAGGGCTTCCCTGCTTCGCGACAACGAACGGCTGGACATTCGGCTGGCCGCGATGCTGCTGAACTCCGACACAGCGGACGCCGAGGCCGCCCTCGACCTGCTGGGGCCGGACGCGGTGACCGACCGGGCGTTCCTGGAGTACGGCGCCACTCATCTCCCTGACGAGGCACCGGAGGACATCGACGCCGTCCGGGACCGGCTGCGGCGGTGGCGCGGCGGGACGCCGAAAACCGTTGTCACGCGGGACTTCTGGACAACCGAGGATCTGCTCGGGTACCGGCCCTACGCCGACGCGATCGCGAACTTCCTGCGGCACAGCGACACCAAGCCGCCGTTGACGATCGGCGTGAAAGGCCCTTGGGGCGCGGGCAAGACCTCGCTCATGCGGATGGTCCAGGAAGAGCTGGATCCGCTCGACGCCACCGGCGAACGACGGAAGATCCGGCTGCACAAGGGTTCCAGGAACACCGTCAGCAACGCCGAGGTGGTGAAGCGGGCGGGCGAGACCCAGGAGCCGGAGTTCGACCTCTCCGACGACAAGCGATGGCGTCCGACGGTGTGGTTCAACCCGTGGATGTACCAGAGCGGTGAGCAGATCTGGGCCGGGCTCGCACACGAGATCATCGACCAGGTCACGAGAAGGCTCCCGCCCGCGGACCGGGAACGGTTCTGGCTCAAGCTGAACCTCGCTCGGCTGGATCGGCAGGTGGTGCGGCGCAGGGCGTACCGGATGCTCGCGGAACGTCTGCTGCCGCTTCTGCTTGTGTTCGGCGGAGTTCTCATCCTGGCGCTGGGTGCTTTCCTGCTGTCGTCGATCATCGGCGTATGGGTGGAGGCCATCAGGCGGGTTGCCGGTGGTGTGTTCGCGGTGGGGACGGGCGGGGTTGTCGTTGCTGGGGTTGCGAAGACGGTTGGGTTCTGGCGGGAGTCGGCGCGGGGTGTGTTCGGGCCGTTGGTGAGTGGGTCGACGGCGGTGCACGGGCAGCTCAACGAGGGCGCCAAGGGGCTGTACGACGAGGCGGTGCGGGACCCTGGATACCAGGCCAGGACCGGCTTTCTGCACCTCGTCCAGTCGGACATGAAACGGGTGCTGGACCTGGTCGCGATGCCCGACCGGCCGCTGGTCGTGTTCGTGGACGACCTCGACCGGTGCACGCCCGGGCCGGTGTCGCAGGTGATCGAGGCGATCAACCTGTTCCTGGCCGGGGAGTTTCCTCACTGTATGTTCGTGCTGGCGATGGAACCGCACGTGGTCGCGGCCAGCGTTGAGGTGGCGTACAAGGACTTGACGGCGCAGCTGGGCGAGACGTCGATCGGCTGGCGGTTCCTGGAGAAGATCGTGCAGCTGCCGATCAGCCTCCCGGCGACCCAGCCCGGACCGGAGTACGTGCGGCGGTTGCTGGGCGTGCAAAACCAAGCGCCTGCACCGGAAACTCCGCAAGAACCGCAGCCATTCACCCTCCCGCCAACAGAATCCACGTCGTATCCGGTCCGGGAGTTCGAGAATCCGCTCATGGTTCGCCAGGCCGAGGCCGCGATCCTGGCGCAGAACCCCACTTTGGACACCCTGACCGAGATCGCGCGAGCGTTCGACGCGGATATGAACATCAACACGATCGCGGCGGTGGACCGGATCTTCGCCGGCCTCTACAGCGACGCGGACGCCCACGAGGCCATCACGCGGGGCGTGGCGCTGCTCAAGACCGTGAACCCACGCGAGATCAAGCGGTTCATCAACCTGTTCCGGTTCTACACGTTCATCGCCTACCGGCAACGGCTGAGCGGCGCCGGCCCGGTCACCGGCGACCAGATCGCGAAGCTGGCGGCGCTGGCGATCCGCTGGCCGTCACTGCTCAGCGTGTTCACCACCAAGGTCGACGGAGTGTCCAAACTGGACCTCATGCACGAGGACGGTGAGGAGGACCTCAAGGCGTTCCTCGCCGCGGGCCCGGACATCCGCGGCCTGGCCGGCCGGATCCTCTAGAACATCGAGCCCGGGTTGAACAGGTTCGCCGGGTCCAAAGCGGACTTGATCGCGCGGTGGACCTTCATCCCGACCGGGCCGATCTCCCGCGCCAGCCACTCGCGTTTGATCCTGCCGACCCCGTGCTCGCCGGTGATCGTCCCGCCGAGGGACAGGCCCACCTCAAGAATATCGTCGAAAGCCTTGCGGGCACGGGCGAACTCGTCCGCGGACGAGGCGTCGTAGACGATCGTCGGGTGCATGTTGCCGTCGCCCGCGTGGCCGACGACGGCGATACGCAGGCCGACTTCGGCGCTGATCCGTTCGCATCCGCTGATCAGCTCGGCGATCCGGGTTCGCGGCACGCACACGTCGTCGGTCAGCCAGGTCCCGTAGACCTCAAGCGCCGTCAGCACCGCCCGGCGGGCCTGCAGCAGCATCTGCCCTTCGGCCAGGTCGTGTGTCGTGTACGCGAGATCGGCGCCTTCCGCCTGGCAGACCTGTTCGATGATCTCGAGTTCGTGCCGTGCGGCCGCACCGCCCGCATCCGACTGGCACAGCAGAAGCGCCGCACAGCCTTGCCCGGCCCCGAGTTCGGTCTTCAGGTACGCCTCGACAGCCTGGATGGAGGTGGCGTCCATGATCTCCATCAACGAAGGCACCAGGCCCTCGCGCACGATCCGCGACACCGCGGCGCCCGCGGCCTCGGTCGTCGGGAACGCGGCGATGGTAGTCCCCGGCACCTGGGGCAACGGCCGCAACGCCACGGTGATCTCCGTGATCACGCCGAGGGTGCCCTCGCTGCCGATGAACAACTTGGTCAGGTCGTAGCCCGCGACACCCTTGACCGTCCGGCGCCCGGTCCGCAGCACTTCCCCGGACGCGAGCACAACCTCCAGGCCCAGTACGGAGTCCGTGGTCACGCCGTACTTCACGCAACAAAGCCCACCCGCGTTGGTGGACACGTTCCCACCGATCGTGCACCAGTCGTAACTGGACGGATCCGGCGGGTAGAACAACCCGTGCTTCTCCACCGCGCCGCGGAACTCGAGGTTCACCACGCCCGGCTGCACCACTGCCAGCCGGTTGTCCGGGTCGATCTCCAGGATCTCCTTCATCCGCGTCATCGCCACCACGACACACCCATCGATGGCGTTCGCGGCCCCGGACAGCCCACTACCGGCCCCACGCGGCACGATTGGCACCCCTGCCTCGGCACACAGCCGGACAACGGTCTGGACCTCCGAGGTGTCCGAAGGGAACACGACGGCGAGAGGGGTGCCGAAGGGCGCCAGCGGCATCATGTCGTGCTGGTAGCCGCTGGTGACGTCGGCATCCGTGATGACGGCGTCCGCACCCAGCGCCGAAGCCAACGACTCTGCCAACCTCACGTACTCAAGGTAACCCCTGCCACCTGGCCCCTAACAGTCTTTCGGCGGGCGGCGATCCTCCGATGAGTGATCTACAGTGAAAGTTGTCACGTCAAGGTTGACGGGATGTCGGGGAGGCGATGGCCGTGGTTGAGCTACCTGCTACCCCCAGCATGGCGAGTCGCTTGCTGGTACGGCTGATGATCTCGAGCCTGCGCGTGCTCGGAGGTGTGGTCCGGCCTGGAACCACGCCGCTGAGGATCGTGCGCGAGGCGTTCGACGCGGTGGGCAGAACCCCGTTGCCGCTCGGCACCAAGATCCGCAACGTGACCGCCGGCGGTGTCCCCGGCCTGTGGGTGACGGCCAAGGGAACCAGTGAATCCCCTGGTGTGCTGCTGTATCTGCACGGTGGTGGGTTTGTCTGCGGCTCGCCGAAGACGCACCGGCAGCTGGCCGCCCGGATATCCGCTTCGACCGGTTTGCCGGTGTTGCTGCTGGACTACCGGCTGGCGCCCGAGTTCCCCTTTCCCGCGGCCGCCGAGGACGCGCTGACGGCGTACCGATGGCTGCTGGCCGACGGGTACTCGCCCGAGCAGATCGTGGTCGCCGGGGACTCCGCGGGCGGGCACCTGACGGCGTGCCTGCTGGCCGACATCGCCGCCGACGGACTGCCGATGCCGGGCGCCGCGGTGATGCTGTCGCCGTTCCTGGACCTCACCGGCAGTGAACTTGCGACACGCGATGCATCTGTTCGCGACCCATTCGTACCACCGGACTACGCGGTCTGGTGCGGCAAGGCCTACGCGGGCGAGACCCTGCTGACCCATCATCGGTTGGACGTGCTGAAAGTCCGCAAACACGGTTGGCCACCGGTGCTGATCCAGGTCGGCGACACCGAATGCCTGCTGGGCGACTCGGAGCGGATGGCCGCGTCGATCGAGCGCTCCGGCGGGTACTGCGAGCTGCAGGTGTGGCCGGGCCAGGTGCACGTGTTCCACTGGTTCGCGCCGCTGCTGCCCGAGGCCAACGCCGCCATCAAGCACATTGGCAGCTTTGTCCGCGAGGTCACCGAGAACTCGGCTGCGGCCTGAGATCTGGGGACAGCCCTAGACCGCGGGCGCACCGGGGGCTTGCCGGGGAGTTGCACGCTACATTGCGCGCATGAGGATCGGTGTCGTGCTCGGGCCCGCGACGGACCCCGTGGTGGGCAACGCCCTGGACTACTTCAAGGACAGTGCGCGCGAGGCGGCCGGTTACGGCGTGCGGTCCTTCTGGTTCGCCCAGGGGTTCGAGCATGACGCGGTGATGTCGGCGGCTTTGGTGGGGCAGGCGGTGCCGGAGCTGGAGGTCGGCACGGCGGTGACGCCCATCTACCCCAGGCATCCGATGTTGCTCGCCAGCCAGACGCAGACCGCCCAGGCCGCCACGCACGGCCGGTTCACGCTGGCGATCGGCTTCGCGGTCAAGGCGTGGGCGGACAACATCTACGGAACCCCTTGGGACCGCCCGATCCGGCACCTGCGCGAGTACCTGGAGATCCTGCACAGCCTGTTCCACGAGGGAACGGTCGACGTGCAGGGCGAGACCGTTCAAGCGCGCAGCCTGTTCCCCGGCAAGGTGCCGGGCGCCGACCCCGCCGTGCCGGTCATCGTGGCCGCGATGGGGCCGCAGGCGATGCGGGTCGCGGGCGAACTCGCCGACGGGACCATGCCGTTCCTGGCGACGCCCAAGGTGTTGACGGACTTCATCGTCCCGGCCATGACGAAGGCCGCTGCCGGACGCCTGAAGCCGCCGAGGATCATGGTGATCGTGCCGGCGATCGTCACCGCCGATCCCGACCGCAAACGTGCCACCATGAAGCGCGTAATGGCCATCTACAACGACATTCCCTCGTACCGGACGGTCATGGACCGCGGCGGTGCGAGCGGGCCCGAGGACGTGGGCGTGTTCGGCGACGAGGAGTTCGTGGCCCAGCGGATCCGCAGCTACTTCGACGCGGGCGCGACCGACGTGATCGTCAGCGACATGGGGTTCGCCAAACCGGAGGAGCACAAGCGCACCTGGCAGCTGGCCGGTGAGCTGGCCCAGTCGTGACGCCGTCACCGGAAAGCGTTCGGCTGGAACGGTTCTTCGCCACCCGGGTACGCCCGCAGGCGGACCGGTGGGTCCCGCGGGGCGTGCAACTCCGTGCCATGCGGGGACTTCTGAGCAGCTCCGCGCTGCGTCGGTTGCCACGCGGGACAAAGGTGTGGCTGGCGCGCTACGGCGGCGTTCCGGGCCTGTGGGTGCAGGCGCAGGGCGCGTCGATCGCCAACGGCATGGTGCTGCACCTGCACGGGGGCGGGTTCACCTTCGGATCGCCCAACTCCCATAGGGGTCTGGCGTGGTCCATGTCGAAACGCACTGGACGGCCGGTGTTCCTGCCGCACTACCGGCTCGCGCCGGAACACCGTTACCCGGCGGCGGCCGATGACTGCCTGGCGGTCTACCGCTCCTTGCTGGACAAGGGTTTTTCCGCGGACCGGATCGTCGTCTCGGGTGACTCGGCGGGCGGGCACCTGACCGCGTGCCTGCTGGACGACCTGGTCCGGTCGGACCTGCCGAAACCCAGCCACGCCGTGTTCTTCTCGCCCTGGCTGGACCTGAGCGGCGATTCGTCGTTCACGAGGGACCAGCTGCGCCGGGATCCATTCCTGTCGCCCAACGGGATTCTCGCCTGCCGGTACGCGTATCTCGGTGACCGGGATCCGTGGGAAAACCGTGTCGCGGTGCTGAAATCCGACAAGAAAGGCTGGCCACCGGCGCTGATCCAGGTCGGTGACACCGAGTGCCTGCTTGAGGACTCTCGGCAGCTGGCCGCTTGCCTCGCACGGGCGGAAATCCGCCATGAGCTGCAGGAATGGCCGGGCCAGATCCATGTCTTCCAGGCGTTCGGCAACGCGATTCCCGAGGCGCGCCAGGCTTTTCGTTACGTGGCCGAGTTCGTCCACGGCTGATCACCACGTACCCTGCTGAAATGGACGTGATGGGCTGGTTAAGCACGAACGGGCCACTCGTGGTCTGGCTGGTCGTGCTCAGCTTCGTCTTCCTCGAATGCGCCTTCGTCGTGGGTCTGTTCCTGCCGGGCGACTCGCTGCTGTTCACCGCCGGTCTCGTGCTCGCCCAGCAGGGCACGCACGACGTGCAGGCGTGGTCGCTGTCCATCGTGGCGACGATCGTGGCCGTCGTGGGCAACCAGCTCGGTTACGTGCTCGGCAGACGCGCGGGATCGTCGCTGACCGGGCGCCTCGGCGGCCGGATGCTCAGCGTCGAACGGCTGGCCAAGGCGAGGGACTTCCTCGACCGGCGCGGCTTCTGGGCCATCGTGCTGGCCCGCTGGATCCCCTGGATCCGCACGCTCGCGCCGCTGATCGCCGGCGCGGCCGCCATGGACTCGCGCAGGTACATGACGGCCACCGCGACCGGCGCTGTTCTCTGGGTGCCGACCCTGGTGCTGCTCGGCTACTACGGCGCCGGAGTGCTCGAGCAGTTCCCATGGCTGCTGACCACCGTGATGGTCGTCGGCATCGTGTTCTTCGTGGCCGGGACCGCGTGGGGGATCTGGCGCTACCGCCAGGAGATGCGCAAACCCGCCCAGCTCGTCTCAGCGACCGCCGACTAGCGGTGACCGCTAAGGCTTCTCTGCCCACAGGACGATCTGGATGCCGTCCGGGTCGCGTAACGCCACGACCGACGTTCCCGGAGCGCTCAGCTCCTCGGTGATCGGGGAGAACGTGACCCCGTGCTCGTT
Organism: Actinocrispum sp. NPDC049592; assembly: GCF_040675465.1. NCBI lineage: Bacteria > Bacillati > Actinomycetota > Actinomycetes > Pseudonocardiales > Pseudonocardiaceae > Actinocrispum > Actinocrispum sp. NPDC049592. The sequence continues at coordinate 1,174,811 of NZ_JBFAPA010000001.1, read as the reverse complement.
CAGCCGGTCGGTCCACTCGGTCAGGCAGACCTCGTCGGGCACCGAGAAGGACACGTGGTCCAGACCCGGGCGCTTCTCGTCGAACACCGAGCCGGCCGCGTACGGGTGCTGCACGAGGGTGAGCGCGAACCCCTCGCCCGGCCCGCGCAGGAACGCCTTGCGCACGCCGACGGCGTCCTCGTCCTGTTTGCCGATCACCGTGAACCCCAGTACCCGCTCGTACCAGGGGATGCTGCGCTCCACGTCAGTCACGGTCAGCGCGATGTGGTGCACCCCGCTCAACGTGGGCATGACTGTTCCGTCCTTTCGCGTGGCCGGGGAGATCATCGGGGGGAGGGCCACTCAGCCATAGTGCCGGAAGTCCGAGGCATCACCACTGATCGTGAGCACGCCGTTATCGGACGTTCCACAGCACGAGATCGGGGCGTTAGCCCGATAGCACGAGATCAGCGAGGTTCGCCGTAGCGTTGATCACGGTTGCGTTGCGTTCATCGGAGCCATACGCCCTGTCACGAGCCTGCTCCGGTGAGCGCCCGAATTGCTCGTGGCGGGCGATCAAGCGACGGTGCCGCTCGCTCTCGCCGGGGGCCAGGAACCAGACTTCGTCGAGCAAGTGGCGTACCTCACCCCAGGGGTGGTCGGGCACCAGGAGGTAGTTGCCCTCAGTGACCACGAGCGGGGTTTCCGGGAACACCGGGACCGCGCCCGCGATGGGTTCCTCGATCTCGCGGCGGAACTGCGGGGCGTAGACGATCTCGCTCTGGTCCCGCAGGCGCCGCAACAGGTTCACGTAGCCGGCGGCGTCGAACGTGTCCGGCGCGCCCTTGCGTTCGGTCCGGCCGAGGCGTTCCAGCTCGACCTGGGCCAGGTGGAAGCCGTCCATGCCGACGTACACGGCCTTGTCGCCCAGCGCATCGACGAGTTCGGCGGCCAGGGTCGACTTGCCCGCCCCGGGCGCGCCGCAGATGCCGAGCATGCCCCGTCCGCCGTCGCCCAGCGCCGCGGCTCTCGCCAGGAGGTCATCGAAGTTCATCGCGCCAGCTCGCCCCTTTGTGCTGTACCCGGACACCGGCCGCCCAGTTCGCGAACTCGATCAGCGACGGCATGTCCGCAGCCTCCGGTACGCGCCCGAGCCGCGCTATCCCCAATGCGAGTGCTCCATGCCAGACGTCTCCGGCGCCGGATGTGTCCACTGCGTATACAGGTTGTATACGGGTTGTATGCGTCTGGTCGCCGATCCGCCAGCGGACCGGGTTCGGGCCGTCGGTCCAGGTCACCACCGGGCAGTCGACCTCGCCGCGGAACGCCGACGAGCAGGCGCAGACGTCCACGTGCGGCAACAGTTGCGGGAAGACGGGTTTCCAGCTGCCCGCGTCCAGCACCACTGGGACTTTCGCTTCCTTGGCCGCGGTCAGCGCGAGCTCCGGATGGTGACCGTCGACCAACACTGTGTCCACATTGGACTGATCGATCACGGCTCTGGCGTTGGTGCTCAAGGCGTTGTGCGAGACGACCGTCCGTTCGCCGTCGGACTCACGGACCGAGACAGCGCTGATCGTGGGCGGCTCGGCGCGGTCCGGCAGCGCGTCCTGAACCTCGACGCCGTACCGCTCCAGGTCGCGCTTTGCCAAGCCCGCCAACGGATGCGCGCCCAGCACGGTGACCAGCCGGACCGGGTGGCCGAGCGCGGCGATGGCGGTCGCCGCGTTGGCCGCCGGTCCGCCTGCCACCAGTTCGACCTCGGCCGACTGCACCTTCTGACCCGGTACGGGCAGCTCGGTGACCCGTTGGACCAGGTCGAGCGTGCACAACCCGACGGCCAGGATCACCGGTCCAGCCCGGTGGTCACCGCTTGCCCGACCTCTTCGATCCTGCCGTCCGCGGTCAGCCGCAGGGCGCCGGTCAGCAGGCCGACGACCTCGTTCATGGTGTGCGTCTTCGGCGACACGACCGCGACCCGTTTGCCGAGGCGGTGGACGTGCACGCGGTCGGCGATCTCGAAGACGTGCGGCATGTTGTGGCTGATCAGGACCACCGGCAGGCCGCGGTCGCGGATCCGGCCGATCAGCTCGAGCACCTTCGCCGACTCCGCGACGCCGAGGGCCGCGGTGGGTTCGTCCATGATCACCACGCGGGTGCCGAACGCCGCCGCCCGCGCGACCGCCACCGCCTGGCGTTGCCCGCCGGACAACGTTTCCACCGACTGGGTCATGGACTTGATGTCGATGCCGAGCTCGTCCAGCACGCGCCTTGCCTCGGCCCGCATCCCGCGCTGGTCCAGCAGCCGGAACGCGCCGCCGAGCAGCCCGGTCCGGCGGCGTTCGCGGCCGAGGAACATGTTGGTCGCGATGTCCTGGGCGGGCGCGAGTGCCAGGTCCTGGTAGACCGTCTCGATGCCGTTCTTGCGGGCGTCCAGCGGGCCGTGGAAGCGGACCTCGGTGCCGTCGACGAGGATCCGGCCCTCGTCGGGGATCACCGCGCCGGACAACGCCTTGATCAACGTCGACTTCCCGGCGCCGTTGTCCCCGACCACCGCGAGCACCTCACCGGCCCGCAGGTCGAAGTCGGCGCCGTCCATCGCGGTCACCCGGCCATAGCGTTTGACCAGGCCGACACCCTCCAGCACGGGGGTCATCGCTGCCTCCCTCGGGACAACCGGTCCAGCCCGACCGCGGCGATCACCAGGATGCCAGTGGCCACGTCCTGGTAGAGGTTGTCGATCCCGGCCTGCGTCAGCCCGGACCGCAGCACGGCCACGATCAACGCGCCCACCAACGTGCCGAGCACGCTCCCGCGCCCACCGAACAGGCTGGTCCCGCCGATCACCACGGCGGTGATCGAGTCGAGGTTGCCGGTCTGGAACGCGTTCGGGTCGGCGTTCGGCACCCGCCCGAGCGCCTGCCAAGCGGCGATCCCGTAGATGATCCCGGCGACGATGTAGACACCGAGAACGTTGCGCCGCACGTGGATTCCGGACAGCCGCGCGGCCTCGGGATCGTTGCCGACCGCGTAAACGTGCTTGCCCCAAGCGGTCCGGCTGAGCGCGTACCAGAAACCGAGGTACATCACCAGCATCAGGCCCATGCCGTAGGTGATCTCGAGCTGCCCGAAGAGGTACTGCGACTGCCCGAGAAACCCGAGAAAGCCATCGGTGACCGGAAAGCTCTGGCCGGCGGCGTAGATCCGGCCGACCGCGGTGACGATCGTGAGCATGCCGAGGGTGACGATGAACGGCGGCAACCGCAGTGAAGTCACCACGCCACCGGTCACGGCCCCGAGCACGGTCGCCACCGCGATGCCGAGAACCAGCGCCGCCGGGCCGGGCAACCCGTGCAGCAGCGTCATTTTCGCGATGATCAGAGTGGCCAGCACCATGATCGCCGCGTTCGCCAGGTCGATGCCCGCGGTCAGGATCACGAGCGTCTGCCCGAGCGCGAGCGTGCCGATCACCAGCGACTGCTGCACGACCAGCGAAAGGTTGTCCACGGTGAAGAACGTGTCGGTGACGACCGCGAACACCACGATCACCACGACCAGCGCGATCGCCGGCCCCACCGCGGGGGTCCGCAGCATGTACTCGCTGACCGACCCCCGCCGTTCCCGCAGAGTCGTCATCCATCCAACCCTTCATCCCCGGTTCGCATGGGTGTCAGCCCCAGCAGTTCTGGAGGCCCCAGGCGGTGTCCTGGCTTTGAATTCCGGCGAGTGGCTTGTCGGTGATGACGGCGACTCCGGTGTTGATGAATCCGCTGGGTTTCTTGCCCGACTTGCTGAATTCGACCGCGGCCTGCACGCCCTGCGCCGCCATTTTCTTCGGGAACTGCATGACCGTCACGGCCACCTTGCCATCCTTCACGTCGGTGACGCCCTGGCAGGAACCGTCGATCGAGCCGATCACGACATTCCCGGCGATTCCCTTGGCCTGCAGCGCCACATATGCGCCACGGCCGGCGGGCTCGTTCAGCGTATAGACGGCGGTCAGTGACGTGTCGCGCTGGAGCAGGTTCTCGGTGACCTGCTGGGCTTTGTTCTGTTCACCGTTCGTGGCCTCGGCGCCGAGAATGGCCGGGTCACCGGCCTTCACGCCGATGCCCTGCAGGAAGCCGTTGTGGCGCTGCTCACTCACGGTCGAGCCGGGCGTGCCGTCCAACATGATGAACTTCGGCGGCTTCGGCCCGAGCGCGGCCTTCACGTACGAGCCCTGCAGCCGGCCCGCCTCGGTGTTGTCCGTCGCGTAGGTGGCGTCGACGGCGTCCTTGGGGTCCGTCTCGGTGTCCAGCGCGATCACCAGGACGCCCTTGTCGCGGGCGTTCTTGATGGCGCCGAGAATGCCGGTGGAGTTGCTCGGCGTGATCAGGATCGTCTTCGCGCCCTGTTGCACGAGGTTCTCGATCGCGGCGACCTGTCCCTCGTTGTCGCCGTCGAACTTGCCGGCCAGCGCGATCAGCTCCGCGCCGGACTTGCCGGCCTCGTCCTTCGCCGAGTCGCGCAGCGCGACGAAGTAGGGGTTGGAGTCGGTCTTGGTCACGAGACCGACCTTGATCTTGCCGCCATCGGCGGGTTGCCCACCACTGCCGGTCTTCTGGCTGGTACAACCACTCGCGACGAACGTGAGCAGACCGGCAGCGGCGATGAGTGCGAGACCTCGTCGTCCCATGACTTCCCTCCTGCGTGGCTGGTTGCGGGGAAGTTAATGATTCACATAGCCTGTCGCAACCGTTTGCGCAAACGCTTGCCGCTTGTTCGATACAGGAGCCTGGCTTGGTCACCATGAAGGATGTCGCCCAGATGGCGGGCGTCTCCATCACCACGGTGTCGCACGTGGTGAACTCCACGCGCGCCGTGGCACCGGAAACCAAGTTCAGAGTGCTGGACGCGATCGAGCGCACGGGCTACACCGGGGACGCGATCGCCCGATCGTTGGTCACCGGCGGCACCCGATCGTTGGGTGTGGCGATCTCGCTGGTCGCCAACCCCTACTTCGGTGAACTCATCCAGGCGATCGAGCACGAGACCACCAAGTCGGGCTACACGCTGGTACTCACCGACACGCACGACGAGGCCTCGGCCGAGCAGTCCGCGGTCCGCACCCTGCGCTCCCGCAGGGTGGACGGCCTGATCCTGACGCCGTCGCCGCGCGCGGCCGGGACCGTGCTGCCGGAGCTCAAGCAGCTGGGCATCCCGATGGTCCTGGTGGACCGGCTCACCGTGAGCCAGGACGTCGACCAGGTCGGCCCGGAGAACGTGCACGCCACGTCCGCGCTGGTCCAGCACCTGGCCGAGCGCGGGCACCGGCGGATCGGCATGATCAGCGGCGCCGAGGGCCTGGCGACGACCTCCGAGCGCATCCTGGGCTACCGCCTCGGGCTGGGCCGGTCCGGCCTGATCTGGGACGAAGGCCTGGTGCAGTCCGGGGAGTCGGCCGCCGAACCGGCCGCTGCCGCACTGGGCAAGCTCCTCGACTTAGAAAACCCGCCGACCGCCGTTGTCGCGGGCAACAACGTGATGCTTTCGGGCGTTCTGCACGAAGCCCGCCGCCGTGGCCGGAAAATCGGCAAAGATCTGGCCGTCGTCGGATACGACGACGTGGAATGGGCGGACCTGCTCGACCCGCCCATCACGACAATGGCCCAGCCGATCGCGGAAATCGGCCGGACCGCGGTGCGAATGCTGCTCGCCCGGATCGCCGACCCGTCCCGGCCGCCGACCACGACCCGTTTGCAACCGGTGCTCATGCACCGCAAATCGTGCGGCTGCGACTGACCATTCCGGTAATGGCTCTCGCTGTCAGGCGGGGGCCTTTTCCTTGGCACGGCTCATGCTCAGCAAAGCCGCGGCGGAAACGACCATCAGGCCGTCCACGGCGAGCGGCCCGAGATGCGCGCCCCACCAGTCCTCGCCCCAGATCGCGAGCAGGCCGGACATGTGCCGGTACGACATGACCGCGGCGACCGCGGCGACCAGCGTCGTGCCGCCATAACGGGCGAGCCCGAACAGGAAACCCCTGCGCCACTGGGCCCGCGTGATCACTTCCACCGCGAGGATCAACGCGATCGGCCAGAACGCGGCGAAAACCATGGCGCCGGGCGGCGGGGTCCAGTCGTTCGCCGCTTTGCCCGCGGCCGCCCAGTCGGCGAGTTGCGCGGCGGTCGGGTACAGCGTGTGGGCGACGTTCGCCGCGACCGACACCAACCCGCCCACTATGAAGGAAATCCACGCGACGATCACGCCGCGCGATGGCGCTTCCTGCCGCGGCCGTTCCGGAGCGGCGATCGGCTTTTCCGCGACGGTGACCGGTTCTTCGTGCACGACAGGCACTTCCGGCTCGCCGGCGTTGATCTGGTCGATCTCCGCCAGCAGCTCCGGGGACAGCACCGGCATCCCGCCCGTCGTCGCTAAGTCGTGTTCCTTGCGCCACTTGTTGACGATCGCGGACGCGTACGAGCGGTCGACGACCACGCCGAACTGGCGCAGCCACGTCTGCACTTCGGCGGTGACCGGCTCGTTCAGCTGTTCGCACGCATAACGGATCTTGCCGACCTGCGTCTTCAGCTTGTCCAGTTCGGCTTTGTGGAGCCGGGTCTGGTTGATCGTCTCCATAGGCACCCGGACAGGTTAGCTGCTGCCGGAGAGTAGTCGTTGGTACGCCACGGGTGTGAACCCGAGCGCGCGCCGGAAGTGCCGGTGCAGATGGCTTTGGTCGGTGAAACCGGTGCGTGCGGCCGTTTCCGCGACGGAATGTCCGGCCTCCAGCAGGCGGCGCGCCAGGCGGATACGGTGCGCGACGTGCAACGCGTGCGGCGGCAGGCCGGTGTGCTCGCGGAACAGCCGGATCAGCTGGAAGCTGGTCGTACCAGCTACTCCGGCGAGTTCGGCCAGGCTCACCGTGCGTTCCGGGTGCTCGGCGAGGTACTCGCTCGCCAGCCGGAACTCCTTGGCACCAGCGGGAGTTGTGTGTCGCCGGGCGGGAGAATACTTGGCGACAACGGTGTTCAGCCATGTCACGAGTTGTTCGTCCTGCTCGAGACCCGCGGGCAACTGGTGCAACCGGACGAACTGGTTCGCGAGCACCGGATCGGACAGCACGGGTTGCGGAAACTCGACGTTGGCAAGGTCGTGCGCGTCGCCCTCGATGATCGCGAGACGGGCGAACCACGGCGTGCCGGACTCGCCGGAATGCGCCTGCGACGGGTCCCAGGCGACGAGCTGACCTGGCCGCACTTCCCGGTGCTCACGGCCGCGGCGGGAGTGCATCGGTTGCTCGGCAACGACTCCGAAGACGTACTCGCCGCGCGGCTCGATCGCGTACCCGCTGGTGTGCCCGGCCAGCAGCAGGACACCGTCCGCGGGACGCCACATCCGCACGTCCTCGGTCATGTCAAGAACGTACAAGACCACGTGCTTATGGTCAGGACATGGTGATCACAGCGCACATTGTCGTTCAGGGTGCCTCGCAGGCGGCGAAGTTCTACGCGGACGCGTTCGGGGCCACGGAGGTGAGCCGGATCCCGGTGCCGGACGGGCGGTTGATGTCCGTGGAGTTACGGGTCGGGTCGTCCGCGTTGCACATCGCCGACGAGTTCCCGGAGCTGGGAGTCCTTGCGCCGCCGTCGATCGGCGGTACGGCCACGGTGCTGCAACTGGAGGTCGACGACGCGGACGCCGTGTTCGCGCAGGCCGTCGCGGCCGGAGCAGAGGTCCGCCAGCCGGTGTCGGACACCTTCTGGGGCGCCCGGCACGGCCAGGTGACGGACCCGTTCGGGCACCGGTGGAACATCAGCCGGCAGGTGAACGAAGTGCCGCACGACGAGGTCGTCGCCGCTGCCGCGGCGCTGTTCAGCGGCCCCCACTGATGGGCAGGATGGCGCCGGTCACGAAGGACGCGGCACCGGACAGCAGCCACGCCACGCCTTCGGCGATCTCAGCGGGCTGACCAGGCCGTTTCATCGGGATGAGCGGCGCCAGGCGGGTAGGCCGGTCCGGCATCCCCGCGGCCGCGTGCATGTCGGTCTCGACCAGCCCGGGCGCGACGGCGTTGACCCGGATCCCCTCGTCCGCGACCTCGAGGGCGAGGCCGTAGGTGAGCGTCTCGACCGCGCCTTTCGTTGCGGCGTAATGAACCCACTCATTGGGCGAACCGCGCCCAGCCGCAGTGGAGGAGATGTTGACGATCCCCCCACCGCCATGACCGTACTTTGTGGACATTCGCAGCACGGCTTCCTTGTTGCACAGGAAGACGCCGATAACGTTGACATCGAAGACATCACGCACGGTCGCCACGGACTGCTCGTCGAGGCGGCCGGGCGTGTTGCCGGTGATGGCCGCGTTGCAAACGACTGCCGTGAGCGGACCAAGGCTTTCAGCGGTGTCGAAGAGCCGCTTGACATCCGCCTCGCCGGTGACGTTCGCCTGCACCGCAAGCCCGTCGGTCTCCTTGGCCACGGCCTCGGCAGCAGCGGCATCACTGGTGTAGTTGACAACCACCTTGTGGCCCTCTGCGGCCAGCCTCCGGCAGATCGCGGCCCCAATACCCCGGCTGCCCCCAGTAACAACGATCACACCCATACGCGCAGCTTACGGAGTCAGCGGGATCGCTCGAGCAATGCGGCTGCTTCCAGCACCATCCAGCCGCCCAGCTGCGCCGACAGCTCGCGTTCCGGGATGGCGTGCCGCGGTGACCTGGGGACCCGGGCCGGCAGTGTCCAATCTGGACCGTAGAGGGGGCCGCCCCGGCCGACGGCGCGGTTGCGCCATGCGGCGGCGGCGCTGGTCATGACGAGTTGCTGGGCTGTTTCGCGTGCGGCCAACGCGGTCACCGACGCGCCTGTGAGGGCGGGGAGCCGCAGGGCCGCCAGGGCTAGGTAGCGGGCGAGGATGCCTGCGTACAGGCCTCCGTCGCCGCCTCCGTGGCCGCGCAGAACACCGTTGTTGGCCAGGTGCTCGCTGATGGCGATGATCGTCCGTTCGGCGCGTTCGGCCCAGATGGGGTCGCCGGCCGCGGCCAGTTCGAGGCAGATCCCGAGGTACACGCCCTGGATGTAGGTGTAGGCCTCCTTCACCATCTCGCGGATCTCGCCGTCCATGGTGACGTGCAGGCCGAACCACAGCAGGCCGTTGGTCTCGTCGAGGAGGAAGTCCTCCATCCATTCGGCCATCGCGCGGGCCCGGTGCAGATCCGCGCGGCTTCCGGTACGGGCGAAGAAGATTGTGGCGGGGCCGTTGGCGCGCGCGCTTTTCAGATCCTCGCCGGCGTGCGACCAGATTCCGCCGCCCGCGTGATCGGACCAGGCGTCGCGGAGCCGGTAGGTAATGGCTTTTATGGCGTTGTCGACCGGAACCACGTTTCGCGCCCGCAGCAAAGCCAGGCCCAGCCACGCTGCGTCGCCGTAGTCGTCGCTGGTCCACCTGCGGCCGTTGCGAACCCGGACACTTCGGATCACTCGTTGGATGGTCGCCGGGCGGGTCGGGTTCGGGTAGCGCTCCTGCGCGTCCACTAAGCAGTCGATCAGATGCGCATGGGCCCAGTAGTTGAACCGCCGGTACAGGCGCTCGCCGCGAGTCGCGGGCCAGCCGTCGACCCCCAGCAGCGTGCCGGGTCTGGCCCACAGCCGTCGCAGGTGCCTGGCCTGGACACCCAGCTCCGACACCGCAGCGCGCGCTGCCCACAGACGTGAGGGCGCTACCAGCTCATGAGCCATACCCGCCATGGTGCGGTCTGGATCGGTTCCGAGGTACCCCCCAGTGCGACAGTCCACCCACTTCGGGTAATCAGGTCACCAGGCTCTGGACAGATCGGCGTGGTCCCGGATCCATGCGTGCATCACGATGCCCGCTGCGACGCCGGCATTGACCGACCGGGTCGATCCGAACTGCGCGATCGAGACCACCATCTCCGCGGCCTGCCTGGCCTCCTCGCTGAGACCAGGGCCTTCCTGGCCGAACAGCAGCACGCAGTTGCGCGGCAGCTTGACCGTCTCCAGGCGTTGCGCCCCCGGGGTGTTGTCAACCGCCACGAGCGTGAGCCCCGGGGTGCGCTTCACCAGATCGTGTACATCCTCGTGGTGCTCGATGTGCTGGTAACGGTCAGTCACCATCGCGCCCCGCCGATTCCACCTCCGGCGGCCGACGATGTGCACGGTTTTGGCCAGAAACGCGTTCGCGGTCCGGACCACTGTGCCGATGTTGTGGTCGTGCTGGAGGTTCTCGATCGCGACGTGGAAATCGTGCCTCCGGGTATCGAGATCCTCGATCACCGCATCCCGGCGCCAGTAACGGTATTTGTCCATCACATTGCGCCGGTCGCCGTCTCGCAGCAGCTCCGGGTCGTACTTCGGATCGTCCGGCCACGGCCCTTCCCAAGGACCGACACCCACCGGTTCGCCGAACACCCACTCCGTCGGGTTCACTGGGTGACCAGCGCGCGCCGGCGGCGCCACAACACGAACACGCCCACGTAGGACACCACCAGAAGCACGACTGCTACCACTGCTACCACCGGCAAAAGGCTACGCGGGATGAGATGGTCGTAGATGTAGTACTCGTTGAACCCACCCGGCAGTGGCCCCAGTCCCCGTTGGGCCCGTAGGTAGTCCTCCGCGGTTGTCAGCGGACACAGCAGGCCGGGCACGGTGTTGATGGCCACGCCCCAGGCCGCGAAGAAGATGTGCACGAAGATCGACTTGGGCCAGCGCCAGGCCAGGAAGCCACCCAAACCGATGTAGATCAGCGCGGCGAAGTGCACCGCCACGACCACACCGGTTAAGAAACCAGCCACAACATCACCTTACTGCCGGGCGGCGCCGGGAACCCCCAACGCCGCCCAACAGTCAGGTCACGTGGCGGTGAGGCCGAGGTCCTCCAGAGTGAGCAGGCTCCGGTAGGGCACGCCCTGGGCCTCGATGATCTCCTTGGCGCCGGTGGCCCGGTCCACCACGGTGGCCACGCCCACGACCTCCGCGCCGGCCTCCCGCAACGCCTCGACGGCGGTCAACGGGCTCTTGCCCGTGGTCGTGGTGTCCTCGACGGCGAGCACGCGCTGCCCGGCCACCTCGATGCCCTCGATACGCCGCTGCATGCCGTGCTCCTTGGCGGCCTTGCGCACCACGAACGCGTCGAGCACCTCACCCTGCGCCGCCGCCGCGTGCATCATCGCGGTCGCCACCGGGTCCGCGCCGAGGGTCAGCCCGCCCGCGGCCACATAACTCCAGTCCTCGGTGAGCTGCCGCAGCAGCTTGCCGATCAACGGCGCCGCCGCGTGGTGCAGCGTCGCACGCCGCAGGTCGACGTAGTAGTCCGCCTGCTTGCCGGAGGACAACGTCACCTTGCCGTGCACAACCGACAGCTCGGTCACCAGCCGCGCGAGCTCGGCCTTCAGATTCTGATCAACGGGCACAAGCCCCCACCCTAAGCGAGCCCACCGACAGTCCGGCCCACAGATGTGCGCAACGTCGCCAGCCCCCATCCGGACGTATTTCCGCGTGCACGACCAGATCCTGAGGGCCGCTGCAGCAGCCCGAACAGAAACGGAGCCCGTGCGCGGGCACGGGCTCCGTCGTTGTGGTGTCAGGCCGAGACTTGGAGGCCTGAGCTGTCGTCGAGGACGTCGACGGTCACCTTGTCGCCGTCGCGGATGTCACCTGCGAGCAGCTTCTTGGCGAGCTGGTCGCCGATGGCCGAGGCCACCAGGCGGCGCAGCGGCCGGGCGCCGTAGACGGGGTCGAACCCGTTGAGCGCCAGCCAATCGCGGGCCGACGGGGTCACGTCGAGGGTCAGTCTGCGTTGGGCCAGGCGGCGGCTCAGGCGGTCCACCTGGATGTCCACGATCGAGGTCAGCTCCTCGGTGGCCAGCTGGTGGAACACCACGACGTCGTCCAGGCGGTTGAGGAACTCCGGCTTGAAGTGGCGTTGCACCACCGACAGCACGGCGTCCTTGCGCTGCTGCTCGGTCAGCGTGGCGTCCGCGATGGCCTGCGAGCCGAGGTTCGAGGTGAGCACCAGGATGGTGTTGCGGAAGTCCACGGTCCGGCCCTGGCCGTCGGTCAGCCGCCCGTCGTCGAGGACCTGCAGCAGCACGTCGAACACGTCCGGGTGCGCCTTCTCGACCTCGTCGAGCAGCACCACGCTGTATGGGCGCCGGCGCACCGACTCGGTGAGCTGACCGCCCTGGTCGTAGCCGACGTATCCGGGTGGGGCACCGACCAGGCGAGCCACGGAGTGCTTCTCCGCGTACTCGCTCATGTCGATCCGGATCATCGCCCGCTCGTCGTCGAACAGGAACTCCGCCAGCGCCTTGGCCAGCTCGGTCTTGCCGACCCCGGTCGGGCCCAGGAACAGGAACGAACCCGTCGGCCGGTCGGGGTCGGCGACACCGGCCCGCGTCCGCCGCACGGCGTCCGACACGACCCGCACGGCCTCGGCCTGGCCGACAACGCGGCGGGCAAGAGCGTCTTCCATCCGCAGCAGCTTGGCGGTCTCGCCCTCGAGCAGACGCCCAGCGGGGATGCCGGTCCACGCGGACACCACGTCGGCGACGTCGTCCGGGCCGACCTCCTCCTTGAGCATCACGGACTCCGACCTGGTCGACTCCGAGGCCGTCTCCAGTTCCTTCTCCAGTGCCGGGATCCGGCCGTAGCGGAGCTCGGCCGCGCGGCCGAGGTCACCGTCGCGCTCGGCCCGGTCGGACTCGCCGCGCAGCTGCTCCAGCTGCTCCTTGAGGTCACGGACCTTCTCGATCGAGCCCTTCTCGTTCTGCCACCTGGCGGTCAGCGCGGACAACGCCTCGCGCTTCTCGGCCAGCTCGGCGCGCAGCGCGGCCAGGCGCTGGGCGGAGGCGGGATCCTCCTCCTTGGCCAGGGCCATCTCCTCGATCTCGAGCCGGCGCACGGCCCGCTCGACCTCGTCGATCTCCACCGGCCGCGAGTCGATCTCCATCCGCAGCCGGGAGGCGGCCTCGTCGATCAGGTCGATCGCCTTGTCCGGCAGGAACCGCGCGGTGATGTACCGGTCGGACAGCGTCGCGGCGCCGACCAGGGCGGCGTCGGTGATCCGGACACCGTGGTGCACCTCGTAGCGGTCCTTGAGGCCCCGCAGGATGCCGATGGTGTCCTCCACCGACGGCTCGCCGACCAGCACCTGCTGGAACCGGCGCTCCAAAGCGGGGTCCTTCTCGATGTGCTCGCGGTACTCGTCCAGCGTGGTCGCACCGACCATGCGCAGCTCGCCGCGGGCCAGCATCGGCTTGATCATGTTGCCGGCGTCCATCGCGCCCTCGCCGGTCGCGCCCGCGCCGACGATGGTGTGCAGCTCGTCGATGAACGTGACGACCTGGCCGGCCGAGTCGGTGATCTCCTTGAGGACGGCCTTCAGCCGCTCCTCGAACTCACCGCGGTACTTGGCGCCGGCGACCATCGAACCCAGGTCCAGCGAGACGACCCGCTTGCCGCGCAACGACTCCGGCACGTCACCGGCGACGATCCGCTGGGCCAGGCCCTCGACGATCGCGGTCTTGCCGACCCCGGGCTCACCGATCAGCACCGGGTTGTTCTTGGTCCGCCGGGACAGCACCTGCACCACGCGGCGGATCTCCGAGTCGCGCCCGATCACCGGGTCGAGCTCGCCCTTGCGCGCGCGGTCGGTCAGGTCGACGCCGTACTTCTCCAGCGCCTGGTATGTGCCCTCGGGGTCGGGTGAGGTCACCCGGGCGGAGCCGCGGACCTTGGTGAAGGCCTCGCGCAGCGCGTCCTTGGTGGCGCCGTGCCTGCGCAGCAGGTCACCGACGCGGCCGCGCTCGGCCGCCAGCCCGTAGAGCACGTGCTCGGTGGAGACGTACTCGTCGCCCATCTCGGTGGCCAGCTTCTGCGCCTGCTGCAGGCTCCGGGCGGCCTCCGCGTTCAGCTGCGGCGCGGACACCGTGCTGCCGGTCGCCGACGGCAGGCCGTTGACGATCAGCTCCAGCTCCTTGCGCACGACGTTGGGATCGGCCCCGACCGCGGTCAGCAAGGGCGCGGTCAGCCCGTCTCCCTGCGCGAGCAACGCACCCAGCAGGTGCGCCGCCGATACATCCGGGTTGCCGGCCACGGTAGCGGCCTGCACCGCCGCGGAGACCGCCTGCTGGGTCTTCGTGGTCGGGTTGAAAGCGTCCATCCCTCACCTCAGTACGCGTGGTCATTCACCCCTGCTCAGCTTTCCGCATGAGCGTCCACCATGCCCAACGTCAGAAAAGTTGAGTCTGTTCCGCTCAACCCAGATTCACTCACATGTCGCAACCTGGTTGTCCACACGGATGGGTGACTTATCCACAAACCGCAGGTCGCTATCCACAGGTCGGTGGACAACTGTTACCACCACAGTGTCGTCCAGCGGCCGTCCGGGTGGCACGCCGCGCACCGCCTGTCTCCTAGTGCAACGCCCAGCTTGTCCAGGGAATTCGCTGGACCGGCGCGCCTACCTTCGCCTCCGGTGAATGAGGAGGTAAGGGGACATGTCGTCAGGTAAACGCTTCACCCGGCGCGTCGCGCCACTGGAACGGTGGTATCTGGGTTTCCCGCGCGCGCTCACCCCGGTTCTCAACCTGGTGGTGACCGGCGTCGGCCGGGTCGGGCTGGACGAGCTGCGGCACGCGGTGGAGGTGGCCGGGGACAGCTATCCGGGCACCCGGCTGGCCCGGCACGGCAGCCACTGGTCCGACGAGGGCGTGCCGCCGCGGGTGCGGATCGCGGAGGGCAACGACCCCGTCGACCACCCTGCCCTGCGTGAACCGCTCACACGCAACGGTAGGTACTGCGAGGTCGTGCTGCTGGACGGCCCGTCTGTCGTGTTCCGCGCCTCACACGCGGTCACCGACGCACGCGGCCTGCGGATGTGGGCGGCGGCGGTGTTCCGCGCGCTGCGTGGTGAGGAACTGAGCCGGACCGAGTCCCGCCGGACCATCCTCGACCTCGAGGAACCACTGCTGAACCAGATCGACACCAAGGGCGAGGAGTTCTCCGTCCCGTCGCTGCTGGGCATCCCACCCCGGGCCGAGCGAGGCGAGTTCGAGTGGCTGCGCCGCACGGTCGACGGTACGTACCCGGCGGTCGTCGCCCGGATGGCGACCGAGCTGGTCAAGTTGTCCGGCCTGGAGAAAGCCCAGGTCAGCGTGCCGCTGGACCTGCGTGTGCTGCACCCGGACCTGGACTCGACGTCGAACCTGGCGATCACGGTGGTGCTGGACATCAAGGCCGGGCAGACCTGGGCGGAGACGCATCAGCAGCTGCTGAAGGTGCTCGGCGAGCGTCAGGGCACAGTGCACGCGCCGGGCAAGGAGATCCTGATGGCGCCGCTGGCCCTGCTGCGCCGAATGATCAAGAAGCTGGACACCCGGATGCGGGAGACCGACCGGTTCTCCGGCGTCGCCAACGTCAGCAACCTGGGCCGGGTGGACGGCGCCGAGTTCGGCACCGCGCAGTTCGAGCCGGTGTCGATCTACATGCTCGACCCGCCCGCGCCGCCGAGCCCGCTGAGCCTGAACATCGTGGAGAGCGACGGCCGCACCGAGCTGACCCTGCCCTGGTTCTCCGGGTCGCGCACGCGCACCGAGGACGTGCTCGACGCGTTGTGCGAGTCGCTTTCGCCGATGGCGCACCAGAAGGCCAGCACCCTGCTGCCCGCCGAGCCCAAGCAACGCGGCGAGGTGCCCGCAGGGTGCAACATCGTCAAGCAGTTCCGCGCACAAGTCGCGAAGAACCCGCACGCTGTGGCCATTTCCGGGCCCGAAGGCGACGTCAGCTACGCCGAGCTGGACCACTATGCCCGGGTCGTCGCGGCCGCGTTGAAGGAGCGCGGGATCGGCAGGGACGACGTGGTCGGGTTGCTCGCGGACCGTTCGGTGAACGCGATCGCGGGCGCGTGGGGCGTGCTGATGGCCGGCGCCGCGTACCTGCCGATGGACACCAAACACCCCGACGGCCGCATCCAGAACTACCTGGAGGACGCGCAAGCCCCGCTGTGCCTGGTCGGAAAACCGCACCACGAAAGGGAACTCCCCTCCGGGTGCGAACGGATCGTCCTGGAGGACCTCGACTACCTCGTTCAGCCGCCGGTGCAGGAAACCCTGCCCCAGCCGTCCGATCTGGCGTACGTCGTGTACACGTCCGGGTCGACCGGCAAGCCCAAGGGCGTCGAGATCGAGCACCGCAGCCTCAGCAACTACGCGGTCTGGGCGACGCGTGAGCACGGCATCGACGCGTCGGCGCGGATGCCACTGCTGTGCTCGATGTCGTTCGACGTCGCCGAGATCTCGCTGATCCTGCCGTTCCTGGTGGGCGGCACGCTGTTGCTGATGCGTGACGACCTCAACCACCTGAGCCTGCAGGAGGTTTTCGACGCGGGCGCCAACGTGATCGCGTTGACACCGTCCCATCTGGACCTGATCACGCGCCTGGAACTCAAGCCCGGCAACGACGTCCGTGCGCTGCTGGTGATCGGTGAGCAGTTCAAGCGGTCGCTCGCGGTGCGGGCGCAGGAGCTGTTCGGCCCGCGCTGCAAGGTGATCAACCTGTACGGGCCGGCCGAGGCCACCATCGCGGTGAGCCATCATGTGTTCAACGGGAAGCTTGACGACGGCGCGACTGTCCCCATCGGAGTGCCGTTCGACGGGGTCAGCATGTACGTGCTGGACAGCGAGCGCCGGTTCGTGGCGCCCGGGGAAAGCGGCGAACTGTACCTGGGCGGAATCCAGCTGGCGCGCGGTTACCGCGGGCGCACGGACCTGACGCGGCAACGGTTCGTGTACATGGCCGATGGCACCCGCGCGTACCGGACGGGTGACATCGTGCAGGTCCTGCCCTCGGGTGAGCTGGAGTGCGCGGGCCGGATCGACGACCAGGTGAAGGTGCACGGCCACCGGATCGAACCCGCCGAGATCGCCCTGACGTTGGAAGACCACCCGTCGGTCGCCGCCGCCGTGGTGATCCCGCGGATGCGTCCGGGGCACACCGAGAAGACCCTCGTCGGGTACGTGGTCACATCGTCTACAGTGGACACAGAGGACCTGCGCCAGCACCTGGGAAAGACCCTGCCGGTGTACATGATCCCGTCGCACATCCTGCCGGTGGACGAGATCCCGCGGACCGTCAACGGCAAGGTCGCGGTCGCGAACCTGCCGGACCCGTTCGAGAGCAACGGTTCCGCCGCGCCCACCGAGCCGCTCGACGAGACCGAGAGCGCCATCTCCCGGATCTGGGCGCAGGTGCTGAACCTCGACGTGGACCTGCTCAACAGCAGCAGCGACTTCCACGACCTCGGCGGCAACTCCCTCACGTTGATCACCATGGTCGCCACCGTGGCCCGCGAGCTGGCCCCGACCGGCGAGGAGGTCCTGACCAGCCACATGCAGGACATCATCCGCCGGCCCACAGTCGCGCACGTCGCCGAACTGACCCGCCTCGCCGCCGTGTCCTAACCCACCCACCCGTTCACCCGGCACCGCGGCCAACCCCAGGCCGCGGTGTCTTCACGCTCACCTGGCATCGCGACCGTCTCCGTTGCCGTCGCTTCGCAGGACACACGCCGAGCGTTTTCACGCTTCCTCAGGCCCACTCCGCCTCTAAGACCAGGCCAGCCCCACAGCGGCGCTCACCTCAACTCCCATCCGGCCCGAACCCCTGTGGATAACTCATCCCCACAGCTCTCCTTCTGTCGCCCCTCCCCAGTAGCGTGAAATTCGGGGATCCCCCAGGAGGGGACCCTCGTCGCGGCGTGGGCGGGGTGCGATGCGGGGCGGATCGGCCGCGGTTGGGCGCGGGGCGGGATTGGCAGGGCCGGGGCCGGGGTTGGGCCTGGCCGGGGTTGGGCGCGGAGCGGGATTGGGCGGAGTTGAGGTTGGGCGGGGTTGGCGGGGTGCGATGTGGCGGCGGACTGGTCGGGGGTGGGCGGGGCCGGGTTGGGTGGCGTGAGGCCGGATTGGGCGGGGTGAGGGCAGGGTGGGCGGGGTGAAGGCCAGGGCGGGCAGGGCCGGGTTGGGTGGGGTAAGGCCAGATTGGGGGTGAGGGCCGGGGTGGGCAGGGCGCGATGTGGGGGTGGGACCGGTCCGGGGGTTGGGCGGGGGTGAGTCCCCGGGGCGAACGGCCGGGTGGTGGCCAGTTTGGGTCATGGTTGTAGAGGTGGGTGGGTGGGCACTGCGAGTGACCGGGTGGGGCTGGGGTGTCGTGGCTTGGGGGTTGTGTGGGTTCGGGGGAGACGCGCGGGGGCCGTGATCTCCGGTTCGCGGCCTCGACCGCTACCCTCATTGGGTGGGTCCGTCATGGGTCTGGTTCGCCGTAGCCGCCGTCGCGGCCGTCGGCGGCGTCGCTCTGCTCGCTCGCGACCGTGCCGTCCGTACGTCACGCAACCGTGAGCGGCGCAGGTGGGCGGCGCTGCGCGGATGGCAGTTCACCGAGACCGACAACGTGCTGCCCACCCAGTGGCA
This sequence comes from Actinocrispum sp. NPDC049592, assembly GCF_040675465.1. Taxonomy (NCBI): domain Bacteria; kingdom Bacillati; phylum Actinomycetota; class Actinomycetes; order Pseudonocardiales; family Pseudonocardiaceae; genus Actinocrispum; species Actinocrispum sp. NPDC049592. The sequence continues at coordinate 1,156,366 of NZ_JBFAPA010000001.1, read as the reverse complement.
GGGTGGCGCGATCGCCTACTACGAGGGTGGGACCGCGAACGATGTCGTCGCCGGGTCCACGTTCACGGCGGATGGGCGGCGCCGCGTCTATGTGTTCGACCTGGACAACGGGGGCCGGGTCAGTGCGGTGATCGCCGCGGTCCAGTGCCGCCGGAAGCACCCGGTCGTGATCGAGCTGTGGCTGCCGAGCGTGCCGTTCGAGCAGGAGCACATGCCCGAACTGCTCGGCCCGGTCGGCCAGCGGTACGCGTTCGTGTCCGACCTGGCCAAGGCTCGTGCACTGATCACTCCCGACCTGGTGGACGCGTCCGAGGAGCTGGGCGCGGACATCATGGTCGCCTGGATCGAGGACGGGTGGGTACTGGCCGCGGCGCCGGTGAACTCGAACCCGTCGCGGTTGGAGCGCCTGCTGCGTGGTCTGGGTGAGGTCGCGGATGTCATCGACCCGTTCGACGACGATGAGCCCTCCACCGACGGCACGGTCCAGTTGCCCCCGGGCCGCCACGGCCAGTCGTAGCAGTTCACGCCGCCAGCTAGGTTGGCGGTCATGCCCACCTCCCTTGTCACCGGCGCCACCGCGGGAATCGGCGCGGCCTTCGTGCGCAGGCTCGCGGCCGATGGCCATGACGTTGTGCTCATCGCCCGCACCGAGTCGCGGCTGGCGGAGGTCGCCGCCGAAATACAAGCGGTATACAACGTGCATACCGAGTGCATACCAGCTGACCTGTCCACTGTGGAGGGTCGGGCGGTGGTGGAGCGGCGGTTGCAGGCGGACCCCGTCGACCTACTGGTGAACAACGCGGGGTTCGGCACGCGTGGGCGGTTCGAGGCCGTCGAAGTCGGCTGGCTACAGCAACAGCTGGATGTGAACGTCACGAGCGTGCTGCGGCTGACTCACGCGGCGCTGCCCGGGATGATCGCGCGCGGTCGCGGTGCGGTCGTGAACGTGTCCAGCATCGCGGGGTTCTTCCCTGGGACCGGGCCCACCTACAGCGCCAGCAAGGCTTGGGTGACGGCGTTTTCCGAAGGTCTCGCCGTGCAGCTGAAGGACACCGGCGTGCGGGTGATGGCGTTGTGCCCCGGGTTCACGCGGACCGAGTTCCACGCTCGCGCCGGTGATGACACCACGACGATCCCCGACCGGCTGTGGCTGCAGGCCGACCGGGTGGTCGCCGACTGCCTCGCGGACCTGGCCAGGGGCCGGATCCGGTCCATTCCGGGTGCTCCTTACAAATTCGTGGTCGGGTTGACTAAGTTGCTCCCAGTCGGTCTGTCGCGCCGCCTGGAGAGCCGTGGCGGCCGGGACCGAACGTGAGGGGAAGGACTGATCAACCGTGAACCAGCCGCCGGGGTGGTATCCCGAGCAGCCAGGGTCCCGCGTCCTGCGCTGGTGGGACGGTACACAATGGACACAAGCGACCCAGCAGGCCGGTGATGGCAGCGCCTGGGAGGTGAACGTCGGGCGGCAGCACGACCCGTCCCGCGTCCAGCAACAGGTGCAGCAGAAAGCCGGGGTCGGCCCGGTCTCCGGTGGCGGCGGCACGCTGTTCACCGAGCCGGTGCTGGTGGTGAACCAGAAGGTCAAGCTCATCGAGATGGCCAACGAGTACTCGGTGTTCAACCAGGCCGGGCAGCAGATCGGCTCGGTCGCCGAGGTCGGGCAGAGCGCGCTGAAGAAGGCGGTTCGGTTCCTCTCCAGCTGGGACCAGTTCATGACGCACCGGCTGGAGGTGCGCGACACCATGGGCAGCACGGTGCTGCGGCTGACCCGCCCGGCCAAGCTGATGAAGTCGCGGATCATCGTCGAGCAGCCCAACGGCCACCAGATCGGCGAGATCGTGCAGGAGAACATGATCGGCAAGATCAGGTTCGCCTTCGTGGTCAACGGCCAGCAGGTCGGCGGCATCCAGGCGGAGAACTGGCGGGCGTGGAACTTCATGATCCACGACCACACCGGCCAGGAGATCGCCCGGATCACCAAGACCTGGGAGGGCTTCGCCAAGACCATGTTCACCACGGCCGACAACTACGTGGTGCAGATCCACCGGCAGCTGCAGAACCCGCTGATCAGCCTCGTCGTCGCCTCGGCACTGACGGTGGACACAGCACTGAAACAGGACGACCGAGGATTCGGCTGAGCCACCGATGCCCCCGGACCGCCGGGGGCATTTCCTTTATATGCCAACAGAATCCACCCGCGGGCGGCGTCCGGCTCGGGGCACTCATCACGGCCACGTTGCGGGCTCTCCGCGAGGAGGGCCCGCAGTTCCTGATCAAGGAACTGTGCCGGTCGCTCATGTGACTGGACACCAGGTGGTCTACCTGGCGAAGCGCCACATCGCCGATCCCCGCCCGCTGCGCCGAACGGGCGCCCGGGACGCGGCTCATCTGTCTGACCCATCACCGTTGCGGCTTACCGGCGATCACGAAGACGCCTTCCGGGTGCGCACCGGCACCGCCTCAGAGTCATAGCCTCGCTGCGCAACCTCGCGATCAGCACGCTGCGCCTGGCCGGGACCCACCACAATTGCGGCTCCTGTGCCTGGCCGACCCACCATCGTTGCGGCTGGCTGCGCCCACGCCGCGACGAGGGTCCCCTCCCAGGGGGAACCCCTGATTTCACGATCTCATGGAGGGGAGACGGAATCGGGGGCGCGAGGGTGTGGGTGGGGGTGGTTGTCCACAGGGGTGCGGGTTGTCCACAGGTGAGGGGTGGGTGGTTGTCCGGGGTGGGGTCAGTCGAAGAGGCTGGTGCGGAAGTCCTCGTTGATCTCGGCGAGGAAGGTTGTGGCGGCCGTCAGTTTGTCGGCGTCCCAGCCGTGCAGGGCTTTGGCTAGGAGGTCGACTTGAGTTTGGCGCCACTCTTCCAGGACGCGCTCACCTTCGGGGGTGACGCGCAGCAGGGCCACGCGGCCGTCCTCCGGGGCGCGGCGGCGTTCGATCAGGCCGAGTTTCTCCAGTTGCGCGGCCTGGCGGCTGACCACCGAGGCATCCACGAACCGTTGGTCGGCCAGGTCGGACACGCGGGTCTCGCCGGTGGCCGACAGCAGCGCGAGCAGCTTGCCCGCGCCCGGCTGGAGGCGGGAGTCCTGCCAGTTGCGCATGGTCACCGCGTGCTGGACCTCGACGAGCGAGCGGATCTGCCGGAGCATCGCGACGTAGTGTTCGGCGGTCGGCTTCATCGCCCTACCTCCACCGTTTGGTTGCTGATGACAACTATATCCGGTCAGAGGTCGTGGTTGAGCTTCGCGAGCAGTGCCGAGAACGACGTGATGTCCTCCGTCGACCAGCCTTCGAAGATCGCGCGGAGTCTGGCCCGGCGGTCGGTCCGCACCTTGTCCAGCCGGGCGGTGCCGACGTCGGTCAGCTGGACCTGCCGGGCCCGCCCGTCGGTGGGGTCGGCGACCCGTTCGACCAGGCCGAGTTCCTCCAGCCGGGCGATCTGCCTGCTGACGGTCGACTTATCCAGGCCGGTGCGCTCGACCACGTCCGCCGCGCGCACTGGCGAGATGTCGCCGAGGTGCAGCAGCATCGCGTAGCAGGCCGCGTCCAGGCCCGGGTGGATCTGGGCGGCGAGGCTCAGCGAGACGCTGCGGGCGCGGCCGAACAGCACCGACAGCTCACGTTCGAGGTCGTGGGCCGCGGTCTCACGGTCGCCGGAGGGATGGGTCGTACTCACTACCCAGAAGTCTGCACCACTCCTGTCCACGGGCGTGGCGTGCCCTTCGCGCCAAAGTAGTCACCACCTTTGCGCTTCACGTCGTCGGTGCCCCAGTCGCGGGTGCGTTCGACCGGCTGCAGCCGGGGAATGTGTTTGCGGCAGTGGATGTAGGCCTCCTCGACCTGCACCACCACCCAGCGCTCCGGGGTCCGGCCGCGGTCGTGCTCGGCCGGCACGTCCGGATACTGCTCGCGTATCTCGGCGTCCTCAAGCACCCGCGCCTTGCCGTTGACGTGCAGGCCGATCAGGTCCCGGACGAAGTCGACCATGAGGATGGCCAGGTGCGGGTTCTCGCTGATGTTGCCGAGGCTGGCGAGCACGCCGTTGCCGCGGTACTCGGGGTAGGCGATGTGCCGCGAGTCGAGCACGCGCAGGAAGCCCGGCGGGCCGGCGCGGAAGGTCGAGTCGCACTCACCGGAGGCGTCGGCGGTGGCGACGAACGCCATCTCCATCCGGCCGATGAACTCGATCATCGCCTCGTTGAGATGGTCGAGCAGCTGGTTCTCGTAGAACTTCTTGGCCCGGTCACGGGTACCGTACGCACACTGGAGGAGATGCTCACCATGGGATCCGGGCAGGTCATCGGCCTCGGAGTCGAGCAGCGGGTCGACGACGGCCGCCAGCGCGGGCCTGGGCGGATCGGCGAGTTCCAGGTCCAGCAGGTGCGCCTCGGCGGTGCCGGTGGGGGTCGGGGTTGCGGAAGGCACGGCGGTAACAGTTTCATATCGGGCGTGGACCGCACAGACCGCCCGTCAGTGTTCAACCGGATGAGGGACCTTCCTCAACATTCGGTGACGTACAAGTACACGAAGGTGGCATCAAGGCGGACTTCCAACGAGAATCGGGTTAGTGTCCAACCCTGTCGGGGGATGGATGCATGAGAAACGTGACGCCCAAGATCGGGTCGTCTGAGCCAGAGGTTGGAGTCCGTGCCCCGACCATGACAGCAAACGCCCTAGTGAGCCCGATACCCCAGACACCAAGGTCCGCGACGACCACGCCGTCGAGATCCGCGGACGCCAGCACCGGCGCGACCGCCATGGTCCGCCTGGTCCGCGAGAGCTTCGCCGTCGTCGAGCCGCAACAGGACGAGGTCGCCAAGTTCTTCTACGGGATGCTGTTCAGCCTGTCCCCCACCGCGCGGGAGATGTTCCCCGCGAACATGGAGATTCAGCGGTCCCGGCTGCTGCGTGCCCTGGTGCACGTGGTGCAGCTGGTCGACCGCCCGGACGACCTGAACCCGTTCCTCCGCCAGCTCGGCCGCGACCACCGCAAGTTCGGCGTGGTCAGCGCCCACTACGAGGCGGTCGGCACGGCGCTGATCGCGGCGGTGAAGAAGTTCGCCAAGAAGTCCTGGAGCGACGAGATCGAGCGCGCCTGGGCCGAGGCGTACACGATCATGGCCCGGGCGATGCTGGACTCCGCGAACGCCGAGGACGGCCCGGCCTGGTGGCCGGCGACCGTGGTCGAGCACCGGGCGATCAGCTGGGACCTGGCGGTGATCACCGTCCAGACCGACCACCCGATCGGCTACACGCCTGGCCAGTACCTCAGCGTGGAGTCCCCGCACCGGCCGCGGCTGTGGCGGTACCTCTCGCCGGCCAACGCGCCCCGCGAGGACGGCACGATCGACTTCCACGTCCGCAACGTCGAGGGCGGCTGGGTCAGCCGCGCGATCGTCCGGCACACCCGCCCCGGCGAGGTGTGGCGGCTGGGGCCGCCGATGGGCCGGATGCGGATCAACCGCGAGAACGGCCGGGACTTAGTCATGGTCGCCGGCGGAACCGGTCTGGCACCGATGCGGGCGATCATCGACGAGCTCTGCCAGTGGGGGGAGAACCCACGCGTGCACCTGTTCTACGGCGGGCGCGTGCTGGAGGACCTGTACGACCTGACCAACCTGCAGCAGCTGGCCGCGAGCAACCCATGGCTGACCGTGGTCCCGGTGCTGGAGTCCGAGCCGGACGCAACCGGCGTGGAGCACGGCACGCTGGCCGACGTGGTGACCCGCTACGGCGCATGGGCGGAACGGGACGTGCTGGTGAGCGGCTCGCCGGGGATGATCCGGTCGACCGTGTCCCGCATGCTCGTCGCCGGCACCCCCCTGGACCACATCACCTACGACCCGTTCACGCTGGACTGACTGGGGCTCCTTCTGGCCGCCGCACCCGGAAGGCTGCCGCGGTCGTGCCGTGCGTGCGTCAGACAGTCAGCGCCGCAGCCGCCGCGCGCCTCCGTTCGCGATTGCCGAGCAGATCGGTGCTGTCCGCGAACTGGTCGATGGCCCCGGTGAGCGGCAGAGCGCGCAGCTCAGGGTCGGCGATACCGGCGATCAGCGCCTGACTGAACCGTTCGGCGTGCAGGACCTGGAACGGGCGATCGTGATACGACCGGGTGCTGGGATCCACCGGCGCGGTCAACCCAAGGTCGTTGTGCAGCTGTCCGATGGCGGTGTACGCCTTCGCCAGGTGGTTCTCCCGGTCATGCCAGGTCGTGGCCGTCAGGGTCGCGGTCAACGACGGAGTGGCGGCGAAATCCAGCCGGGCGAAAGCGCTGCCGAGCCATTTGCTGTACGGCGGGTAGCGGCGGTACATGAGCAGAGTCAGCCGCATCAGGTCGCGAACCAGACGAGCGGCGACAACGGCCGAGCCGAGCTCGTCGCCGACCTCACCGCAACGGCCGACAAACGCCTCCTCCTCGGAAACGCGCTGCCATTGGCAGGCGAGGACATACCGCCACACGTCCTCGGGGTACCAGTCGAGTGCAGAGCGAGCATGCGTGAGCCCGAGTTCGTCGTGGAACACAGCGCCTGCGGTGACCTCGGCCAGTACCTGGGTCGGCGTGGCCAGCCAGTCGAACGGGGAGACACCGGACCGTGGATCGAAACCCAGGTGCCCGTCGAACCAGGCATCCAGAGTGGTGACGTCGACGCCATGGGACACCGGACCGTCGGTGAACTCCATGAAGCGAACCCGGCCGGCCGACGACAGATTCGTCGGATACCCGTAGAACGTCTTCGGCAGTTCCTCGCTCAACATCGAGACGATGTCCTGAGCGCGCTGGTCCTGCGGCTGCAGGAACAACTGCAGGCGCGGCCCCCAGTCGTGATCGGCCGAGCGGGCGGTGTCGAACCCGAGCACCTCCGAGCCGGGCCCGATCCGGGCGGCGGTGTGCGGGATCTCGCCACAATGCGCATGCACCACAGGCAGCACGGCCTCGACGTAGAAGCGGCGCGACAGCTCCACTCCCGGGATGAACGTTCCCATGGCCGGAGATGGTGTCGCGCAAGGCTGAGCGGACGCGACCGGTTATTGGAAACGCCCCCGAATGCCGGGGCGTTCGGGGGCGTTGAAAAGTTCAGCGACGGGGCTGCGGTTTCCAGACCACTAAAGCCGTTTGGCGGCGGACCGGGACGAGTTCGTGCCTGTAGGACTTGTGGATGGCCGCGGCCGCCTGCTCAGCCGCAGCGTAGGCGGCCGCCAGCTCCTCGCTCAGCTCCCGGACCCGGTTCTGTAAGGCGTCCACCTGGTTCTCCAGGTGGATGATCCGCTTGATACCGGCCAGGTTCACGCCCTCCTCCTGGGAAAGGCGCTGCACCTCGCGCAGGACCGCGATGTCGCGCATCGAGTACCTGCGGCCGCCGCCGGAGGTCCGGCCGGGGGAGACCAGCCCGAGGCGGTCGTAGCTGCGCAGCGTCTGGGCGTGCAGGCCGGACAGCTGCGCCGCCACCGAGATCACGAAGATGGGCGTGTCCTCATCGGCGTTCACTGGGAACGGGACTCCGCTGGGGAACATCAGTCGCTCCTCTGCTTCAGCAACGCTGTCAGCTCGGGACGCGGGTCCTCACCCGCGGTGGCCTGTGCGTACGCCTCGAGCGCGGCCTTCGCCTCGTCGTTGAGCTTGGCCGGGACGGCGGCCTGCACGGTGACGAGCAGGTCCCCGGTCGCGCCCTCTCGTTTGACGACGCCCTTGCCGCGCACGCGGAACACCCGGCCGTTGGCCGTGCCGGGCGCCACCCGCAGACTCACCTTGCCGTCGAGGGTCGGCACCGTCAACGTGCTGCCCAGCGCCAGCTCCTGGAACGTGACCGGCACGCTGATGGTGATGTCGTTGCCGGCCCGGCCGAACACGCTGTGCGGGGTCACGTGCACGCGGACGTACAGGTCCCCCGCATGGCCGCCGTTCTGGCCCGGTTCCCCTTGCTCGGCGAGGCGGATCTTTTGGTCGTCCTCGACCCCCGCCGGGATGCGCACGGTCAGCGTGCGGCTCTTGGTGCTGATGCCGTCGCCGCCGCACTCCGGGCACGGGTCGTCCACGATCCGCCCGGTGCCGCGGCAGTCCCGGCACGGCTCGCTGAACGCGAACGCGCCCTGGCTGCGGTTGATCAGGCCGGCGCCGTTGCAGGTCGGGCAGGTGCGTGGGGATGTGCCCGGCCGTGCGCCGTTGCCGTTGCAGGTGCCGCAGGTCGACGGGCTGGACAGCCGCAACGGCACCGTGGCGCCCTTGACCGCCTCCAGGAAGTCGATCCGCACCTCGGTCTCCACGTCGGCGCCGCGGCGGGGGCGGCCGGCGGCCGAACCCTGGCCGCGGCGACCGAACAGGCCGCCGAGGATGTCGCCGAGACCGCTGAACCCGCCACCGGCCGCGCCCTGGCCGCCGGTGCCGAACAGGTCGCCGACGTCGAACCCGCCACCGCCGGTGCCGAAACCGCGCAGCCCGCCGGACCCGAACAGCCGCCGGGCCTCGTCGTACTGCTTGCGCTTCTCCGGGTCGCCCAGCACGCCGTACGCCTCGGACACCGCCTTGAACCGGGCCTCGGCCTCGGCGTTGCCCGGGTTGGCGTCCGGGTGCAGCTCACGGGCCAGCTTGCGGTACGCCTTCTTGATGTCCGCGTCGCTCGCCGTGGACGAGACGCCCAGCTCGCGGTAGAAGTCCTTGTCGATCCAGTCTCTAGCACTCACCGGACGTCCCCTCCCTTCGGCCTATTGCAGTCACCCTTGGTCGGACGGCTCGCCATCGGACGGCTCGATCCATTCCGCTTCAACGGGTTTCTGCTCTTCCGGCTCGTGGTCGGTGACCGCCACGAGCGCGGGCCGCAGCACCCGCTCACCGAACCGGTAGCCGCGCCGCAGCACGGCCGTCACCGTCGGGCCGGACACCTCGGGGGACGTGCTGTGCTGCACGGCCTCGTGCACCGCCGGGTCGAACGGCTCGCGCTCGTGCCCGAACGGTTCGAGGCCGACCCGCTGCACCGTGGCGATCAGCTTGTCCGCCACCGACTTGAACGCACCGGTGAGGTCGCCGTGCGCGGCCGCGCGCTCGACGTCGTCGAGCACACCGAGCAGCTCGTTCACCACCGAGGCCTTGGCCCCGGCGATGACACCCTCGCGGTCGCGGTCGACCCGCTTGCGGTAGTTGGCGTACTCCGCCTGCAGCCGCTGGAGGTCGGCCGTGCGCTCGTCGAGCTGCGCCTGCAACAGCGCCTCCCCGACGATCCCGGCCGGCTCCTCCGTGGCCGCGTGCCTGCCGCCCTCGGCGGCACCCGCCTCGTCGGCGGGCACCTCCTCGGCCACCGGCCGGACCTCCCCGGTCTCCGGGTCGATCCGCCGGCGGTCACGCACTACCACGCGCTCTTCCCCGCCCTCGGCGGGACGCTGCTCGTGATCACTCACTTCTTCTCGTCCTCGTCGACGATCTCGGCGTCAACAACGTCGTCCTTCGGCGGGGCGCCGGCACCGGCCGACGGGCCGCCCTCGGCACCGCCACCGGCGGCGTTCGCGGAGGCGTACATCGCGGCGCCCATCTCCTGGGAGACCTGCGAGAGCTTCTCCACCGCGGCGGTGATCTTCGCGGTGTCCTCGCCCTTGAGCGCCTCGTTGGTCTCCGCGATGGCCGCGGACACCTTCTCCTTGGCGTCGGCCGGGACCTTCTCCTCGTTGTCCTTGAGGAACTTCTCGGTCTGGTAGACCAGCGTCTCGGCCTGGTTGCGGGTCTCGGCCTCCTCGCGGCGGCGCTTGTCCTCCTCGGCGTGCGCCTCGGCGTCCTTGACCATCCGGTCGATGTCCTCCTTGGGCAGCGCGGAGCCGCCGGTGATGGTCATCGACTGCTGCTTGCCGGTGCCCAGGTCCTTCGCCGAGACGTGCACGATGCCGTTCGCGTCGATGTCGAAGGTGACCTCGATCTGCGGCACGCCACGCGGGGCGGGCGGCAGGCCGGTCAGGTCGAACGTGCCCAGCTTCTTGTTGTGCACGGCGAACTCGCGCTCGCCCTGGAACACCTGGATGCCCACGGTGGTCTGGTTGTCGTCCGCGGTGGAGAAGATCTCCGAGCGCTTGGTCGGGATGGTGGTGTTGCGCTCGATGAGCTTGGTGAACACCCCGCCCTTGGTCTCGATGCCCAGCGACAGCGGCGTGACGTCGAGCAGCAGGACGTCCTTGACCTCGCCCTTGAGCACACCGGCCTGCAGCGCGGCACCGACGGCCACGACCTCGTCCGGGTTCACGCCCTTGTTCGGCTCCTTGCCGCCGGTCAGCTCCTTGACCAGGTCGGTGACGGCCGGCATGCGGGTCGAGCCGCCGACCAGCACCACGTGGTCGATGTCGCCCAGGTTGATGCTGGCGTCCTTGATCACGTTGTGGAACGGCGCCCGGGTACGGTCCAGCAGGTCGGAGGTGATCCGCTGGAACTCGGCACGGGTGAGCGTCTCGTCCAGGAACAGCGGGTTCTTGTCCGCGTCCACCGTGATGTAGGGCAGGTTGATGTTCGCGCTGGTGGAGCTGGACAGCTCGATCTTGGCCTTCTCGGCGGCCTCACGGATGCGCTGCAGCGCCATCTTGTCCTTGGTCAGGTCGATGCCGCTGGACTGCTTGAACTTGTCCACCAGCCAGTCGACGATCCGCTGGTCCCAGTCGTCGCCACCGAGGTGGTTGTCACCACTGGTCGCACGCACCTCGACGACGCCGTCGCCGATCTCCAGCAGGGAAACGTCGAACGTGCCGCCACCGAGGTCGAAGACCAGGATGGTCTGCTCCTTCTCGCCCTTGTCCAGGCCGTAGGCCAGGGCGGCCGCGGTCGGCTCGTTGACGATCCGCAGCACGTTCAGGCCGGCGATCTGACCGGCCTCCTTGGTGGCCTGACGCTGGGCGTCCTCGAAGTAGGCGGGCACGGTGATGACCGCGTCGGTGATCTGCTCGCCCAGGTAGGACTCGGCGTCCCGCTTGAGCTTCTGCAGTACCCGCGCGGAGATCTCCTGCGCGGTGTACGTCTTGCCGTCGATCTGCTCGGTCTTCCAGTCGCTGCCGACGTGCCGCTTGACCGACCGGATGGTGCGGTCCACGTTGGTGACGGCCTGGTTCTTCGCCGGCTGGCCGACCAGCACCTCGCCGTTCTTGGCGAAGGCGACGATGGACGGGGTCGTCCGCGAACCCTCGGAGTTGGCGATGACCGTCGGTTCACCGCCTTCGAGAACGGCGACGACAGAGTTGGTCGTCCCCAGGTCGATGCCGACCGCTCGCGCCATTTCAGTCCTCCCGGTAGTTCTGCCATCTTGAGCCTGCGACGCTCAAGTCTGCTCGGCGGAGAGTGTAACCGGCCGGACCAGACTTGAGCGGATCCCGCTCAACCTTTCTGCTAGGCCAACGGGCGGGGTCGCGGGTTTGTTCCCGGGAGGGAGCGGTTCAGCGGTAGTCGACGGTGATGTCGCCGCTGCTCGCGTGCAGGTCGAGCAGGTTCGGGCCGGCCGGGTCGTTGAGGATGTTGACCGACTCGTCGCCGCTGTCGGTCACGGCCGAGACGTGGTAGTTCTCCCCGCGCGGCACCTGCACCTTGATGTTGCCGCTGCTCGCGGTGGCCTTCACGTTCCTGACCGCCGACATGCTGAGCACCACGTCGCCGGACGAGCTGTCCACCGAGGTCTTGCCGCCCAGGTTGGTCCCGGTCACCTTGCCGGAGTGGGCCTGGATGGTGGCGTCGCCCTTCACGTCGGTCAGCCGCACGTCCCCCGAGCTGACCTCCACGACGGCGGACTGGCCCAGGCCGCTGAGCTCGGCGTTGCCCGAGCCGGTGTTCACCGTGACCGGGCCGGCGACGTTGCGAACCGTCACGTCGCCGGACCCGGCCCGCACCCCCACCTCGGACATCCCCACGACCTCGATGTTCCCCGAGCCGGCCTCGCCGATGACCTTGGCGGCCACGGGCAGCGTCAGCTCGTAGTCGATCGAGCAGTTGCGTTGGCCACACTCGGCCAGCACCAGGGTGTTGCCCTCGAACCGGGTCGTCGCGCCCGGTTTGTCGCCCTGGTAGTAGACCTTCCGGTGGATGTTGGCCTTGCTGCCGGTGTGGATGCGCACGTCACCGGAGCCGCTCTCGATCCGCACCGTGGACACCGGCTGGCCGACCGGCACGTCCTCGTCGAACGTCGAGGACGCCGCCCGGAATCCGTTGCACCCCGCGAGCAGCAGCGTCCCGGCCGCGCAGATCCCCAGTACGACAACTCGACGACGAGACATCCCCAACTCCCCGGTGACTCAAGCTTTGCTTCGACGGTGATGAACCTACGAGGCGCGGCGCCCCCGGGGCATCGGGGACCACCCGGAGCCCGACCCGGGGAGCCGACCCTGAGCCCTCTCCCGGCAAGAAACCTACGCGGGTGCGGCCGGGAACGCGGTGGTCCAGGCCACCCAATGAGCCGGGGTGCTGCCCCTACCCCCGTTCGGCGGAGCCCCTGTCTTCGTGTACACCGCGCCGGGCGCCTGGTTACCGTGCCCTTGTGACGCGCTATGACCGCAGGGCCCTGGCGGTGGCCTATGTGGAGGCTCAGCCGGAGTACCGGCACCCGGAGCGGGTGCGGCGTCAGCAGGTGCTGATGGGCCTGCAGGAGCTGTTCGGCTGCACCGTGGACGAGACCCAGCTGTCGACTGTCCACTGGGGACTGTTCGACAGCACGGTCCGGTCGTACTTCGGCATCACGCATCCCGGCCAGGCCGACGCCGATGAGCCCGCGAGGGTGCCCCTGGACACCATCGCGGACCTCAACAAACAGTCCCGCGCCGCGCACATCGACGTCCTGGAGGCGATCCTGGCCGCCTACGTCGACGACCGCGTGTTCACCTCCGAGGACCTCCACGCCATCGGCATCGACGACTAGACCGGCCTGCGACGCACCGGCGCACGGCCGTAGGGCTGGTGCGGGGTGGGCCGCCGGGGCGCGGACGGGATGGCCAAGGTCACCGGCTGCTCGCCAAGTGTGAACGCCGAACCGTGGTGCTTGAGCTCCAGCGGCTCACCGGAGATCAGCCGGTACAGCGCCTGCTCCTGGCCGACCTCCACGCGGAACCTGGTGCCGCGGTAGGACATCCGGAACGTGATCCGGGCCAGCTCCGGCGGCAGCCGCGGCGCGAAAGTCAGTTCCCCGCTGTGGTCCCGCATCCCGCCGAACCCGGCGACGACCGCGCTCCACGCGCCGGCCAGCGACGCGATGTGCAGTCCATTTTGGACGTTGTCGTGCAGGTCGTGCAGGTCGGTCAGCGCGGCTTCGGCGAAGTAGTCGTAGGCCAGGTCGAGGTGCCCGACCTCGGCGCACATCACCGCCTGCGTACACGCCGACAGCGACGAGTCGCGAACCGTCAAAGCCTCGTAGTACGCGACATTCCGCGCCTTCTGCTCGTCGGTGAACTCGTCGCCGCAGAAGTGCATCGCGAGCACGAGGTCCGCCTGCTTCACGACCTGCTTGCGGTACAGGTCGAAGTATGGGTAGTTCAGCAGCAACGGGTAGTGCTCGGGCGGCGTGTCCTTGAAGTGCCACCGCGCGTGCCGCGTGAACTTCTCCGACTGCGGGTGCACGCCGAGTTCTTCGTCGTACAGCACGACCATGGCATCCGCCGCGTCCCGCCAGCGCGCCGTTTCCTCTTCGTCCACACCGAGTTCGTGCGCCTTGCCCGGCTGGCGTTCGGCGATCACGGCCGCGTAGCGCAGGTTCCGGCGGGCCATCAGGTTGGTGTAGACGTTGTTGTCCACAATGGCGGTGTACTCGTCCGGGCCGGTGACGCCGTCGATTCGGAAGTTGCCGTGTGCGTCGTGGTGGCCGAGGCTCGACCACAGCCGCGCCGTCTCCACCAGGATCTCCAGCCCGCAGTCGGACTCGAAACCCTTGTCGTTGGTGGCGTTCAGGTACCGGATCACCGCGTCGGCGACGTCGGCGTTGACGTGGAACGCCGCGGTGCCGGCCGGCCAGTAGCCCGAGCACTCCTCGCCGTCGATGGACCGCCACGGGAACGCCGCACCGTTCTGCCCCAGCGTCTTCGCCCGTTCCCGCGCTTTGTCCAAAGTGGACCAACGCCAGCGCAGGGCGTCCCGCGCGGCCTCCGGGATCGTGTACGTGAGCACCGGCAGCACGAAGGACTCCGTGTCCCAGAAGGCATGCCCGTCGTAGCCGGGACCGGTGAGGCCCTTGGCCGGGATGGCCCTGGTCTCACCACGGGCCCCGGCCTGCAGCACGTGGAACAGCGCGAACCGGACCGCCTGCTGGAGTTCGGCGTCGCCGTCGATCTCGATGTCCGCGGTCTCCCAGAAGTCGTCCAGATAGGCGCGCTGCTCGTCGAGCAGGCCCTGCCACCCGGTCTGCAGCGCGCCGACCATTGCCGCGTCCACCTGCGCACGCAAAGCGGGCGACGACCGCTGGCTCGACCAGCCGTAAGCGATGTACTTGGTCAGCGTGAGCTTGGCGTTCTTCGGCACGTCCGCGGCAACGGTCAGCCGCGCCAGGTCCGGCAGCGCGGTGATCTCCGTGCGGATGCCGTCCTCTTCCAGGTGCAGCTCGTGGTCCATGCCCGCGGCCATCCGCAGACCCGATGAGCGCGTCGTGTGCGACAGCACCGCCCGCGTCCCGCCCGCCCAGGCGAACTCGCTGAGCAGCGGCTTGTCCAGGGCGGCGGCCACTCGCGGGTCTTCGGTGCGGGACAGGATCGGTTCGTTGGCCAGCAGGTCGGACTGGATGACCAGCTGCAGGTCGTCGTCCAGCGGCTCGACCGTGTACCGGATCGCCGCGACCGCGCGCTGGGTGAACGACACCAGCCGCTCGGTGGTCAGCCGGATGTGCCGCCCGGTCGGGGAGACCCACTCGGTGTTGCGGCGCAATGTGCCCGAGCGGAAGTCCAGCACCCGCTCGTGCGCCGGCGCGTGGCCGTAGCGCATGTCCAGCGGCTCGTCCTCGACCAGCAGCCGGATGATCTTGCCGTCGGTCACGTTGACGACCGTCTGCCCGTCCTCCGGGAAGCCGTACCCCGCCTCGGCGTACGGCAGTTTGCGGCGCTCGTAGTAGCCGTTGAGGTATGTACCCGGCAGCCCGCGCGGCTCGCCCTCCTCGAACGTGCCGCGCAGCCCGATGTGGCCGTTCGACAGCGCGAAGGTGGACTCGGTGCGGCGCAACGCATCCAGGTCGAGGCCGCGCCAGCGCAGCTGCCATGGCTCGATCTCGTACCGCGGGGTGGTTGTCATGCTGACTCCAGCAGGTCGGCCAGATCCTCTACGACCACATCAGCGCCGTGCTCGCGCAGGGCTTCCGCCTGGTGCGCGCGGTCCACGCCGACCACGTAACCGAAGTTGCCCGCGCGCCCGGCCGCCACCCCGGACAACGCGTCCTCGAACACCGCGGCCTCGGCGGGGTCGACGCCAAGTGCCTTGGCACCGGCCAGGAACGAGTCCGGCGCGGGCTTGCCGCGCAGCCCTTGCTGGGCGATGGTCAGGCCGTCCACTCTGGCCTGGACGAACTGCGTCAGGTCGGCGGCATCCAGCACAGCGGCGCCGTTGGCCGACGAAGTCACGACCCCGACCTTCAGCCCTGCGGCACGAGCGGCCTCGACATAACGGCGTGATCCCGGGTAGGGCCGCACGCCCTCCTCCTCGATCACCTTGAGCAGCAGCACGTTCTTCTTGTTGCCCACACCGTTGACGGTGGCCTCACCGGGCGGATCGTCCGGTTTGCCCTCGGGGAGCTGGATTCCTCGTGACGCGAGGAACTGGCGCACACCGTCGGCACGGGGCCGTCCGTCCACATGGTCCAGGTAGTCCTGTTCCGTGAACGGGCGGAAGTCCGGCCCGTCGTGGTGCGCCAGGAACTCGTCGAAGGTCCGTTTCCACGCCCGCTTGTGCAGCTCGGCGGTGCCGGTCAGCACTCCGTCGAGATCGAACAGCAGGGCTTTGATCGCATCCGGCAGTCCCATCACACGGCCGAACCTACCGCGCTGGCTCGGAGGATGCCGTCAGACGGCGGACACTCGTAAGAACCAGTTCACTTCGCCGCGGCGGCCGCGGCGATCTGCCGCACGACCAGCGGCTGGCCGTCCGGCGACTTCACGGTCGGGTTGACCGAGTAGATGAGCTTGCGCGCCAGGTCGCGGGTGGCGAAGACACCACTGGAGTAGCCGTAGCGGCTACCGGTCTTGCCCCACACCGTCATGCCGTCCACGGTGACCTTCATCAGCCCCTGGCTGTAGGCCGCGTCCGTGCCGTCGACCTGCTTGACCTTCGGCAGGGTGAACAGGCGGTTCGTCATCGGCCGGTCCAGCAGGCGGCCGCGGAACAGGCCGGTGATGAACTTGTCCAGATCCGCCGCGGTGGAGATGACCGCGCCCGCGGCGCCGGGGATGGACTGGTTCATCTCGGTGACGTCCACCAGCTCGCCCCTGGTGTTGGTGATGTAGCCGCGGGCCGCCGGGTTGGGCAGGTGCGGGTCGTCGCCCGGGTCGTAGGTGTGCGCCAGGCCGAGTGGGGCGGCGATCCGGTCGCGCAGGTTGTCCGCGTAGGAACGCCCGGTGACCCTCTGGATGATCATGCCCGCGGTCACGTACGCGGTGTTGGTGTACTTCTGCTCGCTGCCCGGCGTGAAGTCGATGGGGTGCTTGGTCGCGGTCGCCAGCACCTGCTCGGGTGACCAGTGGTCGTAGCGGTGTTCGATGATCCAGTCCGGGTTGTACAGCTCCGGGATGTCCACGGACGGCAGACCGGCGGTGTGGTCGAGCAACGTGTACACCGGGACGGGCGGGTAGCTCGCGGGCAGCACGCCGGGGAGGTACCGCTGCACGGGTGCGTCGAGGCTGATCCGGTGCTCCTGCGCCAACTGCAGCACCATCACCGCAGTGAACGTCTTGGTCGCGCTGCCGATCCGGAACAGGCCGTCCGGGTTCACCGGGGTGTGGCTCTGCGTGTCGGAGTACCCGGAGGTGCCGGACCAGTCACCGGCCGATCCCGTGATCCGCACCAGCGCGCCGGTGACATCCGCCGAAGGAACGGTGGCGAGCGCGGCCGTCAGGGCCTTGTCGTTCGGCTTCGGCAGGCAGGCGGCCTGAGCGGGCACCGCCGTCAGGGCGACTGCGGCGGCGGCGATAGCGGCGATGGCTGCTTTTCTCATGCCGCAGAGCTTGTCGGTCCGGCGCCGGCCGGCCATCCGGGAACGACCCTGGATCGCGAAGATCAGGGTCGTGAGGGTCGCATCAGGTACGCGACCACCGGCTGGAGGTCCTGCAGCGACGGCGGGTCGTCGTCGATCAGGCCCTGCACGAGCAGCCCGTCGATGCCCGCCAGGAACGCCCGGAACGCGACCTCGTCGTCGTGCTGCACCAGGCTCGTGAGCACGTCGAGCCACAGCCGGGCGGCGGGCCGCAGGCCGGGCCGGCGAGCGGCGAACAGGTACAGCTCGTACTCGGCCATGGTCCGGCCGCGGTGCGGGCCGAGCGCCTCCACCATCATCTCGGCCACCTCCCGGGCACCCTGACTTCCCCGGATCCGGGCGCGTTCGACGAGGTCCCGCACGGCCACCGCGAACCCGTCGGCGCACCAGGTCAAGGTCGCGATGAGCAGGTCGTCGAGGCTGGAGAAGTGGTACGTGGTCGAGGTCGTGGGCACGCCGGCCTCGCGGGCGACGGTCCGGTGGGTGACCCCGGCGACGCCGTCCCGCTCGATCACCCGCAGCGTGGCCTCGATCAGCTCCTGGCGCCGCCGTTCGCCGCGGGCCTTGCGGCCGTCCACAGCCTGTCCGATCAGTGTGATCTCCCCAGCTCGAGCAGCACGACCCCGCCGATGATCAGCGCGAGGCCGCCGATCATGGTCCAGGTGACCGGTTCGTTGAGGAACACGGCCCCGATCAGGGCGACCGCGGCGATCCCAGCGGCGGCCCAGATCGCGTAGGCGACCCCGACCGGGAACCCGTCCTTGAGCAGGCGGGACAGCACGCCGAACGCCACCAGGTAGCCGACCACCACGACGACGCTCGGCACGAGTCTGGTGAAGCCGTCGGACAGCTTCAGCGCGGTCGTGGCGGACACCTCGCCGACGATCGCGACGGCCAATAGCAGGTACGGAGGCATACGTCCAAACTAACGGGACGATGGTCCCAATACCTAGCGATTTTGCGCGATCCACGCCACACAGGCGTGGTTACTGGTGAGTAACCTCGGCTAGCTTGCGCTTGTGCTGCGCCCCGCCGGACAGGCTGGGCGGAACGAGAGGGGCGCGTGAGATGAGTGGCTTGGGACTGGTCCTCGGGATCGTCTGCGTGCTGCTGACCGCGGTCGCGGTCGTGCTGACGACCCGGACCGTGCGGCGCATGCTCGCCACCATCCGGCTCGGCCAGCCGGACTCCACCCGCAACGGCCCGTTCGGCCGCCGCTTCAAGATCATGCTCAAAGAGGTCCTCGGCCACACCAGGATGCTCAAGTGGAGCCACGTCGGCATCGCGCACTGGTTCGTGATGGCCGGGTTCGGTGGCCTGATCCTGAGCGTCGTGGCGGCCTACGGCGAGGTCTTCCACCCGAGCTTCGAGCTGCCGGTCATCGACCACTGGTCGGTCTACAACGTGCTGGTCGAACTGCTCGGGGTGACCACCATCCTGGGCATCCTGGCGTTGATCCTCATCCGCCAGCGCAACCACCCGCGCCGGGCCGACCGCCAGTCCCGGTTCGCCGGGTCGAACTTCAGGGCCGCGTACTTCGTCGAGGCCGTGGTGCTCATCGAGGGCATCGGCGTGCTGGGCATCCGCGCCGCCAAGTACGCCAACGGCTACTTCGACCAGCCGGTCTGGGTCGCGCCGGTCACGCACGCGGTCGGCTCGCTGCTACCGGCCGCGCCCTGGCTGGTGTCCGCGTTCGCCGCGATGAAGATCTTCAGCGCGATGATCTGGCTCATCGTGATCTCGCAGAACAAGACCATGGGTGTCGCGTGGCACCGGTTCACCGCGTTCTTCAACATCTACTTCAAGCGCGACGAGGGCACGGCTTTGGGCGGGCTGAAGCCGATGATGAGCGGCGGCAAGCTGCTCGACTTCGAGGAGGCCGACCCGGAGAAGGACGTCTTCGGCGCGGGCATGGTCGAGGACTTCAGCTGGAAGGGCTGGCTGGACTTCACCACCTGCACCGAGTGCGGCCGCTGCCAGTCCCAGTGCCCGGCCTGGAACACCGGGAAACCGTTGTCCCCCAAGCTGGTCATCACCCAGCTGCGCGACCACGCCTACGCCAAGGCGCCGTACCTGCTGGCCGGCGGCAAGCGGGACATGGCCGGCGACGAGATCGGCCTCGACTCACACGCGGGCATCGACGTGCTGGCGCTGGCCGAGTCGGAGAAGTCCCTGGTCGGCGATGTAATCGATCCCGAGGTGCTGTGGTCCTGCACGACGTGTGGCGCGTGCGTGGAGCAGTGCCCGGTGGACATCGAGCACGTCGACCACATCGTCGACATGCGCCGCTACCAGGTGCTGATCGAGTCGAACTTCCCGAGCGAGCTGAACGGGATGTTCAAGAACCTGGAGAACAAGGGCAACCCGTGGGGCCAGAACGCCAAGGACCGGCTGGCCTGGACCGAGGGCCTGGACTTCGAGGTGCCGGTGTTCGACGGGTCGGACGACTTCGAGTACCTGTTCTGGGTCGGCTGCGCGGGCGCGTTCGAGGACCGCGCGAAGAAGACCACCCGGGCCGTCGCTGAACTGCTGCACATCGCTGGAGTGAAGTACACGGTGCTCGGTTCCGAGGAGGCCTGCACCGGCGACCCGGCCCGCCGCGCGGGCAACGAGTTCCTGTTCCAGATGCTGGCGCAGCAGAACGTCGAGGTGCTCAACGGCGTGTTCGAGGGCAAGGCGGTCCGCAAGATCGTCGCCACCTGCGCGCACTGCTTCAACACATTGGCGAACGAATACCCCGAACTGGGTGGCAAGTTCGAGGTGGTCCACCACACGCAGTTGCTGAACCGCCTGGTGCGCGAGCGTCGCCTGGTCCCGGTCGCGCCCGTCGCCGAGGACGTGACCTACCACGACCCCTGCTACTTGGGGCGGCACAACAAGGTCTACGAGGCACCGCGCGAACTGGTGGAGGCCTCGGGCGTGGCGATGCGTGAGATGCCGCGGCACGGCGACAAGTCGATGTGCTGCGGTGCCGGTGGTGCACGGATGTGGATGGAAGAGCGGATCGGCAAGCGCATCAACGTCGAACGCGTCGACGAGGCCCTCGGCACGGCGCCGACCAAGATCGCGACCGGCTGCCCGTTCTGCAAGGTGATGCTGAGTGACGGCCTGACCGCCCGGCAGAGTGAAGGCCTTGCCGCGCCGGAGGTTGAGGTGCTGGACGTGTCGCAGCTGCTGCTCAACGCAGTCAAGCGCGGCCAGGAGACCCCTTCGAAGCAACCCGCCGCTCAGGCGTGAGCCCGGCCGGTCGCGCTGAGGCGCCCCCTCGACTCAGCGCGACCGGTCTGCCAGCGATCCGTCGACGAACGCCCGCAATCCTTCGACATAGGTGTCTTTGGCGGTCAGTTCCGCCCAGCGGTCGCCGATGGCGGCCAGATGCGGCAGACGGGACGCGTCGAGGCCGCTGAAGACGTTGTCGCGGTACACCGGGCGTTCGTCTTCACGGCGCCGGGCGGAGTGCGCCCGGACCAGCAGCTCACCGACCGTGTAGTACCAAATGCCGCGGTAGAGGACGACCGCCTGTTCGGGACTGCAACCGGCATCGACTGCGCCGCCGACAATGCCTTCGACCATCCACAACGCCGACTCGCCGAGCAGGTCGTCGGCGGTCAGAACCTCGACGGCCCAAGGCATCGCCGCTAGTGAGTCGTGCATGGTCGTTGCGGCGGCGAGGATCCGGTCTCTTGGCGTGCTCGGCAGTTCGGGCCGCTCGATCTGTTCGGCGTAGTGCCCCAGCAGCTGGATCAGCAGGTCTTCCTTGTCCCGCACGTGGTGGTAGAGGGTCGTCACGCCGACATCCAGCTCGGCGGCGAGCCGGCGAAGGCTCAGTTTCTGCACACCGTCCCGTTCGACCAGCAGCCGAGCCGCCGTGAGGATCTGCTCGCGGGAGGTCACGGCCGGGCGGCCGGGACGGCTGTTCGTGACGGGTCGGGGCATGGCCTCCATCTTTCCCGCCTCGACAGGCGCACCCTCGCGATGCTAATTTCGGAACGCGTTCGAAAACTACCCCTGGGGGCATCGATGGACACCCGGCGATCCGTCTTACTGGTTTGTTTGTCCGTGTTCGGCCTGATGACCGGGCAGCAGATGGTCAACCCGGTCCTCGCGCCGCTGGCCCGTGAGCTGGGCTTCAGCGAGCTGGCGCTCGGGCTCGTGATGGCGGTCGGCGCGTCCGGCGTCGTGCTGGCCAGCTCGTTCTGGGGCCGCCGGAGCGTGTCGTGGGGACACCGGCCGGTGCTGCTGATCTCGTTGGCGGGTGCGCTGGTGGGCCTGCTGGCGTTCGCGGTCATCGCCCAGATCGGGTTGACCGGCGCACTCGCCGTGCCACTGCTGTTCGGGTTGGTCCTGCTCAGCCGTGGCCTGGTGTTCGGCCTCGCGTGGGCCGCGACACCGGTGACCGCACAGTCCTATGTGGCCGACATGACCACCGGTGCGGCCGAACGAGTGCGCGGCATGTCCATGATCGGTGCGGCACAAGGACTCGGGCTCGCCGTCGGTCCCGCTTTGGGTGGGCTGCTGAGTTTCTCGGGTCTGCTGACGCCGATGTACATCGCGCCGGCGATTCTGGGCGTGATCGCGCTGCTCGTCTGGCGTGGCCTGCCTGCACCGGCGGTGCACCGGGAACGGCCCGTGATGGTCAGGGTCAGCCCGTTCGACCGTCGTATGTGGCCGTTCCTGACCACCGGGTTCGGCATGTACCTGGCGCTGGCCATCGTGTTCATGACGGTCGGTTTCCTGCTGCAGGACCGGTTGCGGCTGAGCCCGCAGGAGACCGGGCAGGCGACCGGGCTGGTGATGCTGGCCGGCGCGGGGATGGTCGTCCTGGTTCAGGCTTTGGCGGTGCCGCGGCTGAGGTGGGCGCCGATGCGCCTCATCCGGGTCGGCTTGGTCATCATGACGGTGGGCATGGTCGTGGTAACCGTTGCGTCGAGCGGGTTTCTGCTCGGGCTCGGGGTCGCCGTCCTCGGTACCGGCATGGGGTTCGGCATGCCCGGGGTGATGGCCGCGCCGACCCTGCTGGCCGCCCGCGAGGAACAGGGCGCGGTCGCCGGCCTGGTCAGCGCCACCTCCGCGTTGACGTTCGTGCTCGGTCCGTTGCTGGGCAACGGGCTCTACGGGATCACGCCGGTGATTCCCTACCTGCTGGGCGCGATTGTGTTGGCGGGCCTGGCGGTTTTCGCGTTCGTGCACCCCGGAGTACGCACCGAAAACCAGGTGACACCGGCCGTAGTCTCGGCTAAGTGACTACAACCGACAAGCAGCACTGGGAATCCCAAGCCGCCAACTGGATCGAGTGGGCCCGGACGCCCGGTTTCGACGCCTACTGGTACTACCGCGAACGGTTCTTCGAGATCCTGCCCAAGCCCGGTGGACTCACCGTCGACGTCGGCTGTGGTGAAGGCCGGTTATCCCGTGACCTGGCCGAACGAGGCTACGACGTGACCGGGGTCGAGCCCGCGCCAACGTTGCTGCAGGCCGCCAAGGACGCGCATCCGGAGGGCACGTACGTCCATGCGGAGGCGGCCGACCTGCCGTTCGAGTCCGACAGCGTGCAGCTTCTGGTGTCCTACAACAACTTGATGGACATCGACGATCTGGACGGCGCGCTGCGGGAGTTCGCGCGGGTGCTCACGCCGCGGACCGGGCGGTTGTGCATCACCATCGTCCACCCGGTGACCGACTCGATCGGGTTCGACGTGCGGGACGCCGACGCGCCGCTGGTCATCACCGGCGCCTACCTGCCCACCGCCGCGTTCTCGGGGGTGGCCGAGCGGGGCGGGCTGACCATGCACTTCAGCGGCTGGCACCGGTCGATCACCACCTACGCCAAGGCGTTGGAGGACGCGGAGCTGCTGATCGAGACGATCCGGGAGCCGCTGCCGGTGGACGACGCGCCCGCGGCGGCTTGGGACCGGTGGCGCCGGATGCCGATGTTCATGCAGCTCCGCGCTCTCAAGATATAGGAAAGCACTCCCGCATGACGGGATAGTTGCTTACACTAACGATCCATGAGGCGCTGGTTCATCCTCGGGACCGGGATCACGGCACAGGCGATGACGTGCACGTTCCTGTACGGCCTCGGGTTCCTGATCCCGGAGATCCAGTCGGCCGAGCATATTTCGCTGACCGGGGCCGCGACGATCATCGCCACGCCGGTACTGGGGCTGCTGGGGACCTTGATCGCGTGGGGCGCGGCCGCGGACCGGTTCGGCGAGCGGATCGTGATCGTCACCGGGATGACCGCCGCCGGGGCGCTGCTGACTGTGGCGTCCTTTGTGGACGGACTGGTCTGGCTCGGGGTCGCGCTCGCCCTCGCCGGGGCGGGCGCTGCCTCGGTGAACGCGGCCAGCGGGCGTGTGGTGATGGGGTGGTTCACCGAACGCGAACGCGGCCTGGCCATGGGCATCCGGCAGACCGCACAGCCACTCGGCGTCGGCCTGGCCGCGATCAGCCTGCCGCCGCTGGGGCACCACTTCGGGTTCCGGGCCGCGTTGCTGCTGCCCGCCGGGTTGTGCCTGCTCTCGGCGCTGCTGGTGGCGATCATCGTGATCGACCCGCCGCGCCCGGAGCGAACCACCGCGGAGACCAGTTCGCCGTATCGCACGCCGGTGCTGTGGAAGGTGCACGCGGTCGGCGCGCTGCTCGGCGGCCCGCAGATGGTCGCCTCCACGTACGCGTTGACTTATCTGGTCGCGCAACGACATTGGCAGCCCGTCGCGGCCGGTCAGCTGATCGCGGTCGTGCAGGTCGCCGGCGCGGCCGGGCGGATCGCCGTCGGCGTCTGGTCCGACCGGGTCGGCAGCAGGCTGCGGCCGATGCAGCGGATCGCCGTGCTGGCCACGATCGCGATGGTGCTGTGGGCGTTCGGCGACCTGATCGACTCGTGGCTCGCGGTGGTCGCTCTGGTGGCCGCGTTGATCGTGTCGGTGGCCGACAACGGGCTCGGATTCACCGCCACGGCGGAGTTGGCGGGGCCGTTCTGGGCGGGTCGCGCGCTGGGGTTGCACAACACCGGTCAGAACGTGGTCGCCCTGGTCGTGCCGCCCTTCTTCGGCTGGATCATCGTGAGCACGAACTACTGGACGGCGCTGCTGGTCTGCGCGGTGATGCCACTGGCCGGAGCGATCTTGTCGCCCGTGGGTGCTACTGTCGAAGACGTGCGCCCCGGAGGGCGCGCCCGGGTCCGCGGGCAGGACTGAGTCCACCTCCGAGCCAACACCGGTGTGTCATTTCTTCGCACGCCCTCCACCACGCGGACCAAGGTGGGCGAGCACGAGGAGATGACATGTCATTGCCCCCGCGTCCCGACCTGGACCAGCTCCGCCGTCAGGCCAAGGAGCTACGCCGCGCCGAAGGCATCCCGCTGGCCGCCGCCCAGCTGCGGATCGCCCGCGAGCACGGGTTCGCCAGCTGGCCCAAGCTCAAGGCCGCCGTCGAGTCGGCCCTGATGGACCGCGCCGCCCGCGCCGCCGCGCTGGTCGAGGCCAGCATGACCGGCCGGACCGGGCGAGCCGCGCGGCTGCTCGCCGAAGACCCTGGCGTGGCCCACTTCGACGTCAGGACCGCCGCTGTCCTGGGCGACATCGAGTACGTCCGGGCAGCCGGCCCGTCCGCCCTCGACGACCTGCTGCGCGTCGTCACGCACTCGCACTGGCACCGGATCGACCCGGACCGGGCGCCCGGAATGCTGGATGTGGCCCGGTTCCTGCTGGACGAGGGCGCGGACCCGAACTCGGGTGAGGCCCTGTACGGCGCCTCGGGGATCGCGAACAACCCGGCGATGACGGAACTGCTGCTGCAGCGGGGCGCCGACCCGAACGACGGGGAGTCGCTGTACCACTCGGCGTACCACGCGCCCGACCACCGCTGCCTGAGGCTGTTGCTCGCGCATGGGGCCCGGGTCGACGGCAGCAACGCGATCGGGTCGATGCTCGACACCGGCGACGTCGAGGGCCTGCGGTTACTGCTCGAGGCGGGCGGGACGCCGAGCGCGGCGATGGCCGGCGGCGTGCTGCAGCATGCGATTCGACGGGAATGCACGCCCGCCACGCTCGAAACGTTGCTTTCCGCGGGTGCGGATCCGGATTTCCAGGACTGCCACCCGTTCACGCCGATCCGGCTGGCGGTCCGGCTCGGTCGCCTGGACCTGGTCGAGGTGCTGCTGCGGCATGGCGCCACGGACGACTCGACGGATGCCGACCGGTTCGTCGGTGCCTGCGCACGGGCCGACCGGGCGGCGGCCGAACGGTTACGAGTGCCGTTGGAGCCGCACGACGAGGGCATGATCGTGTTCGCGGCCGAGTACGAGCGGGTCGAGCCGATCGAGCTGATGCTGGACATGGGGTTCCCGGTCAATGCCGTGCGGCCGTCGGACGGGGCGACCGCGCTGCACGTGGCGGCCTATTCGGGGCAGCCGGAGCTGGTCTCGCTGCTGCTCGCGCGGGGTGCGGACCTGGACGTCGTCGACACGCGGTACGGCTCGACGCCACGGCAATGGGCCGAGGTGGGTAGTGAACATCGTGGCAATGATGAGCCGGTCGCTGGGTGGGCGGCAGTCATTAACCTGCTCGATGGTGCGGCTGGGCCTCGTTCGTGATGAGGTGTGGCCAATGACTTGGAGGTGTGGCTGATGCCAGCGGAGGACGTGGACGTCGTCGTCATCGGGTTGGGCCCGGGTGGGGAGGCGCTGACCGGTCAGCTGGCCCGCGGCGGCCTGTCCGTGGTGGGGGTGGACGCGCGGCTCGTCGGCGGCGAGTGCCCGTACTACGCGTGCATCCCGACGAAGGCGATGGTCCGTGCCGCCGACTCGCTGGCCGAGGCGCGGCGGGCGAACCAGCTCGCCGGCACGGTCCAGGTGCATCCGGAGTGGTCGATCGTGGCCAAACGGGTGCGCGACGAGATCACCGCGAACTGGAACGACCAGGCCGCGGTCGACCGGCTGGTCGCGGCAGGTGCCCGGATCGAGCGCGGCTGGGGCCGGATCACCGGGCGGCACGAGGTCACCGTGTCCACTAAGGACGGTGACAAGGTGTTCCGCACCCGGCGCGGCATCGTGCTCAACCCCGGCTCGGACCCGGCGGTGCCGCCGGTCGACGGCCTGGCCGACACTCCACTGTGGACCAACCGGGAGGCGGTGGCGGCGACCTCGGTGCCGGAGTCGCTGATCGTGCTCGGCGGCGGCCCGGTCGGCTGCGAGTTCGCGCAGATCTTCGCCCGGTTCGGCGCGCAGGTCACGCTGGTGCAGCGCAACGAGCGGTTGCTGCCCAACGACGAGCCGGAGGCGGGCGACCTGCTCAAGGACGTGCTCACCCGTGAGGGCCTGCGGGTGATGACCGGGGCGCGGATCTCCAGCGCGAGCCACGACGGCACCAGCTTCGAGGTCGTTGTTGGCGACGAAACGCTGACCGCGGCACAGGTCCTGGTCGCCACCGGGCGCAAGACCGACTTCGCGGCTCTGGGCGTGAAAGCGGTCGGGTTGCCGGACGACGGCCGGGTGATCGAGGTCGACGAGCGGATGCGTGCCACCGACGGCGTGTGGGTGATCGGCGACATCACCGGCAAGGGCGCGTTCACGCACATGTCCATGTACCAGTCGGAGATCGCCGGCCGGGACATCCTCGGCGAGGACGGGCCGCCCGCGCGGTACCACGCGGTTCCGCACGCCACGTTCACCGACCCGGAGATCGGCGGGGTCGGCCTGACCGAGGCGGCCGCCCGGGCTCAGGGCCTCAACGTGCGGACCGGGTTCACCTTGTTGTCCGCGTCCTCGCGCGGGTTCGTGCACGGGCCGGGCAACGACGGGTTCATCAAGGTCGTCGAGGACGCCGACCGCGGTGTCCTGGTCGGCGCGACCGTGGCCGGTCCGGCCGGTGGCGAGATCCTCAGCGCGCTGCTGGTGGCGGTGCACGGTGAGGTGCCGACCGCCACGTTGCGGACGATGATCCTGACGTACCCGACGTTCCACCGGGCCATCGGCTCAGCTTTGGCGGATCTGGAGCAATGACAGCAGAGAAGCAGAACGGGGGCGGCGAGAGCACCCTCACGGTCGTTCTCGCCCTCCTGGTCAACCTGGCGATCGGCGTGATGAAGCTGATCGCCGGGCTGATCACCGGCTCGGCCGCGATGTTGTCGGAGGCGGCGCACTCGGCGGCGGACACCTTCACGGAGTTGTTCCTGCTGACCGCGTTGCGCCGGTCCGACCGCCCAGCGGATCGCGCGCACCCGTTCGGGTACGGCAAGGAGCGGTACTTCTGGTCGCTGCTGGCCGCGGTGTCGATCTTCACCTCGGGCGCGGTGTTCTCGTTCTACGAGGGGTTCTCGGCGATCTTCGGCGAGCCGGCCGAGCAGGAGAACCCGGTCGTCGCCTACATCGTGCTGGGGCTGGCGTTCGCGCTGGAGTCGGTGTCGTGGACGCAGGCGGTGCGGCAGACCCGCGCCGAGGCCAAGGCGGACAACCGCGGGATCCTGGCGTTCCTGCGGCAGAGCGACGATCCGACGTCGAAGACCGTGTTGTTCGAGGACACCGCCGCCCTGATCGGTCTGCTGATCGCGTTCGTCGGCATCCTGCTGCACCAGCTCACCGGGTCGTCCCTGTTCGACGGCATCGCGTCCGTGCTGATCGGCCTGCTGCTGTGCGGGGTTGCCTACACCCTGGGCGCCACGAACAGAGGGCTGCTGATCGGCCGCCAAGCCGACCCCATCCTGGTGAGAGCCATCGGCCAACGCCTGCGCCAAGCCCCCGAGGTCGAGGCCGTCGTGGACCTGCTCACCATGACCACCGGCACCGACAGCGTCCTGCTGTGTGCCCGCCTCGACTTCAACGACAGCCTCGGCGCCGCCGACCTCGAGCGCGCCTGCGTCCGCATCGACAACGAACTGCGCGCCGAGTTCCACGAGCTCAACGAGATCTTCCTCGAACCCGTCCCCCGCACCGACCCCGACCTCCGCGCCAAAGTCCTCAACCGCTACGGCGAACGCATAGTCCACCACTTCAACACCGACCCCACCCCCTAACCCACCACCACCCCCACGCACACGCCCACCCCCACGCGCCCGTCCCCACGCGCCCGTCCCCACGCGGTCACCTCCACACGGCCATCCCCACGCGCCCACTCCCCACCCCGCACCCCGCACCCAGCCCATCTCGCAGCGCCCATCCCGCCCATCCCGTGCGCGCCCACCCCAGGCCCTCCGCCCGCCTCGCCCACAGCCACTCGCCTTACCCGGCAGACAAACCCGCCCCCTCACCCCGCCTGTCTTGTCCCCCAGGCAACACCCCACGCACCCCCACACCCCAAGCGCATCGCCCCGCCCGCTCACTCTCACCCCCACTCGCCTTGCCCCACGGACAACACCTCGCGCACCCACCGCATCCCCAAGGGCGCGGCCCTGCCCGGTTATCCCACCCTCACCCTGCCCGCCTTGCCGCACGCGCAACACCCTCCCGCACCACCACTCCAAGTACATCGCCCTGCGCCCTCACCTACCCTCACCTCACTCGCGTTGTCCCACGAACAACACCCGCGCACCGGCTGTGCCCCAAGCGCGGCCCCGCTCACTCACCCAGTCTCACCCCGCCATCTCGCCCCACGGCAACACCACTCGCACCGCCGCATCCCAACCGCATCGCCCCGCCCGCTCACCGATCCTCACTCCGCTGTCTTGCCCCGCAGACAAACCGTCCCGTCACCCCACTTGCCGTGCCCACAGGCAAACTCGCCCCATCACGCCACTCGCCTTACCCACACGCAAACTCGCCCATCACGCCACTCGCCTTACCCACACGCAAACCCGCTCATCCACCCCACTCGCCTTGCCCCACGGGCAACACCCCCGCGCATCCACCGTGCTCCGAGCGCCTGGCACTGCCCGTTCCCCCATCCCCACTTCGCCTGTCTTGTCCCACAGGCAAGACCGCGTGACCACTCACCCCAACGGCCTTGCCCTGCAGGCACCGCCCGCGCCCACCCAGTTGTGCCCCACAGCCTTGTCCCGTGGGCAAGGCCTCGCGCGCCCGCCTACTCGGCGGTCTTGCACTATGGGCAAGCCTGCGGGCCCATCTCCGCCACAACACTGCATGCCTGCCTGTCCTCACCCGACCACATCCAACGGTCGCCCCTGGCCTTCCACTGACCCTCATCCCCGTCCTGCCCGCGAGCACCACGCCACAGGCCTACCTCTAACCGCACCCACCCAACCAGCCCCTCGGCTTGACCCGCAGGCAAGCCTCTGGCTATCCAGCGCACCACTCACACCGCACCAGCATTGCCCCACAGGCAACACCCCACGAACCCACCACACCCCAAGCGCATCGCCCCGCGCGCTCACCCACCGTCACGCCGCCCGCCTCGCCCACAGGCAACATCCTGCGCGCCCACCCACTTCACTCCATCGGGCCGCTCACCCCGTGCCGCCGGACAGGAAATCCAGCCACGCTCCTTGACCTGTCGAGCTTCCGCAAGCCGCGAGATCCCAACACATCGGCAAACCCAGTGCTGTCCGAAAAGGACGTACACCGTCTACTTCATGCCGGTGGTCGAAGTGGAGAGAGAGCGCGGATCCCGTGTGCGCCAGGCGTTTCGGTCAACGGACGTCAAGAACGCGTCGATGGTGGAGTTGAAGAGGGCGGGTTCTTCCAGGTTGGCGGTGTGGCCGGTTTGGGGGAGGATTGCCAGGCCAGCGGTGGGGATTGTGCGTTTGAGCATGAGGTCGGGTTCGAGGCAGCCTTCGTCCTCGTCGCCGACGACGATGAGGACCGGGGTGGTGACGGCCTTCAGTTCGTCTGTGAGGGCATAGAGGGAGGGGCGGCTGGCTTGGACGCCGCGCATGGTGAGGGCTGAGCCCAGGTTGGAGTGTTCGGCGAGGGCTTGGGCGAATTCGGCCCAGCCATGCGGGTTCTTGTTCTGGAACTGGACGCGGGCGGGGCCGACCGAGTAGCGCTTGGCGACCTCGGCGGCGCCTTCGGTCTCGAACGCGTCCGCTGTCGCGTGACACTCCTCGCGGAACGCGTCCTGACGTTCGGGTTGTGCGCCATAGCCAGCACCTGCGACAACGGCCGATGCGAGCCGGGATGGGTGGCGCAGAACCAGGTGCAGGGCCGTGAAGCCGCCCATCGACAGGCCGACGACGTGCGCCTTGGGCACGGACAGAGCGTCGAGAACCGCGATCGCGTCGGCCACCGCGCGTTGCTGGGAGTACGCGCCGGGGTCGGTGGGGACGTCGGACGGGGGATAGCCGCGGGCGGAGTAGGTGATGCAGCGGTGAGTGCGGGAGAAGTGGCGCACCTGCGGTTCCCAGCTGCGGTGGTCACCCGCGAACTCGTGCACGAACAGGATCGGGAACCCCGTCCCGGTCTCCTCGACATACAGCTGAACGCCGTCGTCCGTCTCGATCTTCGGCACGAAACCTCCCATTGCAGGTTGGTATACCAAATGATATACCAGACACCTCGACAGCGCAGGCGCCACGACACAGCTACAGAGACAACCGGCTCGGTCGCGCCCACCATCGTCCCAGCGACGGCGACGAACGAACACAGGCGATCAAGCCCTGCCCATGAATACGGAGCGAGGCCCATGAACACAGCTGATCGGGTTGTGCAGGAACTTCCGTGGAAATGGCGCGCGCAGGGGATGATCTTCCTGGTCGGCGGGCTGGGGTTCATGTTCGACGCGTGGGACGTCACGCTGAACGGGTTCCTGATCCCGTTGGTGTCCGACGAATGGGACCTCACCAAGACGCAGGGCGCGTGGGTGGGCACGGCCAACCTGATCGGCATGGCGGTCGGCGCCTTCGTGTGGGGCGGGATCGCCGACAGCATCGGCCGCAAACGTGCGTTCAGCGCGACTTTGCTGATGTTCTCGGTGTTCTCGGTCGCCGGGGCGCTCGCACCGGACATCGTCACCTTCTGCGTGTTCCGGTTCCTGGCCGGGCTGGGTCTTGGTGGCTGCATCCCGGTGGACTACGCGCTGGTCGGCGAGTTCACGCCGGCGAAGGTGCGCGGGCGCGTGCTCACCGCGATGGACATCTGGTGGCCGGTCGGCGCGACCCTCTGTGGCGTCGTTTCCACTGCGCTGCAACCGAACTGGCGCGCGATGCTCGTCGTGATGGTGTTGCCCGCGCTGCTGTTGTTCTGGGTACGGCTGTCCGTGCCGGAGTCGCCGATGTACCTCGTGCGGCGCGGCCGGGACGCTGAAGCCCGTGCGGTCATTGACAAACTCGTGGCGCGAACAGGTGCGACCGTTGAGCCATGGGAACTTCCACCACCCGAACGAATGCCACGCCTGTCCGCGGCCACCATGGTCTCGCAGCTCAAGGACCTGTGGCGGTACAGCGCGCGGATCACGTCGGTCTCGTGGGCCTTGTTCCTCACCGTGTTCCTGCTCTACTACGGCGCTTTGACTTGGCTGCCAACGATTCTGAAGACCCAGGGATACGGCAACTACGCGGCCTTCATGGTCACCACGTTGATGACCGCCGTCGGGATCGTCGGCGTCGTCGTGTCCGCGTGGCTGGTGGACGCGATCGGCCGTAAGTGGGTGATCGGCCTCAGTGGACCGCTCTCAGCGCTGGCCATGGTGGTTTTCGCGCTGCAACTGGACATCCCCTCGGCCGCGAAACTGTGGATCGGGGTGTTCGGGTTCGTCATCGAACTGACCATCCCCGCCCTGTACGCGTACGTCTCCGAGTTGTACCCAACCAGGTTGCGCGCCAGCGGTTTCGGCTGGTCGTCAACGATCAGCCGGATCGGCGCCGGGTTCGTCCCGTTGATCTTCGGCTTGCTGCTGTGGCCGTACTTCGGCCTGCCCGTCACGTTCCTGATCATCGGCATCCTGGCCACCCTCGCCGCGGTGTGGATGGCCGTCGCCGCCCCGGAAACCAAGGGCCGTGAACTCGACGAACTCCGCGACCCCATCACCCAGCCCACCGCGCCCTGACCCCACCCTGTGGACAACTCACGATCAAGCCTGGTCCAGTGGTCACGGACGTAGGCGTGGATCTGGGCGTACTGGCCGGGCACGCTGGTCACGCCGAGGGTGGTGTAGGCGCTGCGGGTTCCGGTGATGTGGCAGTGGGTAGGGCGCTCGATGAGAAACGCGTGGGCGGCGTGCGGGAACTCGACCAGCGGGATAGTCGGGGCAGTCGCCGACGGGCACGGCTCTCCCACGATCATGTGAATTCGAGCCTCGCATGATCAACAAGGACGGTGCCCGCCCTGCAAAACGACTTTGCCGGGACCCTGGTCGCGGCGTGAGTTGGTCAAGGCGAGTGGGTGGGATGAGCGAAACCGGCCAGCCAGGGGAGGGCGGGCCGGGTGGTGGCGGCGGGACTCGGGGTGGAGTCAGTCGAGGTGGGTGGTGCCCATGATGTGGTTGTAGGTGGCTTTGGCGGCCGCGTCGGCGTCTTTCTGGCGCAGGGCCTCGATGATCACCGCGTGCTCCGCCACGGATTCCGCGTGGGTGCGGGTGACGCGGGGGCCGCCGCGCAGGGCCTGCCAGAGCAACCTCATGATCGACACGAGCAGGGGGCTGTGCGCGTACTCGTAGAGGGTGAAGTGGAACTCGCGGTTGAGTTCGGGGTAGCAGTTGTCCTCTTCGGCGAGTTTGCGCATCTGCTCGTTGAGGTCCGTGAGCTTGTCGATGCCCGCGTCGTCGATGCGGGGGGCCGCCAGTTCGGCGCCGAGGGCTTCGAGGGCCGCGCGGATCCGGTAGTTCTCCTCGGTCGAGCCGGAGTCGGCTTCCACGACCGTGAACCCCCGGTGGGCGTCGCCGACGACGAGGCCCTCGGACTCGAGCCGGCGCATGGCCTCGCGGACGGGGGTCTGGCTGACGTGGAAGCGGGCGGCGAGGTCGCGTTGCCGCAGCTGCTTGCCGGCCGGCAGCTCGCCGGTGATGATCAGCTCCCGGATCAGCGCGACCACCATGTCGGTCTTGCTGACGTAGTTGAGCGTCGGCTCTGTCATCTGGTCCCCTCTTCTGTCAGACCGCGAACTCGCTCGGCGGTCAGTGGCAGCCGGCCCACTGATCCGGCTATGCCCAGTGCGTCCCGGACCGCCCCCGCGATCGCGGCACCTGCTGCGGTGAGCCCGCCTTCCCCCGCCCCTTTGACCCCCAACGGGTTGCCGGGGGCCGGCGCGTCCTCCGCCAGGAGGATGTCGACCTTCGGCAGCTCCGCCGCGGTCGGGAGAAGGTAGTCCATGAACGTCACCGCCTGTGGTTGTCCGGCCTCGTCGTACCGGAACTCCTCCAGCAGAGCACCACCGACGCCTTGGGCGACACCACCGACCAGCTGACCTTCCACCAGGGTCGGGTTGATCGCCCGACCGATCTCGTAGGCTACGAGATAACGCATTACCTGGACTAGACCAGTCCCGTGATCAATCTCGGCCACCGTGACATGCACGCCGTACGGGTAGGTCATGTGCTCGACCTCGAACCGGCGCTGAGCTGCGAGTCCAGCGGGTTCGCCGGGTCCGAGCCATGGACTTCCGGGGCGGCAGGCCCGCGCGATCTGTCCAAGCGAAACGCTGGTCCCGGGGGCGCCGACGACGCCGATCGTGCCGCCGCGCAGCTCGAGGTCGTCCTCGGACACCTCCAGCATCCGGGACGCCATCTGGATCGCGCGTTCCCGCACCGCGAGCGTTGCCCGGTGCACAGCGCTGCCACCGACGACTGTGGATCGTGACGCCCAGGAGCCCGCGCCGAACGGCTGCAGGGTGGTGTCGCCGTTCACAACCGTGATCACGGCCGGGTCGACATCCAGTACAGAAGCGGCAATCTGGGCGAGAACGGTCTCGATTCCTTGCCCCAGCGAGGTTCCACCTGAGTAGATCTGCACCCCGCCGGACGCGCTGACCGACACGTCGGCGGTCTCCTGCGGCCCGAGACCGCTCTTCTCCAGGAACATCGCCACGCCCACGCCCACACAACGACCGGAGGCGCGCAAGGACTCGACGAGGGAGAAGTACCCGAGCCGCTCGGCCTCGGCCATCGCCTTGTCCAGCAACTCCACGTAGTCCCCGGAGTCGAGCACCACATCGGTGCCGAGCGTGCTCATCTCACGGGTGTGCGGGAACCGCGTGACGAGGTTGCGGCGGCGCAGCTCGACGCGGTCGACGCCGATCCGGTCGGCGGCCACGTCCAGCAGCTGCTCCCGTACCACGGTTCCCTCGAACCGGCCAGGGGCGCGGTAGGTGCCACAAGGAGTTTTGTTCGTGAGAACAACTTCGACCCGGCCTTGGTAGGCGGGCACGCGGTACGGGCCGGGCAGCATCGCGATCGTCAGTTCCGGAACGATGATCCCGTGCGTGCGCGCGTAGGCGCCGTTGTCGTGCAGCACGTCGTCTTTGAGCGCCAGCAGCATGCCGTCGGCGTCGAACGCAGCCGCGATCCTGTGCTTCTGCTGGCGGGAGTGGTTCACCGCGACGAGGTGCTCACCGCGGTCCTCGACCCACTTGACCGGCCGTTTCTCCGTTCGCGCCAGCCACGGAACGAGGAAGTCCTCGGGGTAGAACTCGCCGCGCACACCGAACCCGCCACCGGCGTCCATCGCGTGCACGCGGATCTGGGTCTCGTCCATTCCGAGCATCGCGGCCAGCACGTCACGGTTGAACACCGGCACCTTTGTCATGCCGTAGATCTGCAGCGCGCCGGTCGCGGTGTCCACATCGGCCAATAGTGCCCTAGGTTCCATGGGGACCGCACTGTGCCGTCCCACGTCGAACTCAAGCTCCACAACATGTTCGGCGGCCGCGAACGCGGTGTCGACGTCGCCGTAGCCGAGTTCGAAGGCGGCGGCGACCTCTCCGTCGGCACTGTCCACAGCGGCCGTGAGCTCGTCGATCTCGATGGACACCAGCTCGGCGGCGTCTTCGGCGGTGTACGGATCCTCTGCCAGGACAACCGCGACGGGCTCGCCGACGTAGCGGACCGTGTCGGCGGCGAGCACGGGCTGCAGGTACTCGTCCAGCTTGATGTTCTGGACCAGCAGGCGCACCGGGATCCGGAGTCCGGGCGGCAGGTCCGCGGCGGTGACAATCCGGACGACACCGTCTACTTCGGACGCTCTCGTCGTGTCGACCGACCGGATGGCGCCGTGGGCGAGCGGCGAACGCACGATGCGGGCCCACAGCTGACCGATTCTGTCCTGGTCGTCGCCGAACCGGCCAAGACCGCGCAGCAGCCGTGGGTCCTCCTTGCGTGGCGCGCGCTCGCCGATCATCCGGCGCGTTCCTCGGCCACCTGCCGGACCGCCTCGACGATCCCCTGGTACCCGGTGCACCGGCACAGGTTCGAGGCCATCACCTCGCGCACTTCGGACTCTTCGGGCACGCCGTCCCGTTCGGACAGGTACGCCTCGCTCAACATCAGGAACCCGGGGGTGCAGAACCCGCACTGCAACCCGTGGCACCGGCTGAACGCCTGCTGCAGGTCGGAAAGCCGGTCGCCGTCGGCAAGCCCTTCGACAGTCCGGACTTCACAGCCATCGGCCTGCACACCGAAGATCAGACAAGCTCGAACCGGCTGGCCATCGAGCAGAACCGTGCAGGCACCGCAGATTCCGTGCTCGCAACCGATGTGCGTGCCTGTGTAGCCGAGGTCGTGCCGCAGGACATCGGCGAGAGTTCGCCGCGACTCCACGACGATCTCGTGCTCCTTGCCGTTGACCGACAGCGCGATCAGGTGGATGTCCTTCATGTCAGCACGTCCTCCGGCCGGACAGGGATGTGGTCGATCTGGATGCCCTTGTGCGCCAGTGCGTCGTTCACCGCGTTGAGCACCGCGGCCGGCGCGCCGATGGTGCCGCCCTCGCCCATGCCCTTGGAGCCGTTCTCGCTGAACTGCGACGGCGTCTCGAGGTGGTGGATCTCGATCGGGCAGATCTCGGTGGCGGTCGGCACGAGGTAGTCCATCAGCGTCGTGGTGGTCGGCTGTCCTTCGGGGTCGAAGGTGATCTTCTCGTACAGCGCGCACGCGATGCCCTGGGCGACCCCGCCGCGCACCTGCCCGTCCACCACCAGCGGGTTGATGATCACGCCGCAGTCCTCGACCACCATGAACCTGCGGGCCGTGATCTCACCGGTGTCCGGGTCGATCGTGACGAAGACGGCGTGGCAGGCGTTGGAGAACGTGCCCGGCGGGTCCGCGGTTTCCCGCGCCTCCAGGCCGTACCGCGTGTCCTCGGGCAGCTGGTGAGCCTGGAAGTGCACGATCCGGGCCAGCTCGGCGATCGGCACCTGGACGTCCGGCACGCCCCGGACCCCGGCCTTCGAGTCGGCGAGCACCACGTCGTCCTCGCTGACCTCGAGGACGTGCGCGGCGATCTTGCGCAACTGGGCCGCTACGGTGCCGGCCGCTTTGCGCGCCGCGCCACCGCCGATCACGATCGACCGGCTGCCGAACGTGCCCCAGCCGTACGAGGTCAGGTCCGTGTCGCCCTGCCGCAGCCGCACCTGGTCGGGATGCACGCCCAGCTGGTCGGCGACGATCTGCGCGAACGTGGTCTCGTGGCCCTGGCCGTGCCCGCAGGTCCCGGTGGTCACGATGACCTCGCCGGACGGGTCCATCCGAACGTGTGCGGTGTCGTAACCGGGAGTCATCCGCATCCGGCGTTGCGACATCGTCGGCGTGCCGTAGGCGGTCCGTTCGGAGAAACAGGAGAACCCGATGCCCGCGTAGAGGCCTTGTTCGCGTAACTGGTCGCGTTCGGCGTACCAGCCGGCCTCGGTGATCTTCTTCTCGGTCAGGTCCAGCGACTCGAGGTAGCTGCCCTCGTCGTAGGTGATCTTGTTGACGCCGGTGTACGGGAACTCGCCGGGCAGGATCATGTTGCGGCGGCGGATGTCGATCGGGTCGATGCCCAGCCGCGCGGCCGCCTTCTCCATCAGGCGTTCCATCACCAGCACGATCTGCGGGCGCGAGACGCCCCGGTAGGGGGCGGTCGGGGTCTTGTTGGTCGACACCCCGCGGCCACGCGCCCGGTACGCCGGGACCTTGTAGATGCCGGGCAGCTCGGTCGCGGCCATCAGGGGTTCCACCGCGCAGGTGAACGGGAAGACCGAGTAGGCGCCGATGTCGCATTTGACGTCCGCGGCCAGACCCAGGATCTTGCCGTGCTCGTCGAACGCGGCCGTGACGTCGTACTGCTGCTCGTGGCCGTGCACCGACCCGATCAGGTTCTCCTGCCGGTCCTCGACCCAGACCAGCGGGCGGCGCACCAGCATCGCGGCCTTGGCCAGCACCACTTCCTCGCGGCTGACCACGCACTTCTGGCCGAACCCGCCGCCCACGTCCGGCGCGATCACGCGGACCATCCGCTCCGGGATGTCCAGCGCCTGCGCGATTCCGGAGCGGACCTGGTGCGGGACCTGGGTCGAGGTGTGCACGACGACCTGACCGTCGCGGTCGTCCCATTCGGCCAGCGTCGCGCGGCCTTCCATGGGCAGGCCGGACACCCGGCCGCTCCTGAACACCTCGTTGAGCGTCAGGTGGGCGTTGGCGAAGATGTCCGCGAGCCGCGGATCGTCGAACATCACCAGGTCGACCAGGCAGTTGCCCGTTCCACTGTGGACTTCCGGGGCCTGCGGTGCGAGGGCGTCGTCGAGATTCGTGACGACCGGCTCGACGTCGTAGTCGACGTCCACAGCCTCAGCACCATCTTCAGCCGCGTAGGCGTCCTCCGCGATGACAACGGCAATTGGCTCGCCGACGAACCGGACGCGGTCGTGCGCCAGCATCGGCATCCTGGTGGGCTTGAACTCGTCGCGTTCCAGGACGGCCTGCAGGTGCGGGTCGCCCAAGTCGTTGCTGGTGAACACTTCCAGCACGCCGTCGACCTTCTTGGCGCGTTCGGTGCCGATGCCGCGGATCGTCGCCGACGCGTACTGGCTGCGGACAAACGCGACGTGCAGGGTCTGCGCGGTGGCCATGTCACTGACGAAACGCCCGCGCCCCAACAACATCCGCCGGTCTTCCTTGCGCGGGACCCGGGCCCCGACCCAGCGCGTGGCGTCGCTCATGCCGCGGCCTCGGCGAGCGCACGAGCGACCAGCGTGGCGGTGAGCTTCTTGCGGTAGGCCGAGCTCCCGTGTCCGTCGGAGGGCGGTTGCACCTGTGCCGCAGCGGTTTCGCCAGCTGCTTTGAAGGTCTCCCCGGTCGCGGGCTGACCACCGAGGTCAATGTCCACTGCGTACGGTTTCTCGGCGACCCCGCCGAGGACGATCCGCGCCGTCAGGATCTCGTTCTCGGCCAGGTCCAGGCGAGCGGCCGCGGCGACGATCGCGAAGTCACCCTTGCGCTGGGAGAACTCGGTCAGCGCCGCGTGCGGGGCGGGCTTGGGGAACCGGATCTCGGTGATCATCTCGTCCGGTTCGGCCGCGGTCATGAAGAAGCCGTGGAAGAAGTCCCTGGCCGGGATATGCCGTTGTCCAGCCGGTCCTTGCAAGGTGATCACGGCGTCGAGGAGGACCGCCAGGATGCACCACTCGGAGGTCGCGTCGCCGTGCGCGATGCTGCCGCCGAACGTGCCGCGGCAGCGGATGGGGTAGTGGCCGATCCAGCGGGCCGCCTTCGGCAGCACCTCGAACCCGTCGAGCCTGGCCTGTTCGACCGTGCGATGAGTGGTGAGGGCGCCGATGTGCAGGCCCTGGTCGTCGCGGCGGAGGTAGTCGAGGCCCGGGACGCGCGTGATGTCAACAAGTGCGCTCGGGCGGGCCAGCCGGAAGTTCATCATGGCCACGAGGCTCTGCCCGCCGGCCAGGATCTTGGCGTCCGGACCCAGCTCGCCCAGCAACGCCGTCGTGTCGTTCACGTCGTAGGCACGGTGGTAGGTGAACGCCGCTGGCTTCACGGGGCTCCTTCCCTCCAACTTGGTATACCATATTTCACCATGGGTCTCGTCCTCGAGCGATCAGACGACTGCCTCCGACTCAAGCTGAACCGCCCCAGCCGGCGCAACGCCCTCACCGAGCACACCGTCAAAGCCCTGCTCTCGGCCCTCGACTCGACCCCGACACTGCCGCTGATCCTGGGCAGCGCCGACCCGGCGGTGTTCTGCGCGGGCGCCGACCTCACCGTTCCGGACGACGAACGCACTCGCCTGTCCGACCTGCTGTACCAATGCTACGAGCGGATGATCACCCGTCCAGGCCCGGTCATCGCTGTGATCACCGGGGCGGCCGTGGGCGGCGGCGCACAGCTGGCGGCCGCTGCTGACCTCCGGATTTCGGGTCCTGGGGCCCGGTTCCGATGGGTCGGGCCTGGTCACGGGCTCGCGGTCGGGGCTTGGATCCTGCCCTCGCTGATCGGCCGGTCCGCGGCGCTCGACCTGTTGATCTCGTCGCGGTGGTTGGACGCGGAGGAGGCCTACCGCCTTGGATTCACCGGGTTGGTCGACGATCCCTGGGCCGCGGCGGAACAGCTCGTCACCCACATCGGCACTTTGGACCGGGACGCGGTCGCCCGGATCAAGTCGATCTCGGCCGCGGACGGCCTGCTGCAACGCCTCGCCGACGAGAGAATGGGCAACCGGTCGACGTGGAGCGGCGCAGTCTGACTAGGGGGCCGGATGAGTGTCGAGTGGAGTGAGGCGGCGTGGCGGCGGCACCTGCCCGGGGTGGCGGATGTCGCGGGGTTCGTGCGGGGCTTGGGGAACGCGACGGTTTCGGGGTTGTTGCGGAACCGGGCCGACGGGCCGGGCGGGATCTCGGTCGACGGAGCCGGGGCTGGGTTCGCGGAGCTGGAGGGTGGGGTTAGAGCGGCGGCGGGGTGGTTCGCGCAGCGAGTTGGGCGTGGGGAGCGGGTAGTGCTGTGCGGTGAGTCGTCCCTGGATTTCGTGCGGTGCTACCTGGGGGTTTTGCGGGTGGGGTCGGTCGTCGTCCTGGCGAATCCGGCCTACACCGAGGCAGAGCTGGACCATCTGGTGCGTGACTCCGAGGCGGCTCTGGTGGTCCGCGACATGAGCGAGCCGGTGGGGCCGGACTTTGATGACCTGGTGGGCGAGGCCGATGACGTCGCGGTTCTCGCCTACACGTCAGGGACCACTGGGCGGCCCAAGGGAGTTCCGCTCACGCACCGGCAGCTACTGACGTCCATCGGGTCCGCGATGGCGGCTTGGCGGTGGTCGCCGGACGACGTGCTCACTCATTCGTTGCCGCTGTTTCACCAGCATGGGCTAAGCGGAGTGCACGCCACGTTGCTGGCCGGGTCGACGGCGAGGTTGTTCTCGAAGTTCGACGTCGGCAGGCTGACCGCCTCGATGCGGGAGTCGACGATTCTCTTTGCCGTGCCAACCATCTACGAACGGCTCGCGGACCACCCGGAGGCGTTCGAGAACCTGCGGTTGTGTGTCTGCGGATCGGCGCCGTTGAGTGCCGCGTTGGCGGAACGGCTGCCGAAGATGCCGGTTGTCCGTTAC
The DNA here is from genome assembly GCF_040675465.1 of Actinocrispum sp. NPDC049592. NCBI lineage: Bacteria > Bacillati > Actinomycetota > Actinomycetes > Pseudonocardiales > Pseudonocardiaceae > Actinocrispum > Actinocrispum sp. NPDC049592. The sequence continues at coordinate 1,115,789 of NZ_JBFAPA010000001.1, read as the reverse complement.
GGCACAACGGAATCAGGGCTGAACGTGTCGAACCCGGTGGACGCGCCACGCGGTGACACGATCGGCATTCCGTTGCCTGGCGTGCATGTGCGGATCCACGACGGCGAGATCCAGGTCCGCGGACCGCAGGTGTTCACCGGGTACTGGCGGAACGACGAGAACCCGTTCACCGAGGACGGCTGGTTCAGAACCGGCGACCTGGGCGAGATCCGCGAGGATCACCTGGTGATCAAGGGGCGCAGCAAGGAACTCATCATCACCGGCGGCCTGAACGTCTACCCGCGCGAAGTCGAGCTGGCCCTTGAGGAGCATCCCGCGGTCGTCGAAGCTGCGGTGGCCGGAGTGCCGGATGAGAAATGGGGCGAACAGGTCACCGCTTGGGTCGTCCTGCGCGAACCCGCCGATCTGAGCACTCATGCCCGGACCCGGCTGGCGCCCTACAAGTGCCCGAAGCAGATCGTCGAGGTGACTTCCCTGCCCCGCAACCACATGGGCAAGATCGCACGTCAGCAGCTCCGCACACCCATGCAACGCGCTCGGGAACTCGGCGCGTTCACCGAGGTTTTCCCGCCCGGCGAAGGCATTCCGCTGGCGGTGAAGGAGAACATCCACCGGGAACTCCCCGGCTGCCACACGGTGGGGCGCACCAGAATGCCGGAGTTGGCGCTGTCGCTGACAACCCCCGGCTGCGTCAACCCGTGGGGTGAAAACCTGCACGCAGGCGGGTCGAGCGGCGGCTCGGCGGTCGCGGTCGCGGTGGGCGCGGCGAAGTACGCGCTGGGCACGGACACCGGCGGGTCGATCCGCGTACCAGCGGCGTTGTGCGGGGTCGCGGGGCTGCGGCCGACGTTCGGCGTCATCCCGATGGACGGCGTGCTCCCGTTGGCGCCGTCGCTGGACACCATCGGGCCGATCGCGCGCACCTCGCAGGAGTGCCTGGAGCTGCACGAAATGCTCGGCGGCACGACCAAACCGGTTCACGAGATCAGGCGAATCGGCGTCTCGCTGAGTCACTGCGGTGACGAGGTGAAGCGCGTTCTGGGGGAGGTCATCGACGCGCTGCCGTTCGAGGCCGTCGAGGTGAAGCTGCCGGATGTGCGGGCGGTGACCTACGACGTGATGCTCGCCGAGGCCGCCGAGATCTGGTGGGAGCAACGGGAGAACTTCAGCGCCGAGGTGCAAGACCAACTGGCGCAAGGGCGGAAAGATGTCGGTCGCGAGCCGATCGAACAGGCGCGCGCGGAGGTGGACGCGTTGCTCGACGAGGTGGACGTCATCGTGCTGCCGACCGTTCCGATCCTGGCCGCGCCCATCGGGACTCCGGATCTGGCGGCGAAGTACTTCCGGTTCACCGCGTTGGCCTCGGCGACCGGCCATCCCGCTTTGTCCGTTCCGGCGGGTCTGGCCGGCGGGCTTCCGGTGGGGGTCCAGGTGATCGGTGGTCGACATGAGGAGGCGGTACTGGGCATGGTGGGCACGATGATCGAGTCGGCGCCCGCCGGGGTGGCTCTAGCGGAGGCTCGACGCGATTTGGTATACCAAATATCACGTCCCAAGTGAGGAGTGGTCCATGGACCTGCAGCTGACGGACAAGGTCGCCTTCGTGACCGGGGCCAGCAAGGGAATCGGCCGCGCGGTCGCCGAACACCTGGCCGCGGAGGGCGCGGACGTGGTGATCACCGCGCGGACCGCCGACTCGCTCGAGGTCACCGCGAAGGAGATCGCCGCCGCCAGCGGCCGGACCGTGGTCCCGATGGCCGGGGACATGAGCAGGTCCGAGGACGTCGAGCGGTGTGTGGCCGCCACGCTCGAACGGTTCGGCAAGATCGACATGCTGGTCACCTGCGCCGGCAGCTCCCCGGGCGGCCTGCTCGAGGAACTGACCGAGGAGCAGTGGCTGTCCAGCCTCAACCTGAAGTTCATGGGGTACGTGCGGTCGGTGCGGGCCGTCATCCCACACATGCGTGAGCGTGGTTCCGGGTCGATCGTGCTGGTCGTGGGCAACGACGGCCTCAAACCAAGCTACTGGGAGCTCACCGCGGGCGTCGCCAACGCCGCGGACATCAACTTCGCTTCGTCCATCGCCGAGCAGTACGGCCGCTACGGCGTGCGGATCAACACCGTCAACCCCGGCCCGGTGAACACCGACCGCTGGGACACCCTGGAGAAAGCGTTCGCGCGGGACAAGAAGGTCACCCAGGAACGCGCCCACGAGCTGGCCACCGGCTCCATCCCGTTCGGCCGGATCTGCGAGCCCGACGAGGTCGCCGCGCTGGTCGCGTTCCTCGCCTCGCCACGGGCTAGCTTCATCAACGGCGCGCACATCCCCGTCGACGGCGGGCAGCGCAAAGCGTTGATGGATCTCTAGGAGCGGTTGATGAAGCTGACCAACGAGGTGCACATCGAGCGGGACCCCGCCGAGGTCTTCGCCACCCTGCTCGACGTGGAACGCGTCGCCTCGTGCATGCCCGGCAGCCGGCTGACCGGCCGCGACGGCGACTCGTACGAGGGCGAGGTCAAAGTCAAGATCGGCCCCCTCGGCGTCGCGTACACCGGCACGGTCCGGTTCCTGTCGGTGGACTCCTCGGCCCGGACCGCAGTGCTGAAGGCCTCCGGCAAGGAACAACACGGCCAAGGCAACGCCGACGCACACGTCACCGCGCGGGTGCTGCCCGACGGCACGGGGTCGAAGGTCGCGATCGAGACGGACCTGATGATCCGCGGCAAGGTCGCGCAGTTCGGGCGGGGCGTGATCGGTGAAGTGAGCCAGCGCCTTATCGGCCAGTTCGCCGGCAACATCGAGCAGCTCCTGACCACCAACGGTGCCGCGGCTGACGTCGAGCCCGCCGCAGTTGGGGGCACGGTTGGCCAAGCGGTGGGCGCTGGAAGCAGCTCTGCGGCTGGGGTCGCGGGCACGGCTGGGGTCCCCGCGGCGGCCGCCGAGCTGGACGGCCTGGCGCTGGTGATCAAGCCGATCCTGAAGCGGGTCGCGCCCATCGCGGCGGGTGTCGCCATCGGGCTGCTGGCCGGCGCGGGACTGCGCCGCCGCAAGGTGATCGAAGTGATCATCAAGGTGTCCGGCACCGACTGAGCCCTGACCGCCGACCTCGACGCGCTGATCCGGTGATCGTCTACAGCCGGAAGGGGTGCCTCCCGAGATCGGGAAACACCCCTTCTGAGCTGCTAAAACCTTGTAAGAGCGGATGACGGGAATCGAACCCGCGTATTCAGCTTGGGAAGCTGATGTTCTACCATTGAACTACATCCGCCTGTTTGCTTTGCCGAGCCTACACGAACGGGCTTCTGGCGCGCAGCTAGGGTGGTCTCGTGTTGCTGAGTGATCGTGATCTCGCCAAGGAGCTCGAGTCGGGGCGGCTGGGGGTCAGTCCGTATGACCCCGCGATGCTGCAGCCGTCGAGCATCGACGTGCGGCTGGACCGGTTCTTCCGGGTGTTCGTGAACACGAAGTACACGCACATCGATCCCTCGCAGCAGCAGGACGAGCTGACGTCGCTGGTGGAGCAGGAGGGTGACGACCCGTTCGTGCTGCACCCCGGGGAGTTCGTGCTGGGGTCGACGTTCGAGCTGGTGACGTTGCCGGACGATCTGGCCGGCCGGCTGGAGGGCAAGTCGTCGTTGGGGCGCTTGGGGTTGCTGACGCATTCGACGGCGGGGTTCATCGATCCCGGTTTCTCCGGGCACATCACGCTGGAACTGTCCAATGTCGCCAACCTGCCGATCACGTTGTGGCCGGGCATGAAGATCGGCCAGCTGTGCCTGTTCCGGCTGTCCAGCTCGGCCGAGCACCCGTATGGCTCGGCCCGCGCCGGGTCGCGCTACCAGGGGCAACGCGGTCCGACGCCGTCGCGCGCCTACCTGAACTTCCACCGCGTGGACACGACTCGAACGGGTGAAGAGGACTGACGTCACGCGCTGTGACTGCCAGACTTCTGGGTTATGCGGCTTGTTCTGGTCGGGCTGGTGTTGTTGACATGCTTGACCGGTGGTGCGCGGGCCGCTGAGCCGCAACCGTTCGACCTGGCCTACAACCGGATCGTCGGCGGTGACTTTCTGAGCGTGGGCAACGGTTCCCTGCGTTGTCCACTGTCGACCGACAACCCGCCGGTCATCGGTGACAACACGCCCGGCGAGTGCGCGAAGGCCGCGGCCAGGCAGAACAACCGGGTCAACGACAACTTCTTCATGCAGTGGGCGGACGTCGACACCGACCCGGGCACGTTCAACTCCAGCAGCGCCGAGGTCGACCTCCCGCCGCATGCCACAGTGGAGTTCGCGCGGCTGAACTGGGCCGGCAACACGGGGACGTTCGCCGACTCGACTGTCAAGATGTGCCAGTCGCGTGAGTCCGAGACCCCGGCGATCCTGCCGGAAGGCACGCCCAGCAAACAGAAAGTCCGGCTCGTCGGCCGCAGGACCGTGGACCTCGCGCCGCAGCACTACATGGTCGACCCGCCAGGCACGTTCCGCGGCTCCGGCCAGTACTACTCCGCGTACGCCGACGTCACCGACGCGATCGGAAGCGGGCCGGTGACGGTCGGGAATGTGTGGGCTCCCAAGGGGTTCGGTTGTATGGGCGGGTGGTCGCTGACCGTCGTCTACAGCGTGCCGGACGCCAGGAAGCGGCAGGTGCTCGTCTACAACGGACACATCAGGCAGAGCAACGGCGACGCGAAGACCGCTGTGCACGTGGACGGATTCCGTGCCGCCACACCGGAAGTCCACGTCGGAGTCACCGCGTACGAGGGCGACTGGGGCATCGGCGGCGACCAGTTCGAGGCCGCCCCGGGCGACAACTTCTTCGTCTCCGAAGCCAACGGCCGTCTCGAACCCAACGCGCCCAACAACTTCAGCGTCGATGTCCGGTCACTGAACACCACGGTCGCCGTCGGCGCAGGCGCTTTGGACCTCGCGTTCGGCACCTCCGGCGACGGTTTCATGGTGCAGTCGCTCGCGCTGTCCGTCGCCGTACCCGCGTTGCAAGTCACCCAGACGGTCGACAAACCCGCAGTTCACCCGGGCGATGACGTCACCTTCACGATCACGGTGACGAACACCGGAAGCACACAGCTGACGGACATCAAAGCCGGTTGCCAGACGATCCCGGCCCTCGAAAGTGGCCAGTCGCAAGCCGTGACGTGCACGATCAAAGCACCGGCGGACGACTTCTCCAACACTGTCAGAGTGGTGGGCAAGACGCCGATCGGTGACGTGGAAGGCAGCGCGGAGACCAAAGTCGAGGTGCTCAACCCGGCCGTCAAGATCACCAAGAAGACCGACAAGCCCGTCTACCGCGACGGCGACACCGTGACGTTCACGCTGACCGTCGAGAACACCGGCGACACACCCCTGACCGCCATCGAGGTCGCAGACCCCAAGACCCCAGCCTGCGCCCGGAAACTCGACGCCCCCGCGACATTCACCTGCACCGCCGCCGCACCGTTGCCCGACAACGCCAACACCGCGTCGGTGAGCGCCGCCGACCGTCTCGGCAAACAGGTGACGGAACAGTCGTCGACGCCGGTCCGCGTGATCCACCCGCACGTCACGATCACCAAGGACGCCGTTCCCGCGACCGTCCGCCAGGGCGACCTCGTCACGTTCAACATCGTCGTCAAGAACGACGGAGACGCCCCGCTGACCAAGGCGGCGGTCCAGGACGACGTCCCCAGCTGCGTCAAGGACATCGGCGACCTGGCCGTCAACCAGGAACTCCGCTACACCTGCACCACCATCGCCGGCGCCCAGCGGTCCCTGACAAAGGCCACCATCACCGCCACCGACGAAACCCAGCGGCCCGTGACCGCCACCGACGACGCCACCTTCACCGTCGTCCACCCGGGCATCGCCGTCGTCGTGACCGCCAAGGGAGGCCCCTACAAACCCGGCGACACCGTCACGTTCACCGTCAGCGTCAAGAACACGGGCGACACACCTCTTGCCGACATCGTGGTCACCGACCCCATCGCCCCCGCCTGCGCCCGCACCCTGACGGCGCCAGGGGACTACGACTGCACAATGCCCGCCCCCGCCGACGACATCACCAACCTCGTCACAGTCACGGCCAAACCCCCGGTCGGCCCGCCGGTCACCGCCGTCGACGGCGCCTTCGTCGACATCACCCTCCCTTGACCGACGTACAGGGCTCTACGGCGCTGCTGGGCCCGTTTAACGACCCTTGGTCGGCCGCCACATCCACCCGCCCGTCGACGTCGGCCTCCTGGTGCTGAGGCTCGCGCTCGACGTGCTGGTGCTGGGCCCTGTTTCGCTGAGCAAAGGATGACGGTTACTGATCTCATCCGCTGTGGGTGATCCCATAACGGCGCCGCGAATGGAGTTAATGGATACCCGGCCCGATGCGCGGGCAAACTGTTTTCTTTTCCCATCTGCACGGAAATTTACCCACACAACGCAAAGTGACCGCCGATCGCATTGCGCGACGGCGGTCACTTTGGGCTATCGAAACGTTCAAAAGTTAACCGGGAGTACCGACGAGATCGGAAATACTGGTGCCGACCACCCGATTCCGCCCACTGCGTTTGGCCGCGTAAACTGCCGCGTCCGCGGCCGCGAGGACCTCTTCGAGGGTGTCTCCGCTGGCCGGATAGGCGGCCACGCCGATGGACGCGGAGCGGTCCGCGATGGTCACCGGGCTGCCGTCGTTCATCCGGCTCTGCACCACCATCTCGGTGATCTGGTGCCGGATCCGCTCGGCCGCGACCAGCGCGTCCGCCTCACCCGACCCGGCGAGCAGCACCACGAACTCCTCGCCGCCGAACCGGCCGACCAGGTCGTGGCTCCGGGTCTCGCGTTTCAGCAGGTCGGCGAGGGCGATCAGCATGTCGTCGCCGGCCAGGTGGCCGAACGTGTCGTTGATCTTCTTGAAGTAGTCCAGGTCGATCATCAGCACGCTGAACGCGGCGCCGGTGCGCCCGGCCCTGGACAGCTCGTTGTTGCCGCTGGAGTGCCAGGCCACCGAGTTGAGCAGGCCGGTCTTCTGGTCCTTGGAGGCCAGCTCCTCCAGCTGCTTGGCCAGCACGGCCTTCTGCAGCACGAACATCGGGAAGAAGATGGCCGCCGACAGGGCCGGGGCGAACAGCAGCGCTGCCAGCAGCAACGCGCCCAGGCACAAGTTGGTCAGCTCGAGGGCGTTGTCCTCGAAGCTACCGAGCAGCGACCGGGCGGTCGCCTTCTCCGGGGCCGCGAAGTACAGCGCGATGACCGTGATCAGGGCGTCCACCACGAAGTAGGCGGCGACCGCGGCGAAGATCGCCAGCGTCGTCGTGTCGACGTCCGACGAGGTCAGCGCCACCGGGCCGGCGACAAGGTGCAGCGCAAGCAGGGACGCGAACGAGGCCATCGAGGTGGTCGACGCGTTGGTGATGGTGCGGTGCGGGGCGACCCGGCGCATCCGCCGGCGGAACGCCAGGTGCAGGTACAACACGCAGCTCAGCACCGGGACCAGCGGCATCGGCAGCAGCAGCGCCGCGGGCAGCATCCAGACCGACGTCATGTTGATGTACGGCGTCACGCTCAGGCTGCGGCGGATCCGCTCGATCTTGCGGGTGACCTCGGCGTGCACCAGGCCGAGACCGGCCAGCAGCGCGAACATGCCCAGGTCGGCAGCCGTGACGGGAACGAAAACGAACGACGTCACGGTGAGTGCGAGCGCAACGGCCTCGGTCGCTAGAGTAAAAGCGACCCATCTGCGCGGGCGCTTCCACAACTCCCAGTCACGAGGCGATACGTATCGTAGTATCGGCCTTTCCTCCGATCCGTTCACTCGTCCCCCATTCCCCTCACTGCTAGCGCTAGGCGATCAGCCCGAATACGGACAGTTTCCACCGGTTTGCAGGCTGACGACAAGGGCCATAGGTGTGTATTTTCAGATAGCCGTCGAAGAAAGGTGAGTGCAGCGATGGACAGCAGGGAACAGTGAGTCGGTGGCGTTGCCCTGTCCAGGGGTCGCCACCCCATCGCCGCCGCCCACATCATGATTGCCCCGTGGGTGTGCTATCACCGGGAATCCAACGCTGTGGCTGAGTCCTGAGCTCTTTCTGCCAGGCCAGGCCCAGCGGAACCGCCAGCGCCAGTCCGACGATCCCGAACACCCCCACGGTCGTCGCGGTGCTGCCAAGCTGGTCCGCTATGACGCCGCCAATGGCCGGGCTGATCCCGGTGATGGTGGACAGGCCGGAGTTGGACAGGCCCATGGCCTGCGCCCTGGCCGAGTCGGGCACGGCCAGCGACAGCGATGCGGTCGCCTGCATCAGCGCAGTCGCTCCTAGCACTCCTCCGGCCATGAAGACAAGTATGGACACGATAAGCCCGGGGTGCAGGAAGCACACCAGCAGCACGACCGACGCCAGGATGGCCAGGATGCCCACCAGCCTCGGCCGGACGTCGGGACTTACCCACCGGGTGAACGCGAAGGTGCCGATAACACTGCCCAAAGGGTCGGCCGCGAGGAGCAGCCCGACGGCCGCCGAACTGCCGTGGAACTCCGCCGCGTACGGGACGGCCAGGCCCTCGTAGACGGTGAGCAGCGACAGGAACCAGGTGTAGAGCAGCAGCGTGCGCAGGCCGTGGTCGGCGAACAGCAGCCGCCCGCCCGCGCTGACCGACGCCAGGAAGGGCACCCGCTGGGTGGGGCGCGCGGCCGCGGGCCGGTAGCGCAGGCCGAACCGGACGAAAGCGGCGGACACCACGAACGTCAGCGCGTCGATGAGCAGGCCGACGTGCGGGTCGACGCTCAGGATCAGCACACCGCCGCCGACGAAGCCGAGCATCTGCGCGGTCTGGATCGTCATGCTGCGAATCGCCATGCCCACGACATAGCGGTCACCGGCCAGCACGTCCGGCATCAACGCCAACTGGGAGGCCTTGAACGGCGGGTTGGCCAGCGAGACGATCGCGACCAGGCCCCACAGCGCCTGGTAGGGCACCCCCGGGATGGCGGCCACGCCGATCACCACGGCGCGGATCACGTCGACAGCGACCATGACCTCCCGGCGCGGGAAGCGGTCGGCGATGGGCGACAGGAAGATCCCGCCGAGCAGGGAGGGTGCGTAGGTCAGCGCGTAGGTCAGGCCGGTGAGAGCGGCGGAGTTCGTCTTTTGGTAGACCAGGATCGACAGCGCGACCCGCGCCAGCTGGTCGCCGAACATCGACAACAGCTCCGCGAACCACAGCGCGCGGAACTCGCCGACGGCGAACACGTCCCGGAACGTGGCTCGCCCTGATGCCTTCGTCACTCACCGACCCCTTTAGGTACGGACTTGCCTGGCCTCCCGCTAGCGGGACGATAGGTGCTTGTGGTCACGAGTCAATCACAAAGCGTCAGCTACCTACGGCAAGTGTCGCTCATCTTTACCGCAGGCGTGTGAGTCGTTTGACCCGCGAAACCGGCTAACCGTTCCACGCCGGGCGGGTCAACCGCCACGGCCGTTCGGATCGATTCGAACCACCACACCGGGTAAGTCGATCACGACCGCGTTCAGCTCCGCGCGGGTGCGTGCCTCCATCGCCGCACCGACCCGTGTGCCGAACTCGTCGAGGTCGATCAACCCCCTGGCCAAGGCCTTGTTGAGCAGGCCGGCGACGTGCTCGCGCTCCGCATTGGACACCCGCAGGTCCCGCGGGTTCACCCCGGCGACCGGCCGCGCGCTGATCCCACCTTTGTCAGGGTCCCCACCCTCATCAGCCACGAAGTCCACGGTAGCGAAAACTCTTAGTTCACGAAACGTTCCGCTGGCCGAAATTCGCCAATCGGACAGCGAAGCGGGCGGACCCCCAGGGATCCGCCCGCTCGCAGCGCCGATGAGTCAGTCGACCGGTACCGCTCTGGTCTCTGTCTCGTCCTCCGGGTCCGCCTCCAGGGCGTCGATCAGCTCGTCCCTGGCCGTCGTGCGCTCCGGCCGCAGCAGGCCGACCGCGATGTAGGTGACCGTGGAGACCACGATCGGCCAGGCCACCAGCTGTTCCTTGGTCACCGTCACGCCGTTCTTGGAGGAGATGAACAGCGTGGCCCACACGCCGAGGCCGAGCAGCACCGAGGACAGCGCCGCGGCCGGGCCGGACCGCCGGAACCACGGCAGCAGGCCGAGGATCAGCGGGATGCCGATCACGCCCACGGTCGCGGCCACCACGTCGACCACGATCTTGATCACCACGCCGGTGCCGTTGGTGCCGATCGCGATCAGCATGCTCGCGGTGATGAACAGGAACGTGGTCAGCCGCGCCCCGGTCAGCTTGGCCTTCTCCGACAGCCGGTCGGCGCCCTTCCAGATCTTCGGCAGCATGTCCCGGGTGATCACCGCGGAGATGACGTTGGCGTCCGACGAGACCATTGCCATGGTGTGCGAGAAGAACCCGGCCAGCACCAGGCCGACGATGCCGGCCGGCAGCATCGCCTGGCCCATGGCCACGTAGGCGTTGTCGGGGTTGGCGATGCCCGGCACGATCAGCGGCGCCGCCCACATCGGCAGGAACAGCACCAGCGGCCAGACCAGCCACAACGCGCTGGACAGCATCGCCGAGCGGCGGGCGGCGGACCCGTCCGGCGCGGCCATGTAGCGCTGCGCCAGGTTCCACATGCCGCCGTTGTACTCGAGCGTCTTGATCAGGAACAACGCCAGGAAGAACGTCATCGTGTACGGGCCGGCCAGCGGCTCGGAGTTGGCCGCGGGCAGCTTGTCCCACATGTCCCACATCCAGCTCAGCCCGCCGAAGTAGTTGATCACCGCGCCGAACATGGCCAGGCCGGCCACCGCCTGGATGATGAACTGGCCGAAGTCGGTGAGCGCGTCCGCCCACAGGCCGCCGATCACCGAGTAGACCATGGTGACCGCGCCGATCAGGATGATGCCCCACTCCACCGGCACCCCGGCGAAACCCTTGAGCAGCAACGAGACCGCGGCCCACTTGGCGGCGATGTCGACGACCTTGAGCAGCGACCCCGACCAGGCGATCACCTGCTGGGTGGGCACGTTGTAGCGGCGCGCCAGGTACTCCAGCGGCGAGGCCACGTTGTACTTGGTGCGCAGCCGGTTCCACCGAGGCGCGAGCAGCCACGCGCCGATGCCGACCCCGACGCCGATCGTCAGCGCCCACCACACGTAGACGGTGAGGCCGTACCGGTAGGCCTCACCCGCGAAGCCCACGAACATGACGGCGCTGTAGCCGGACATGTGGTGGGAGATCCCGGACAGCCACCACGGCATCCGGCCGCCGGCGGTGAAGAAGTCGGCGGTGTTGCTGACCCGCCGTTTCGACCACACGCCGATGGCCACCATCACGAAGAAGTACCCGCACACCACGGTCCAGTCCAGCGTGCCCATCGCACCTCCAGTTCGTCACAAATGCGTGACTTGTGACGTACGTCTTACGGGCGCTTTACGTGCTATGGGAAGGTCTGGACCTCTTTCGAGTCACATTCGTGATTCCTGTTCACATGGGCGAATTAGGTAGCTTTGCGAAGTGTCGCCATGGCGCGGTCGACCTCCCAGAAGGCGCGCAGCGCCCGGATCAACCCGTCCGGGCCAACCCGGTAGGTGAACACGCCCTCGGTGTCGATCCGCATCCCGCCGGGCAGGTACGCCGTGATGGTGCCGACGTTGGCGACCTCGTCACCGGCCGCGAACGAGTCGTCGATGGCGAACTCGAACCGCTCGGCGCTCGCGATGGTCTTGTCCCAGAACCCGGCGATCGCCGCCAGGCCGCGGTGTCCCTCACCGGTCGGGTCGAGCGGCGACCGGCCGATCGGGTCCTCCACGATGGCGTCCGGCGCGAACAGCGCGAGCCAGTCGTCCTTGGCGCCCCGGCAGACCGCGTCCATCGACCGGCGCGACGCCGCGCGGGCCGGGTGGTCGGTCTCGGTCGCGGCCCAGGTCACAGCCGTCATTGCGGGCACTCCTTCGGTTTGCTGGAGGATCACGGTTTCCGCATGGGCACTGGTGCGGACGGAGCAGGGCTCCTGCGCGAACGGCCGAAGCCGAAGTGCTCGTCGTGGTACTCGGCCATGCCGCCGCCCAGGACCAATTGGAGTACTTCGAGGGCCTCGCGGACCCCGGCGCCACGTTCGGCGAACGGCGCACCGCACCACTCGAACTCCCCGGGCGTCGAGCCGATGCCCACACCCAGGCCGAAGCGGTTGATGGTCGGACAGGCGACCGAGCCGACCTGCCGGGCCAGTGGCAATGGGTTACGAGGTCCCGGTGTGCGGACCCACGGGTAGAACCTGATCTCGTTCCCCATCGCGCCCATCGCTGCGACCGCGATGAGGGCGATGGCGACGGTGAACTCCATCCGCGAGCCGTCCTTCCGCACCGGTCCGGGAAGGTCGACTGTAACGTGTTCTAGTTTTGCTTGTCACGCGGACGGAGGGTGACGACACCCCGGTCGAGGTCCACCTGGTTGGGTGGGGCCCCGTCGTTCTCCTCCTCGCGCATCAAGGACTGCGTCGCCCGCTGGTCAAGCTCGACCCGTTTCGTGCCGTAGAGAAAGGACGTGAACTCATCGAAGGCCAGACCGGACAGTTCCCCGCCGGTCTTCCGCTGCCGACGGGCCCGGCGCCACACTCGTTCCAGGATCCCGAGCGCGATGAGCAGCACAACGAGAGCAGGAAGTGACACGCCCCACACCATTGCCATACCCCGCCAACGGCAGGATCTGAACGCCGGTTCCCGGTGAGCAATATTCGGACAGGCGCCAGTTATCACCCGTGCGGGTGAGTTTTGGTGTTACCGCACGTCACATCTGGCCACTACGTCACGAATGGAGGTCTCTGACGTCGCAGTATCGGACGAGCGACCGGCGTGGAGGTGTGGATTGGCGAACAACATCGACCACCGTCAGGTGCGGCCGACGGGGTCGGTCGTCACCGGACGGTCGACCGAGGGCGGCCTGGGGATCGCCCTGGTCGACTCGGTGCCGCTCGTTCGCGAGGGTCTGTCGGCCCTGGTCATGCGTACCCGGGGGCTGCGCTGGGTGGGGGCCGCCGGCAGCCCGCACGCGGCGCTGCAACTCTGTGAACGGTTCCGCCCGCACGCGGTCATCATCGACTCCGGCCTGGACCCGCGCTGGCACCTGTCCCGCATGCTCATCGGCAACGACCCCGACCTGGGCGTGCTGCTGATGATCCGCGAGACCCAGCGCAACACCCCGTACATCGCCGGCGCCATCGCCGCGGGCGTGCACGGCGTGATCTCCCGGCGCAGCGAGCCGCCCCAGCTCATCCAGGCCATCCAGCGCGTGCATGCCGAACGCCGCTACATCGACCCGACGCTGGCCTCGGCCCTGGGCACCCCCAAGGGCAAGCCCGCGCCCGCCGCCAGCCCCGGCCAGCAGCCGCTGTCCCGCCGGGAGTACCAGGTGCTGCAGCTGATCGCCGACGGCCTGGAGAACCAGGCGATCGCCAAGATCCTCTACGTATCCGTGGAGACCGTCCGGACTCATGTGAAGAGCATCCTGCGCAAGCTGTCCGCACGTGACCGCACGCATGCTGTGGCGGTGGCCTTCAGGTCTGGGGTTCTCACGGTCAACCAGGAGGATCATCCCTACTAGAGCGGGCGCCGCTACCAGCTCTCCTGGCTTGGCCAGGAGGTCATGCCGTGCCTATTGGAGGGACACCACTTGCCTAAGTTACCCGCTAGTAATATCCTGTTATTACCGGCGAGTAGCGGAAGCCTGCCCGGCGCCGGGGGTGTTTCCAGTCCGACAGGGGAGCGAAGATGTCCCACTACAAGAGCAACGTGCGCGACCTGGAGTTCAACCTCTTCGAGGTGCTCAACGTCCAGGAGCGGCTCGGTACCGGACCGTTCGCCGAGTCCGACGAGGAGACCGCCCGCGGTGTGCTGAGCGAGCTGAACAAGGTCGCCACCGGGCCGCTGGCCGACTCGTTCGTGGCCGGTGACCGCGAGGGCACGACCTACGACCCGAAGACGTTCTCGGTGACGCTGCCCGAGGCGTTCAAGAAGTCCTACCAGGCGCTGTGGGACGGCGAGTGGTACCGGATCGGCCTGCCCAACGAGCTGGGCGGCCTGGGCGTGCCGCCGACGGTCACCTGGGCCGCCGCCGAGCTGATCCTGGGCTCCAACCCGGCCGTGTTCATGTACATGGCCGGCCCGAACTTCGCCGACGTCGTGCACCGCAACGGCAACGAGCTGCAGCAGCACTGGGCGCAGCTGATGATCGACCGCGGCTGGGGCGCCACCATGGTGCTGACCGAGCCGGACGCCGGTTCGGATGTCGGCGCCGCACGCACCAAGGCGGTCCTGCAGGAGGACGGCAGCTGGCACATCGACGGGGTGAAGCGGTTCATCACCTCGGGCGACCAGGACATCACCGAGAACATCATGCACCTGGTGCTGGCGCGGCCCGAGGGTCCCGGCATCGAGACCCGGCCGGGCACCAAGGGCCTGAGCCTGTTCCTGGTGCCGAAGTTCCACTTCGACCCCCAGACGGGTGAGCTGGGCGAGCGCAACGGCGCCTTCGTCACCAACGTCGAGCACAAGATGGGCCTGAACGCGTCGGCCACCTGCGAGCTGACCTTCGGCCAGCACGGCACCCCCGCGGTCGGCTGGCTGCTGGGCGACGTGCACAACGGCATCGCGCAGATGTTCCAGGTCATCGAGTACGCCCGGATGATGGTCGGCACCAAGGCCATCGCCACGCTGTCCACCGGCTACCTCAACGCGCTGGACTACGCCAAGGAGCGCGTCCAGGGCGCCGACCTGCCGAACATGCTCGACAAGAGCGCCCCGCGCGTGACCATCACCCACCACCCCGAGGTCCGCCGCAGCCTGATGCTGCAGAAGGCGTACGCGGAGGGCCTGCGCGCGGTGTACCTGTACACGGCGTCGTTCCAGGACCGCATCGCCCTGGGTGAGGCCGAGAAGGCGCTGTACGAGCGCGTGAACGACCTGCTGCTGCCGATCGTCAAGGGCGTGGGCTCGGAGCGCGCGTACGAGCAGCTGACCCAGTCGCTGCAGATCCTCGGTGGATCGGGCTTCCTGCAGGACTACCCGATCGAGCAGTACATCCGCGACGCCAAGATCGACTCGCTGTACGAGGGCACCACGGCGATCCAGTCGATGGACTTCTTCTTCCGCAAGATCGTGCGCGACAAGGGCCAGGCCCTGGCGCACATCGCCGGTGAGATCAACGCGTTCCTGTCCAGCGAAGGCGGCAACGGCCGGCTGAAGGAAGAGCGCGCCCTGCTCAAGCAGGCCCTCGAGGACGTCCAGGGCATGATCGGCGCCCTGATCGGCTACCTCACGGGCTCGCAGCAGGACCCCCAGAGCATCTACAAGGTCGGGCAGCACAGCGTCCGGTTGCTGCTGGCGACCGGTGACCTCCTGATCGGGTGGCTGCTGCAGCGCCAGGCCGAGGTCGCGCTGCGGGCCCTGTCCGGCGACGTCTCCGCGCGCGACAAGGCCTTCTACGAGGGCAAGGTCGCGGTGGCCTCGTTCTTCGCCCGCAACGTCCTGCCGGAGCTGAGCGCCGGCCGGAAGATCATCGAAGGCGCCGAGAACTCGATCATGGAGCTCGACGAATCGGCCTTCTGAGACTTGCCATCCCGCGGTGAGATGAGAGCGGCGTTCCCAGGGGGAGCGCCGCTCTTGCCTTTCCCGCCCCACCACCGCACGACCGCCACTCATCGCGCCTGCGGCTGACGCAAAGATCGCCCGGCGAAGTACACGGCCATCTGACAACGTCGTGCCACGCACACCCCGCCGACGTCGGTTTTGGCTTCGCGCCAACCAAAGAGCAGCCCCCACCCTCCACTGGGGGGCACCCCTGCGGCCAGTCTATCGAGGTCAGAGGGGGTGGGGGAGGGTTTGGCCGTGCGAACGGGCCGTTCGCACGGGGTCCACCCGGATGGGTGTCAGGCGGGGGGTGGGCAGGTGATCTTGGGTTGGGGGTTGTACTTGACGTTGCGGGTGTCGCGGCGGATGACGTTGCCGTTGAGGTCCTTGATCACCCGGGTGTCCGAGGTGGTGAAGCCGGGGGCGCCGTTGCTGGCGTGGCAGTTCTGGGCGGGGCCGGGCTTCTCCTGCGGATCGGTCGGGTTGGTGCGGCCGCCGGGCTGGGACTCGACGATGTAGCGCTTGGTGCCCCAGATCTTCACCGTGATCGACCCGGGGCTCCAGATCGTCTGGATGGCGATGCCGGTGGGCGCGTCGTTGGTGAACTTGAGGTCGATGACGCTGCTGCCGTTGGGGTTCTGGAACACGGTGGCCTCGCGCGCGGCGGGGTACCGGCTGATGTAGTAGCTGTGTTCCTTGTGGCCGGCGTCTTTCAGGCCGGCGAAGTAGCTGGCGTTGTACAGCGTGGTGGCGAACTGGGAGATGCCGCCACCGACCTCGCGGGCGGGCGCGCCGTTCTCGATCACGCCGGCTTCGACGTAGCCCTGCGGGGTGCCGCGCGGGCCGGTGAACCCGTTCAGGCTGAAGGTGTCGCCGGGTTTGACGATGGCGCCGTTGACCTTCTGCGCCACCACGCGGATGTTCACGCCCGACTCGGGGGCGAAACCGCCGGTGCTGAACTCGCCGATGACCTCTTTGATGCCCAGCTGGTTGGCCTGCTCGGTGGTCACCTTCGCGGGCTTCTTCTCGTACTCGGCCTTCAGCTCACGGCCGGACGGCTTCTGCGAGACGTCGACGAGCGGCGCGAGGGTGGTGTCCCACTTGACGGTCATGCCGTCCTCGGAAGGCTTGACCGTCGGCTTGCCGCCCTCGAACACGACGGCCGCGTCCTTGCCCTCCTTCTCGGTGGACTTCAGCTGCGGGCCGGCCGCCTCGACCACCTTGGCCTGGTCGAACTTGGCGTTGAGCGTGCCGTCCGGGCCCGGTTCGAACTGCATGGCCGCGCCGATCGCGACCGGGGACAGCGTGGCGTCCTTGCCCTCGCCCTTGATGACCACCGGGGCGGACACCGCGGCCTTGGCCTTGGCCAGCGCCTGCTGCACGGCGTCCGGCTTGACCTTGGCCGGCGCGGTGGCCACCGGCAGGTCGATCACCTGGCCGTTCACCCACACCTTCACCACCAGGTCGGCGGCCGCGTTGGTGTCGAGCTTGCGGCCCTCCTTGGGCTCCACGACCGACGGGGTGGCGCCGTCGAACTTGATGGTGCCCTCGACCGGCTGCTGGTCGACCTTGGCGCGCACCTGCTCCATCGCGGCGGTCAGCGCGGCGCGGTCGGTCTGCGTCTCGAAACCGACCTCACGCTTGCTGAAGAACGAGGTCAGCCGGGTGATCGGGTTGATCGGCTGGGCGCCGGCGTTGTCCAGCGTCTTGGTCCAGTCCGGGGTCAGCCCCGCCTTGGCCGGCTCGATCGCCATGGTGAACTCACCCGCGCGCAGCTGCACGGGCTGGCCCAGCCGCGGCTCGATCTCCTGCCGCAGCTTCGTCTCGGCCGCCGCCCGGCTCAGCCCGCCGACCTCGACCCCGGCCACGGTGACACCACGCGGCACGTTGCCCTGGCTGGTCAGGATGTCCACCAGGTACAGCACACCCAGCACGCCGACGACCGCGCCCGCGGCGAACCCGGCGGTGCGCAGGCCCTTGCGCTTGGCAGCGGGCTTCTCCGGCTCGCCCTCGGGCGATCCCCACTTGACCGTGGGCTCGTCGTAGGCGGACGTGCCCTGGTACGCCCCCTGCGGGGGATTCGGGACGACCGCCGTGACCTCGCCGGGTTTGGGCGGCGGGGGCTTGATGGCCGGTAAGACGTCGGTCTGCTCGCTGTGCGACTCCGGCCACTGGTACTGATCCGGCAAGGCTCTCAATCCTCCACGGGGCTACAGGTACAGCCCGGTACCGTGCTCGGTGCGTTCGCTGGCGATGGCGTGCACGTCGCGCTCGCGCATCACCAGGTAGGTCTGCGCCTGCACCTCGACCTCGAGCTGGTCCTCCGGGTTGAACAACACCCGGTCACCGACCTTCACCTGCCGGACGCTGTTGCCGACCCCCAGAACGTCGCCCCACGCCAGCCGGCGCGCCATCTGCGCGGTGGCCGGGATGACGATGCCGCCGGTGCTCCGCCGTTCCCCATCCTCGGGTGAGATCTTCACCAGCACGCGGTCGTGCAGCATCTGGATCTCGAGTTTGAGTTCGGACACGGGCGAATCGTACTTCGTGGGCCGCCAGGGCCATTCACGGGATTAGCCGTCCAGCCCGCCGAGCATCAACGGCAAACGGTCCATCCCGGTGTCCGCCATCCGGACCGGTACACCCCAGTCCTGCCTGGTCAGACGGCATACCGGGTGCTCGATCGCGGGGTCGTCATCGCAGCTGGCCGCCTGCGCGACGACATGCAGGACCCCGTTTCCGATATTCGACAGCGTAATTGTGCGGGTGAGATCCGTGGTCACTCCCGCGCCGTCGATCAACAGCTCGGGCGGCGACGAGGTGATCTCGAGGCGGGTGGACGGGCCGTAGCGGTCGTCGAGCTTCTGACCGGGCGGCGGTTGGAAGATCACCGCCAGCTCGACCGGGCCGGGCCGCAACTCGGTCGGCGGCCGCTTGACCTCGTGCGCGCGGCCGGAGATCTGCTGCTCGTCACCGGGTGAGACGGGGAACTCGATCCGGTGCGCGGCCGACGCGACCACGGCGATCTTGCCGTCGACGGTCGCGATCCCCGAAGGCTCGGCGATGTCGCGCGCGAGTGTGCTGACCTGGTTGGTCTCCGGGTCGAACCGGCGGATCGCGCCGTTGTAGGTGTCGGCTATCCCGACCGTGCCGTCGTCGAGAACAGCCACACCCAACGGGTGCTGCAGCAACGCCTCGTCCGCGTCACCGTCCTGATGACCGAAGGTGAACAGTCCTTTACCGATCGCGGTATGCACGCCCTCGTCATCGATCCACCGCAGGGACGACGTCTCGGAGTCCACCAACCAAAGGCGACCCTCCGTGGCCGCGAGACCACTCGTCTGAGCGAAGAAGGCCTCGTCGCGGGGTGCGTCGTACAGACCCTCCACAGTGGTGCCCGCGAAGCGCTCGACGGTGCCTGCGATCGGGTCGAACGCGCTGAGAGTGTGGTTACCGGCCATCGCGATGATGACTTTCCCTTGCCACCACACAACATCCCACGGACTCGACAAGTCCACTTCGGTCGCCGGGCCGTCCACCGGCCCATTGCGCCACTGCTCGCCGGTGCCCGCGACCGTCGTCACCTCCCCAGTGGTGAGGTTGAGTCCTCTGAGGAGGTGGTTGACCGTGTCGGCGACGATCGCGTCATAGCCGACCCGCTCAGCGATTTCCTTGGGCAGCAAGGCAATCCCGGATGGCTCGGAGAACGTCGGGTGCGGACCGTCCTGGCGGCCGCGGGTTTTGCCGCCGAAGCGGCGGATCACCGTGCTGCCGTCCTGCTCAAGCTCCACAACGGAGTGATTGGCCGCATCGGCGACGAGCAACGTTTGCTTCGGTGTGACAACGACTTTCGCCGGGAACTTGAGGTCCGTCTGTTGTGGAGCGGGCGGAACATATGGGCCGCTGCCGCGGTGCAACGTGCCCTTCGCGTCGTGCTCGGCCACCAGCTCGCGGATGATCCGGCTCAACGCGTCCGCGTGCCCCTCCCCGGCGGCGACGTGCACGATGTAGCCCTCGGGGTCGATGAGGACCAGCGTGGGCCACGCCTTCACCGCGTACAGCTGCCAGCTGGTGAGCTCCGGGTCGTCCAGCACCGGGTGGTGCACCTCGTAGCGCTCCACCGCGGCCTTCAGCGCCGCCGCGTCCGCCTCGTGCACGAACTTCGGCGAGTGCACCCCCACGGTCACCAGCACATCGCCGAACTCCTCCTCGACCGGCCGCAGCTCGTCGAGCACGTGCAGGCAGTTGATGCAGCAGAACGTCCAGAAGTCGAGCAGCACGATCTTGCCGCGCAGCTCCTTCAGGTGCACGTCCTTGCCGCCGGTGTTCAGCCAGCCACGGCCGACCAGCTCGGGAGCACGGACGCGGGCACGGCGCTTGGCAGTCGTCACACCGACAGTCAACACGAGATGCCAGACCGGGTATTTCCAGTGGTCAGTCGAGACGGAGGATGGTCTCCTCGATCTCGGCGCCGCGGGCGTTGGCGTAGGCGACCTCGGTGCCGATGACGGTGAAGCCCGCCTTCTGGAGAACCCTGAGCGAGCCGAGGTTGTCGCTGGCGACGCGGGCGCGCACGGGCCGTGTCGTGACCGCGGCGAGCAACAAGGCGAGGGCTTGGCTGGCGATGCCCTGGCCCCACACCGAACGGTCGATCCAGTAGGTGATCTCGGTCTCGCCCTCCAGGACGAAACACCCGATGCTGCCGACCAACCGGCCGTCCCGGGTCACCGCGCGGTGGGTGATGCCGGGATCGTTCAGCACCTTCGCCATGTGGGCGTTGAAGGCTTCGCGGTCGTTGGGGTCCTTGGCGGTGAACGCGGCCATCCGGACGGACTCCGGGTCGCGCATCTGCTCGAACAATGCGTCGAGATCGTCGTCCTCCACCGGGCGTAGTGCCACCTCTGCCACTGGGCTTCTCCTCGCTCTGCGCAGCCTGGCGGACAACGTATCGGGACGCACCGACAAACCCGGAGAGCACCGGCCCGACCGGGTGGACCGGCTCTGCGCGAACTGCTAGCGGACGGAACTGGGGCCCAGGACTGAGGCGCCGAGGTCGGTCACGCGGGAGCGCAGGCCGCGGTCGGCGGTGACCACGACGCAGGACCGGGAACCGCTCTCCTCACGAACCAGGTCGACGATGGTGTCATCGCCCGAACCGGTGGCCGGGACGACCCGGATCGTCGGGGACGGGGCGACGTCGCGGGCCTTGCCCTCGACGACCATCACCACGTCGATCGGCGGTTCGAGGCCGCCGACGCCGGTCGACGGCAGAGCGGCGAGGCTGTCGCGGAGGCGTTCGGTGGCGCCGGCGCGGTCACGCCACCAGCCGTCGGGGACGCTGCCGACGACGTTGGCGGCGTCGATGATGACGAGGGGGATCATGCGGACTCTGCTTTGTCTTTGAGGCGCTGCAAGGTTCTGGCGATGTTCGCGGTGTTGACCGCGACCCGGTCGGTGACGCCGGTGCCCAGCAGCGCGATCGGGTAGAACCAGGCCGGGCGGCGGTCCCACGTGCTCTCGGTGACCACACATCCTCCCTCAGCCGGTTCGATGTCGTACTGCCATCGCGACACAGGAACACCCAATGAGGTGACGTCGAAGGCGAACCGGGTGCCTGGGGACGCGTCGGTGACGGTGGACGTGGTCGCCCACCGGAACACGCCCCGCTTGTTGCGGCCGCGGAACCGGGTGCCGACGGACACCGAGGTCCCGCCGCCGAGGATGGTCGCGCGGGTGGTCTCCTCGGCGACCGAGCACAACCCGGCCAGGTCGCTGATCAGCGCGTACACGCGGTCCGGCGGCGCACTCACCAAGATCTGCCCAGTGGCGGACGGGTTCACAGGCGCTCCCCTCGAAAGTCAGTTCCGGCGCAGCATCCGGGTCAGGCCGGCCGCCGCGGTGGTGGCCAGCACCCAGCCGGTGGCGATCAGCCCCGAGGCGATCCATTGTGACGCGCCCGGCGCCTGCCAGCGATTCTTGTTGCCGAAGTCGATGATCGGCACCAGCAGGTCCAATGTGTACAGCACCGGGTTCCAGATCAGGTGGTCCTGCTCGTTGATCTCCGTCAGCCGGGGATGGAAGCCGAACCACATGCTGCCGACAGCCAACGCGAGCAACAGCCACACCAACGCACGCGTCGGCCGGTAGCCGTAGCCGACCATGGAACGCTGTAGCCAGCTCCACAGCAACACACCCGGCCCCAGTACCCGGAACCCGTCCGCCATGGCCACATAGCGACGCCGTTGCTTCTCAATGAGCACAGTGGACGCGTGTTCCTCGTTGCCACTGGCCCGGAACACTGCTGCGAGTTGGTCGTACGGACCGGGGCTGTAGTCACGCTGCATGATCCCGCGCAGCCACCGCAGTCTGTTGCGGACCGTGGCGTCGTCCTTGACGTCGATCGGCGTCGCGAGCGCCTCGTACCGGAAGTCCTCCAGATCCAGCTTCCCGGTGGTGTTCCAGAAGTTCTCGTTGTCGTCCAGGGACGCGCACCGAGCGTGCCGAAGCGTCACCCGGCCGCGTGGCGCCTGTCCCACGGTCAGGACAAGCTCCTGCGCGACCATGCCGTGCCCGTTCAACGCCGTCCCGGTCAACGCCGACCCGAGGATGGCACCGTCGAAGTTGGCCTCCCGGCCGATCTCCGCCCGGTGCATCCGGACCCCGCCATGCGCGGCGAACGGCCGGTGACCAGCGGACATGATCATGTCGCGGCCGATGGTCGCCGCCCGGATGTCCACCGATGGGGAGATCGCGCCGGTGCGCACGTGCTTGCCCGGTTCGACCAGGCGGGTGCCGCGCAGGTCCATATTCGCGCCGATCTTGGCACCCTGTAAGGAAAAACACCCGGCGACCTCGACGAACCGGGCGTCCATGTTGCCGCCGACGCTGAACCGGCGGCCCAGGATCGCGTCCGCCTCGGGGTTGCGCAGGTTGGCGCCGTCCAGCCGGAGACTGCCGCGGATGTCCACATCGACCATCCGCGCCTGTCCGGCCAGCCGCAGCGACCGCGCGTCGAAGTCGCCGCTGATCTGGGTTCCGTCCAGGTGCAACGCGCGGTGCGGCCACGGCGGCGGGGTGTCCCCGGACACGTCGATGTGCGCGCTGGCCAGCCGCATCGATCCGCCGACGACCGCGTTGACGATGCGGATCGTCCCGGTCGAGCGCAGGCCCCGGTCCAGCTCGACGTTGCCCTCCACCCGGATCCGGTCGGCGATCAGGGTCGCGGTGAGGTCGAACCCGGGATCCGTGCCCGCCACGGCCTGCGAGAGGTCGCCGGGCTGCAGATCCGCGCCACGCAGGGAGAAGTCGCCCTCCACCCGGGTCGCCGACACGAAAAGCCAGCCGGTGGAGGAGAAAGCGGCCTGGGTGGTGACATCGATCCCGCAGAGCAGGCTGCCGCCGATGTGGCTGCCGTACCCGTTGAGCGCGTTGCCGGTCGGATTGTCCAGCACGGCGCCGGAGAAGTTCACGTTGCCACCGGCCCGCAGACCCGGCATCCGGATCTCGCCGTTCGCCCGCAAGTTGTTGGCCAGCAACGCACCCGCGAGCACCAGCCGGTCGGCGTGCAGCGCGCGGGTACCCGACCCGAGCGTGCTTGCCTGCAACAGCAGCGAACCCTCGATGTCCGCGTCCACCAGGTCGACCAGACTCTCCACAGTGGTCGACGCGATCACCAGGTCGTTGGCGAACCGCGAGTTCTTCGCCCTGAGACCCGG
This sequence comes from Actinocrispum sp. NPDC049592, assembly GCF_040675465.1. Lineage (NCBI taxonomy): Bacteria > Bacillati > Actinomycetota > Actinomycetes > Pseudonocardiales > Pseudonocardiaceae > Actinocrispum > Actinocrispum sp. NPDC049592. Next base: position 1,092,469 of record NZ_JBFAPA010000001.1, on the reverse strand, counting down.
CAGCCAGCAGTCGCGGAACTCGAGACCGGCCAGCTTGGCCTGCCGCAGATCGGGCGCGTTCTCGAACCGGCAGCGCACGAACTCCAGCAGATAAGGGAACTCCAGCGCGCGCAGGTTCAGCGTCCCGGTGAGGAACTTGTCCTCGATCACGATCACCGGCGGGGTCACCGAGCGGCGCCGCCAGCGCAGCCCACCGGCGTCCGGCTCGACCACCCGGCGGATCACGTCGGCCGCCGGCAGGTGCGCCCACCCGGGCGGATCCGGCGAGGACACGTCGAAGGGGTCGCGAGGCGGCGGCTCGTCCGACGAGCCGCCGCTCCCACGGATGACCGCCAATATCAGTCCTGACGCAACACTCGGGACAGGAACGCCTTGGTGCGTTCGTGCTGGGGCGACCGGATCACCGCATCGGGCGACCCCGCCTCCACCACCACTCCGCCGTCCATGAACACCACGGTATCGGCGACCTCGCGGGCGAACTCCATCTCGTGTGTCACCACGACCATCGTCATGCCGTCCGCGGCCAGCTGCCGCATGACCGCGAGCACGTCCCCGACCAGCTCCGGGTCCAGCGCCGAGGTCGGCTCGTCGAACAGCATCAGCTTGGGCTGCATGGCCAGCGCCCGCGCGATGGCCACCCGCTGCTGCTGCCCGCCGGAGAGCTGCTTGGGGTAGTTCGAGGCCTTGTCGGCCAGGCCCACCCGTTCCAGCAGCTCCAGCGCGAGGTCACGGGCGGCGTTCTTGCGCATGCCCTTGACCTGCATCGGCGCCTCGATCACGTTCTCCACCGCGGTCATGTGCGGGAACAGGTTGAACCGCTGGAAGACCATGCCGATCTCCCGGCGCTTCTGCGCGACCTCGTTCTCCTTGAGCTCGTAGAGCCGGTCGCCGCGCTGCTGGTAGCCGACCAGCTCGCCGTCCACCGACAGCCTGCCCGCGTCCACCTTCTCCAGGTGGTTGATGCAGCGCAGGAAGGTCGACTTGCCCGACCCGGACGGCCCGATGATGCACATCACCTCACCGGGCTGCACCTCAAGGTTGATGCCCTTGAGCACCTCCAGGCGACCGAACCGCTTGCAGACCCCCTCGGCCCTGACCATGGCTGTCATTGCTGTCCCGCCTCCCCGAACTCAACCCTTTTGGTCGCGTTGGGTTCGCACGGTCCAGTTCGGTACGTGCCGGTGGCTGGGTTGCGTCCCGTTCCCCTTGGGTGCGGTTGGGAGCCACGCGGCGATGTCATTCGAACTCCTTGCGGCCGAAGCGGAAGGCGAACATCCGGCTGGCCCAGCCGGGTGTGGTGGGCACCGCGGGGCTGAACTTCCGCTCGATGAAGCCCTGGAACACCGACAGGATGCTGGTGCAGAACAGGTACCAGATCGCCGCCACGATCAGCAGCGGGATGACCTTGTAGTTCTGCGCGTAGATCTGCTGCACCACGACCATCAGCTCGGAGTACCCGATCACCACGACCAGCGAGGTGGTCTTGAGCATCGAGATGACCTGGTTGCCGGTCGGCGGGATGATCACCCGCATGGCCTGCGGCAGGATGATCCGGCGCAGCGTCTTGCCGCGGGTCATGCCCAGCGCCCCGGCCGCCTCGGTCTGGCCCTCGTCCACCGACGAGATGCCCGCGCGGACGATCTCGGCCATGTAGGCGGCCTCGTTGAGACCAAGGCCCAGGATCGCCGCCGTCGTGACGTTGATCAGGACGTTGGTGTCCTCGCTGAAGAACTCCGGGCCGAACGGGATGCCGATGCCCAGCCTCGGGTACAGCGCGCCGAGGTTGGCCCAGAAGATCAGCTGGGTGATCAGCGGCGTGCCGCGGAACAGCCAGATGTAGATGCCGGCCGCCCCGGTCATCACCGGGTTGGGCGACAGCCGCATGACCGCGAGGATCACGCCGCCGACGATGCCGATCGCCATCGACACCACGGTCAGCATCAGGGTCTTGAGCAGGCCCTGGAAGACGCGGGTGTCGAACAGGTACGGCCCGATGACGTTCCACTGGAAGTTCGGGTTGACGATGATGCTGCGGATGATCAGGAACGCGATGAACAGCACGATCGCGCCGCCGACCCAGCGGCCGACGTGCCGCACCGGAACCGCTTTCACGGATTCCGGGCGGCCGGTCTCTTCGGGTGTCGACATCTGACGATCAGCCGGCCGGGGCCGGGTTCACCTCGGCCTTGGTGACGCCGCCCTGCTGCACACCCCACTTCTCGAGGATCTTCTTGTAGGTGCCGTCGTCGATCAGCGCCTGCAGCGCGCCCTGGACCGCCTTGGCGTAGTCACCCTTGCCCTTGGGCAGGGCGAGACCGTACGGCGCGGTGTCGTAGACCTGGCCGACCTGCTCGAGCTGGCCGTTGGTCACCTTGATGGCGTAGTCGATCACCGGCGAGTCGGCGAGCATGGCCTGCACGCGCTTGGAGTTGATCGCCAGGTTCGCGTCGGTCTGGGCCTGGAACTGCTGCACGTTGATCTCCGGCTGGCCGCCGGACTTGCACTTCTCGTTGCGCTTCTCCAGGTCGTCGACCTGGACGGTGCCCTTCTGCACGGCCACGTTCTTGCCGCACAGGGTGTCGAGCGTGAGCTTGTCCGGGTTGCCCTTGAGCACCGCGCCGGAGGTGCCGGCGCTGAAGTAGGAGATCATGTCGACCACCTGCAGGCGCTCGGCGTTGATCGTGAACGACGACATGCCCGCCTCGTACCGGCCGGACTGCAGGCCGGGGATGATGCCGTCGAACGCGGAGTTCTCGAACGTCACCTCCAGGCCCAGCTTCTGGCCGATGGCCTTGCCGAGGTCGACGTCCATGCCGACGACCTGGCCGTTCTCCACGAACTCGCTCGGCGGGTAGCTCTGGTCCTGGCCGATCAGGATCTTGCCGTCCTTCTTGACGTCGTCCGGCACCATGGCCGCGAGCTTGTCGTCCTTGGTCACCGTCGGCACCGCCGACGCTGCCTGGCTGGTGGCGCCGCCGTTCCCGCTCGGGTTGGTGTCGTTCACCTGGCCGCATGCGGCACTCAGGGTCGCCAAGGCCACGGCAGGCACCACGGCGAGCAACTTGTGCCTGGTTCGTCGCGCCACAGGTCACTCCTCGTCACAGTCGTCCGGATCAAGTTCCCGCATCCTGCCACCCGTACGGCACAGTTCCCAGCAAGTCCCCGTTACAAGCGCGCATCGCGACTAAGGTTCTGCAGGTGACCCGCCGCTTGCTGCCACCTTCGAAAGTGCTCGGCACGATGCTCGCCGGGGCCGTCGGCGACGCGCTGGGCGCGGCCATCGAGTTCAACTCCATCGAGGACATCCGTACCCGCTATGGCCAGGACGGAATCACCGGGTACGTGGGTGATCACGGCAAGATCACCGACGACACGCAGATGGCGTTGTTCACCCTCGAAGGGCTCATCCGCGCGCACGCAGCGCAGCGCCGGGGTACCCAAACGGACGTTGTGGCGGTCGTCCAACACGCGTACCAGCGTTGGTTCCACACCCAGAACCAGCCGTGGGACCGGGCGGGCGGGCGGTTCCTCGAGCGCGCGCCGGAGCGTCCCGATGGCTGGCTGGTGACCAACCGCGGCCTGTTCCACCTGCGTGCGCCCGGGAACACGTGCATGACCTCGCTGCGGGCGTTCGCCAAGGGCGGTCCGATGGGGACGACGACCGAGCAGCTGAACAACTCCAAGGGGTGCGGCGGCGTGATGCGCGCGGCCCCGGTCGCCTTCTGGTCGGATGATCCGCACGAGGTGTTCGGCCTGGCCGCGGCGACCGGCGCGTTGACCCACGGTCACCCGAGCGGGTTCCTGTCAGCGGGTGTCCTCGCGGTGATCGTGAGTGAGCTCCTGGACGGGGCGGCCTTGCCCGATGCGGTGACAGTGGCCAGGACAGAGCTGCTGCGCTGGGACTCGCACCAGGAACAGCTCGAGGTGATGGACCGGGCGGTCGACCTCGCGGCGCGCAAGCCGACGCCGGAGACCATCGCCGACGAGCTGGGTGGCGGCTGGGTCGGCGAAGAGGCGCTGGCCATCGGCCTGTGCGCGGCTTTGGCGGCCGACGACATGGCCTCCGGTCTGCTGACATCCGTCAACCATTCGGGCGACAGCGACTCCACCGGCGTCATCTGCGGCAACATCCTCGGCGCGATGTGGGGCATCGACGCCGTTCCACCCGTGTGGCTGGCCGAGCTGGAGCTGCGCGAGGTCATCGAACGGCTGAGCCTCGACGCCGTCATCGAGTTCGGGCCGCTCCCGGTCCGCGATCCCGGCTGGTACGGCCGCTACCCCGACTGGTGACCGTCGTGCTGACTGTCGAGGAGGCAGTCGCCGAGCAGGAACGGTTGGCGCCTCAGGTGATCCGCGAAACCCCGGACGGCTTCGCGCCCAACATCGCTGTGGGGCTGGACGTTGCCTACGCCGGGGACGACACACGGCTGGTAGCGGCGGCGGTCGCGGTCGACACCCGGAGTCTTGCGGTCCTCGAGAGTGCTGTGGCGGATGGAGTCGCCGGGTTCCCTTACGTGCCAGGGCTGTTCGCGTACCGGGAGCTGCCGTGGTTGGTGGAGGCGTTGGGGCGGTTGGCGAGCCCGGTCGACGTCCTGGTGTGCGATGGGCAAGGGCTGGCTCACCCACGACGGTTCGGGCTGGCGTGCCACGTGGGCGTGGTGACCGGGATTCCCTCGATCGGCGTGGGGAAGCAAGCGCTTGGCCGCTACGAGATGCCCGGCCCGGAACGGGGCGACTGGACACCGCTCGTCGACGACGGAGAGGTTGTCGGGCGGGCACTGCGGACGCAGGACGACGTCAAGCCGGTGTTCGTCTCCATTGGACACTTGATGGACCTGGACACGGCCTGCGAAGTAACACTGACGCTCGCCCAGAAGTACCGGCAGCCCGAGACGACCCGGGCTGCCGATCAGCTCTGCCGCCAGGCGCTAGCGCGTGGCGTGGGCGTGCAGGACGTGCGCGACTGAGGTGGTCACCCGGGCGGCCTGGCCCAGGTGCAGCCACTCGTTCGGCACGTGGATGTTGCTGTCCGCGCCGCACGCGCCGGTCACCAGGAACTGCGCCGCCGGGTAGGTCGCGGCCAGCAGCCCCATGAACGGGATCGACCCGCCCAGACCGACGGTGGCCCAAGGGTTGTTGAAGACGTTCTTGCTCACGTCCTCGATCGTGGCCAGCAGCCACGGCGCCAGCTCCGGCGAGTTCCACCCGTCGCCGTACTCCGCGCGGGACAACGTGACCGAAGCGCCATAGGGAACATCCGTGGTCAACGCGGTCTGCAGGGCCGCCAGCGCGGCGGGCGCGGAAGCCGTCGGCGGCAGGCGGAAGCTCAGGGTGAACGTGGTGTGCGTGCGCAGCACGTTCCCGGCCTCCTGCGGTAGCGGCAGGCCCTCGGCGCCGATCACCGACAGCGTCGGCCGCCAGCTGTTGTTCAGCACCAGCTCCAGGTCCGAGTCCGAGGCCTGCCGCATCCCGGCGGGACGCTTGAACGCCCGGCCCACCGCACCCGGCATGGCCGCGACGGCCGCCTGGGCCTCGGCCAGCCGGTGCGCCGGGATCTCCACGTTCATCTCCGGCAACAACACCGCGCCGGTCTTCGAGTCCTCCAGCCGGTCCAGCAGCTGCCGCATGATCCGGAACGAGCTCGGCACGATCCCGCTGGCCATGCCCGAGTGCGCCGCGGTCTCCAGCACCTTCACCGTCACGTCCACCGCGGCCAGGCCGCGCAGCGAGGTGGTCAGCCAGAGCCGGTCGTAGTCGTTGCCGCCGGAGTCCAGGCAGACGACCAGGGTCACGTCACCCAGCTGGGGACGCAGGTGCTCCAGATACGCCTCGAAGTCCGGGCTGCCCGACTCCTCGCTGGTCTCCAGCAGGATCACGCACCGGCCGTGCTCACCGCCCGCCGCGTGCACCGCCTCGATGGCCGCCGTCGCCGCGTACCCGGAGTAGCCGTCGTCCGCCGCGCCGCGGCCGTACAGCCGTCCGTCCCGGTGGATCGGGGTCCACGGGCCGAGACCGTCCGCCCAGCCACCGACCGGGGGCTGCTTGTCCAGGTGGCCGTACATGATGACCGTGCCCGCGTCCGCGCCGCCGGGCGTGGCCGGGACGTCGACCATCAACAGCGGCGTGCGGTCCTCCAGCCGGACGGTCTCCACGGTCGCGCCGGGCAGCCCACGAGACGCGATCCAGCGGCTCACGTGCTCCACCGCCGCGTCCAGGTGCCCGCTCGCCGACCAGTTCGGGTCGAACGCGGGCGACAGGGCCGGGATGGTCACCAGCTCGGACAGGCTGGTCAGGATCTCTGCCGCCCACAGCCGGTCAACGGTCGAATTCAGCGCGTTGTGCTCCACCCCTCCACTCTCCCACAAGTGGGATCCCCGACCATCGGGGTTCCTAGCATTTTGCCTGTTCAGGACCATTTTGAGACGATCCTGGATGGGTGTGGGACTCACCTGGGCGGCCGGTGCCGTGACAGGATGGGAGTGACAGCCGTCAACGCCGACCGCCGTCGCGCTCCTCTCACCCGAGGCGCCGACGGTTGCCGCGCGAGTGGCCGCCAGGCGTCGCCACAAGTGATGCCGTGGCCTCGACACGAGGAGATAGCCGCATGTCGTCCCCAGAACAGTGGACGCACCCGGAGCCGGGCGGCGGTCCAGCCGCCACCGCGGCCAAGCCGACCCCGGAACAGGTGATCGCCGGTTTGCGCGCGACGAGCGAGGGCGGACCGGAGCTGGTAGAGCTCCTGACCCCCGAGGGTGAGCGAGTACCGAACCCAGAGTTCGACAAGTACGTGGCCGACATCGGCGCCGAGGAGCTGCGCGGGCTGTACCGCGACATGGTCCTGGTCCGGCGCGCCGACCGGGAGGCCAACGCCCTGCAGCGGCAGGGCCAGCTGGGCATCTGGGTGCCGCTGCTGGGCCAGGAGGCCGCGCAGATCGGTGCCGGCCGGGCGCTCAAACCGCAGGACATGGTCTTCCCCAGCTACCGCGAGCACGGTGTGGCCTGGTGCCGGGGCATCAAGCCCGAGCAGATCCTGGCCACCTTCCGCGGGACCCAGCACTCGGAGTGGGACCCCAAGCAGTACCGGTTCCACCCGTACACGATCGTGATCTGCAACCAGGTGCTCAACGCCACCGGCTACGCCATGGGCCAGAAGTTCGAGGGCAAGGTCGGCCACGAGGCGGACGCCGAGGCCACCATGGTGTTCTTCGGTGACGGCGCCACCAGCCAGGGCGACATGCACGAGGGCTTCGTCTGGGCGGCGGTCTACGACGCGCCGGTCGTGTTCTTCTGCCAGAACAACCAGTGGGCCATCTCCGAGCCCACCGAGCGGCAGAGCCGGCTCCCGCTCTACCAGCGGGCCCGCGGCTACGGCTTCCCCGGCATCCGCGTCGACGGCAACGACGTGCTGGCCACCCTCGCGGTCGCCCGGTGGGCGCTGGAGGAGTGCCGCACCGGCAACGGCCCGGTGCTGATCGAGGCCTTCACCTACCGGATGGACGCGCACACCACCTCCGACGACCCGACCCGCTACCGGCTGTCGGACGAGCTGGAGGCGTGGAAGCTGCGCGACCCGATCGAGCGGGTCCGGGTGCACCTGGTGCGCGGCGGCCTGGCCGAGCCGGAGTTCTTCGACGAGGTGCAGGTCGAGTCCGACCAGCTGGCCTCCGAGCTGCGGGCGTACTGCTTCAACATGCCCGACCCGCCGCCCGAGCGGATCTTCCAGAACGTTTACGCCGGGGGTAACCCGCTGCTGGACAAGCAGCGTGACGAGTACCTGGCCTACCTGGCCGGCTTCGAGGGAGGTGCGCACTGATGGCGGCACCAGTGATCGATCCGAAGGCCCCGGCGCAGGCCGCGCCGACCAAGCTGACCATGGGCAAGGCGATCAACATGGGCCTGCGGGCGGCCATGGAGGCCGACCCCAAGGTGATCGTGATGGGTGAGGACGTCGGCAAGATGGGCGGCGTCTACCGGATCACCGACGGCCTGCAGAAGGACTTCGGCGAGCAGCGCGTGCTGGACACGCCGCTGTCCGAGGCGGGCATCGTCGGTACCGCGGTCGGCCTGGCCGTGCGCGGGTTCCGGCCGGTCTGCGAGATCCAGTTCGACGGGTTCATCTTCCCCGGCTTCGACCAGATCAACAGCCAGGTCGCCAAGCTGCACTACCGCACCCAGGGCAAGGTGAAGGTGCCCATCGTGATCCGGGTGCCGTTCGGCGGCGGAGTCGGCGCGGTGGAGCACCACTCCGAGTCGCCCGAGTCGTTCTTCGCGCACATGCCCGGGATCAAGGTCGTGTCCTGCTCGAACCCGGTGGACGCGTACTGGATGATCCAGCAGGCCATCCAGAGCGACGACCCGGTGCTGTTCTTCGAGCCCAAGCGGCGCTACCACGAGAAGGACGAGATCGACACCACGGCGACGCCGTACCCGCTGTTCTCCTCCCGTGTCGTGCGGCGGGGGACGACGGCGACCCTCGCCACCTACGGCCCGCTGGTGAAGACCTGTCTGGAGGCGGCCACCGCGGCCACCGAGGACGGGCACGACCTGGAGGTCATCGACCTGCGGACGTTGTCGCCGCTGGACCTGGACCCGGTGTTCGAGTCGGTCCGCCGGACCGGTCACCTGGTCGTGGCCAGCGAGGCGCCGAGCGAGGTGTCCATCGCCTCCGAGATCGCCAGCCGGGTGCAGCAGGAGTGCTTCTACTCGCTGGAGGCGCCGGTGCTGAAGGTGGCCGGCTTCGACACGCCGTACCCGCCGGCCAAGGTCGAGGACGACTACCTGCCCGACCTGGACCGCGTGCTGGACGCCGTCGACCGATCGATGGCGTGGTGAGACGTGCCCAACTACGTGCACTTCCCGCTTCCTGACGTCGGCGAGGGCCTGGTCGAGGCCGAGATCCTGACCTGGCACGTGCAGCCGGGCCAGGAGGTCCAGGTCAACCAGATCTTCGTGGAGATCGAGACGTCCAAGGCCGCCGTCGAGCTGCCCGCGCCCTACGCCGGCGTGGTCAAGGAGCTGCTGGCCGAACCCGGTCAGACCGTCGAGGTCGGCTCGCCGATCATCGTGTTCGACATCGACCCCAACGGCCCCGAACAGTCCTCTTCGGACAACGGCGGCGGCGCCAAGATCGGTGAGGAGAGCGGCGGCCGGATCCAGAGCCTGGTCGGCTACGGCCCGAAGACCGGTGCCTCGAAACGCCGGGCCCGCAAGGGAACCACCGTCGTCGAGGCACCGCCGCCCGCGCCCGAACCCGAGCCGGAACCCGCCGTGGTGGCGGGCGGGTACGTGCCGTTGGCGAAGCCGCCGGTGCGCAAGCTGGCCAAGGACCTGGGCGTCGACCTGCGGTCGCTCGCGACTGAAGGTCAGGTCATCACGCGCGACGACGTCCAGCGTGCGGCCGCGCCGGAACCCGTGTCCGCTCCTGTTGTCACAGCGGGAGAACGTGAGCGGCGGGTGCAGGTCCGCGGGGTCCGCAAGGCGACCGCGAAGGCCATGGTGGACAGTGCGTTCACCGCGCCGCACGTCACCGAGTTCATGACCATCGACGTCACGCCGATGATGGAGCTGCGGGCCAAGCTCAAGACGCACCCCCAGTTCCGCGACGTCAAGCTGACCCCGCTGGTGTTCGCGGCCAAGGCGGTCTGCCTCGCGGCGCGCCGGACGCCGGACATCAACGCGGTGTGGGACGAGGCCGCGGGCGAGATCGTCTACAAGTCCTATGTGCACCTTGGCATCGCGGCCGCCACACCCCGCGGCCTCGTGGTGCCGAAGGTGCACGACGCGGACGCGATGTCGCTGCGGGAGCTCGCCGAGGCGATCGAGGCGCTGACCCTCAAGGCGCGGGACGGCAAGACCACCCCGGCGGAGATGGCCAACGGCACGTTCACCATCACCAACATCGGTGTGTTCGGTGTGGACACCGGGACGCCGATCATCAACCCCGGTGAGTCGGCGATCCTGGCCCTCGGCACGATCCGCGACATGCCATGGGTGGTCGACGGCCAGGTCGTGCCGCGCAAGATCTGCCAGCTGTCACTGAGCTTCGACCACCGCGTAGTGGACGGTCAGCAGGGTTCGGAGTTCCTCGCGGATGTGGGCGCGTTGCTCGCCGACCCGAGTATCGCGATCACCTATTAATTGCATGCCGAATTCCGCCCCTCCGACGTCGAGGGGCGGAATTCTTTTGTTTCGGACTCAGCTGGCCAGGGCCCACTTGTAGACGTTGTTCTTCACCGGCGCGGTCACCTTTTTGGTCCACACGGTCTTGACGTTGCAGGGCGCCACGATCTGGGTCTTCTTCACCGTGAACGACCGGGCGTCCTTGTACTGCTGGAGCTTCTTGGTCTGGCCGGCCGGGACGGTCGCGGAGTAGGACCAGGTGTCCGACTTGGAGTAGCTGCCGCCGACGGTGACCGAGAGGGACACGCTCGCCTTGGCGAAGATCACGCCCGCCTCCGCGCTGGTCGTGCCGGTGATCGAGGCGTTCACCGTCGAGGTGGTGTTCTTGCTGTAGGTGATGGTGCCGGGCCCGGTCAGGTAGTCGCTGTGCAGGTTGGTGGCCTGCCAGACCTTCGCGCCGTTGCTGATGGTGTACGAGACCTGCCCGACCTCGGGGCAGACCGCGAACGCCTGCGCGCCCAAGCCGGTGACCGTCGGCAAGGCGAACGTGGCCAACGCGAGCGAACCGGCCGCGGCGATACTTCTGATACGCATTGACGCCCCTCAAGAAAAGACTTCCACCCAGCTGCCCCCTCATGTCCACATCGGACATCAGTGCGGCGAGCCTAACCGCGGGTCGCGGAAATCAAACGGTTCTTGAGGAACATTTAGGGGGAATGCGTCCGAATGGCCGCGCGCTATCGGAGGGCGGCCGGATTCCGTCCGGTCATCCCCAGAATGCGGTCGATCAGCGGCGCGTCGGCGGGCACCGGGACCTCGGGGCCGTACACGCCCATGTCCCGTCCCCACTGGACGTTGGCCACGAGTTCCTTGTGGACGTACGCGAGCAGGTCGGCGTCCCACTCCGGGTTCTGACCGGTGGCGCGGGCGAGGTCCCAGCCGTGCACGACGGTCTCGCCGACCACCATGCCGCCCACCAGAGTCGCGGGCATCTCGGTCGGGCCGCCCATGTGGGTGACGCCTTCCCAGGCTTGCGGCGTACCCCAGGAGGCGGCGAGCTGGGTGAGGTGGGCGAGGAGCTTGTCCTGCCAGCCGTCGGTCAGATCGGCCTCGGCCTCGGGGGTCTCCGGCGGCGTGACGATCTCCTTGCGGGCCCCGGCTTCCAGCGACGGACCCCAGTACAGCAGGTGGTTGATCAGCCTGCGGACGGTGTAGTCGGTGCAGGGGGTCGGCGCGTCGAGCTGGTCCTCGCGGATGGCACGGACGACGTCCAGGACGGGTTCGACGGCGAGCTTGATCAACTGGTCTTGGGACATGCCCGAACGCTAGTACCCAGGTCCGCCCGCGTATTGAACAAAAGCGTCATAGGCTCGAAGCTGTGAGCCGGGACCCTCGTGAGCTGGATTGGCGCAAGCACCAGCGCGTCTCGTTCACCCAGCCCTCGGCGGACCTGCGGACCTGGGTCTCGCGGTACTGGCGCGTCGACTGGACCTACGAGACCCCGTACCGGCAGCTCGTCGTGCCGTACCCGAACGTGCACCTGACGTTCCACAGCACCGGACCCGAGTTGCACGGCGTCTCCAGTGGGCACGTGTTCCAGCATCTCGACGGCAACGACGGCGTCTTCGGGGTCGCGTTCCGGCCGGGCAGGTTCCGGCCGTTCCTCGGCAGGTCCGTCAGCACGCTCACCGACACCACCGGTCCGGTCGCCGAGGTCTTCCCAGACTTGCCATGCACGGCCGATGTCGCTGGTATCGAGGCGTACCTGCGCGACCACCTGCCAGTGGACGACCCGAAGTCGGTGCTGGCGGCGGAGATCGTCGAACACATCCAGGGTGGGCCCGAGGTGATGCGGGTGGACATGCTGGCCAAGGAGTTCGGCACGACCGTGCGCCGGCTGCAGCGGTTGTTCGCCGAACACGTTGGGGTGGGGCCGAAGTGGGTGATCCGGCGGTACCGGCTGCACGAGGTGACCGTGCGGATGACCGAGGGCAGCCGGATCGACTGGGCGGAGCTGGCGGCCGAGCTGGGGTACGCCGACCAGGCGCACTTCACCCGCGACTTCACCTCGATGTTCGGCGAGACCCCGACCCGGTACGCCGCCCGGTATTGAACTCAACCATGGTTCAGGTTGCAGCATCGAGCCATGGTGAAAGTGGGTATCAACCTCTCCGGGCAGCTGGCCCGGCACGCGGGTTTCTACGAGCAGCTGGGGCTCTCGTCGCTGTGGGCGGGTGACCACCTGGCCAGCGACATGCCGATGATCGACGTCGGCATGACCCTCGCGACCGCCGCCGCGGTGACGGAGAACATCGAGCTGGGCATGGTCATGCAGATCGCGTTGCGGCCATCCGCGTGGGCGGCCAAGCAGATCGGGTCGCTGCAGACGTTGTCCGGCAACAGGATCCAGCTCGGCGTGGGGGTCGGTGGGGAGTGGCCGGACGAGTGGGCGGCGGCCGGTGTGCCGCTGCGCAACCGCGGCCGCCGCACCGACGAACTGCTGAAAGTCCTGCCGTCGCTGCTGGAAGGGCACGCCACCCGCACTCCCGACACCGGCGTCGTCATCCGCCTCACGCCACCGGCACCGACCCCACCCATCTGGATCGCCGGTGCCTCACAACGGGCCCGGCGCCGGGCCGCGGAGTTCGGTGACGGCTGGTACCCGGCGATGCTGACCCCCAGCCAGTACGCCGAAGGACTCGACGACATCACCGAGCTGTCCGCGAAGGCCGGTCGCAAGACCCCGACGGGCGGTGTGCAGCTGTTCGGATCCCTCGGCGGCACACCGGATGCGGTGGTGCGCATGCTGAACAAGAACTACAGCATGCCCCTCGACCAAGCCGCGAAAGTCGTCCTGCACGGCGCCCCCACACAGGTCGCCGACCAGATCCATGAGTACGTCGAAGCCGGCGCCGAACACGTCTCCGTGGTCGCGATCGGCACCAGCTGGCAGACCCAGGCAGAACTGCTCGCGGAGGCGAAAGCCCTGCTCTGACTCACAGCCGCCAGATGACCACTTCGGGTGCCTTGTGGCAGCAAGCTTTTCCCGGCCCGGCGGACCGGCCCGAGATACCGCGCGACCAGTTCGTCGATCCGGTCCCACGGCGGCGCCGAGTCCTCAGTGGACAGTCCTCGGGAGGTGCTGCCGCCAGTCGATACCGGGACTATCTCAGCAACGCCAACTGTTCCGGGGTCAGTTCGAGGTCGAAGGCGGGGCGGTAAGCGGTCCAGTGGTCCCAGGTGCGCGGGCCGACGATCGGGAAAGTGCCCTGGTGCAACAACCAAGCGAGCACGACCTGGCTGTTGGTGACGCCGAGTTCCTGCGCCACCTTCGCGACCTTGGCCAGGCGCTCCTCGGAGTCCGGGCCCGCGTAGTCCTGCCAGTCGGGGGTGTGCAGGCGTTCGGGGTGCTCGTAGAGGCCGCGGAGGATCGGGGAGTAGGGGACGAGGGCGATGTCCTTGTGGTGGGCGAGGTAGTGGAGCATCTCCGGGCCGACCTTGCCGCCGAGGTCGGCGGCCGGGTTGGGCCGGAGGTAGGAGTGTTGTTGTTGCACGGCAACGGGTTTGGCCCAGCCATTGTGCTCGGCGACGGACCGGATGAGTTCCAGCCGCCAGGACCGGGTGTTGCTCCAGCCGATGTACCGGACCTTGCCCGAGCGCACGATCGAGTCCAGCGCCTGCAACGTCTCTTCGACTGGGGTGGTCAACAGGTCGACGTGGATGTACAGCAGGTCCACATAGTCCGTCCGCAACCGGCGGAGACTGTCCTCGACCGCGTGGCGGACGGTGTCCGGCGCCGCGCCCTCGTAGAAACCCTCGCGCTCGGGCCAGGACCCGGCGGCGAGTGCGCCCGCAGTGTCGGCGACCCGGGCGGCGCACTTCGTGGCCAGGAAGACCTTGTCCCGCTTGCCGGTGAGGTACCGGCCGAGTAACTCCTCGCTCTCGTCGCCGGTGGCCTCGGGCGAGGTCCACCAGGCGTAGCAGTTCGCGGTGTCCAGGAAGTCGCCGCCGTCGTCGAGGAACGAGTCGAGGATCCGGAACGACGTCTGCTCATCGGTAAGGGTGCCGAACACCATGCACCCGAGCGCCACCTGACTGACCACCTGGCCGGTCTGCGCCAGTTCGATTCTCCGCATACGCCCAGCCTAGGAACAATCGGTCTGCCAGTACCATCCAATTTCATGCCTGGAGCACAGACCAACTCCAGCTGGGACGTCCTGCTGGACGTTTCCGGCCCGGGGGCGGATCCGCTGGTGAGCGCCCTGCGCACGGCGATCCGCAGCGGCGTCCTCGCGCAGGGGACCGCGCTGCCGCCGAGCCGGAAACTGGCCGAAGACCTCAGCTGCTCGCGATGGGTGGTCACGCAGGCCTACGCGCAGCTCGTGGCCGAGGGCTACCTGGTCGCGCGGACCGGGTCGGCGACGCGAGTGCGCTGGTCCGGCAGCCCGGACCAGACCAAGCCGCCCGCTCCGGCGAAGAAGGCCCCGCGCTACGACCTCGCCCCCGGCCTGCCGGATCTCCGCGCGTTCCCGCGAAAGCGCTGGGTGGACGCGATCCGCGAGGTTCTGGCCGTCGTCCCGCACACCGAACTCGGCGTGCCACCAGCGGGTGGGCATCCGAAGCTACGGGCGATCCTGGCCGGCTACCTGCGGCGAGTCCGCGGCGCGGCGACCGATGATGTGCGGATCTGCGCAGGCGTGACCGACGGCGTGTTCATGGTCTGCCGAGCGTTGCACGAAGCCGGGTTCACCCAGATCGCCGTCGAGGAACCGGGCTGGACACGAGTCTGGCGAGCAGCCGAACGCGCCGGCCTGGAGGTCGTCCCGGTCGCGGTGGACGAGGAAGGCCTGCGGGTCAAGGACATCCCGGGCAAGGTCCGCGCGGTGATCGTGACCCCCGCCCACCAGTTCCCGTCCGGCGTCGTGCTTTCCGCCGGGCGGAGGGCGGAGCTGCTGGCGTGGGCCCGGGAAGTCGACGGCCTGATCCTGGAGGACGACTACGACGCCGAGTTCCGCTACGACCGCAAGCCGATCGGAACCCTGCAGGGCATGGACCCGCACCGAGTGGTCCTGCTGGGTTCGGTGAGCAAGACACTCAGCCCGGCCTTGGGAATCGGCTGGTGTGTCGTCCCTCCATTGTGGAGGCACAAGGTCCAGGGCAGCGCGCCGCCGGTGCTCGACCAGCTGGCGATGGCCGAGTTCATCGAGGACGGCGGCTACGACCGGCACCTGCGCAAGACCCGGCTGCGCTACCGGGCCAGGCGGGACGCGCTGCTGAAAGCGCTGGGCGGTGCCAAGATCTCCGGTGCGGCCGCTGGTCTGCATCTTTTGCTTCACGTGGAACCGGGCACCAGCACCAGGATGCTGATCCGGTACGCCGAGCGCCGCGGCCTGAAGCTGGTCGACCTCGACACCTACCGCAGCTCCCCCGGCGAACCCGCGCTCGTCCTGGGCTACGGCAACCTGGCCGACACAGCGGTCACCGAGGCCGTGAAGATCCTGCGGTCAGGGCTGCGGGATGTCGAAGTAGTTCGCGAACCCGGCGGCGAACGGGATGTCGCCCTTCACCTTGACCCGGCCGCGGATGAACAGCAGCGGCGCTGACGAGATCCCGGTACTGACCCGCAGGAAGTCGGTCGGCGCCAACGTGACCGTGGCCCGCGGGTCACGGTCCTGCACGGTCCCGGAGACGCAGGTGCCGTTCTCGATCACGGTCTGGAACCGGTCGAACCCGCCGTTCTCGTAGCCGCCGGTGAACCGCCAGTGCAGCACCGCGTTCAGCCCGGCGACCTTGCCGGGGTGCAGGTGCTGAGACATCCGCGTGAAGATCTCGTTCAGCACCACCGTCCGCAGGCCGGCGTGTTCCATCAACGCGTCCAGTTGCGGCGACGAGGCCTGCGCGATGATCGACACGAACGTCGACGTGCTCAACGCGGACAGCTCCACGCCGGTCCCGGCCTTGCCGAGCATGTCCATCGTCTCGATCAGCCGGACGAACTGCTGCGGCTCGAGCTTGGTCATGTCGATCGACCGGGCGAACGCGTCGAAGACGCCGGGGTCGGCGCCCGGGCGCGCGCGGCGGAACACCATCAGGGCGTCGGCAGGTCGAACAGGCCGAGCATGCCGGCGGCGAAGGCCAGGTCGCCGCGGATCTTCAGCTTGCCGGTCATGAACAGCACGGGCGCCGAGGCGTTGGTGGTGATCAGCCGCAGGAAGTCCTGCGGGGGCATGGTGATGGTGACCCGTGCGTCGTTCGTCATGGCCCGGTTCACCGTGCAGGTGCCGCCCGAGATGATCGTCTCGTAGCGGTCGAAGCCCTCGTCGCCGGTGCCGCCGGAGAACCGCCAGTGCACGACGGCGTCCACTTTGGCGGCCTTCTCGACCCGCAGGTGCGCCTGCATCCGGCGGAAGATCTCGCCCAGGATCAGGTCCCGCAGCTCAGGGTGCACGAGGACCTGTTCCAGCTGGTCCTTGCTGGCCCGGTCGATCATCCGCGCGAACGTTTGCGGCCCCATCTTGGTCACGTCGACGCTGGCACCGGCCAGCCGCTGCATGCCTGCGATCAGCCGGACGAACTCGTCGTCCTGCAGTTCGGCCGGGTCGATCAGGCGCGCGACGGCGTCGATGTCCACGTCCGGCAGCGCGGCGTCCTGGGGGTCGAGGTTTTCCACGAGGGTGACCAGCTCGCCGGGGGTCATCCGGTCAATGGCCTCGGCACTGAGGTCAGGCATCACACCTCCTCTTACCTACTGCGGAGTAAGAATACGTTCGAGTAGTTACCATGACAACCGAGACCCCTCGGAGGTGGGCTTGAGCGTGGATGACCGGCGGGTGAAACGGCTGCCGCGCGAGGTGCGCGAGAAGCAGATCCTCGATGCCGCTGTGCAGGTGTTCTCCGAACACGGCTACCACAACGCGGCGATGGACGAGGTGTCCGAAGTGGCCGGCGTGTCCAAGCCGATGATCTACGCGTACCTCGGGTCCAAAGAGGACCTGTTCGCCGCGTGCATCCGGCGTGAGGCGAACCTGCTGATGGAGGCGATCGTCGGCGGGGTGAGCGCCGATCTGGAGCCGGACATGCAGCTGTGGATGGGGCTGCGGTCGTTCTTCGAGTTCGTGGCGGCCAACAAGGCCAGCTGGCGGGTGCTGCACCGGCAGGCCATCGCCCAGGCGGGGCCGTTCAGCGAGGAGCTGATGGGCATGCGCTCGCGCGCGATCGCCCTGGTCGACGCGTTGCTGGTGCGCGGCGCGACCCGCAAAGGCATGGACGAGCACAGCACGACCAGCACCGAGGCGATGGCCGCGGCCCTGGTCGGCGCGGGCGAGTCGCTCGCCGACTGGTGGCTGGACCACCCGGAGATCCCGACCCGGGTGGTCGCGTCCTGGCTGATGAACCTGGTCTGGATGGGCTTCGGCGACCTGGTCGAGGGCACGACCTGGACGCCGTCAGCTGATCACGCCGGATAGGTGCGGCTTGCCGCGGCGCGCGTCGAACAGCTCGAACTGCCAGCCGTGCTGCTGAGTGGCGACGAACCCGACCTTGGCCGGCAACAGCACGGGCAGCTTGAACCGGACGTCCACCGTGTACGCATCGGGCAGGCGCCCTTCGAAGGCGGCCATGCAGCGGGCTTTCGTCCACATGCCGTGCGCGATCGCCCGCGGGAACCCGAACAGCTTCGCGGTCAACGCGTGTGTGTGGATCGGGTTGCGGTCGCCGGAGACCTCGGCATAGCGGCGGCCGATGTCCTCGGGTACCCGCCACACCGCTCGCGGCTGCCGGACCACGATCTCCTTCTCGCTGCTGCCACCGGTTCCGCCGCCGCGGCGCAGGTACGTGCTCACGCTGTCCCAGACGACCTCGCCGTCCACGGTGACCTCGGTGACCATGTCGAACTGCTTGCCCTTGGCGTGGTCCCGCAGGTTGTCCACATGCACCTTGAGCGAGAGGGCCTCCTCCGCGCGCACCGGGCGGTGCTGGGTGATCCGGTTCGCCAGGTGCACCGAGCCGACCAGCGGGAACGGGAAGTCCCCGTCGGTCATCAGCTTGACCTGCAAGGGAAACCCGAGGATGTGCGGGTAGGTGACCGGCAGTTCGTCGGTCAGCCGGAACCCGCAGACCTTGTTGTACGCGGCCAGGTGACCCGGGTCGACGACGAGGTCACGACTGTACACAGTGGACGGAAGAGAGGACCCGTGCCGGGTGAACCCGGTGAGCACGGCCTTGCCGAACAACATGGTCAGGTTCGGCGTGGCCGACAGCTCTCGCGTGTGGACGGTCGGCATGTCAGGCTCCCAGCAGGCTCTGTCCGCACACGCGGACCACGTTGCCGTTGACCGACCCGGACGCCGGGTTGGCGTACCAGGCAATGGTTTCCGCGACGTCGACGGGCAGGCCGCCCTGGGACATGCTGTTCATCCGGCGGCCGGCCTCGCGGATCACCAGCGGCATGGCGGCGGTCATCTTGGTCTCGATGAACCCGGGCGCGACCGCGTTGATCGTCCCGCCCTGCTCGGCCAGCAGCGGGGCGTAGGCGTTGACCATGCCGATCACGCCGGCCTTCGAGGCGCCGTAGTTGGTCTGGCCGACGTTGCCGGCGATGCCACCGATCGAGGAGACGCCGATGATCCGGCCGCCAGGCCGGAGCGTCCCGTCGAGCAGGGCGTCGTTGATGCGCAGGGCGCTGGCCAGGTTCACCGAGAGCACCGAGTCCCACTGCGCCTCGGTCATCTTGGCCAGGGTCTTGTCCCTGGTGATGCCCGCGTTGTGCACGACGATGTCCACACCACCGTGGCGTGCGGTGAAGTACTCGACCAGCTTGGCGGGCGCTTCGGGGGCGGTGATGTCGAGTTGCAGCGACGAGCCGCGGACCCGGTTCGCGACCTCGGACAGGTCGCCGCCCTGCGCCGGGATGTCCAGCACGACGACGTGGGCACCGTCGCGGGCGAGGACGTCGGCGATCGAGGCGCCGATACCCCGGGACCCGCCGGTGACCAAGGCGACCTTGCCGTCGAGCGGGGTCAGCCAGTTCGCCGGTCGGGTGACCTCGCCGGGCCCGATCCGGATCACCTGGGCGTCGACGTACGCGGACTTCGCGGACAGCAGGAACCGCAAGGTCGACTCGATGCCGTCCTCGGCGCCGGGGGCGACGTAGACGAGCTGGGCCGTGGCACCGCGCTTGAGCTCCTTGCCCACTGACCGGGTGAACCCTTCCAGCGCACGCTGGGCGATCGTGTCCTTGCTGCCGTCCGGGGTCGTGCCGAGGACGACGACCCTGCCGCAGGCGGCGATGCCGCGGATCCGCGGGTGGAAGAAGTCGTACAGCTCACGCAGCCGATCCACGGTGTCGATACCGGTCGCGTCGAACACCAAGGCGCCCGGACGCTCGACTGTGACATTCCGACCCCCTGCAGGGGATCCCACCCCCACCGGGTCGTCGATCTCGATGCCGGATCGGCCGAGGATTGTCCGCACGGACTCCTCCAGCCGGCCGCCTTTGGCCGCGCCGACAACAGCGCTTCCGGGCAGTGGCGGCTGGCCGGGATCATGGCGGCGCAACGGTTCCGGATTGGGCAACCCCAGCCGGGCGACCAGGAACTTCCCCGGCCCCGACCGGGTGAACCGCTGATAGCGATCGGTCATCGGACGCCTCCCTACTCGCGGTAATACTACTTGCCAGTAGGTTAGGATGGCCAGTACGACCCCGATACCTGGAGGGCCACGATGGCACCCAGAGGCCAGAAACGCGTAGCGATCATCGGCGGGAACCGCATCCCGTTCGCCCGGTCGAACGGGCCCTACGCGACCGCCTCCAACCAGGACATGTTCACCGCCGCGCTGGACGGGCTGGTCAGCCGGTTCGCGCTGCAGGGCGAGCGGCTCGGCGAGGTGGCCGCCGGGGCGGTGCTCAAGCACTCCCGGGACTTCAACCTGGCCCGCGAGTCCGTGCTCGGCAGCCGTCTGTCAGCGGCAACGCCCGCGTACGACATCCAGCAGGCGTGCGGCACGGGTCTGCAGGCCGTCATCCAGGTGGCCAACAAGATCGCGTTGGGCCAGATCGACGCCGGGATCGCTGGTGGCGTGGACACCACGAGCGACGCGCCGATCGGCGTGCACGAGGACCTGCGCGCGATCCTGCTGCAACTCAACCGGACCAAGAGCCTCGGCGGCCGGCTGCGGCTGCTCACGAAGCTCCGGCCGGGCTACATCGTCCCGGACATCCCGCGTAACTCCGAGCCGCGCACGGGCCTGTCGATGGGTGAGCACGCGGCGATCACCGCCAAGGAGTGGGGCATCGAGCGCGCGGACCAGGACGCCCTGGCCGTCCGCAGCCACCACAACCTCGCCGCCGCCTACGACCGCGGCTTCTTCGACGACCTCGTGACGTCGTACCTAGGGCTGTCCCGCGACCAGAACCTGCGCGCGGACTCATCGATCGAGAAGCTCGCCAAGCTCAAGCCGGTGTTCGGCGGCGCCGAGGGCACGATGACCGCGGGCAACTCGACCCCGCTGACCGACGGCGCCTCCACGGTTCTGTTGGCCACCGAGCAGTGGGCGAAGGCGCGGCGGTTGCCAGTGCTGGCGTACCTGACGTTCTCCGAGACCGCCGCCGTCGACTACGTGCACGGCGGTGAAGGCCTGCTGATGGCCCCCGCCCACGCCGTGCCGCGGATGCTCGCCCGAGCCGGGATCACCTTGCAGGACTTCGACTTCTACGAGATCCACGAGGCGTTCGCCTCCCAGGTCCTCGCCACCCTCAAGGCCTGGGAGGACCCGGAGTTCGCCAAGGAACGCCTCGGCCTCGACGAACCCCTGGGCGCCATCGACCGCGACAAACTCAACGTCAACGGCTCGTCCCTCGCCGCCGGCCACCCGTTCGCCGCCACCGGCGGCCGCATCGTCGCGACCCTCGCCAAGCTGCTCAACGAGAAGGGCTCCGGCCGCGGCCTGATCTCTATCTGCGCCGCCGGCGGCCAGGGCGTTGCCGCCATCCTCGAGAAGTAGCGCCCTCTACCGCTCTCTAGCTCACGTACTAGACAGCAGTAGAGAGCAATATCGCCTGCGGGGTCGGCTGATCCTCGTCGGGGCCCTTCAGGCGTTGGGACAGCAGGGAGAAACCGGCTTTGGCGAGTTTGGCCTGCACGTCATCGACGGCGTGGCGGTGGAAGTCGAGGGAGATGTCGTCGATGCCGTAGCCGGAGTCGTAGTGCTGGATCTCGTTCTGGCCGAAGCGGAATGCGAGGAGCAGAAGGCCGCCGGGGGACAGGACGCGGTGGAACTCGGCGAAGGCGGCGGGCAGGGACTCGGGCGGGAGGTTGACGATCGAGTACCAGGAGACGATCCCGGCCAGTGAGTTGCCGGCCAGGTCGAGGGCGAACATCGTGCCCTCGTCGAAGCGGATCTCCGGGTGGGTCTCGCGGGCGACGGCGAGCATGCCGGGGGACAGGTCGATGCCGAAGATGTCGGCGCCCTGCCGGTGCAGGTAAGCGGTGGTCACGCCGGGTCCGCAGCCGATGTCCGCCATCGGCCCGGTCACCTGTTTCACGAACGCGTTCAGTTCGGCCTGTTCGACCTCGGTGAACTGCTCCACGCGCTTGGTGTACTCGGCCGCCAGCTTGGTCCAGGAGGTCCTCGTCGTCTCCACATCCATGGCCGCACCGTATCGGCGACACGCCGTAGGGGTTTATCGGCCAATATCGGAATCGCGCTAGACACGCCGATACCTTCCGATGATGGACCCGGTACGGAATCCGTTCGCGCCCGGGGCGGGCCAGCGCCCGCCGGAACTAGCCGGTCGGGACAAGGAACTGCAGGCGTTCGAGGTCGTGCTGGAACGGGTGGCGCGCGGCCGTCCGGAGCGCAGTCTGGTGCTGACGGGTCTGCGCGGGGTCGGCAAGACCGTGCTGCTCGGCGAGCTTCGGTCGATGGCGGTGAAACGGGGGTGGGGCGCGGGCAAGGTCGAGGCGCGGCCGGACGCCGACCTGCGCCGGCCGTTGTCCGCCGCCTTGCACCGTGCTGTCCGGGACCTGGCCGTGCGTCATCGTGCGCCGGAACGGGTCGAGTACGTGCTGGGAGTGTTGAAGGCGTTCGCGCTGCGAGCCGCGCCGGACGGGGCCAAGCTGCGGGAACGCTGGCAGCCGGGGATCGACGTGCCCGCGGCGCAGGGCCGGGCCGACTCCGGGGACATCGAGATCGACCTGGTCGAGCTGTTCACTGATGTCGCCGAGCTGGCCCAGGACGTGGGCACCGGGGTCGCGCTGCTGATCGACGAGATGCAGGATCTGCTGCCGGATGACGTCTCGGCGTTGTGCGCGGCCTGCCATGAACTGTCGCAGTCGGGCGCGCCGCTGGTGGTCGTCGGCGCCGGGCTGCCGCACCTGCCCGCGGTGTTGTCCGCGAGCAAGTCGTACTCCGAGCGGCTGTTCCGGTACGTCCGGATCGACCGGCTGCAGAGGGAGGACGCCCAGCAGGCGATCCTGGCGCCGGTCGCCCGGGAGGACGCCGACATCACCGAGGACGCGCTGACCGCGTTGTTCGAGGCCTCCGGCGGTTACCCGTACTTCATCCAGGCCTACGGCAAGGCCGCGTGGGACGCGGCGCCGAGCGATCCGATCACCGACGAGGACGTGGGGGTCGCCGCGCCGGAGGCTGAGGCCGAGTTGGCGGTCGGGTTCTTCGGCTCGCGTTATGAGCGGGCCACCCCAGCCGAGCGCGAGTACCTGCGGGCGATCGCCGAGCTGACCGAGGGACGTGACGAGGGCGTGAGCACTGCGGATATCGCCGTGTTCCTGGGGCGCAAGCCGTCGTCGCTGTCACCCGCACGCGACAGCCTCATCAAGAAGGGGCTCGTGTACTCCGCCGAGCGGGGCCGGATCGCCTTCACCGTGCCGCACTTCGGCCGGTTCCTGCTGGGCCGTGACGAGTGATGTCTAGCGGTCTCTAGCACGAGAGGTAGACAGCGAGATAAGCCGACATGTCCGGTGAGAGACCTCGTTGACCAACGAATCATCGGCCTGTGCCTGACGTCACCGGATAATCGGGTGCATCTTGAGCGACGCGCGCGCATAATAGGTACAGACCACCAAGAGAGCAACCCGAGGGGAAGCTGGACCCGATGAACATCACCGCCAAGATTCGTGCCCGTCGCGCCGAGGCTCGTACCCGGCGGGCCGTGAACCGAGCGATCGACATGGCCGCCACCCCGGCCATGCGCCACGAACTGATCATGATCTCGCAGCAGAACCTCAACCTGCGCTGACGATCACCACGGAACGTGTCGCCCTGTTCACCCACAGGCAGATACACTTTCGGTTCAAAGAGTGACGTGGAACACACCCGGAAAGTCGGTAACGACTGCAGCTAGACCGGCGATGTTCCCTATGACCCCGAGATGCTGGCGGACCCCCGACCTGGCAGCACCTCGGGGTTTCCACGTCTTCACGTGCAGCTGCGCGTGCTGATGCATCCCCGCCTGCACGACCAGGTCCGCCACGTCCCCCTTTAGGGTGTAACTCGTGGGGATGACGGTGCTGGCGCTGGACGTCGGCGGAACCAAGATCGCGGCCGGCGTCATCGACGACCACGGCGAAGTTCTCCGGTACGCGACCCGCCCCACCCCGCTCACGGACTTGGACCACACCTGGGCCGCCCTGATGGACGCGGCCCGGGAGGCGCTCGACGGGCGTGAGGTCGACGGCGTGGGCGTGGCCTGCGCCGGCCCGGTCGACTCGGGTTTCGGCACCGTCAGCCCGATCAACGTCCCCTGCTGGCAGGACTTCCCCCTGATCACCCGCCTGCGCGCGGCCTTCCCGAACGTTGCGGTGGAGCTGGCCGGCGACGGGGTGTGCATGGCGCTCGGCGAGCACTGGATGGGCGCCGGCCGGGGCGCGGACTTCCTCGTCGGCCTCGTTGTGTCCACCGGAGTAGGCGGCGGCCTGGTGTTGCATGGCCGACCGTATGGCGGCCGCACCGGAAATGCCGGACATATCGGTCACATTGTTGCCGAGCCGGACGGTCTTCCCTGTTCCTGCGGCGGACGCGGCTGTGTTGAAACGGTCGCGGGCGGTCCTCACCTCGTGCACTGGGCGCGGCAACGCGGCTGGCGCGCGCCGGACAACGCCGACGCCGCTCACCTCGCGGCCGCGGCCCTCACCGGCGACGAGATCGCGCAGACCGCGTTCGACCGCGCGGGCCGGGCGGTCGGCATGGCCATCGCCGCCACCGCCGCTCTGTGCGACCTCGACCTGGCTGTGGTCGGCGGCGGCATCGCCCAGGCCGGTGATCTGCTGCTAGACCCGATCCGGCAGGCCCTCGACGACCACGCGCGGCTGTCCTACGTCCGGAACCTGAGGGTCGTCCCTGCCGAGCTGTCCGCGCACGCGGGCCTTGTCGGCGCCGCCGCACTCGTCATCCGGTCTTGATCCTGGCCCATTCGCCGACTTTGATCGTTCACCGAACAATTGAGCCCGGCACTAACACTCCGCACCCACCCGGCTGCACGGAATACTTATTAGCCGACATGTGGGTGAATACGGGCCCAATAAATCAGGCTGATACTGGTGAACACACTCGAACGCAGCATCGACTACGGCCTCGAACAGTGGTTTGGTAGTCACCTGGGAAATAGCTGATTCGAGGAGGCACGCGTGCCTGGACGCGCGCTCATCAGCACGGCGCTGCTCACCGCGGGTCTCGCGGCGCTGCTCGCCGGTTGTGGCGCGGCAGGCGACCAGTGGGACCTGCCGATGTCCCCCCAGCTGCGCCCATCGGACATCCTGTTGCAGGACAAGGACATCTGCGCGGCGCTGGGGGCCGAGCGGATCTCCGTCGGCTGCCGGGTCGCCGACGACGCGGGCAGCACCGAGATCATCGTCATCCCCCGCACCGACACCGAACTGGACCAGTACTCCGGCGCGGTGGACGGCGACAGCGTGCGCTGGATCGGCGTGGACCGCTTCCCCGCCATCCAGTTGTCCAACGGCTCCAGCAGCGACGGCCTCGCCTCCTGCCGCATCGCCGTCGACGTCGCCCCCAACGAGGTCCTCCTCGTCGTCTACCGCCAGCAGGCCGCCGACCCCCGCCTGCCACCCTGCCGCCCGGCCCGCGACTTCACCACCAAAGCCCTCGAGGATTTACAGACCCGGAAATCGTAATCCACCCCCATCCGGACCCATCCGGCTGACTTTCATTTCCGTAGACCCGGTAAGACGGATTTCCCCAACGCCACCAAGGCAATGGCCGGCCCCTCTCAGAGCCACCCACACACATCGAGCAGGGCCCCACCCGAAGGCGAGGCCCTGCTCAACTCAGCTCCAACCGACTCAGTGCACAGCCACTTCCTTCAACCGCGGATCCCCCTCATCCGCGTGGTAGTCACTGTTCTGCGTCTTGTCGAGCCCATTGGGCACCTTCCGCGCCCGCAAGATCCACGTCACGACCGCGGCCACCACGAGGTTGCCGATCAGCGCCACGAACCCGACGTAGATCTGCACCGTCGAACCGCTGAACGGGTGCCACCCGAAGAGCGACAGCTTGTCGAGGGCCAGTGCCGACCCGCCGAAGTGGGCCTTGTTCGCGGCCGGGTTGGGG
This sequence comes from Actinocrispum sp. NPDC049592, assembly GCF_040675465.1. NCBI lineage: Bacteria > Bacillati > Actinomycetota > Actinomycetes > Pseudonocardiales > Pseudonocardiaceae > Actinocrispum > Actinocrispum sp. NPDC049592. The sequence continues at coordinate 1,066,765 of NZ_JBFAPA010000001.1, read as the reverse complement.
ATCACGTAGAGCATCGCGAAGCCCCAGGCCATCCCCGCGACCCAGCCGGCCACCAGGCCCCACACGTGGAACCACCTGGTGTACAGCGAGATCGCCACCGCGGGCAGGGTCTGCAGGATGATCACGCCGCCGATCAGCTGCAGGTCGATGGAGAACTGCGGGTCGATCAGGATGATGAACAGCACCGCGCCGAACTTCACCACCAGCGAGGCGAGCTTGGCCTGCTTGGCCTCCTGCGCCGGGCTGGCGTCCCTGCGGAAGAACTCCTTGTAGATGTTGCGGGTCCACAGGTTGGCCGCGGCGATGGACATGATCGCGGCGGGTACCAGGGCCCCGATGCCGATCGCGGCGAACGCGATGCCGGCGAACCAGGACGGGAACTGCTGGTCGAACAGCACCGGGATGATCGTGTTGCTGTCCGCCCGGCCGGTCGCCTGGTTGACGATCGGCTTGGCGGCGGCCGAGATGGCCACGAACCCGAGCAGTGCCAGCAGGCCTAGCAACAGCGAGTACGCGGGCAGCGCGACCATGTTGCGCTTGATCACGTTGCGGCCGCGGGAGGCGAGCGCGCCGGTGAGCGAGTGCGGGTAGAGGAACAGCGCCAGCGCCGAGCCGAGTGCCAGGGTGGCGTACTGCAGCTGGTTGTTGCTGTTGAGCAGGATGCCGTCGTTCGGGTTGGTCGTGGTGGCGTCGAACTTCGCCTTGGCCGTGTCGACGATGTGGCCCCAGCCGCCCAGCTTGGCCGGCAGGTAGAACACCGCCACCAGGATCACGATGTAGATCAGGATGTCCTTGACGAACGCGATCAGCGCGGGCGCGCGCAGGCCGGACTGGTACGTGTAGACGGCCAGCACGATGAACGCGATCAGCAGCGGCAGGTGGCCGAGGATGCCGGACCCGTTCAGGCCGATCGTGCGCAGCACCGCTTCCAGGCCGACAAGCTGCAGCGCGATGTACGGCATCGTGGCGACGATGCCGGTGACCGCGACGAGCAACGCCAGCAGCTGCGAACCGTAGCGCCCGCGCACGTAGTCAGCTGGCGTGACGTAGCCGTGCACGCGGGACACCGACCACATCCGCAGCAGCGGCAGGAACACGATCGGGTACAGGATCACCGTGTACGGCAACGCGAAGAACCCGGTCGCACCGGCACTGAACACCAGTGCGGGCACCGCGACGAAGGTGTACGCCGTGTACAGGTCACCGCCGACCAGGAACCAGGTGATCCAGGAGCCGAACTTGCGGCCGCCGAGACCCCACTCGTCGAGGTGGTCGAGGGTGCTGCCGCGCTGCCACCGGGCGGCGACGAAGCCGAGCACGGTGACCACGACGAACAGCAGCGCGAAGATGATCAGCTCGGTCCACTGCATTACTTGGCCTCCCCCTCGTCCAGGTCGTCCACCGACAACCGGTCCGGCGCGCTGGTGTCCACCGGCTCGTTCCTGGTCTTCACGTACACGATCGCCACGCTGAGCACGCCGACGATCACGAAGGCGAACTGCGACCAGTAGAAGAACGGCAGGCCCAGCAGTCTTGGCCCGTCGAAGTTGATCAGGGGTGTGATCAACATGATCAGCGGAACGAGCAGCAGCAGGTTCCAGTTGTTCCACTTCAGGCCGTTGCCGGCCTTGCCAGGTGCCTCTGACATCAGCGTCCTCACATGCCTCGCGCGGACCAGTCCGCCGGATGGTAGGCGTGAGGTTGTTCCCGGTTACAGATTTGGGCGGTGAGGAAGCTTTGTCGGTAGTCGAATCGTGATATTCGCCGACGGCACACCCGGATACTGGCGGTAGCGTCATCGCATGCGGATCGCTTGGGGTCTCGCCGTCTGCGCCGCCCTGCTCGCCGTTTCGGCCTGTGACACCGGGACCACCACAACCGCCGCGCCGCCCAACGGCGGCGGCCAGGTGGGGACGTCGACGTCGCAGCGGATCACGCTGCCCTCGAATATGTACGGTGAGCATCCGCCGACGGCCGGGCAATGTCTCGATTCGGGCCGGTCCGCGGTGGTCGGCTGCGGTGAGCCGCACGACGCCGAGGTGGTCAACGTCGGCAAGCTGACGGCCACCTCGATGCCCGACGAGGACGACGCCGCGACGATCACCATGCCACTGTGCCGCGAGAAGCTCGCCGGGTACCTGGGTGGGCCGGGTGCGGACGCGACGAACCTGGTCGCGATGCCGTTGTGGCCCAACGACCAGCAGTGGCAGGCCGGGCAACGGTGGCTGCTGTGCACGGTCGCCGAGGTCGGGCCGGACGAGCGGCCCGTGCTGCGCACCGGGACGCTGGAGGGCGTGCTGCGCACAGCCGACCAGCTCCGGTTCCAGACCTGTTCGGTGTCCTCGCCGTCCCGCGACCCCAAGATCCAGCGCGGCCCGTGCGACCAGCCACACCTCGGCGAGGCACTGCCGCAGGTGGTCAGCATCGCCCGGCCGGGCGCCCAGATGCCGTCCACCGACTCGATCAACGCGCTGGCCCAGCAGCGCTGCCCGGCGATGGTGCAGAGCTATCTCGGTGGGCAGTCAAAGGAGGTGCTGCCCGCCTGGCGGATTCCGAACGCCGAGTCCTGGGCCCGCGGCTACACCAACATCGTCTGCTACGCCGAGGCGATCCGTCCGGTCCGGGTGCGGCTGCGCAACCTCGGCGGGCTGGGCCTTCCGCAGTAGAACCCTTGCCACGCAAGGGAAAACCAGTCAGCCGACCGGGGTCAGCGCCCGGGAGAGCCCGTCGTGCGACTGCGGCACGACGGGCTCTTCCACCTGCGCGCTGTCTTGATCCGCGTCCGTCTCGGTCAGGATGACCATCAACAGGGCGGCCAGTGCCAGCACCATCATCGCGATGCCCGCGCTGATCATTGCCGCACACCACCTTCGTCACGTCCGCCCGGGACCAGGTGTCCAGGGTCACTCTCTATATGACGTGTGGACAGGGTCCTCGTTTCACCCCGCTGTGGACAACTGAGTTTCGATGCGGTGACGACCGGGTCTCGTCCCCAGGCTGTGCACAGATCTATCCACAGGGTGTGGACAAACCTGAGGATCGCCAGGTGCGGCACATGTGCACAATCGTCCCAGTGTTCACATCCGTCCCATCACCTGTGGACAACCGACGGCCCCGGGGAGGTGGGACCCCGGGGCCGTCGAAGTGGATCAGCTGTTAGGCGAGGCGCTGCTTGAGCGTCTCCAGCTGGTCCTTCAGTGAGGTCGGCACCTTCTCACCGATCTTGGCGAACCACTCCTCGATCAGCGGGATCTCCTTGCGCCACTCGTCGGCGTCGACGGTCAGCGCGGCCTCCAGGTCCTCGCGGGACGCGTCCAGGCCCTCGGTGTCCAGGTCGTCCACGGTCGGCACCCAGCCGATCGGGGTGTCCTGCGCGGCGGCCTTGCCCTCGATGCGCTCGATCGCCCACTTCAGCACGCGCGAGTTCTCCCCGAAGCCCGGCCACAGGAACTGGTTCTCCGGGCCGCGGCGGAACCAGTTGACGTAGAAGATCTTCGGCAGCTTGTTCGCGTCCGCGCGCTTACCGGTGGCGATCCAGTGCGCGAAGTAGTCGGCGGCGTTGTAGCCGATGAACGGCAACATCGCCATCGGGTCCCGGCGCACCACACCGACCTTGCCCTTGGCGGCCGCGGTCGTCTCACTGGACAGCGTGGCGCCCATGAAGGTGCCGTGGTTCCAGTCGCGCGACTCGGTCACCAGCGGGATGGTGTCCTTGCGACGGCCACCGAAGAAGATCGCCGAGATCGGCACGCCCTTCGGGTCGTCCCACTCCGGCGCCAGGATCGGGCACTGCGACATCGGCGTGCAGTACCGCGAGTTCGGGTGGCTGGAGGGCTCGTCGGCGTCCGGCGTCCAGTCCTGCTTCTTCCAGCTGGTCAGGTGCGCGGGCGGCTCACCCATGCCCTCCCACCAGATGTCGCCGTTGTCGGTCAGCGCGACGTTGGTGAAGACCGTGTTGCCGCGCTCGATCGTGCGCATCGCGTTCGGGTTGGTGTGCCAGTCGGTTCCCGGTGCCACACCGAAGAAACCGGCCTCCGGGTTGACCGCGTACAGCCGGCCGTCCTCACCGAAGCGCATCCACGCGATGTCGTCGCCGAGCGTCTCGACCCGCCAGCCCGGGATGGTCGGCTCCAGCATGGCCAGGTTCGTCTTGCCGCAGGCGCTCGGGAACGCGGCGGCGATGTAGTAGACCTTGTCCTCCGGCGAGATCAGCTTGAGGATCAGCATGTGCTCGGCCAGCCAGCCCTCGTCGCGGCCGATCACCGAGGCGATCCGCAGCGAGTAGCACTTCTTGCCCAGCAACGCGTTGCCGCCGTAACCCGAGCCGTAGCTCCAGATCTCGCGGGTCTCCGGGAAGTGGCTGATGTACTTGGTCTCGTTGGCCGGCCAGGCGACATCCTCCTGCCCGTCCTCCAACGGCGCGCCCACCGAGTGCAGGCAGGGCACGAAGTCCGCGTCCTCACCGAACTTGGCCAACGCCTTCGAACCCATCCGGGTCATCACCCGCATGGACACGACGACGTACTCCGAGTCGGTGATCTCCACGCCCAGCATGGGTTTCTCGGCCTCGAGCGGCCCCATGCAGAACGGGATGACGTACATGGTGCGACCACGCATACAGCCCCGGTAGAGCTCGGTCATGGTCGCCTTCATCTCGGCGGGGTCCATCCAGTTGTTGGTCGCGCCCGCGTCCTGCGGGTCCACCGAGCAGATGAACGTGCGCTCCTCGACCCGGGCGACGTCACCGGGGTCCGAGGCAGCCCAGAACGAGTTCGGTTTCTGCTTGAGCCGCGTGAAGGTCCCGGCCTCGACGAGCTTGGTCGTCAGGCGCTCCCACTCCTCGTCCGACCCGTCGGCCCACACGACCCGGTCGGGCGTGGTCAGCTCGGCGACCTCATGCACCCACTCCAGCAGGCGCGGGTGCGTGGTCGGTGCGGTATCCAGACCCGGAATGGCCAATGCGGTCATCTCGCCTCGTCTCCTGACTGTCGGCCTGTCGGCGCAAAGCCCGAGCCGGACGCCGTTGTCCGACAGCGGGGACTTCGACGTCCTCACCAATGGCTGACGCCCACCCACTCCGCGCTGAGAGATGGGCGTGCCGTGAAAAGGGATGAAGCGAGGTTAACCAGCTGGACGGCAGTTAAACGACAGTTGACGTGTGGGTTGCCTCACCGGACCGATAAGGGGATCGATTCAGTACACGAATGTCCGCGTGGCCTTTCCCACACCACCGGAAATCTTCCTGTTCGTGATCGGTTCAGCAATCGTTCAAGACCAAAACCCACCCATCCTGACCAGCACCAAGTGCCGCTGAACGGATATCCGAGCATACCCAGAAAAGGACTAGACCAATGGGGTTGAGCTCACTGTGGACATTCTGCGGGCGACCAACGAAGTGCGGAGCGAAAGTTGTGCCCGCCGCCACAATTGGAATCTGTGGGCGGCCCGATTTGGGTGATGACATCGTTGGCAGGGAGGGGATTGAGCGAGGAGATGGAAAGACGGAGTTGCGCGGGAGGGGTGGGCGCATCGGGGAAGCGAGGGGTTGAGCGGCGGGGCGAGGAGAGTGAGCGGGGGTGAGCCGGGGAAGCGAGAGCGGTCGAGCGGGGGAAGAGGGCGACCGGCAGGACGAACCTCGCGCTGTGAACCGACTTGGCTGGGCGGCCCTGGTCCCAGCACCGGTGGAGGCACCTGCGAACCGCACTTGGCGAGGCCAGACGGAGTTCGCGCGGCCAGACGCAATTGGCGCAGCCTAAGGCAATGGGCAGCGGAGGCGAGCCCCCGCGGTCTGTCAAGTGGGGGCCGCAAACCAAAGCGCCGGTCCGCCAACGAAACCAACCCAGCTGGACGCCATACGGACCGGCCCCCAACGCAAAGCAGAGCGGCCCCACTTGACAGATGTGGTTCCCTCCGGGCAGGCCATACGGGCGGGAGAGGACACGAAACCCAACCCCCACAAACGATCCGAAGGATCCCTTGCCCCTCTTGGCGGCCTGCCGCGCGGCGAGCGCATTCTTCAGACACCCCGGGGCAAGCGAATTCCTCAGGCGCCCCAACACTTCTGAAATCCGCAGCGCCCCTTGCCTCCGGCCCCCCGAACTCCAGCGTACCGGCGCCCACCGACAAGACCACAACACAACCAGCCGTCCATCCACAGGCACGCACAAGGAAACCCCGCGGGATCGGGCCCGCGGGGTTTCTGGGTGAGTGCACTCAGCTCTTGTGGCTGGGGGTGGAGTCGGGGGTGTAGTTGCCGTGGGAGTCGACGTGGCCGGTTTCGACGTCGGTCCACTCGTCCTCGCCGGTGTGCTCACCGATGATGACGTCACCGTCGGTCTCGATGATGGTCACGCGGTCGGCTTCGCCGTCGCCGTCCGTGTCGGTGTAGGCCATCACGGTGCCGTCGTCGGTGGTGTCCACGACGGTGTCGTTCTTGCCGTCGTGGTCGGTGTCGACGGTGGCCTGGCCGACGTTCATGTCCTCCTTCTGGTCGGGAACGTCCACATGGATCTCTTCACCGTGGGCGCTGCCGGAGGAGGAAGACGAGGACGAGGTGGTGTGGTCGTCGTTGTGGCTGCTGGCGGTGGTGGAGCCATGACTACCGCCGCCGGTCTCCTGGCCCGTCTTGGGGTCGACCGCGTGCCACTCACCGCTGGCCTCGTCGTAGCGGGCGGCGCCGACGACGTTGCCGTGATCGTCAAGTTCCACCGCGACGTCCGCGTCCCCGTCACCGTCCGCGTCGGTGAAGGCGACCGCGCCGCCGTCGTCGGTCTGGATGATGGCCGTGTCGTTGTGGCCATCCTTGTCGATGTCGTACTCCTCCTCGACCTCGTACTGCTCGCCGTCGACGGTCACGGTCATCTCGTCGCCGTGGTGCGAGGTGGTGGTGGAGTCGTGGTCGGAGTCGTCGTACACGGGGTCCCCCTGGTTGGAGTGTTCGTTTCGTTGGCGGTTGGACTGTCAGCCGGCGGCGCTGGTTCCCTGCGCGGGCGAAGAAGCACCGGCGGGCCGGACTTTAGCCGACCTGATCCGGCTCAGCAGCTCATCGGCGCGCTCCTTGCCGGAACCGACCTCGGCGAGGTGCTTGTTGACCTGTTGCAGGCGTTTCGAGCGCTCGGTGGCGCCCAGCCGCATCGCCTTGTCCACCTCGCGCAGTTCCTCCTCGATGGCCGCGATCCGCTTGCCCAGAGCGTCGTCGAGCGCCAGCGACAGCTCCTGTTCGGCCTGGATCAGCTGGTCGGCGACCATCTGGTCCAGTGTGGACCGGGCGTCCGCGATCGCGTCGGTCAGCCAGGTCTTCATGTGCTGCTTCTCCTGGGCGTGCTTGCGGGTCTTGGCGATCCACCAGCCCGCGCCCAGCCCCAGCACAATCGTCACCGGCGCGACGACGACACCCAACGTGCCCGCGGCGGCCGCGCCGAAGATGCCCAACGGCATGGTGGCGAGCTTGCCCAAGCCGACGCCACCGGAGATGCCCATCATCACCATCAGCTTGTCCTCGGACGTGCCCGGCCGCTTCTCCGGCGTGCGCAGCACCACCGGCGGCTGGCCGTTGCGCGCGTACTGCGCCTGCAACACGGCCAGTTCGTCCCGGGTGAACAGACCCGCGAGGACGGTCTCACCGATCCGGTTCAGCCGCGCGCCGACCGAGTGGCTGATCCGCCGCGACACCACCTGCAGCGCCACGTCCACCTCACCGGGCAACGCGGCGAGCTTGTCCTTGTCGGCGGCGTCGATGGCCTGCCGGAACCAGGTCTGCATGTCCCGCATCTCGCGGCTGACCTCGTGGGTGTTCTCCATCCGGCAGCGCTGCGTCTCGGTGCGCATCTTGACCTGCCAGCCGCGGGTGGACGACTTGCGCTGCGCGGTCAGCTCCTCCTTGCGCTCGCGCAACACCTTCGCCTCGTCGGCGCCGGTGGTCAACGCACGCGCCTCGGCCGACAGCTGCACCTGGACCTCGTCCAGCGAAGTGCCGATCGCGCGCAGCGTGTTGGCCTCGGCGAGCATCGCCGCCTTGCCGATCACCAGCTCCTGCACGGCTTCGGCGAGCGCGGGCACGCCGGACTTCTCGCGCAGCATCGCGACCGCGTCCGGGTTCGGCGCCTTGGCCGCCATCTCGAACATCCGCGCGGACACCGGGTAGAACACCGCGTCGGCGAACCGGGGCGCGTGGTCCCGCAGCAACCCCTGGTTGGCCTCCAGCACCTGCCGCCAGCCGCGGTAGGCGTCCATCTTGGACAACGCGAAGATCACCGTCTCCACCCGGTCGCCCACGTTGCGCAGGAAGTTCAGCTCCCCGACCGTGAACGGCGCCGAAGCGTCCACAACGAACAGCAGCGCGGTCGCACTCGCCGCCGCCTCCAACGCCAGCTCGCCGTGCACCGAGTCAAGCCCGCCGACCCCCGGAGTGTCCACGATGGACACGTTGGTCAGCAGCTCGACCGGCCCGTCGACCTCGACATAGCGCGGCGGCAACTGCCCCTCGGGCAGCTCGTGCGCCGCGGACACCCAGTTGACCAGCTGGCTCAGGTCCACCGGCACCGGCGCGAGCTGACCGGGATAGCAGGCCCGCGCCTCCCACTGCTCGGCGTGCCCGAACACCAGGTACGTCGCAGTGGCCACGTCCGCGTCGACCGGGGACAGTCCCGGCTGCCCCAGCAGGGCGTTGACCAGGGAACTCTTGCCGCGGTTGGTCTCGCCGATGGTCACCACGGTCGGCTTGCGGCGACGGCGGCCGCGCAGCTCCTCGACCCACTTCGCGGACTCCGGGGCGACCTCACGCAGCAGGTTCAGCATCACCTCACGGTGCTGCGCGACCTGTTTGGGCAGGCTCAGAGCGGGCGCTGTCATGACTGTTGAGCCTTGTACACGATCACGATCGGCGCCCGCAGCAGCCGCCCGCGGTCGGCGAACCCGACCACCTCGGTCTCCGCGACCACGCCGTCCATCGTCACGTCCTGGGTGGGCACGGTCCCCCCGGCCTCGTGGTGCGCGGGGTCGAACACGTCGCCGTCCGGCCGCAACGCGGTCACACCGATCCCGGCCAGCCCCTCCTCCAGCCGCTCGACCACCCCGGGGCTGCGCGCCCGGTCCAGCGCGTAGAGACACAGCTGCACCAGGGCCTTGCGCTCGGCCAGCGCCTGCTCCAGCAGCTCATCGGTGACCGGCGCGCCGTCCAGCCCGGCGATCGTGCCGGCCTTCACCTCGACCGTCTGGTCGGACTGCTCGTCCGAGGTGGCACGCCGAAAGAGAGAAGCCAACGAGATCACCCTGTCTACCCCGGGAAACGATGTCCCGACGCTACCAACCCGGCCGCCGCCCGCCCGGGTGATTGCCGAAATCGGGGCACTACCCCTGTTTGAGGTGTTGCCAGATAAGGAAATAGGCGCGGTGGACGACGTGCGCGATGCGGCTCTGGGCGGGGGTGGCGCCGAACGAGGCGAAGGAGCGCCACCAGCCGGCGCGTTCCAGCGAGTACGCGATCAGCTCGGCGGCGGGGCGGCCCTTCATGCCGAGTTGTTCGTCGATGTTGGCGCTGCCGCCCACCCGCAGCACCTCCTCGGCGAGGTCCTCGGGCATGGCGACGGCGCCGGAAGTGACCAGGGTCAGCGCCTCCAGCAACCGGAGGGCGTGTGCCTCCGGTTTGGCGAGCAGAACCTCGATGGCGTCGTGCACCCGTTGGCGCTCACCGGGATCGCCGGAGGCCTGGGCCAGCGCGGTCACCGAAGCCAGCGCGGCAGCGGCCTTGATGCCATCCGCCCGGGCACGGAACACGGCATCCAGCCGGGTCCGCACACCGCCAAGCCCGGAAGCCTCCAGCAACTTCCGCCGCAAAGCACCGGCGGTCAGTTCCGGTTCGGCGCGGAGGGCGTCCACGGCATACCGCACGCCGTACAGGTCGAGCTTCTCCAGCAGGCGCACGCGCGTACCCGTGGCGACCTCGCACTCCCAGGTCGTGAAGATGTCCGCGGAGACGAGCATCATCTCCCAGATCGTGTCGTCGAGCTGGGCGAGCTGGCGCAACGCGTCGGCGTCGGCGGAGGTGAACCCGCCGGACTCGGCCGACTCGGCGAGCAGGCCGATCACCGGGATCACGTCGGCGACCCGGGGCTTCAAGGTCAGCGCCTGCTTCTCCGCCAACAGGGTCGCGGCCTTCCACACGTCGCCGTCCGAGCCCGCCACGGACTCCGGCGCGATGGTGTCCGCCTTGTTCAGCACCGCGATGGCGTTGACCGGCCCGGCCTCGCGGCTGGCGGTCGCCGCGGTGAACGCCGCAAGCGCTTGCTGGTCGTCCGCGCGCACGCCCTGGGTGACGACATAAAGCACAGCCTCCGCACCGGCGACCGCGTTGCGGGAGGTGTCGTCCAGGTCATCGGAGCCCTCCTCGTTCTCCGGTTTGGCCGCGCCCAGCAGCTGCTCGGTCCGGGCCACCGACGCCGCGTCCAGCGAGCCGAGGCCGGGGGTGTCGATCACGGTCAGGTCCCGCAGCACGGCGTTGGTCAGGTACGCCTCGAGGTGCGAGACCGACTCGATGTCCGCGTCCAGCGAGGCCGGGATCATGCCACCCACGTCGAACGGCAGCACCTGCTTGCGGCCGTCGTTGAAGATCACCTCGACCCGGTCGACCGTGCCGTACTGGAACCGGGTCACCAGCCGGGTGCACTCGCCCACGTCGGTCGGCGCCACCCGGCGCCCGATCAGCGCGTTGACCAGGGTCGACTTGCCCGACTTGATCCGCCCGGCGACGGCCACCTGCAGCGGCGCGGACAACCGGCGCAGCACCTCGCGGAACCCCGCCGCCGTGCGCGCGGAGACCTGTGGCTGCAACCGGACGCACAGGTTCGCGACGGCCGTCGACAACGGCCCGGCCAGATGCTGCTGTTCGGTAGCCGTGGACACCTCAACCCCTCGAGTCCGCCTCCCACGCGCTTCGCATCGTACGGATAGAAATCGGCCCCGAGCGGGTAACCCATCGATATGGACACGAACAGCTATATCGCCTTCCTCGTGCTGGGTGTGGTCCTCGTAGCCGTCGACGGTCAGATCATCTATCGCAGCGGGCGCCGGTACCTCGAGCACTCGTACGGCGATGCGGAGGCCGGCGCGTCCATGACCCGGCTGGTCACCGTGCTGTTCCACCTCGCTGTCCTTGGCCTGATGTTGTTGATCTCCACCATCAACGTCGGCAGCACGCCGACCGAGGGTGTGGTCATGCGGCTGGGCATCGTGTTGCTGCTGCTGGCGCTGGTGCACGGCCTGACCATCGCCATCCTGTCCCGGATCCGGGACCGTCAGCTGCAGGAACGGCTGGCCGAGGAGATGGCCGCCAGCAAGCAGGCCGCCGCCCTGCGCGAGGAACCGCCGGTCGAGCCCGAGCACACCTACGACATCGCCGAACCGCGGTCGGAGAAGAGCCCGCCCTTCCTCACCCCGTAGGCGCACCGCCCGTCACCCTGCGGCCTGACGCGTTCAGCCGCCGCGCACGCTTAGGCTTGGCGTGTGCGGCGGCTGAGTCTGTGGATGCGCAAGCATCCGATGTTCGGGGACTGTCTGCTCGCGCTGTTCTTCCTGACGCCGAGCCTGCTTTCGCCGCTGTCCGAGACGGAACCGCGGTGGTGGCTGTCGCTGCTCATCGATGTGCTGCTGCTGGGGCCACTCGCGTTGCGCCGGCGCAACCCGATGCTGACGGCCTACGCCGTGCTCGCTGCCGGCGCCTTCCAGCTGGTCTCCCAGGACTGGATGGAGAACAACTTCATCGCCCGGCCCGCGGACATCGCGCTCGGCATCACGCTGTACACGGTCGTGGTCTACGTCGGCCGTCGTCAGGCCGCGCTGTACGCGTTGTGGCTGGTCCTGGGCACGGCGTTGTGGGGTGTCTGGCGAGTCGCGCCGGGCTCCGTCGGCCCGGGCATGTGGATCGCGATGACCATCGTGCTGCTGACCTTCGGGCTGTGCTGGGTGCTCGGCGAGTTCGTCGCCGCCCGCCGCGCCTACCAGAACGAGCTGGAGCAACGCCTGCGGTTGCTGGAGACCGAACGCGACCAGCAGGCCAAGATCGCCGTCGCCGAGGAACGCACCCGGATCGCCCGCGAGTTGCACGACGTCGTCGCGCACGCGGTGAGCGTGATGGTGGTGCAGGCCGACGGCGCGACCTATGCCGTGCACACCAACCCTGAGCTGGCCGAACGCGCGGTGAAGACGATCTCCTCGACCGGCCGGGAGGCCCTCACCGAGCTGCGCCGCCTGCTCGGCGTGCTGCGATCGCAGGACGGCAACGAGGAACGCACCCCGCAACCAGGCACGACGTCGCTGAACGAGCTCGCCGAACGCGTCCGCCTGGTAGGCCTGCCGGTGCGGCTCAAGCTGAAGGGCGAGCTGGACGGCCTGCCCGCGGGTATCGGCCTGGGCATCTACCGGATTGTCCAGGAGGCCCTGACCAACACGCTCAAGCACGCGGGCGCCGGAGCCTCGGCGAGCGTGCAGGTGACGCGAGTGGGCGAACAGGTCGAGCTGGACATCAGCGACGACGGCTTCGGCACCCCGCCCCAGCTGGTCGGCGTCTCCGGCGGCAACGGGCTGATCGGCATGCGGGAACGGGCCAATGTGTTCGGCGGAACCTTGGACGCCGGACCTCGTCCCGGCGGTGGCTGGCATGTCCATGCGGTTCTGCCCATTCAGGGGTCCTAGTGGCAGGCCACTAGGTTGTGCGCATGATCAGGGTGGTGCTCGTCGACGACCAAGAGCTGATGCGTGTCGGGTTCCGGATGGTGCTGGGCGCGCAGCCGGACATGGAGATCGTGGGCGAGGCCGGGGACGGGGACGCCGCCGTGCGCCTGGCCGCCGAGCTCCGGCCGGACGTCGTGCTGATGGACGTGCGCATGCCGGTGCTGGACGGGGTGGAAGCGACGAAGATGATCACCGAGGCGGGGACCGCGAAGGTGCTGGTGATGACGACCTTCGACCTTGACGAGTACGCACTGACCGCGCTCCGCAACGGCGCCAGCGGGTTCATGCTCAAGGACACCCCGCCGGACCACCTGGTGGCCGCGCTCCGGTCGGTGGCCAGCGGCGATGCAGTCGTCTCGCCGAGCGTGACCCGCCGTCTGCTGGACCGCTTCCTGGTCGCCGCCGGAGGCCAGCTCCGGGACGCCTCGGTGCTGGACGCGTTGACCGACCGCGAGCGGGAAGTCCTCGTACTCATAGCCCAGGGCCTGTCGAACACCGAGATCGCGCGCCGGCTTTTCCTGTCCGAGGCGACGGTGAAGACGCACGTCGGGCGGGTGCTGGCCAAACTGGACCTGCGCGACCGGGTCCAGGCCGTGGTGCTCGCCTACGAGACGGGGCTGGTGCGTCCCGGCGAGTCGTAGATGATGGGGCCGTGTGTGCGTATGTGCTCCTCGCCGAGGACGACCCCAAGCAGGCCGAGCTGGTCCGCCGTTATCTGAGCCACGAGCAGCACACGGTCCGGGTCGTCGCGGACGGCCGGTCGGCCATCGACGAGGTCCGGCGGCAGCGTCCGGACCTGCTGGTCCTCGACGTGATGATGCCCGGGGTGGACGGCCTGGACGTCTGCCGGGTGCTGCGCCGCGAGTACGACCTGCCGGTGCTGATGGTGACCGCGCGGGCGAGTGCGGACGACAAGCTGCTGGGGTTCGACCTGGGCGCCGACGACTACCTCACCAAGCCGTACGACCCGCGTGAGCTGATGGCCCGGATCCGTTCGCTGCTGCGCCGGTCGCAGCCCGCGTCCGGGCCCGCCGCGCCGCCGCTGCGGACCGGTGACCTCACGGTCGATGTGCTTCGTCACGAGGTCTGGGTGGGGGACAAGCCGGTGGCGTGCACCCCGGCGGAGTTCCGGATCCTGAGCACGTTGGTCGGCTCGCCCGGGCAGGTGTTCAGCCGGGCGCAGTTGCTGGAGCACGCGTACGGGCTGGACGGGTTCATCACCGAGCGGACCATCGACGTGCACGTCCGCAACCTGCGCAAGAAGATCGAAGCCGATCCGGCCAGCCCGGAGCTGCTGCAGACCGTGTACGGCATCGGGTACAAGGTGGCCGATGGCCGGCGCCGCGCGGGCTGAGCGGCGCCGCCGCGGCCTGCGGGTCCGGTTGCTGGCCGGGTCCGTACTGGTCGCGGTGTGCTCGGTCGGCGCGACCGCCTGGCTTTCGGTGCAGAGCACGACCGGCACGCTGCAGGCCGAACAGGTGCAGAACCGGGCCACCGTCGCCCGCATCTACGACGGCGTGCTCGGCTACGCCGCCACGCATCCGAGCTGGAACGGGGTCGCGCCGGTGCTCGCCGACCTCGGCCGGGAGACCGGGTTGCGGATCGGGCTCACCGCGGGCAACCGGGTGCCGATCGCGGGCGCATTCGGGCCGGACGACCCCCCGCTGCCCGCGCAGCCCTCGGCCGTCGTCGACCCGCTCGCGGTCGACGTGACCTTGCAGGCCAACGCACCCGACGACCGGATCGACGCCCGCGCGGTCGGGCCGTTCCGGTTGCAGCCTCAAGAGCGAGACCAGGTCCGGGCCGAGGCCGACCAGCAGCTCGCGTGCATGCAGAAACTTGGTGTCAAGGCCGAGGTCGTGGTGGCCACGAGCGGGCGGTCGTTCGTCCGGCCCGATCCGGTCGGCGCCTGTGCGCAGCCGCCGTCGCCGACGCTTACCGAGAAAACCGGCCTCGACATTCTCGACAGCTATGTCGGCGACTGCCTGAAGAACAAGGGGAGCAACGCCTTCCCGACCATGGTCACCGCGTCCGGCGGGTTCACCCCAGCACGGCCCGGCGCCAACCGGCAGACCTTCCTCGAATGCCTGACCTCCAGCCGCCAGTTGCTGCTCACGCCGTACACCTCCCCGGCGGCGTTGCTCTTCATCAGCGTCCCGCCGACGACCATGGGGCTGCCTGCCGCCGGGGCTGTGCGGATTCTCGGCGCCGCGCTGGTGATCATCGTTCTGACCGTTGGGGTGAGCCTGCTGCTAGCGGGGCGTGTGCTGCGGCCGTTGCGTGCGTTGACCGCGGCGACTCAACGGATGCGTGCGGGTGACCGGGCGGCTCGGGCTGAGGTGTCGTCGCGCTGGGAGATCGCCGAGCTGGCGGACGCGTTCAACCAGATGTCCGAGCACCTGGCCCGGACCGAGACCCAGCGCAAGAACCTGGTCAGCGACGTCTCGCACGAGCTGCGCACCCCGCTGGGCACGATCCGGGGCTGGCTGGTGGCAGCGCAGGACGGGGTGGCCGAGCTCGACCCGGCACTGGTCGAGTCGCTGCTGGAGGAGACCCTCGTGCTGCAGCAGCTGGTCGACGACCTGCACGAGCTGGCCTCGGCCGACGCCGGCGAGTTCCGGCTCCACGTGGAACCAATGGACGCGGGCGAGCTGCTGGCCCAGGTCGCGGCGGTGCATCCGCGGCCGCTGGCGGTGGAGACGTCCGGCGATCTGCAGCTCACCGCTGATCCGGTCCGGCTGCGCCAGGCGGTCGGCAACCTCGTCACCAACGCCATCCAGCACACGCCGCCGGACGGCCGGATCGTGTTGCGGGGACGGCGAGCGGGCGGCGAGATCGTGCTCGAGGTCAGCGACACCGGCAGTGGCATCGCGGCCGAGCACCTGCCGCATGTGTTCGACCGGTTCTGGCGCGCGGACCCCTCACGCAGCCGGGCCACCGGTGGCCGCGGGCTGGGCCTGGCCATCGTCAAACACCTCGTCGAAGCGCACGGCGGAACGGTCACAGTGGACTCCGGGCCGGGTGCTGGCACGACGTTCACCCTGCGCCTGCCTGCGAAGGAACCTGAATGACGGGCCAACAGGTTCTTCACAACTCCCCGACATGCTCGCCGGCATGACCCCAGTGCGGATCGCCGCCGGGATCGCCGCCTTGGTGATCCTCGGCGGCTGCTCGTCCCCGGCGGCGCCGGAGCAGAAGGTGGCCACCCTGCAGACCTCGTCGGCGGCCGCGCCCCCGGCGGCGCCGCCCAGCGCCCCGGCCGAGGCGGCCCGCCCCCGGCTGCGGCTGGACATGACGCCGGACGAGGAGGACCAGCTCTACACCGCGTACAGCAACTGCATGGCCGACCATGGTTTCCGCAAGGGTCCGGGCATGGACATGAGCAAGGAGGCCGCGGCCACCGCCGCGTGCAAGTTCAAGGACCCCTTGCCGCCGTGGGAGTACGACACGGCCAACCCGCAGGCCGCCGACTTCGCCCACAAGATGGTGCTGTGCCTGCGCGGCAAGGGCGTCAAGTACGTCGAGGAGTCGCCGGTCAAGCCCGGCGACGAGCGCACGTCGATAGCGCTCGGCGGCGCGCAGAACGACTCCGACTCGATCTCCAAGGGGCTCAACCTGATCCCCCAGTGCGAGAAGGAACTGTCGGCCGGCGGGAACAAGTGAGGGCTTGGCTGCCGGTGAGCCTGGCGGTGCTGCTCGTCGTGGGCGCGGGTGGTGTGCTGGCGTACAGCCGCTTGGCTGAGCACGCACCCGTGGAGCAGCCCGCCAGTCCGGCCGCCGCGGAGACCGTCGAGATCAAGCGGACCGACCTGAGTGTCTCCGTCACCGTGAACGGAACCCTCGGCTATGGCGCGCCGACGGTGCTCACCGGCCGCAAAGCCGGGACGGTGACCTGGTTGCCCGCCGTGGGCACGGTCATCGACCGCGGCCAGCGACTGTACGCAGTGGACGCCAAGTCGGTGCCGTTGTTGTTCGGTGGCACGCCGTTGTACCGGCGGATCGACACCGCGGCCACGCCCGGACCGGACATCCGCGAGCTGATCGACAACCTCCGCACGCTCGGCTACCGCAACCCCGGCACCGGCAACAAGTTCACTGTGGACACTGAGAGCGCGTTGAAACGCTGGCAGAAGGCCAATGGGCTGGAGGAGACCGGCGCGTTGGAGGCGGGTGACGCGGTGGTGCTGCCGGGCAAGGTCCGGGTCGAGTCGGTGAAGGCGCAGCCTGGCGCCCCGGCCGCGGCCGACGTGTTCACCTATACGACCGTGGACAAGGCGGTCAGCGCTCAGCTGGATCCCGCGCAGGTCGACCTCGGCACCGTGAAGCCGGGCGCCAAAGTCGACCTCCAGCTGCCGAACGGGACGCAGGCGCCGGGGACCGTCCGGTCCGTCAACGCGGCGCCCGCCGGTGAGAACGGCACGCCGAAGCAGCTGGCGACCATCGCGGTCGACGACCAGAACGCCGTCACCGCAATGGATTCCGGCCCGGTGCAGGTCAAGATCGTCACCGCGGGACGGACCGGCGTACTCGCTGTCCCGGTGACCGCGTTGCTCGCACTCGGCGAAGGTGGTTACGCGCTGCAGGTCGTCGACGGCGGCCGGACCAAGCTCGTCGGTGTACAGACCGGGTTGTTCGCCGGTGACCTGGTCGAGGTCACCGGCAATGGGCTGGCAGCGGGAATGCGTGTGGTGCGAGCATCATGACTGAAGTGCTGTCGTTGGAGCACGTCAGCAAGGTCTATCCCGGCGGGGTGCGCGCGCTCGACGACGTCTCGTTGTCCGTGCACACCGGGGAGTTGCTGGCGATCGTCGGGCCGTCCGGGTCCGGCAAGTCGACGTTGCTGCACCTGATGGGCACGCTGGACCGGCCGAGCAGCGGCGTCGTGCGGATCGACGGCCGGGTGGCGTCCGCGCTGCCGGACCGACGGTTGTCGGCGTTGCGGGCCCGTCGGATCGGGTTCGTGTTCCAGCAGTTTCACCTCGCCGAAGGCCTTTCCGCGGTGGAAAACGTCGCCACCGGGCTGCTTTATGCCGGAATCCCACGGCGACGCCGGAAGTCGCTGGCGACCGCCGCGCTGGAGCGGGTCGGCCTGGCACACCGGACCGGGCACCGGCCGCACGAGCTGTCCGGCGGCGAACGCCAGCGGGTCGCCATCGCGCGCGCCCTGGTGAACGACCCGGCCATCGTGCTCGCCGACGAACCCACCGGTTCGCTGGACACCCGCACCGGCCACGCCGTGCTGGACCTGTTGCGCGCCTTGAACGCCAGCGGCACGACGGTCGCGGTGATCACGCATGACCTGCAGATCGCCGCCGCCCTGCCCCGCCGGGTGTCCGTGCTGGACGGCCGGATCCAGGGAGTGTCGGTATGAGCGACGCACCGGTGCGGTTGAGCCCGCTGGATCTGGCCGCACTCGGGTTCGCCGGGCTGCGCACCCGGCCGCTGCGAGCGGTGCTGTCCGCGCTGGGCATCTCGATCGGGATCGCGACGATGATCATGGTGGTCGGCATCCCCGCGTCCAGCCGCGCGGACCTGGACGCCCGGCTGTCCGCGCTGGGCACCAACCTGTTGCGCGCCCAGGCGACCATCGACCAGGTCAGCCAGACCCTGCCGCCGGTGCCGGAAGCCGCCGCGGACATGGCCGCCCGGATCGGGCCGGTCGAGCTGACCAGCGCGGTGGCCAACACGCACGCGAACGTCCGCCGGTCCGACAAGATCCCGGCCGAGCAGGGCTCGGGGCTGACCGTGCTGGCCGCGCGCCCGGACCTGCTGCCCGCGATCGGCGGTCGGGTGGCGTCCGGCAAGTACCTGACCGCGGCGACCGATGGCCTGCCGATCGTGGTGCTGGGCGACAAGGCGGCGAGCCGGCTCGGCATCACCGAAGTCGGCAGCGGGCCCGCGCCGACAGTGTGGATCGGCGACCGCTGGTTCACCGTCGGCGGGGTGCTCGCGCCGATGCCGTTGGCGCCCGATGTGGAGCGTTCGGTGCTGGTGGGGTGGACGGCCGCGCGGACCTGGCTGCGGTTCGACGGGCATCCGACGGTCGTGTTCGTCCGGTCCGCCGAGGCCGAGCTGGAGAACGTCCGCAAGGTGCTGGCCGCCACGGTGTTCCCGCCGAACCCGGCCCGGATCGAGGTCAGCCGCCCGTCGGACGCGCTGGCCGCTAAGCGGATCACCGAGACCGCGTTCTCGGGTCTGTTCCTGGGCCTGGCCGGGGTGGCGCTGCTGGTCGGCGCGGTCGGCGTGGCCAACACGATGGTGATCTCGGTGCTGGAACGCAAACGCGAGATCGGCCTGCGCCGGGCCCTGGGCAGCACCCGCGGCCAGGTGCGGGGCCAGTTCCTCGCCGAGTCGGTGACGTTGTGCCTGCTCGGCGGGCTGACCGGGGCCGCGCTCGGCATCCTCGGCACGTCCGCCTACGCGGTCGCCCGGGACTGGCCCGCGGTCATCCCGCCCGCCGCGGTCCTCGGCGGGGCCGGGTCCGCGCTGGCCATCGGCGTCCTCGCCGGGCTCTACCCGGCGGTCCGCGCGGCCCGGCTCACTCCCACCGAGGCGTTGGCTGCGCCCTGATCTAGCGGTACGTCGAAGCGTCCACCGTGGCCGGGTCCTGCCCGGCCAGGAAGACCTCCTCATACCAGCGGCCCCAGTCCGGCCGGGTGCCGTCAAGATCGGTGAAGCCGTACTCCCGCATCAGCCCCCAGGATGACAGGCAGTCGCCCGACCACCGGCTGACCTGGGGATCGGACGCCAGCGCGACCACGGCCCGGCCGACGTAGTGCGGGGTCTCGGCCATCGCGAAGTGCGGGTCCTGGGCGACCGCGTCCCGCCAGTTCTCCTCGGTGACGCCGAGGCCTTCGAGCATCGCCTCCGACCGGATGAACCCAGGGGTCAGTGCGACAGCGGTGATCCCGTTGGGCTGCAACTGTTTCGCCAGCCCGTGGGCGATCCGCCGGACACCGCTCTTCACCAGGTAGTACGGCAGCGAAACGCCGTGATAGGTGTCGTCGTCGCCATCGGTGATCTCGACGACGAGACCGCCCTGGCGGACCAGCGGCACCAGCCGGTGCAGGGCGATCAGGTGCGACTCGATCCCGTTGCGGGTCACCGCGATCGCCTTGTCCAGGTCGGACTCCCAGAACGGCGTGCCGTGCTCGACGAACGGGTCGCCGCCCCAGACGTCGTCCACCAGCAGGTCGATCTGGCCGTTGATGACCCGCACCAGACTGTCCACATCGGACACATTGGTGAAGTCACAGCGCACCGGAATGCCGGTGCCGCCGGCCTTCGAGACCAGTTCAGCGGTCTCCTCGATGGTCTCCGGCCGGCCCATCGGGCTCACCGCGTCCCGGGTCGTGCGGCCGGTGACGTACACCGTGTACCCCGCCGCGCCCAGCTCGACGGCGATTCCCCGGCCACAGCCCCGGGTCGCCCCGGTCACCACGGCGATCATGCAGTCCTCCATCCGTTCAGCACCGCACCGATGTCGTCGGTCAGCCGGTCTGCCAGCCGTCCGACCGGATTGATCGACCAGTCCACGGCCGTGCCGTTCGTCAGCGCCACCAGCAGCCGCGCGGCCTGCGGCGGCGCGCCCTGCAACGGGATCAGCAACGGCGTGAGCTCGTCGGCGAGCGTCGAGTAGAACCGGCCCAGCAGCCCGCGCAGCTCGGGATCGGCCAGGTCGGCGGCCAGCTGGGCGAGGTTGTGCGGCGCGGTCGCGGGATCGTCCAGTCCGCTGTAGACGTTCAACAAAGCTTGCAGGACAGTCGAAGCAGAGCGCACCAGGTCGGGGATCTGCGCGATCGCGGCCTCGCTCAACGCCACCAGCAGCCCGTGCTTGGAGCCGAACCGCTGGGCGACCGTCCCGACCGAAACACCTGCCTGCGCGGCCACGTCCGCGACCGTGAAACCAGGCCCTCGTGAGGCGATGACCTGACCCAACGCGTCGAGCAGACGCGCGTCGGTGATCGTCCGGGGCCGGGCCACCCCATTAGTGAACCACAGTTCATTAACGGGGGCCACCCCTACCCCGGCGAGTCAGGGTCACCTCGGGGATCTCACCTAGTCGAGGCGGCTTTCGGGTCGCCCGGACTACGACTCCGAGCTGACCCCGAAGTGGCACCCCGGGAGGACGCGAGCGGGGGTGCGCCGCCGCCACGATTGGTGCCAGTCGGGGGAGGCGCAATGACTTCACTTAGGGAGCGGCAATGATCGAGGCACGGGGCCTCACCAAACGCTACGGGAAGACGGTCGCGGTCAACGATCTGTCGTTCACCGTCCAGCCTGGCCGCGTCACCGGGTTCCTCGGCCCGAACGGCGCCGGCAAGTCCACCACCATGCGGATGATCCTCGGCCTGGACAACCCCACGTCCGGCCAGGCGCTCATCGATGGTCGTCCCTACCGGGACCTGCACCATCCCCTTCGGAAGGTCGGCGCCCTGCTGGACGCCAAGTGGGTGCACCCCAACCGGTCCGCCTACTCGCACCTGAAGTGGATGGCGGTGTCCAACAAGATCTCCATCAAGCGCGTCGACGAGGTGCTGGAGATCGTCGGCCTCACCTCGGTCGCCGGCAAGCGCGCGGGCGGGTTCTCGCTCGGCATGTCGCAGCGGCTGGGCATCGCCGCCGCGCTGCTCGGCGACCCGGAGGTGCTGCTGTTCGACGAGCCGGTGAACGGCCTCGACCCGGAGGGCATCCTCTGGATCCGCAGGTTCATGCACCGGCTGGCCGACGAGGGCAAGACCGTGTTCGTCTCCAGCCACCTGCTGTCCGAGATGTCGCTGACCGCGCAGGAGCTGATCGTGATCGGCCGCGGCAGGCTGATCGCGCAGAGCAGCACCGAGGAGTTCATCCACGCCGCCACCGAGAACACGGTGAAGGTGCGCAGCCCGCACCTGGGCAAGCTGCGTGCGGCGCTGGCCCACGAGGGCGGCGCGCTGCGCGACGGTGAGGCCGGCTCGCTCGTGGTGTCCGGGATGGACATCGAGCGGATCGGCGAGATCGCCGCCGCGAGCCAGCTGGTGCTGCACGAGCTCAGCCCGCAGCGCGGGTCGCTGGAAGAGGCGTTCATGCAGCTGACCGGCGACTCCGTTGAGTACCACACCGACATTGCCGAAGCCGCAGGCCAACTGCAGGAAGTGACCCGATGACACTGCTGTCCGTCGAACGGATCAAACTGTTCTCCACCCGCTCGCCATGGTGGTGCTTCGCCCTCGCGCTCTCGCTGACCATCGGGTTCGCCGCGCTGCTGTCGCTGTCGGCCAACGACACCGCCCAGGTCAACATCATCAGCTCCCAGTTCGGGTTCAACTTCGGGCTGGCGGTGATCCTGGTGCTGGCCGCGCTGGCCATCACCACCGAGTACCGGTTCAACACCATCAAGACGACCTTCCAGGCGGTGCCCAACCGCACCTCGGCACTGCTGGCCAAGGCCGTCGTGGTCGCGATCGCCTGCGGCATCGCCGGGGAGATCGCCGCGTTCGGCTCGCTGGGCATCTCCAAGCTGTTCCGGCCGGACGCCGACCTCGCGCTGAACACGGCCGCCGACTGGCGCGCGGTCGCCGGCGCCGGGCTGGTCACCGCATTCGCCGCGATCATCGCCCTGTCGGTGGGCATCCTGGTCCGCCACACGGCCGGAGCAGTGTCCATCCTGCTGGCGTACTCGCTGATGGTCGAGTCGCTGGTGCGGATCATCCCCAAGGTGGGCATGGACATCCACGCCTGGATGCCGTTCAACGTCGCCAGCCGGTTCCTGACCGGCAACCCGGACGTGTCGCCGGAGCTGGCCGACTCCGGGCCGGGGGCCTCCAACTCCACATTGGACCCCTGGTGGGCGATGGCGTACTTCGCCGGATTCGCCGTGGTGATGCTGACGATCGCCATCGTCACCGCCAAGAAGCGGGACGCCTGACCGAAAGAACCACCGGTTGGTGAATCGGGGACCAACCGGTGGGCGGGAACTGGGGAAAATCGGCCCGGGTCACCTGTCGGGGGGTGGCCCGGGCCCTTTGTCGATCCGGTCACGGACTGTTGCGATCACCGGTCGGACTTGGAAGGATGGGCCGCAGCGATCTAGCGCATGCGGCCTGGTAAATACCACGTTAAGAGGCTGTGAGGCGTCGCGCACGTCGCGGACAACGGTGTTCGACTAGCGCTCAGATCGATGTTGACCCCGTCACGAACCATCGGAGGTGGACGTTGACGGTTGCTGACCTGAGTGCCCCGACCGGGCCACCCGAGCGCGCTTTGCCGAACTCCGGAACAGTGCGCCGGGAACTACGAGTAGAGCCGATGATCGCGCTGGAATGGTCTCAAGCGATCGAGCCGCACAGCGCCATCTCGTCCATCGCATCCGCCACCAGACCGTCGGAGATCCGCCGGGCGTGGGTGCACCGGGCGCCTGAGGACCAGGTGCTCACCCTGTTCCGGACCGCCGTGGAAGTCGATCCGCAGCTCCCCGCTCCCTGGTGGCTGCGCGCGCTTGCCGCGGGCACCCTGGCAACGCGTTCCGAGGGGTTCCTGCTGGAGGACCGGGTCGCCAAGCTGCTCGACGCGCGCCCAGGCTGGGTGTTCGTGCCGTGGAGCACCGAAGGCGACACCGGGTACTGGGAGTACATGCCGTCGGAACGAAGAGTCGACGGCCCCGCCATCCCGACCACCCTTGTCCTGACCGACCGGCATCCCGGCTGGCTGGACATCGTGCCGGTGCACAACACCGGCAGCACCCCGGCTCCGCTCGCCGTGCGCGGGCTGGCCGACCTGCGGGCCAACCTCGCCCGCTGGGAGAGCGTCTCCTAGCTTTAACACCGTGGAACAACAGGTACACCGGCGCACTGTGGTCAGCTACGTCCAGCGGGGCGGGCGGATGACAGTGGGCCAGGAGAAGGCTTGGCAGCGGCACTGGTCGCAGCTCGGGCAGGATGTGGTCGAGCTGCCATCAGGGCCGCTGAACGTGAGTGCGTGGTTCGGCCGCGAGGCCCCCGTCGTGCTGGAGATCGGTTCCGGCATGGGCGAGACCACCGCCAAGCTCGCCGCCGCCGCTCCCGGGGTGAACTACCTGGCCGTCGAGGTCTACCAGGCCGGGCTCGCGCAGCTGATGATGCGGGCCGAGGAGCTTGGCCTGACAAACCTCCGGCTGTTGCGCGGCGATGCGGTGATCCTGCTGACCGACCACATCGAACCGGACTCGCTCGACGAGGTCCGGCTGTACTTCCCGGACCCATGGCCGAAGAAGCGGCACCACAAGCGCCGGATCGTCCAGCCCGACTTCGCCGCTCTGGTGGCCTCGCGGCTGCGGCCCGGCGGCCGGTTCCACATGGCCACCGACTGGGAGCACTACGCCGAGCACATGCTCGAGGTGTGCGAGGCGGAGCCGCGGCTGACCAATGTGCACGGAGGGTGGGCACCGCGACCGGAATGGCGGCCGGTGACCAAGTTCGAGTCCCGTGCCCATGCCGAGGAGCGGGACATCCGCGACCTGATCTACGAACGGGCGCACTGACAGTAGTACCAGTCCTACCCGGCCGGGTAGTTGAGCCGGTTACCCCGATCGGCCGATAACCAGGGTGTGACCGCCCTGCGTGAGATCTCCTTATCGCCGGATGCCGGGCTGCTCGAAGCGGCCGAGGAGTTCCTGTACAGCTATCACGATGCCCGGCCGCGTGCCGGGCACGTCCGTTCCCGGCTCGCACTGGTGCGTACCCAGGTCGAGGAGACCGGGACCTACCAGCACACCCGCGGTGAGCTGGCCTACGGCGCCCGTCTCGCGCTGCGCGACAGCGGCGTCTGCACCACTGGTGTGCCGTGGCGCGGCCTGCTCGTGCGGGACCTGCGGGCCGCGCACACGGCCACCGAGGTCGCGTCCGGGTGCGTGCAGCACCTGCGGGCCGCTGTGGACAAGGGCCGGGTGCGGCCGACGGTGACGATCTTCGCGCCGGACAGCCCGCGGCTGATCAACGAGCAGCTGATCCGCTACGCCGGGTACGCGCAGCACGGGCAGGTCGTGGGCGACCGCCGGCATGTGGCGTTCACCGACACGGTCCGCAAGATGGGCTGGCGGACGCCGACCGCTCGCAGCGCGTTCGACCTGCTGCCGCTGGTGATCCGGGATCACGAGCACGGGGTGCGGCTGTTCGCCATCCCGCGGGACGTGGTCCGCGAGGTGCCGCTGGAGCACCCCGAGCTGAGCTGGTTCGTCGACCTCGGCCTGCGCTGGCACGCGGTGGGCGTCCGCTCGCAGCTGCTGTGCATCGGCGGGGTGCGGTATCCGGCGCTGTTCAACGGGATCTACCGGGCGTCCGCGATCGGTGCGGACGCGCTCGGCGACGACCGGGCCTACGGGTTCGGCC
Source organism: Actinocrispum sp. NPDC049592 (assembly GCF_040675465.1). NCBI lineage: Bacteria > Bacillati > Actinomycetota > Actinomycetes > Pseudonocardiales > Pseudonocardiaceae > Actinocrispum > Actinocrispum sp. NPDC049592. The sequence continues at coordinate 1,041,695 of NZ_JBFAPA010000001.1, read as the reverse complement.
GGGTGATCGCCGAGCAACTCGGCCTGGACACCTCCATCGAGCACTCGCTCTGGCGCGAACGCGCCGCACTGGAGCTGGACCGGGCCGTCCTGCACTCGTTCCAGGCGGCGGGAGTGAGCATTGCGGCCCGAGCCGACCAGCCCGTCCGGCCGGACGGCGACCGTCATTCGCCCAGTTTCCTGGGGTAGCTTGCGCGACATGCGTCAACGCTTGCGAGCTCCGATCGTCCTGCCGTGCGACACGGCCTGTTCGGTACTGCGGGATGCCGTGGTGGACATCGAGGAGGACGGGCGGATCGGCTACGTGGGGCCGTTCGCGTCGGCTCCCGGCGAGGCCACGGTCACCGAGCTGGCCGGGATCCTGCTGCCGGGCCTGGTGAACGCGCACGCACACACCCCGATGACCGTGCTGCGCGGGATGGGCGGCGACCTGCCGCTGCTGCGCTGGCTGCAGGACGTGATCTGGCCCGCCGAGGCCAAACTGACCAGCGACGACATGTACGCCGGGATGGTGCTGGGCTCGGTGGAGATGCTCCGCGCGGGCGTGACCACGAGCCTGGAGATGTACTTCAACCTGGACCGGCTGGCCGAGGCGGTGCTCGCCACCGGCGCCCGCGCGGTGCTCACCGGCGGGGTGATCGAGGCGCCCGGGTTCACCTGGCGCAAGCTCGTCGACCACGTCAGCTCGATGATCGACACACGTGGCCTGCGGTTCGGCCCGGGCGACCGGATCGAGATCGGCTACGGCCCGCACTCGGCCTACACGCTGACCCCGGAAGTGCTGGTCGAGGTCGCCGAGGCGGCTCGCGCGCGGGATGCGTTGATGCACATCCACGTCGCCGAGGCGGCCCTGGAGGACGCGGCGCAGCGGGAAGCGCACGGTTCGGTGCCGCGGTTGCTGGAGTCGCTGGGGTTCTTCGGCGGGCGGGTGGTCGCGGCGCACAGCATTCATCTGTCCGATGAGGACATCGCGATCTTCGCCGCCAACGGGGTCGGGGTCGCGCACTGCCCGGGGTCCAACGCCAAACTGGCGTCCGGGATCGCGCGGATCCGGGACCTGCGCGAGGCGGGCGTCAACGTCGCCCTGGGCACGGACGGCCCGGCCAGCAACGACGATCTGGACCTGTGGGAGGACATCCGGCTGGCCGCGATGCTGGCCCGTCTGTCCACTTTGGACGCTTCGGCCCTGGTGGCCCCCGATGTGCTGTTGATGGCCACTCGGGGCGGCGCGGCCGTGCTGGGGCGGACGGACATCGGTGCGTTGGAGACCGGTCGTTGGGCGGACGTCGTGCACGTGTCCACCGACGCACCGGCGTTCTCCAGCGGGGTCGACGTGCCGGACGTGCAGTTGCTGTCGAACCTGGTGTGGGCCGCGGGTGCGCGTCAGGTCCAGGACGTGTGGGTGGCCGGTGACCAGGTGGTCAGCGACGGCGAGACCACGATGGTCGACCGGGCCGAGGCCCAGGCGGCCGCGGGCGAGGTGACTAAACGGCTCCTCGCGGCCGGATGACGACCTCGGTCGGATGCGCGTCGCCAGGCGTGTTGATCGCGTTCAACACCGCTTGCGCGACCGTGTCCGGCCGTAGGTACTTCTCGGGTTCGTACTGACCGCCCTCGGCATCCCGCACGGCGTGCTGCATGCCGGTGTCCGTGCGCCCGGGGAACACTGACGTCACGCGGATCTCCGGAACCTCGGCCCGCAGCACGTCCGCGTACGCGCGCAGCGCGAACTTGCTTGCCGCGTAAGCACCCCAGTTCGGGTTCGCCCGGATCCCCGAGCCGGAGTTGATCAGCACGACGTGCCCGTGTGCTTCACGGAGCTTGGGCAGCAACACCCTCGTCAGCTCGGCCACGGCGACGACGTTGAGGGCGAACGTCTCCCGCCACAGCTGCGGCGTGTGGTCTTCGAGCGACGCGATCTCGACCATTCCGGCGGAGTGGACCAGGACATCGAGCGACTCGATGTCCTGGGTCCGTTCCTCGAAGGACCCGAAGTCCCGCAGGTCTACTGGCCAAGGCCTTCCGGGCAGCCCGGTCACCGGTTTGCGCGCTCCCAGCCAGACCTCGTGCGTGGGTGCGAGGGCACGGGCGACCGCCGCCCCGATCCCGCCGGAAGCACCGGTCACCAGTGCCGTTCTCGTCACCTAGCTCACGATAGTCAGTCGCAGATCGATCCGCGGCGCGGCCAGATCGACACGACGGCCGGACGGGGCTGGCTGGTGCCACCATCGGGCCAGTGCGACAACGGGTTGTCGGCGCTGGCGCCGGTGATCTCACCCGGGTGCTGGACGGAGACGAGGACGAAGTCCTCGGTGATGACCGGGCCGCAGGTCTCCGCGCCCTTGGGCACGGTCAGGAACTGCTTCACGCGGCCGCGGTACTTGCCCTCGACCGGCACGGCGAACAAGCCGTCGTTGGACTTCAGCGCGTTCCCGTCGCTGGCGATCCACAGGTTGCCGCGCTTGTCGAACGCCAGGTTGTCCGGGCAGGAGATCGGGCTGACCTGGGTCTTGTCGTAGCCACCGAAGTACGTGTCCCGCGAGGCCGGGTCACCGCACACCAGCAGCAGCTTCCAGGAGAACTTGGTCGCGGTCGGGTCGCCACCCTTCTCCTCCCACTCGAGGATGTGGCCGTGCTTGTTGCCGACGCGCGGGTTGATCTCGGTCGGGCCCTCCTTGCCTGCTGCCACACCGCGGTCGGTGTTGTTGGTCAGCGCGGCGTACACGCGGCCGCTCTTCGGGCTCGGCTCGATGTCCTCGGGCCGGTCCATCTTGGTGGCGCCGACCTTGTCCGCGGCCATGCGGGTGAACACGTAGACCTGCTCGGCGGTGAAACCGTCCACAAAGGACTTGTTGCCGCTGGCCAGCGGGATCCACTGGCCGGAGCCGTCGAACTCGCCATCGGACGGCAGCTTGCCGGTGCCGTCGATCTCGGCAGCCGGGCTGTCCCCGGTGAACTTGGCGACGTACAGGGTCCCGTCGGAGAGCAGCTTCTTGTTGTGCGCGCGGGCACTCGGGCTGTCGCCGTGCTTGATCCTCGCCGAGGACACGAACTTGTAGATGTAGTCGAACCGCTCGTCGTCACCCATGTAGGCGACCACGCGGCCGTCACGCGCGACCCGGACGTTGCAGGCCTCGTGCTTGAACCGGCCAAGCGCGGTGTGCTTGACGGGTGCGGCGTCCGGGTCCTTCGGGTCGATCTCGACGACCCAGCCGAACCGGTTGAACTCGTTGGGTTCCTGGGTGATGTCGAAGCGCTTGTCGAACCGCTCCCACTTGCGCACGGTCGCGGTGCCGATCTTGCCGTAGCGGGTCACCCGCGGGTCGGTCGGCGCGGTGGGGCTGGCGAAGTAGCCGTCGAAGTTCTCCTCGCCGGACAGGTACGTGCCCCACGGGGTGACGCCACCTGAGCAGTTGCCGAAGGTACCGAACACCTTCCGGCCGGTCTTGTCCACGGAGGTCTTGAGGAAGTCGCTGCCCGCGGCGGGGCCGTCGAACTCGAACTGGGTGGTGACGGTGATCCGGCGGTTGTAGTGCCGGTCGAGCTGCGGCACGAGCTTGCCGGACCAGAAGTCCTTCTGCACCACGACAACGGAGAACCCGTGCGCGGCCCAGCCGATCCTGACCTGCTCCTCGGTCGGGTTGGCCTCGCTGTAACCCTTGAACATGAACGACTCGGTCGTGTACTCGTGGTTCGAGCCCATCAGCCAGCGGTTGTAGCCCAGCGGGACCAGGCCGCAGAAGTCGTTGTTGAAGCCGAACTGCTTGGCCTGCGCGGCCGCGGTCTGCTTGTCGAAGTCGAACTTCGGAGCACCGGGCAGCACGGCGTCGCCCCACCGGATGACGACGGCGTGGTCGTAGCCGTCGGCCGTGACGATCTTGTCCTCGGTGTTGGGTGCCACCGGGTCGAAGTTGAGGCCGTCGCCGCGGTGCGAGCCGTGCCGCTCCGCGTCGGCGGGGGCCGCGGACGCGGAACCACCCAGGGCGGTCATCCCCGCGCCGGCCGCGGCGAGCACGGTGCCGGCCTTGAGCAGGCCACGCCGGCGCACGATCGAACCGACCACGTCACCGAAGTACTCGTTGCCGGACGTGTTGGGCGCGTCGTGCGAGCACGCGTTGTTACAGCGGTACTGGCACGTGATTGCCGACCGCCCGAAGTGATCGTTGGTGAGCAGTGGCAGCAGACGGCGTGATTCCACGCGAAGCCTCCCATAAGGGTCAGTGGGAACGGCCGAACGGTAAGCGCCCAAAGGTAGGCCTAGCGGACATCAAAGTGAACGACTGGCGAACAACCGCTGGGCGTCGCTGCCGAGAACCAGCCGGTCACGTGCGGTTATCCGTTCTCCAGCGTGGCATCCCGGCCATCGCGCGCGGTGTACGCCTTCGGCTGGCCCTGTTGCGGGCCCAGCCGGGCGATCAGCACGGCGTAGTCCGGTCCCTGCGGCCCGATGCGGTAGGCCACCTTCCAGGCGTTGTCCGCGGTGCGCACCAGCACCGACTGGACGTTCGGCGTCATCACGTACGCGTACATGCCGTTGGCGCTGTTCGGCAGGAAGCCCTTGAACCACATCAGCCGGCCGTTCCTCGGCGCGATCAGCGGCAGGCACGCCGGGCTGCCGTACTTGGCCTGGTCGGCGCCGTTGACCTTGACGCCGTACGGCAGCGGGATCGAGCACATCAGCTGCGTGCCGTCGCGCTGCACGGTGTAGACGAGGGTCTCCCACTGACCCTCCGGGCGGGTGACGGTCTCCACGCTCACCGGTTCGGTGATCAGCTTCTCGTTCGGGACGGGCACATAGTTGTTCCCGGTCTTGGGCGGCGGCCAGTTCGAGGCCGGGCCGGTGGCCACGCTGGACGGGTGTTCCTCGGCGGGCAGCACACCACCGGCCTGCACACCGCTCGGGCGAAGGTTGAAGATCACCACCGGCACGGCGATCAGCGCGGCGACCGCCGCCGCCACCGCCGCCATGAGGACCGGTCGAACCCGTGCTCGACGACTTTTCAACGCCAGCCGTCGCTCCTGGTCGGCCCAGGCGTTGTGGCTCGGTGGCACCTCCTCGGCCAGCTCGACGAGTGCCGAGCGCAGCCGGCGCTCCAGCTCGTCCATCACCCTTCCTCCAGGTGCTTGCGCAGGTTGTTCATCGCGTGCGAAGTCGTCGCCTTCACCGTCCCGACCGCGACACCGAGGGTCTCGGCGATCGCGGCCTGGTCCAGGTCCAGCCAGTAGCGCAACACCAGTACTTCCCGCTGCCGGCGTGACAGCTTGCCCAGCGCCTCTCTGATCCGGCGATGCTCCTGGCGAGCGATCGCGTGGGACTCGGCGGACAGCTCGTCCAGCATCACCTCGGGCGGTGTCTTGCGCACCACCTTGAGGTGCCGCAACCGCGACCGGCTCAGGTTCACCACCATCGCCCGCAGGTACGGCAACGCCTTCGAGTCGTCGTACAACGTGTGCCAGCGGTCGTGCAGCCGGACGAACGCCTCCTGCGCGATGTTCTCCGGGTCGTCCGCGCCGAGCAGGTACGCGAGCCGCTTCATCGCCTCGAACGACTCGCTGAACAGCGCAGAGAACGCCGCCATGCCGGGGGCCCCGGCCACCACCGCTCTCACATGTCCTTCACGTCTGGCTCACGCGCCGGGTTTAGGCGTCCTCGAGGGTTTGCCCGGCCGCGTCCTTGGCGGTGTAGTTCGTGATCGTCTTGCCGGAGATGTAGGTGAAGAACAGGTCGAAGTCGGTCCCGCTGCCCATCCGGTCCGCGGTGGCGTACGTGCCGTTGTCCGCCCGCACCACCACGTGGTGGGTGTTCTTGGCGGCCAGGAACACGAACCCACCCATGTTGTCGGCCACGGTGCTGACCTGGAACTTGCCCCAGAACACCTTGCCCGGTTTCGGCGGCCGCAGCGGCGAGCAGGCGCGCTTGGTCACCGCGTCGTCGCGCGGGATGCCGGTGGTGAACGTCTTCCCCTCGGCGGTGCAGTACATCGTCTCGCCCTTGGCGTTGAGGACCAGGCCGTACAGGCTGCGGTACCCGCCACCGCCGGACTGCTCGGTCATCAGCGACACTGGCCCGATGACGATCGTCTCGCCGACCCCCGGCTGGTAGGTCGCCTTGGTCTGCGGCACCACCACACCCGAGCTCGGGATCTTCGTGCTGGGCGTGCTCACGCTCGTCTCGGGCGGCCGGTTCGCGGCGGTCAGGTCATCGCCGCCACCACCGCCGCGTGAGTTGAACACCAGCACCGGCACCATGATCAACGCCGCCACGGCGGCCGCCGCCGCGACCACCAGGATCGGCCGGCGCCGGGCCTGCCTGCCGCGGCGGGCCATCCGCCGCTCGTGCTCGCCCCAGGCGTCAGTGCTGGCCGGCACCTCACCGGCCATGTCGGTGAGTGCCGAGCGCAGCCGCCGCTCCAGCTCGTCCATCACCACTCCTCCAGGTGCTTGCGCAGGTTGTTCATCGCGTGCGAAGTCGTCGCCTTCACTGTGCCGACGGCCACACCGAGCGTCTCGGCGATCGCGGCCTGGTCCAGGTCCAGCCAGTAGCGCAGCACCAGCACCTCTCGCTGCCGCCGGGACAGCTTGCCCAGCGCCTCCCTGATCCGCCGGTGCTCCTGGCGGGCCAGCGCGTGTGTCTCCGCGGACACCTCGTCGAGCATGACGTCCGGCGGCGCCTTCCGCACGACCTTCAGGTGACGCAGCCTCGACCGGCTGAGATTCACGACCATCGCCCGCAGGTAAGGAAGCGCCTTGTTCTCGTCGTAGAGCGTGTGCCACCGGTCGTGCAGGCGGACGAACGCCTCCTGCGCGATGTTCTCCGGGTCGTCGGCGCCAAGCAGGTACGCGAGCCGCTTCATCGCCTCGAAGGACTCGTCGAACAGGGTCGAGAACGCCACCATCGCGTCCATTCTGGACGGTCCCGCGGCGCCCGGCCCGGCCACCACCGTGCTCACCCCCCTCAGACGCCCTGATCAGCCAGAAGGTTTAGCCGTGTCCCAGCGCCGGAAGTGAACGCGTGTTCGATAGGATGCGGCGGTGATCGACCGACGCGAACAGGCCGCGCTGCTCCTGGCGCTGCGCGCGGACGAGCACCCGTGGGCGGAAGTGGCCCGCCTCGTCGAGGAATCCGGCTCCGCGCTGGCGATCCTCGAACAGCTCACCAGTCCCGCGGCGCCCACCCTGGACCACACACCGATGGACCTGGATGCCTCGCTCGAGGCGGCCGAAGCGGAGATAGCCGAGTGGGCCGACGAGGGGATCACCCTGGGACCCTGCTCGATGAGACCTATCCCACACAGCTGTTGATGGTCCACCAACGCCAAGCAGCGCTCGACGCCGGTGCCCGGACAGTCGCCGTCGTCGGAACCGGTCTCCACCACTGTTATCCCGCGGAGAACCGCGACCTCCAGCAGCGGATCACCCGCACCGGCGCGGTGATCTCCCAGTTCTTGCCGGACGCCCGGCCGGCGAAACATCACTTCCCGATGCGCAACGCCGTGATGAGCGGTCTGACCGTCGCGACCGTTGTCGTCGAGGCGGGCGAGGCCATCCCGAGGTCCGCCGGCTGCTCAGACCACGGGCTCGCGTTCGTACTGGCCGAGTTCCTGCGCCAACACGAGAAATGCCTCGCGAACGCAGTGGGTGTCACCGGCTTTCAGCTGGTCACGACCATCCCCAGCACTAGGGGCCGGACCGGTCATCCGCTGGCGGAGATGCTGGGAAAGTCCGTGCTGCAGACAAAGCCTCGTTATGTCCAAGTGCTCGAAGCTGTGCCGAGCGCGCCGGGGGAGCGCTCCTCGTGAGGCCGGGTCCATGAAAATGCCCCGGGTGCCGTGGGGGCTCCCGGGGCATGGCGTGCGTGTGGGTCAGGACTCGAGTTCGCCGGTGATGAACTTCTCCACGGCGTCGTAGGCCTCGGAGTCGGAGTACTGGACGGGTGGGGACTTCATGAAGTAGCTGGAGGCCGAGAGGATGGGGCCGCCGATGCCGCGGTCGAGGGCGATCTTGGCGGCGCGGACGGCGTCGATGATGACGCCGGCGGAGTTGGGGGAGTCCCAGACCTCGAGCTTGTACTCGAGGTTGAGGGGGACGTCGCCGAAGGCGCGGCCCTCGAGGCGGACGTAGGCCCACTTGCGGTCGTCCAGCCACGGCACGTGGTCGGACGGGCCGATGTGCACGTCGGCCTTCTCCATCTCGTGCGGGACCTGGGAGGTGACCGACTGGGTCTTGGAGATCTTCTTGGACTGCAGGCGCTTGCGCTCCAGCATGTTCATGAAGTCCATGTTCCCGCCGAAGTTGAGCTGGTAGGTGCGCAGCAGCTCGACCCCGCGGTCCTCGAACAGCTTGGCCATCACGCGGTGCGTGATGGTGGCGCCGACCTGCGACTTGATGTCATCGCCGACGATGGGGACGCCCGCGGCGCGGAACTTCTCCGCCCACTCGGGGTCGGAGGCGATGAACACCGGCAGCGCGTTGACGAAGGCCACGCCCGCGTCGATGGCGCACTGGGCGTAGAACCGGTCCGCCTCCTCCGAGCCGACCGGCAGGTAGGAGACCAGCACGTCGGCGCCCGAGTCGCGCAGCACCTGGACCACGTCGACCGGGTCCTCGTCCGCCTCGGTGATCATCTCCTGGTAGTACTCGCCCAGGCCGTCGAGGGTGTGCCCGCGCTGGACGGTCACGCCCAGTGGCGGCACGTCACAGATCTTGATGGTGTTGTTCTCGCTGGCCACGATGGCCTCGGACAGGTCGCGGCCGACCTTCTTGGCGTCCACGTCGAACGCCGCCACGAACTGCACGTCACCGACGTGGTACTCGCCGAACTGCACGTGCATCAGGCCGGGCACGCGCGTGGCCGGATCGGCGTCACGGTAGTAGTGGACGCCCTGAACCAGGGAAGCCGCGCAGTTGCCGACCCCGACGATGGCCACTTTCACGCTTCGGCCCATGCCGGTTCTCCTTATCCATCTCCAGGTGACGGCGGACCGGCCGCCGTCGAGTGAAAACTCAGGTTGTGTCCGTGGCCGCCTCAGGTGGCGCCGCCGTCCTGTTCGGCCTGCTCGTTGGCGATCAGCTCGTTGAGCCAGCGCACCTCGCGCTCACTGGACTCGAGGCCCATCCGGTGCAGCTCACGCGTGTACCGGTCGATCTGCTCACCCGCCCTGGCCAGCGCCGAGCGCTGTCCTTCCCGGCGCTCCTCGACCCGCCGCCGCCGACCTTCCAGGATCCGCATCCTGACCTCGGCCGGTGTCCGGGAGAAGAACGCCATGTGGACGCCGAACCCCTCGTCGTCCCAAGTCTGGGGGCCGGCGTCGGCGAGCATGTCGGCGAACCGTTCCTTGCCCTCCGCGGTGAGCTTGTAGACGCGCTTGGCGCGGCGGCCCCACGCCCGGTTCTCGTCCGGCTCCTCCTCGACGATGAGGCCGGCCCGCAGTAGCCGGCGCAGGGTCGGGTACAGCGAGCCGTAGGAGAACGTGCGCAGCGTGCCGAGCAGGTCATGCAGTCGTTTGCGCAGCTCATAGCCGTGCATGGCGGCCTCGTGCAACAGGCCGAGGATGGCGAACTCGAGCATCGAGACCTCCTCGGTTGTCGCCGGACCTACCGGACAACTATATCGTGCCGATACATCGCGTGCCGATTCAACACATGTGCCTGTGGCAATCGACACGCAGGCGAAGGTCCGCAGGTCCAGGGGCTTACCGGCAACGCACTGACCCGAACGGACCAGCGGGGGGATGGCCCGGACCCGTACGCTGTAATCCGTGCGAACCCAACGTCAGGTCGTGGACTACGCGCTGCAGCGCCGTGCGCTGCTCGCCGAGGTCTACTCCGGCCGCGTTGGCACTGGGGAGGTTTGCGACGCCAGCCCGTACCTGCTGCGAGCTGCGAAGTTCCATGGCCAGCCGACCGAGGTGACCTGTCCGGTCTGCCGGAAGGAACCGCTCACGCTCGTCTCCTGGATCTACGGTGACGAGCTCAAGCATGCTTCAGGTTCGGCACGGACTCCGGAGGAACTTGCCAAACTGGCGAACCTCTATGAGGAGTTCACCGTGTATGCGGTAGAAGTTTGCCGCACATGTTCATGGAACCACCTAGTGCAGTCATACGTCTTGGGAACGCGCGGTCTGCGTTCCGGCAAGCCACGCAGGAGGACAGCGGCGGAATGAGGCGGTCACCGACCAGCTAACTTCGTCGCAAGCTGCTCCGCATGCTCGCGGACGTCTGGAAGGCCTATTTGTGAACGACCACCGAGACCCACAGTGGCCGACGGGTGACGACCCTGATGCCGGCAAGCGCGGTCGCCGGCAAGAACAGTCCCAGGAGAGCACTGGGTTCTGGGCCCCGTCGTTCGACGATGACGACGGCCCGGCCCAGCCCCAATGGCCAACAGAGACGCCGCCGGAGCGCCCCCGCGGCAACGGCATGCCCCCGCGCGGCGGTGCGCCGCGCCCGCCCGGCCGTCCGCCGGGTGGACCAGCCGGACCCGGTGGACCGGGTGGTGGCCGTCCCGTGCCGCCGGGCGCCCGCCCGCCGATGGGCCCGGGCGGGCCGGGGACCCCGCCGCGGGGTAACCCTGCCGAGCAGGTGACCCAGCGGGTCGCCAAGCCGGCCGGGCCGAGCGAGCAGAAGACCGACATGCTCACCCCGCTCAACGGCCGCGGCCGTGCGGCGGCCGAACCCGAGCTGCTGACGCACCGCGAGTTCGAAGACGAGGGCTACGAGGACCCGGACAGCCTCTACGACGAGCCGTACGAGACCGACGAAGAGGCTCGCCGGCGCCGGCGCAAGAAGATCTGGAAGCGGGTCCGGCGGACCAGCTACGTCTTCCTGGCGCTGATGATCATCGGCCCGATCGTCGCGTTCTTCGTGATGTACCAGCTGGTGGACGTGCCGGACCCGAAGGCGCTGGCCAACACGCTGCCCAAGACGGTCACCGTGAACTGGGGCAACGGGCAGCAGATGACCACGATCGCGCCGCCGGACGGCAAGCGCACCCTGGTCGAGTACAAGGACATCCCGGAGCACGTGCTCAACGCCGTCTACGCGGCCGAGGACGCGACCTTCCGGACCAACTCCGGCTTCGACCTGACCGGCATCATGCGCGCCGTGTGGAACAACCTCACCGGCGGCCAGGGCGGTGGTTCGACGATCACCCAGCAGTACGTCAAGAAGGCCACCGAGAACGAGGAGAAGACCCTCACCCGTAAGGCGACCGAGCTGGTCAAGGCTTACAAGATGTCCAACACGATGAGCAAAGAGGACATCATCACCGCCTACCTGAACACGATCTACTTCGGGCGGGGCGCGAACGGCATCGTGGCGGCGGCCAAGGCGTACTACGGCAAGGACCTCAAGGACATCACCAAGCAGGAGGCGGCCACGCTGGCCGGCGTCATCCAGGGGCCCAGCCGGGAGGTGAAGGAGCCGGACTACCCGGAGAAGCGCTGGAACTACGTGATGGACAAGATGATCGAGAACCACTGGGCGACGCCGCAGGACAAGGCCGCCGGGTTCCCGCAGCCCATCGAGTCCGACTCGGCCTCATCGAAGATGACCCCGGACCAGTCGCTGATCTGGCAGGCCGCGCTGCGTGAGCTGCAGAGCAACGGCATCGAGCGGGAGACCATCACCAAGGGCGGCTACACGGTCAACCTGACCGTGGACCCGACCGCCCAGCAGATGGCCCAGGACGCGATCAACACGACCATGCAGGGCCAGCCGGAGAACCTCCGGCAGGCGCTGGTCGCGGTCGACCCGAACACCGGCCGGATCATCGCCTACTACGGTTACAACAAGGCCAGGGGCCAGCTCGACTACGCCGGGCAGGCCTGGCAGAACCCGGGCTCCTCGTACAAGCCGTTCGACCTGGTCGCGCTGCTGCACCAGGGCAAGGGCCTCTACGAGGTCTACGACGGGCGCAGCAACCGCAAGTTCGGCGGCGCCACGATCAACAACTCCGAGGGCAGCAACAAGTGCGGTGACCAGTGCACCGTCGCCGAGGCGATGAAGCAGTCGGTGAACACCGTGTTCGCGGACATCGCGTTCAACACCGTCGGCACGCGGGCAGTGGCCAAGGCGGCGATCGAGGCGGGCATCCCGAACAACGTCGGCGCCAAGCAGATCCCGCTGGAGGGCCAGAACGGCAACCCGCCGAACGTCAACATCGCCATCGGCGGTGACGTCTACCAGGCCCGCCCGGTGGACATGGCCGGCGCGTACGCCACGTTCGCCGCCAACGGCACCAAGCACAAGGCGCACCTGGTGCAGAGCGTGATCGACCCGGCGTCCGGCAAGACGGTCTGGGAGGACGGCAGCACCAACCTGGGCATGGCGTTCAACAAGAGCGACCCGGAGAACAACGCCCAGATCGCCCGGAACGTGACCGAGTCGCTGCTGCCGATCCCGGAGTCGTCGAAGATCCCGTGCGACGGCGGCCGCGAGTGCGCCGGCAAGACCGGTACGCACGGTTGCGCCGACACCGCGAAGACCAACAAGAGCGACAACTGCGCGGCCTGGATGGTCGGCTACACCCCGCAGATCTCCACCGCGGTGTGGGTCGGCAGTGACGACAACAGCGCGCTGTGGAGCACGGTCAAGGGCCAGCGCAAGATCGTGTTCGGTAGCGGTCTGCCCGGCCTGATCTGGCAGAAGTTCATGAACGCCTGGCTCAAGGGCAAGCCGAAGATGGACTTCCCGCCGCTGGTGCCGATCGGCAAGTCCAAGGAGGACTACGACCGGCAGAACGCCGCGTCGTCCTCGGCGGAGAACCCGCAGGGCAACTCCCAGTCGCAGAACAGCAACACACAGGGCAACTCGCAGTCGCAGCCGCCGTCGTCGGAGACCACCACGACCACCAAGAAGGGTGGCGGCGGTCCGACGATCTCGCTGCCCGGTGGACCGGGCGGGCCCGGCGGGCCCGGTAACCCGACCGGGACGGGACGCGGCGGCGACAACAACCCCAACGATTTTCAGGGCGGTTGACCGGCGCGACAGATCTTCGTCCCCGTAGCATTCCCGCGTGCAGCCCGATGACGACTTCGGTGACACCCGCTCGATCGAACCGGCCGAGCGGGTCGCCCCCTCGTTGACGGGACCACTGGGGAAGGCAGCGGCCAGAACCATTGGCGGCCCCCTGGGTGAACATGCCCAGGTGGGCCGTCAGTGGTTTTGGACGCCGTTGCGGATCGCGCTGCTGGTCGGGGTGTTCGCGCTGATGCTGAGCTGGTTCGGCAAGGCCGCCTGCATCCAGCAGTACACGACCCAGGACGGCAAGTTCGAGCTGGACTGGCGGACCAGCAGGCCCTACATCACGATGTGTTACACCGACATCGTCCCGCTGTACACGGCCGAGCAGCTGGACAAGCCGGGCAGCTTCCCCTACAAGACGACCTGGATCGACGACGAGGGCAAGCCGACCCAGCAGACCCGGTACATGGAGTACCCGGTGCTCACCGGGCTGTTCCAGTGGGTCAACGCCAAGCTCACCGCGGGCTGGCTGGATCTGGGCCTGGCGCAGGCCATCCCGGTGGCCATCTACTTCGACATCTCGGCGTTCTGGCTGGCGCTGGCCTGGCTGGTGACGGTGTTCGCGACCGTACGGATCGCCCGGCGCAGACCGTGGGACGCCGTTCTGGTCGCCGCGTCACCGCTCGTCCTGGTGCACGCGTTCACGAACTTCGACGCGCTGGCCGCGGCCGCCGCGGCCGCCGGAATGCTGGCGTGGGCGCGCCGGAAACCCGTGCCGGCCGGGGTGCTGATCGGAATCGGGGCAGCGGCCAAGTTCTACCCGTTGTTCCTGCTCGGCGCGCTTTTCGTGCTGTGCCTGAGAGCGGGGAAGCTGCGGGAGTGGCAGCGGACCACGGTCGCCGCGCTGGCGGCGTGGCTCGTGGTGAACGCGCCGATCGCGTACCTGTATCCCGAGGGCTGGTGGGAGTTCTTCCGGCGCAACACCGCGCGGGCCGCGGACACCGACTCGATCTGGAACGTGATCACCGAGTTCACCGGCTGGACCGGGTTCGACGGTCACCTCGGGCCGTGGCAGACGCCGTCGGTGCTGAACGCCGTGACCGCGGGCCTGTTCCTGGCGTGCTGCGCGGCGGTCGCGGTGATGGCGTTGTCCGCGCCGGTCCGGCCGCGGGTGGCGCAGCTGGGCTTCCTGCTGGTGGCGGCCTTCCTGCTGATCAACAAGGTGTGGAGCCCGCAGTACTCGCTGTGGCTCGTGCCGCTGGCCGTGCTGGCGATGCCCCGGTGGAAGATCCTGCTGGCCTGGATGACGATCGACGCCCTGGTCTGGGTGCCGCGGATGATGTACTACCTCGGCGTCGACCACAAAGGCCTGCCGGTGGAGTGGTTCCTCGGCTGGGTGGTCGTGCGCGACCTGGCCGTGGTCGCGTTGTGCGCGCTCGTGGTCTACGAGATCTACCACCCGGCGCGTGACCTGGTCCGGCTCGCCGGGGACGACGACCCCGCCGGCGGTGTGCTCGACGGGGCCGAGGACCGGTTCCTGCTCAGAGCAGGCCGAGCGGCACCGCGGCGGCCATAGCCTGGTACCCGGCGTCGCCCGGGTGCAGGTGGTCGCCGGAGTCGTAGGCGGGCAGCATCCGCAACGGGTCCTGCGGGTCGCGGATGGCCGCGTCGAAGTCCACCACCCCGTCGTAGGCGCCGCTCGTGCGGATGAAGTTGTTCACCGCCAGGCGCGTGTTCTCAAGGGTCTGGTCGTAGACCCGCCAGCCCTTGAACGGAGTCAGCGTCGCGCCGAGCACGCGGATGCCGCGGGCCCTGGCCTGGGCGATGATCTGCCGGTGCGCGGCGATGATCTGCGCCGGGTCGGTCTGATGCGGGTCCTGCTGGATGTCGTTGATGCCCAGCATGACGATCATGGTCTGCACGGTGCCCAGGCTGAGCACGTCGTTGTCCAAGCGCGCCAACGCGTTGCGGCCGAAGCCGCTCCCGGGGACGTCCAGCAGCAGCCGGTTCCCGCTGATCCCGGCGTTGACGATGCCCAGCCGGCGCGGACTGGCCAGGATCCGGTCGGCCAGCAGGTCCGGCCAGCGGCGGTTGGTCCCGGTCGACGAGCCCACGCCGTCGGTGATCGAGTCGCCGAGGGTGGCCACCGACCCGGACGCCATCGAGCCCTGAACGTCAACGCCGGCAACGTAATGCCAGACACCAGTCTGCTCGGTGAACGAAGCCCCGGACTCCTCGGCCGAGAAGTCGCCGTTGCGGGTGAAGAACGACGTCTGCTCGGTCGCCGGGTGGAAGGTGACCGGTCCGGACGGCGTCGGAACATACGTCGTGACAAGGAGATCCGCGTCGTCGGGGACGCGCAGCAGCGAGGCGTCGCTGAGCACTTCGCCGCCCGCGGGCACGGTGATCGACTGCGCTCCGCCGAAGGTGAGCGTGCGCATGCTGCCCGCGACCGCGCGCGGGGTGTTGGCCTGCGCGCTCACCGCGATGGTGACATGCCCGAACAGCAACGGTTTCGCACCGAACTGATTGGACAGTCGCACCCGGGCTACCGACCCGCCGACGCTGCCGTGCACCAGGTTGCGGATCGAGAAGTTCGGATAGCCGTTGTCCGTGTTGGGCACCGGCGCCGCGGGCGAGGCCGCCCACGTGCCCACCCACCCGCCGGGGGTGGCGAGCACCCTCGGCTCCGGCCGCTCCGCCGAACCCGACCCGGTGACCAGGCCCAGCGCACACGCCATCACCACACCGACCGCGACCAATCGCTTCATGTGATCACCGTGCTGCGCACAGTGACCCATGGCCACCGCCGATCGGCTGACAAACCCGTCAGCGCCGGACAAACGTCCTAACCGACAGTCGCCGGCACACCGGGCAGGAACCGTTGCGGCATCGGGTCATCGTCCACTGTGGGTCTGGCGTTGAGGAACGCGAAGAACAGCCCGACCAGCAGCGCGGCCCGGCCCCACACGCCGATCATCACCATCTGCGCGGTGAAGCCGTCGTAGATCGTGGTGGCCTTGCCCACGTCGATCGCGTTGTACCACATGAAAATGCCGAGACCCATGGCGATGTCGGCCAGGTAGTAGGCGATCGCCCAGCCGATGTGCACCCGCAGCAGCACCAGCATCGGCACCAGCCACAGCGTGTACTGCGGCGAGTGGACCTTGTGCAGCAACAGGAACCCGCAGAGCATCGCGGCGGACACGCCGATCCACGGGTAGGTGCCCTCGCGCTTGTACCGGAACCAGCCCAGCACCAGGGCCAGCGCGAACGACGCCAGGATCAGCGTCGGCGACAGCAGGCTCACCAGGTCCTGGAACTCGACGTTGGTGGTGTCCGACTCCGGGCGGAACCCCCAGAACCAGATCGAGTTCGTGGTGATGTCCGCCTGGCGCAGGCCCTGGAAGGTGAACGAGGCCTTCCAGCCCTCGAACCCGAGCAGCGCGAACGGCAGGTTCACCAGCACCGCCGTGCCCAGCGCGACCCCGGCGACCTTGAACATGCCGCTCACGTCGTAGCGCTTGCCCTCGGGCATCTCCAGGCCGGAACGCCCGCCGGTGAGCACGTACAGCATCAACGGCAGCACGAACGCGGCCGGATACAGCTTGAGCGTGAACCCGAGCCCGAGCAGGACCGCGGCCACGATCGCACGGTCCAGCAACGGCCGGTCCGCACCAAGACGGCCCCACCCACGGTGCACGACGTACACAGCGGCCACTGCTGTCAGGACGACGGGCAGGTCCCAGTTGTGGAACGCGTACAGCACGACGGGTGGCCCAAGGGACCACAGCAGCGCCCGCCATCTCGCGAGTTTGCCCAGCAGCCACGCCGTGAGCAGGCCGAACGGCGCCATCAGGATGGCCGAACCGAGCAGGAAGCCCGCGTCGTTCTTGGCGAACAACGCGCCCAGCCAGATCAGCACCCCGGTCAGCACCGGGTACTCGACGCTGCCGCCGAGCAGGTTGCCCTTGTCGTCGATGGACCCCTCGACGTACGGGAACACGTGCTTGTCGATGTCCCGGCCGATCCAGAGGTACTGGATGTCGGAGTAGCACGCGTCGGCGCGCGCCCGCTTCTGGAAGTTCGGCTCGCTGCGGCCGGTCTTGTCGAACGACGGCCCCGTGCACCGGTCCTTGTTCAGGTACCCGAGCAGCAGCGTGATGCCGCACAGCAAGACCAGGATCGCCAGCGCGAACCGGCCGAACGTGGCAACGGTGCCGGTCCGCCTACCGCGGTTGTCCGGCTCGTTCGCCTCCTGCGGCACCGAGCTTTCCGCCTCTCCCGCACTCTTCACCGCCACCGGTGAACGCTGACCCGGACGCACCGGACGTCACCGCCCGAGGGCCTGGCGCAGGAACGCGATGTCCTCCGCCTGCCCGTCCGCCGGCGTCTCGACCACGACGTCGGCCCCGGCCGCGGCGACCACCGCGGCAAGGACCTCGGGTTCGATCGTGCCAGTCTTGATGTTCGCGTGCCGGTCGCGGGACGAGTCGAACTCGTCACGCGAGTTGTTGAGGTGGACGAGGTCGATCCGGCCGGTGATCGCCTTCACTCTGTCGACGATGCCGGCGAGCTCCTCACCGGCGGCGAACGCGTGGCAGGTGTCCAGGCAGAAGCCGGCGTCGAACTCGCCGACGGCGTCCCACAGGCGGGCGAGCATGTCGAACCGGCGGGCCATCGCGTTGTCGCCGCCCGCGGTGTTCTCGATCAGGATCGGCAGCGGGAACCCGCCGTCCCCGGCCTGCCGCTCGAAGAACTTCCGCCAGTTGGCGATGCCCTCGGCGGGGTCCTCGCCCTTGGTGACGTGGCCACCGTGCACGATCAGGCCCTTCGCGCCGATCGCGGCGGCCCCCTCGGCGTGCTGGGTGACGGTCTTGCGGGACGGGATCCGGATCCGGTTGTTCATCGAGGCGAGATTCACCGGATAGGGGGAATGAACGTAAACATCCAGGTCAGTTGCCCGCAACGCCTCGGCGTGCGGGTGCTCCGGCGGTTTCTTCCAGGACTGTGGATCGGCCAGGAAGAACTGCACGACCTCGGCGCCCCGCTCGTGTGCGGCGCCGAGCGGGTCGTCGTCGCGGACATGGGCACCTATGCGCATGACCAGCGAGCGTAGTCGCCGTCATGTGACAATCGACCCGGTGGTGGGGGTCGACGCCCCGCGCTACTCCACCTGGCGGAATATCTCATGATCACCTGGGTGATTCGGGCTGGTTGGCGTCACCGCTCGCGCGTATCGTCGTTGGAACCCGTGAAGGCTACTCGCCGGTACGGTGGATCAGCACGGAGGACAGAGGATGCAACGGCTCGCTCGCAGGCTTGCCGCCGCTTTCGCGGTGGTGTTCGTCGTCGTGACGAGCGGCCTGCTTGGGGGCAGTACGGCGGTCGCGGCGACGCCGGTGGTCATCGGGTCCTGCGCGACCACGGTCGAGGGCGCCCCGGGCACTCCGGTCCAGCTGGCTCCTGCCGCCGTGCTCGAGCCGGTGGTGAACGTGGTCCGCGCGCTCGACCCGCTGAACCTGATCACTCCCACCGTGAGGTCCAGCCTCGCGAAGCTGCCGCCGATCCCGATCGGCGCCATCCCCACCGGCACCGGCTTCATCACGGCTGGTCAGATCAGCAACGCGGTGGTCGGCGAGCTGAAGAAGATCCCGGTGCTCGGCACGATCATCGGGGCCGTCGCCGACGGCGTGCAGAAGACGTTCAGCAGCATGTGCGGGGTCACCGTCAAGGCGGTGAACACCGGCGCGGCGGCCGTCCAGGACGGCACCTCCAAGGCCGCTGACGCCGCCAACGCCGGCGCCGCCAGCATCGGCATCGCCCCTCGCAGCTCCGGCGGCGGTGGCGGTACCCAGCCCAGCAAGCCCGCTCCCGGCACCCCCGGCAACCCGCAGAGTGGTGGCGGTGGCGGTGGGGTCGCGCCCGGCAGCGGCGGTCTCGGCCCGAACTTCCCGCTGGTGCCCGGCGCGGGCGGGTCCGGCATCCCGTACCTGAGCGGCTGGGACTATGGCCGCTCGCCGATGACCGACTACAGCTCGATCCCGTTCGCGCAGGCCGGCCTGTACTCCCCGTCGCCCGGCATCCGGTACGGCGGCGGCGTCCCCGGCTACAGCCCCCAGTTCGGCATCCTCGGTACCGACACCCCGCCGTCCGACGGCGTCCAGGCCGCCGGCCACGCCGAGGCCCTCGGCGGCGTTCCCGGCCGTGACATCGACATCTCCGTGCTGATCGCCGTGCTGGCCCTGTCCGGCGTCACCGCCGCATTGGTCCGAACCTGGGTCCTGCGCAAGGCCGCCGCCTAGGTCCTGTACTCTTTTTGGCCGTAGACCCTCCTGCCATGGAGAGACCATGGCCGCGAGTCCACAGGAGGTGAGTGGTCTTCATGCGTCATTACGAGGTAATGATCATCCTCGATCCCAGCACCGACGAGCGCAACGTGCAGCCGTCGCTGGAGAACTTCCTCAACGTGATCCGCAACTCCGGCGGTTCCGTGGAGAAGGTCGAGGTCTGGGGCAAGCGCAGGCTCTCGTTCGAGATCAACAAGCAGGCCGAGGGCATCTACGCCGTGCTGGACGTGAACGCAGAGCCCGACGCGGTGAAGGAAATGGACCGGCAGCTGTCCCTGTCCGAGTCGATCCTGCGCACGAAGGTGCTGCGCCGCGTCGACAAGAAGCGACCCGCGCGCGTCTGACACCGCTCAGCGCACAGCAAGGAGAGCCGATATGGCAGGCGACACGGTTATCACGGTGGTCGGCAACCTGACTGCCGACCCGGAACTGCGGTTCACCTCATCGGGTGCTGCGGTGGCCAGCTTCACGGTGGCCTCCACGCCCCGCACCTTCGACCGCCAGAGCGGCGAGTGGAAGGACGGCGAGGCGCTGTTCATGCGGTGCAGCATCTGGCGGCAGGCCGCGGAGAACGTGGCCGAGTCGCTGACCCGCGGCGCGCGCGTCATCGTCTCCGGCCGGCTCAAGCAGCGGTCGTACGACACCCGCGAGGGCGAGAAGCGCACCGTCATCGAGCTCGAGGTCGACGAGGTCGGCCCGTCGCTGCGGTACGCCACGGCCAAGGTCAACCGCGTCAGCCGCGGTGAAGGCGGCGGCGGTGGCTTCGGTGGCGGTGGTGGTGGCGGCAACGGTGGTGCACCGAGCCGTCAGTCCGCGCCCGCCGACGACCCGTGGGGCTCGGCCCCGCCGGCCGGTGGCGGTGGCGGGTTCTCCGACGAGCCGCCGTTCTAATCCCCCAGACTTTCGAAGTTCCCAGGAGTACATCAAGTGGCCAAGCCACCCATTCGCAAGCCGAAGAAGAAGGTCTGCGCGTTCTGCAAGAAGGACGCCGTGGACACGTTGATCGACTACAAGGACACCGCGCTGCTGCGGAAGTTCATCTCCGACCGGGGCAAGATCCGCGCCCGCCGGGTGACCGGCAACTGCAGCCAGCACCAGCGGGACATCGCGATCGCGGTGAAGAACGCCCGCGAGATGGCGCTGCTGCCGTACACCTCGACCGCGCGCTGATCGGAGTCCTGACATGAAGCTGATTCTCACGACGGACGTGAGCGGTCTGGGCGGCCCCGGCGACATCGTCGAGGTCAAGGACGGCTACGGCCGCAACTACCTGCTGCCGCGTGGCCTGGCGATCCTGTCGACCAAGGGCGCGGAGAAGAACGTGCGGACCATCCGCCGGGCGCAGGACGCCCGCCGGGTCCGCGACCTGGACCACGCCAAGGAGATCAAGGCCACCCTGGACGGGCTGGGCGCGGTCCCGCTGAAGGCGAAGGCGGCCGCCGGGTCCGGCAAGCTGTTCGGGTCGGTCACCACGGCCGACATCGTGTCCGCCATCAAGGCGGCCGGTGGCCCGCAGCTGGACAAGCGGACGGTCGAGCTGGCCGGTCACATCAAGAACGTCGGCAAGCACACCGCCACCGTGCGGCTGCACCCCGACGTGTCGGTCGCGGTCAAGCTGGAAGTCAGCGCCGCGAGCTGAGCTCGTATCGAGACACCCTCCCGGGAGGCCCGGGAGGGTGTCTTGCGCATGCCCCAAGTTATCCACAGGCGGCATTCCCCGATGGGGTGAACCGGCGCGCGCGACACGCCGAAGGACGGTTTCGCGGCGACACGCCGAGGCATTTCCAGCGAGTTTTTCCACACCATATGCACAGGCTCTGACCTGCGGCTTTGGCGCGCCCGGCGACACTTGTCCCCAGGTTGTCCCCAGGCTGGCGGACGCCTGTGGTCAGGTTCGGACAGCCATCCACAAGCTGTCCACAGATCGGCCCACACCACGATTTGGGGACCTCCGTCGCGGGCTCTAATGTCCATCCCGGCGACACGCCGAATGATCACGAATTCGCTGTGGCAGGCGCGTCATGAGGTAAATATCATCGAACACGTGTTCACTAGGGAGGGGCCTCGCGGTGGCGCTCACCGATGACCGGGGAACGGCACCGGGTATGTCGGACGGCGGCGGTGGCCAGTCGTTCGACAAGCAGCCGCCCCAGGACCTGCCGGCCGAGCAGTCGGTGCTCGGCGGGATGATGTTGTCCAAGGACGCGATCGCCGACGTGGTCGAGGTCCTGCGGCCGAACGACTTCTACCGCCCGGCGCACCAGAGCGTCTACGAGTGCGTGCTCGACCTCTACAGCCGCGGCGAGCCGGCCGACCCGATCACCGTCGCGGCCGAGATGGAGCGCCGCGGCGAGCTGCGCCGCATCGGCGGCGCCCCCTACCTGCACACCCTCATCGCGACCGTGCCCACCGCCGCGAACGCGGGGTACTACGCCGAGATCGTGGCCGAGAAGGCGGTGCTGCGCCGCCTGGTGGAGGCCGGCACCCGCATCGTGCAGCTCGGGTACTCCGGTCAGGACGGCAGCGACGTCAACGAGATCGTCGACCGCGCCCAGGCCGCCATCTACGACGTGACCGAGCGCCGCACCACCGAGGACTACGTGGCCCTGGAGGAGCTCCTCCAGCCCACCATGGACGAGATCGACGCGATCGCCTCCCGCGGTGGCAGCTCGCTGGGCGTCCCCACCGGCTTCGCCGACTTCGACGAGCTCACCAACGGCCTGCACCCCGGTCAGATGATCATCGTCGCCGCCCGTCCTGGCGTTGGCAAGTCGACCCTGGGGCTGGACTGGGCGCGGTCGTGCTCGATCAAGCACGGGATGACCAGCGTGATCTTCTCGCTGGAAATGAGCCGCACCGAGATCGTCATGCGTATGTTGTCGGCGGAGGCGAAGATCCGGCTGGCGGACATGCGTGGTGGGCGCATGACGGACGATGACTGGACGCGGCTGGCGCGGCGGATGAGTGAGATCAGCGAGGCGCCGCTGTTCATCGACGACTCGCCGAACATGACGATGATGGAGATCCGCGCGAAGGCCCGGCGGCTCAAGCAGCGCAACGATCTGAAGCTGATCGTGCTGGACTACATGCAGCTGATGACCTCCGGCAAGCGGGTGGAGAGCCGCCAGCAGGAGGTCTCGGAGTTCTCCCGTCAGCTCAAGCTGCTGGCCAAGGAGCTGGAGGTGCCGCTGGTCGCGATGAGCCAGCTGAACCGTGGTCCCGAGCAGCGCACCGACAAACGCCCGATGCTCGCCGACCTGCGTGAGTCCGGCTCGCTGGAGCAGGACGCCGACATGGTGGTGCTGATCCACCGCCCGGACGCGTGGGAACGCGACGACCCCCGGGCGGGTGAGGCCGACCTGATCATCGCCAAGCACCGGGCCGGCCCCACGGCCACCATCACGGTCGCCCACCAGCTGCACTACTCGAAGTTCGCCGACCTCGCCCAGGCCTGACCGGGGCCGGGCTCGTCACGACGGTGACGAGCCCGGCGTTGGCTTTCAGTTCCGGTAGCGGTAGAGGATCCGGCCGCGGTCGAGGTCGTACGGGCTCAGTTCGACCAGGACGCGGTCGAACGGCACGATCTTGATGTAGTTGCGCCGGATCTTCCCGCTGATGTGCGCGAGGACCCGGTGCCCGTTGGCGAGTTCCACGCGGAAGGTCGCGTTGCGCAGGCACTCCACCACGGTGCCTTCCACTTCTATCCCCGTTTTGCTCATCAGCGCAGCACCAGTTCCAGGTTGCTGCCTACGCGCCGGGCACCGAAACCGTCGAACAGCGCCACGGCGGCGGTGTTCGACTCGTTCAGCTCCGCCGACGCCGTGTCGATGCCACGGTCGTGCAGCGAACCCAATGCGTGGCCGAGCAACGCCCGCGCCACGCCACGACGCCGTTCGTCGGCGCGTACCGCGATCAGACCGATCCGCGGCAGGCGCTGCACCTGCGTCACGCGGATCAACCCGATGTAGCGGCCGGATTTCGTTGCCACCGCGTACTTCGACGGATCCACCACGCCCGGGCCGAGCAGCTCGGCGGGCATCTCATGCCAGCCGACGCTCGCCTCGACCTCCGCGCGGATCACCCGGTCCAGCTCGGCCAGCGGCTCTACCTCGGGGGAGATCACCGCCAGGCCCGACGGCTTCGCTGGGGCGGTGGGGATCAGGCATTCCCATTCCCGGCGGCGGACCGAGAACCCGGCCGCACGCCAGTGCGAGGTCAGCTCGGCATCGCCTTCGTCGACCACTGTGTACAGGGGTTTCGGCAATGCCGGCAGCATCGCTTCGGCCAGGCGGCCGAACGCGTCGTCGCGCCAGACGTCGATGCTCAGGAACGATCGTCCGTCGGGCCGCTGGGAAACCTCCCCGCGGCCGATCACCCGGTCGTCGTCGAGCGCATGCCAGCAGCTCCGCGACACCCGGGTCACACACAAAGAATCCAAGGTAGTCACCCTTCGGGATGTGGACACCGAAGGCGCTCCCGGGCGGCCCCCTAGCCGCCCGACCGTGACGACGAGGGGAGCACCCACATCGAAACAGCGTTCATGGGTCCTCACCTCCTGCGGTCGATGCACGGTCGACGAGCAAGCTACCGGCGGCCCGGTCCCGCGTCCATCGGATTTCCCGTGGGCGCGGGACCAGGGATCCGCGGGGCCTGCTCGCCAACATCGAAATACTGGCCTGGGCCTCAATCGCGGACGTAGTAGTCGCCGAGGACACCGTCGTACCGGCCGGCGGCACGGCAGCACCGGCGGAAACCTCCGCCCGGAACCGCACGGGCACGGATCGCGGCCGCCGAGCTTCTCCACCAGCTCGGTGTCGCCGCCCACCACCCGGTCACCGCGCTTGACCGCGGCCTCGCTAGAGGGAACCCCCGGCGGCGTTTGCTGGTCGGCTCAAAAGGACATCTCGTCGTCGTAGTCGTGGCGCATGACGGCCTCCTTCATCGGAATCCCTTGCGGCGCAGACCATAGAGGCGGCCGAGCAGCGCAGTACAGCGATTATCAGGCGACTCGGCCGATCAACGTCGTCACCCGAACCTGTTCGGTGAACGGCGAATGCGGCTGCAGAACGTGGTACAGCCGCTCCGCGAAATGTGGCCGTTGGTCCAGCGACGGAAGGCGGTCAACAGGAAGCGCCGAATAGACGCCACCGACGATCTGGTCCGCGGTGAGCTCGTCGGTGTAGTCGACTGTAGTGACGGCAATTTCGTAGCCTGCCGCGGTCAAGCTATCGCGGTATCGCCGTTGATCGGCTTCGTCGGTGCCGCAAGTGCTGGTCAACTTGGTGCCCAGCCAGTCCTCCAAGTGCCCACGCAGCGCGCGAGACCACGCCGTGTCCTGCAGCCACAACGGAGTTCCGTTGGTCACCACCGCAACGCCACCACCAGGCCGGAGGAACAGAGTCAGCGCACGGAACAACTCTTCGTGGCCCATCCAGTGCAGCGCCTGCCCGATGGTCACCGCCGCCAAGCGTCGATCGCCGATCAGCGCGCCAAGCGCGGGAATGTCCACATCGGACCCGATCATCCAGCTCAGGTTCGCCTGCCCACGCTCCGCCGCGGCTCGACGGGCGCGTATCAGCATGTCCGGCTCGGGATCCACCGCGACCACCGACCGCACCCGGTCAGCGATCGGCAGCGCCAGCTGACCCGTCCCACACCCGAGATCCACCACGACGTCGTCGCTGGTGAGCCCGAACGAACCCACCAGCGAGTCGATCACCGCCGACGGGTAACCCCGCCGGAACTGGTGGTAGAAGTCAGCCACCTCACCGCGAAACCCCAGGTCCATGACTTCAGTCTGGTCACCGGAACCGGCCCGCGACAGCAGTTCTGCTCTCAGCGTGACAGCGACCTTCTCGTCACCGCGCCGGGAAGGGCACCGACTGGAAGTCGCGGTCCAGCTGGGTGACGGTGCGGGGAAGCCACTTGTAGGCGAGGCGGGCCATGGTGGCGGGCGGCAGGGGCTGGTTGACCTCGCGGGGTTTGGGTTTCGCGACGGACTGGACGGCCCAGCCGTAGGCGACCAGCGGGTCGATGCAGGCCCAGCGCTCGGGGCTGATGCCGAGGAACATCATGCCGCGCAGGAAGGCGTGCCAGGTGTGGTAGCCGATCGGCGGGTCACCGTCCATCCGGTGCACCTCGGACTCGATGCCTGCGCGGCGCGGGTCGAACAGCACGCCGGCGCCGAAGTAGCCGAAGGCCTGGGCCAGCTCGGGGCTGTTCGGCCGGTAGAACCGGTCCATGATGCCGAGCTGCGTGCGGGACAGCAGCTCGAACTGGGACCGGAACTGGCTGACGAACTCGGTGTAGTTGGCCGGGTAGTCCGGTGAGGTGACCATCTGCAGCCAGTTCTGGGCCAGCAGGTCCGGTGAGCCGCCGATCGCCTTACCGATGGTGGTGTAGGCGTCCAGGATCTCCGGTTTCGCCTCGAACAGCAGCTCCTGGTCGAACCGGTACCAGAACTCGTTGGCGCGCCGGTCGCCGACCATTCCGGGAACGGCGGGGAACTCGTCGGCGAATGCCATCCCGGGCAGCACCAGGGTGGCGCCGATGCCCGCGAAAGACGCCTTGAGCAGAGTTCTTCGGTTCAACGGTCGCATTCGAACACCCCTGATCTCCGGAAATCCCTTTTCCCAAGGCGAGATTAGGGCCGGATAACAGTGTCCGCGACCGGCTGGCAGTTATCCGCCAGCCTTGGTCATCCGCAGGGTGTAGCTGGCGGCGAGCCGGTTGGGCGCCTCGGTGAGCCGCCACTCACCTGCGGAGTCCCTGGTCATGTAGCCCGGCATGGCGTTCCACGGCACGCTGTCGTGCTCCTCGAACCCGGTCAGGTTCATGCCATTCTCGAGCAGCGCCGTCATGATCTCACCCAGGCCATGATTCCAGCTGTGAGTCACGCTGTTCATAATTGGCGCTTCAGTATCCACATATGTTGTCTGCTCGTCGAACACCATCGGCTCAACGGTTTCGAAATACGGGAAACCCAGTGACGGCGGGGTCCGGGTCTCGTCGTGCGCCCACAGCATCGGGTGGCCCTCGCGCATGAACAACCGGCCACCCGGCCGCAGCAACGAAGCCACCACCTCGGCCCAGCGCGCGATCGACGGAAGCCAGCACAACGCCCCGATCCCGGTGTACACAAGGTCGAACGCCCCGGCGCCGAGCACGGACACCGCGTCGTACACCAACGCCTCGTGATACGTGATGTCCGCGCCGGCCCGCGCGGCCAAGGTCCGCGCCTGCGCAAGGGATTCGCCGGAGAAGTCGAGGCCGGTCATGTGAGCACCAAGCCGCGCAAGGGAAAGCGTGTCCGTGCCGATGTGGCACTGCAGGTGCACGCCGCGCACGCCGTCGATCGAGCCGAGACGAGGCCGGTCGAACTGCACGACGTGGCTCAGGTGCCCGGGATCGTCGACGTACCGGTCGAACCCGTAGTCGTTGGACGCCGCATGGGCCGGGGCTCGTTCGTCCCAGTTCGCCCGGTTGATCGCGATGTAGTCGGTCACTTCGCCAGGATCGCGCCCGGCCCGCGGCCGTCCAACGGAATTACTCGATCGACTGGTACACCGAGGTCCAGAAGTCCAGGTACAACGGGGAAGCCAGCGGGAACGCCAGCCGCTGTGACAGCAGGATGCCGGTCAGCTCCTCGGCCGGGTCGTTCCACCAGGACGTCCCGGTGCCGCCGTCCCAGCCGTACCGGCCGACGGACTGCAGGTCAACGCGCTGTGTGTCGATGGCGACGCCGAACCCCCAGCCGCGGTTGTCGAAGTACCCGGGCATGAACCCGGACACGGCCTTCTGCGCGGACGTCAGCTGGTCGGTGGTCATCAGCTCGATGGACTTGCGGGACAGGATCCCGGCCCCGCCGGACAGCATCATCTGCCCGAACGCGAAGAAGTCGTCGGCCGTCGAGACCAGCCCGCCACCGGCGGACGGGAACGACGGCGGCTTGCCCCACCCGCTGTCGTGCACGCCGTCGGTTACCACCAGAGCACCGTCATCGCCTTCCACGTACTGCGTTGTGAACCGGTCGCGCTTTTCGTCAGGCACAAAGAAACTCGTGTCCGTCATGCCGAGCGGGCCGAAGATCCGCTCGGCCAGGAACGCCTCCAGCGGCTGCCCGGCGACCCGCTCGATCAGCACCCCCAGCACGTCGGAACCCGTGTGGTAGAGCCATCTTTCGCCCGGCTGGTACATCAGCGGCAGCGAGCCGAGGTTCGCGATCCACTCGTCCGGGGTGAGCGGCGACGGCGCCGGAGGGCCGACCGCGACGCCCTTTTCCTTGGCGGCGGCGAAAATCGGGATGTCCGGCCCGAAGTACGCGCCGAACCCCATCCGGAACGTCAACAGGTCCCGCACGGTCAACGGCCGCTCGGCCGGAACGGTCTCGTCCAGCGGTCCGTCGAAACGCGCCAACACCTTGCGGTCGGCCAGTTCCGGCAACAGCTCGTCGACCGGATCGTCCAGCCGCAGCCGGCATTCCTCGACCAGGATCATCGTGGCCACGGCGACCACCGGCTTGCTTAGCGACGCGATCCGGAAGATCGAGTCGCGGCGCATCGGCGGGCCGTCCACGGACTGCGAGCCGATCACGTCCACGTGCACCTCGCCGCGCCGGCTGACCAGCGAGACGAGGCCGGGCACCCAGCCGCGGCCAACGTGCCCGGCGAGGACATCGTGCATCCGGTCCAGCCGTGCCTTGTCGAAACTCATGCGGTGACCTCGTACTTGTCGTGGTGGCGGACCCAGGACATGAACGGGTCCTGCGGCCAGCCCTCGGGCGACTTCTCGAACGACTCCTGGCGGCCGTACGGCGTGAGATCCAGGTAGTTGTAGGTGTTCAGCAGGATGTCGCCGCCGCGCGCGTAGGACGAGTAGGTGTGGAACACCTCGTCGCTGTCGCGCAGGAACACGCTCACCCCAGGGACTTCGCCGGACCAGCCGGAGTCGTCCTGCTTGAAGTTGTACTCGGTGGCGCCATTGGCCGGGTCCAGCGTCACGTGGAAGTCGTAGTTGAAGTCGCTGCCGAACGACGAGAACCACGGCACCGTCCAGCCCATTCGCTTGCGGAACGCCAAAGTCTCGGCGAGCGGGCCGCGGGTGACCACGGCGAGCGAGGTGTTGCGGGCGTACAGGTGCGAGAGGTGGCCCATGTTGTCCACCAGGAACGAGCAGCTCGGGCAGCCCTCGCCCGCGTCGAACAGCCACATGAAGTGGTAGACGATCAGCTGGCGGCGGCCCTCGAACAGGTCGAGCAGGCTCGCCTCACCGTTCTCGCCCTCGAAAACGTACTGCTTGTCCACCTTGACCATCGGCAGCTCACGCCGCTTGGCGCTCAACGCGTCCCGGGCCCGGGTGAACTCCTTCTCCTCGGCCAGCAACTGCTTGCGCGCGGTCAGCCAGTCCTCGCGACTGACGATCGGGGGCAGGCTCATCTTCCCTCCAGTAGTTCGGTGAGCCGGTCGAAGGCGCTCGACCAGCCCTCGCTCACGCCACGGAACAGACCAGGGTCGTCGGGCAGCTCGGTGAGCAGGAAGTTCATCGCGGTCTTGGCGCCGAGGTCCTCGAAGGTGACGGTGACCAGGCCGACCGCGGTGCCGCCGGGCTCGCCCCAGGTGAACACCAGCCGCTCGGGCTCGACGACCTCGCGGAACTCGCCGCCGGTCGGGTACTCCTCGCCGGTCTCGTTGTTGATCATGCATGCCCGCCACGTACCCCCAGCACGGACGTCCACGCTGATCGTGTCCAACGGGGTGTGCGTCCCCACCGGGCCATACCACTGCGTGAGGTGTTCCGGCCGGGTCCACGCCCGGAAGACCAGCTCCCGGGGTGCGTCGAAGACCCGGTGAATGCTCAGCTCACGCATCGCGGTCGCCTTTCATGATCTCGCGCAGGTGCTCGTCCAGGCGGTCGAAGCTGCCCTCCCAGAAGGGCCGGTAGCGCTCGATCCACTCGGACACGTCGGCCAGCGGCCGGCCGTCCAGCCGGCAGGGGCGCCACTGCGCGGATCGGCCTCGCACGATCAACCCCGCCTTCTCCAGCACCTTCAGGTGTTTCGACACCGCGGGCAGGCTCATCCGGAACGGCTCGGCCAGCTCGGTGACCGTCGCCTCGCCGTCGGCCAAGCGCGCCAGGATCGCCCGGCGGGTCGGGTCCGCCAGCGCCGCGAACGTCGTGCTCAGCTGGTCTGCCACTACTAAACCACCTAGTTAATTAACCAACTGGTTCACCATAGCTCAGGTGTCAAGGGCGTCGATGAACCTGGTGAGCAGCCGCGCGAACGTCGCCCGGTCCCGGTCCGGCCAGTCCGCCATCGCTTCGGCGAAAACCCGTTGGCGCGCTTCATGAGCGGCCTCGACCTGGCGTTTGCCCGAAGCAGTGAGCGAGACGAGGGTGCGCCTGCCGTCGTGCTGATCCGCCTGCCGGACAAGCAATCCCTCGTCGACCGCGCGGGCCACCAGCCGGCTCGCCCGCGGCTGGTCGACGCCGAGAGCGCCGGTCAGGTCGGTCACCGAGCAGGGGCCGCGATCCTCGACCGCGTCCAGGACGCCGAACACCGCCGGGTCCACGGGCATGTGCTTGGCCAGCGCGCGCCTGCTCTGCCGCCGCCGGATCGCCACCATCGCGCGTTCGACCAGTTCCACGTCACGGTCCATGCATGCTATCTTACATTTACATGTCTTCTTACATGGAGGTTCCCGTGAAACCGCTCGGTTACTGGCTCAAGCACATCGACAACGAACTGGAGGCCGCCTTTGACAAGGTGCTTGTCAAGGAGGACCTCACGCGGCGGCAGTGGCAGGTGCTCAACACCATCGCGTCCGGCGCGCGCTCGGTCGAGGAGATCGACACCGCGGCGCGACCGTTCCTTTCGCCGGAAATGCCCACGCTGCGACCGGTTGTCGAATCGTTGGCCGCCCGCGGCTGGGTCGCCGAGTGCGCGTTGACCCCGTCCGGCCAGGAGGCGTTCGACGCGATCTCCGCCAAGGTGCACGCGTTCCGGCGGCGCACCATCGAGGGGTTGTCCGACGACGAGTACGGCACTTTGGTGTCACTCCTCGAACGCGTGGCTGCGAACGTCACCGCGGCAGGCTAGACTCATTGTTGAAGCTTCAACATTTGGAGTCGACCATGATGCCTGTGCTCTACCTCAGCCACGGTGCCCCGCCGCTGGCCGACGACCCGTTGTGGACCCGTCAGCTCGCCGGCTGGGCGGGTGATGTGCCTGCACCGACGGCGATCCTGGTCGTCTCCGCGCACTGGGAGGAGGCGCCGCTCACCATCGGCGCGACCGCCACGGTGCCGTTGGTCTACGACTTCTGGGGCTTCCCGGAGCGGTACTACACGGTCCAGTACCGCTCGCCGGGAGCGCCGGAACTGGCCGCCAAGGTGCGCAAACTCGTGCAGTCACCCGTTCAGGACGCGCCGGACCGCGGCCTCGACCACGGCGCCTACGTTCCGTTGGTGGAGATGTACCCGGACGCGGACATCCCGGTGCTGCAGATCTCCATGCCCACCCTCGACCCCGAGACGCTGGTGGAGCTCGGCCGGCAGCTGGCGCCGCTGCGGGACGAAGGCGTGCTGATCCTCGGCAGCGGCTTCTTCACGCACAACCTGAGCGGCCTCAACATGTCGGCGGGCACCGACGTCACACCACCGCAGTGGTCCAGCGAGTTCGACCAGTGGGGCGCGGAAACCCTGGCCACCCGCGACTTCGACGCGCTGATCGACTTCACCCACAAGGCCCCCGCCGCCCGCCTTGCGCACCCCCGCACGGAACACTTCGCGCCGCTGTTCGTGACGCTGGGCGCGAGCCTGGCCACCGCGGACACCGCGCGGACCACCATCGACGGCTACTGGTACGGACTGTCGAAGAGATCGGTGCAGTTCGGCTAAACCACCGGATCGGGGCCTTGAGTGTCCATCGTGGACGGTGAAGGCTCTGGCCATGAATGCCGTGCTGAACGGCAAGGGTCTGCTCGATCCCGGCACCGGGCTGCCCGGCCGCGAACTGCTGATCGACCGCCTGACACACGCACTTGCCCGCGCCAGAACGCACGGCACCCTCGTGACGTTGACAATCGTTGCGGGACCACCAGTTCTGGCGACACGCCTGCGAAAAGCCCTACGCGAAGACCAAACCGTCGCCCACCTCACCGACACCCTCATCGCCGTGATCACCGAACACCCCTACGGCACGGGAAAGCCGATCGCGGACCGCATTCGGCGCCTGGCGCGGACGGACGCGGGCTGGTTCACCAGCGCGGGCAAGGAAAAAGTCCACGAAGTCATCCTCACCGCCGAAACCCACCTCGGTTAGTTTGGGGGGCTTTGACGGTTGGGGCGGCGCCTAGTTGGTGGCTGGGGCGGTGGGGAGGGGATGGGATGCCCTGGACATGGGAGAACGGGCCCGGGAGCTGCGTTGCTCCCGGGCCCGTTCTTCGGTAGCGGCGGAGGTCAGACCGCCGGCAGCTCAGGCAGTTCGGTCGGCAGCTGGGTGCCACCGGTCAGGTCGTCGAGGCTCGGCATGGTGGTGTCGATGTCCGAGACGACCGGGAGGGTGGTGGGCAGGCCCAGGGACTCCATGCCGGGGGTCTTCGGGGTGGCGTTGGGGAGCTTGACGGCGTTGGGGGTGTCGGCCACGTCGGGGACCTGCGGCTTGGGCAGGCCCTGGACGTCGACGCCGTCGGTGTTGGGGACGATCTTGTGGGTGATGTCGTTGTGGTCGACCTGGGCCACGACGGGCAGGCGCTGGGTGTTGGGCAGCTGGACGACGGGGGCCTTGGTCAGTTCCGAGGACTCCGCGGGCAGCTGGGGCAGCTGCGGGAGCTGCTGCGGGTCGAGGCCCACGGGCAGGTCACCGGTCTCGGTGGCGGGCAGGCCCAGCTCGTTCGACGGGAGGTCGGCGGTGGGCAGCGAGTCCTCGCCCAGCGAAGGCAGGTCGGCCATGCCGGTCAGGCCGTCGTTCTGCGGCACCAGGTCCATCAGGCTGGGGAGGTCGGCGATCCCGCCCAGCAGCGGCAGGTCCTTGGCGGTGGGCAGCTTCGGGGTGGCGGGCAGGCCGGACCGCGAAGCGGTGGTGTCGGTGATGCCGCCCAGGAGACCGGTGTCCGGCAGGGTCGGCAGCGAGCCGAGGCTCGGGGTGTCCAGGCCGGGGGTGGGCAGCTGGGGCAGCGAAGGCACGTTCGGGGTGGCCTGCAGCGGGGGCAGGGCCGGCACCGCGGCGGAAGCCTGGCCGAGACCGAAGCCGAGCAGGGCGAAGCCGGCGGTGGCGGTCAGGAACATACCGCGACGGATGGTGTTGCGCACGAGAATCTCCTTGTAAATCAACAGAAAATCGGTGAGGAAGCAAGAGGGGAGAGCCGGGGCCGTCTCCAGGGAGGGACGGCCCCGGCCGGGTCTGCACTCAGCCCAGTTCGGGCTTCGGCAGCATCTGCAGCACGTTCAGGGTCGGCAGCACCTGCGTCGCGTCCAAAGAGGACAGCGCGGAGCCGCTGGTGACCGCGTCGGTGCTGGGCAGCGAAACGCCGTCGACGTTGGTGCCGGCGAAGTTCGGCCTCAGGTTGACGACCGGCAGCTGGGCGCCCTTGCCCGAGCCGAGGCCGGCGACACTGACGTCGTTCATGCTCGGCGAGTTGACCGGCAGGTCCGCGCGGGACTGCGGGGTCAGCGGCAGCGGCAGGTCAACGGGCAGCGCGCCCTGGCCGAGCGGAATCGTCGGCAGCGCGGAACCCTGCGAGCCCAACGGCAGGTGCGGCAGCGTGACGCCGTCGACGGTGGATCCGCCGAAGTTCGGCACCACGTTCAGGTTCGGCAGCTGCGGGCCGGCACCGGTGCCGAGACCAGCGACGTCCACATTGGACACGCCCGGCGCCTTGACCGGGGCGATGTCCGAGCGGGACTGCGACTTGGCCAGCAGGCCACGCAGGCTCGGCAGCTTGTTGATGGGCAGGCCGCCCCCGCCGATCGGCAGGTTGATCTGCGGCACGGTGTCGTCGATCTTCACCACGGTGTGGTTCGGGGCGGCGGTCATCGCGTGCGCCAGGATCGGCAGCGGGATGTCGAAGACCTGCACGACCGCGCCGATCGGGACGACCTTCTCCACGCCCGACAGGGTCTTGAGCGACCCGTCGGTGTCGTAGGTCCCGCCGACGATGTCGGTGGTCTCGTTCGGCGCGATGCCGACCGCGTGCCCGCCGAGCGAGGCGGCGTTGCCGAAGACCTGGGCGACCGCCGCGACTGGAACCGCGAACAGGTTGCCGGAGATCGAGCCGTCCTCGCCCGAGGTCTGGCCGTCGCCACCGGCCATCACGTCGGTGTCGTTCGGCGCGATGCCGACCGCGGTGCCCACAACGGAGGCCGCGTTGCCGAAGACCTGTGCGATGGCGCCCACCGGCACGGTCGCCAGGTTGCCCGACAGGTTGCCGGCCTTGCCCGACGTGGTGTCCATGCCGCCGGTGACAGCGGTGGTCTCGTTCGGGCCAACGCCGACAGCGGTGCCACCGATGGCAGCGGCGTCACCGAAGACCTGCGCGACCGCCGCGGCCGGCACGTCGGCGAGGTTGCCCGAGATCGAGCCACGGTCGCCGCTGGTGGTGACGTCACCGCCGGAGGTGACCACGGTGTCGTTGGCGCCCGCGCCGTTCACCAGGCCGGCGCCCGCCGCGGCGAGACCGAAGACCTGGGCGATCGGCAGCGCCTGTGCGCTGGCCACGTTGCCGGAGATCGAACCGTCGTCACCGGAGGTCAGCACGTCGCCGCCGGCGGTCGAGTCGGTGGTGTTCTCGGCGTGCGAGTTCACCAGCCCGGCCACGCCCGCGGCGTCGCCGAACACCTGCGCGGCCCAGGCACCGGGCACGGAGGCCACGTTGCCGTTGACCGTGCCCATCTTGCCGTCGGTGGTGACGTCCCCGCCCGACATGGACGTGGTGTCACCCTCGGCCCAGGCGTTCGCCTTGCCCAGCACGCTGCCGGCCAGGCCGAAGACCTGCGTCGGAAGAGCGAACGGGGCGGCGGCGACGTTGCCGGACCCGGCACCGCCGGTGCCCTTGGCCCAGACCGGGCCACCCGCGGTGGAGATGGTCTCCTTGTGCGCCTTCGAGGTGGTGATGCCACCGCCGGAGAAGGCGTTGCCGAACACCTGCACCGGGCCGGACACCGAACCGGTCACCACGTTCGAAGCCAGGACACCGGCGTCGTCGATGGTGCTGGTCGGGCCGCCCGCGGTGGACACCTTGTGCTCGTCGACCGCGCTGGAGGTCTGGCCGCCCAGGTTGGCGTTGTTGGCCAGCGTCTCGGTGGGCAGCGAAACACCCGGGGTGACCGCGTTGCCGCCGCCGGCGCTGTCGTTGCCGGTCGTGCCGGTGAAGCCACCGGACTTGGTGACGATGTCGTTGCACACGTCGGTCTTGGCGTTGCCCAGGATGGTGGCGCCGGTGCTCATCACCTGTGCCGGGCCGGACACCGCCGGGTTGATCGCGTTGCCGCCGAGGACGGAGTTGTCGGCGTACACGCCCGAGTCGCCGCCGGCCGTCGCCTGCTTGTGCTCGCCCACCAGGGCGACCGCCTGGCCGACGCCCGCGGCGGCGTTGCCGAACACCTCAGCGGGCAGAGCCACCGGGGTGTTGACCAACGTGCCCGACGCGACACTGTTCACCGCACCGGTCAGCGCGCCGCCGCCGGCCTTGGTGACCACGTCGTCCATCGAGTCGGTCTTGGCGATGCCGCCCAGGGTGCCCGCGTTGCCGAACACCTCGGCCGGCCCGGCGACGGGGGCGTTCGCCAGGGTTCCGGCCAGCACGGCGTCGTTGCCGCTGGTCTTCGTGTCGCCGCCGGCCTTGGCCACGTCGAGGTTGTGGTGCTGGACGTTGGTGAGCCCCACCAGGTTCGCGGAGTTCGCGAAGACCTGTGCCGGGAACGCCAGCGGCACCGTGGCGAGCGTGCCGCCACCGGCCGACTTGTCGCCATTGGTGAGAACGTCCCCACCGGCCTTGGTGATCGTCTCGGTGTCGCCGTCGAGGCAGTCCGCCCCGCCGCCCACCGCGGCCGCGTTGCAGGTGGCCGAGGCCGGTCCGGCGAACGCGGGCTCGAGCGCGGTACCGGAGAGCACCGACTCCTTGCCGCTGGTGGTGATGTAGCCGGGGGCGCTCTTGCCGAGCGGCTGCCCGGCCGTGGCGATCAGGGTGTTCTTCTCGTCCGTCAGCGCCTTGCCGGCCAGGGTGACCGCGTTGCCGTGCACGGCGGCGGGCAGCCCGATGGGCACGCCCGCACCGGTGCCGGACACGACACCCTTCGTGCCGTCGGTGGTGATGGTGCCCGGCGCGTGCGCCGAGTCGTCCATCTCGGTGTCGGCCTTGGCGATGCCCGCCGCGCTGATCGCGTTCGCGGTCACCTGCACCGGGGTCGCCCACTGGCCGGACACGACGTTGCCGGCGAGGACACCGTTGGTGCCCTTGGTGACGATGTCGCCACCCTCGACGGTGGTGTTGTGCGAGACGAACTTCGTCGTCGCCTTGCCCAGTGCCGCGACCGCGTTGCCGCTGACCCGGATGGGCAGCGCCCAGTCGATGTTGACCACGTTGCCGGCCAGCACGTCATCCGCGCCGTTCGTCCACACCGGACTGTAGTCGACGTCGTTCTCCGAGGAGGTGGCGTCCACGTGCGCATCACCACCGGCCGCGATCGCGTTGCCGGCGAACTCGATCGGCGCGAGCACGTGCGGCGAGACCACGTTGCCGCGGAACAGGTCCGCCGCCTTCGGGCTCATCCGCTCCGCCGAGTGCGGGAGCTTGGCGGCCAGCGGGCCGGCCACGTTCTGTGCCTTGCCGGTGGTGGCCTTGCCGAGCGAGGCGGCCTTGCCGGCGGGGAGTTTCTTGGTCAGCGAGTCGGCGCTGATGGTGATGTCACGGTTGACATCCGGGAGGTCTTTCTGGCCGAACGGGGTGCCGATGGCGTTGTCGTGCACCCGGACCGGGATTTTGACCTGCGGATCCAGCGGCGAGGCCGGCCGGTCCGGGTTCACGTTCTCGTGGGCAGAAGCGATGCCAGTACCGAGCATCAGCAAACCACCGGTTACCAGCGCGGTCTGCAGACCACGCCGAGCCCAGGTTTGCATGCGGGTGTTCTCCTTTTCCTTGTTCAGTGGCAAGGGGGTGGGTGGTCGGACGCGAGACGCGCCGGGGCAAGCGACCACCCGGGCTTGAGGGGGTTGGTCGGTACGCGGCCACGCGAAAAAGCACACGGGCGTGCTGAAGGCGCTTAACGCCGGCCGCGTGTGCTTGGGTCAGTCAGGGGTGACGCCGGGCTGCGCGCCCACGGCGGTCACGACGTGCTGCGAGACCAGTCGCAGCGCGCGCGAAGAACCGAGCCCGCTCTGCGGGGCCGGCCAGGAGTCCACAAAGGGCATGCCGAGGTCGTCGTCCGAGCCGTGCCCGCAGGAGTTGCTGCAGGAACCGGCCGGAGCGGTCGGGGGAACCAACGGCGCCGGGGGGAGGGCGGGGAGACCAGGAGCGGGCGCGGGCGACGGCTCATGCCGTGGCGACTCGCTCACCGGGTGGCGGCTGTAGTCGTGCGCCGCCGGGCGCGTCTGCGTGGTGAGCGCGGACGCGGTCTGCGAGAGAGCGTCCACCGGGCGCACGATCGGCGAGATGTCGTGGTTGCCCAACGAGAGCAACCGCAACGCCGGCGAGGTGTCCTCGGCGCGGTGGGTGGGCGCGGCGGGCAGCCGGAGCTGCCCGGCGACCTGCTCGACCGTGTCCTGCACCTGCCGGCCGACCTCGGTGATCTCCTGGGGCGGGGCGGGCGCCTTGTGCACGATCTGGTCGACGTACTGCGGCAGCTCACTCGGCTTGGTGTCGGTGTGCTGGGTCAGTGCGCCGACCACCGGCTGCAGGACGTCGGTCGTGTCGGTGTCCGCCGAAGCGCTGGCGGAGGACAGCAGCCAAGCCGCTGCCGTGCCGACGACGGCACCACCGAGGACCAGCCCGGCGCGGGACAGGATGCGCCGCACACGTGCGGCCCTCGCTGTCTTCGCCACGCCTGGGTTCCTGTCTGCCGGGGTCTCACTGGGGAGGCACGAGCGGTATCGGTTCGATCACGGCTCGGTGCCGACGGCAAGACTGGCAGACGGATCAAGGCGAGTGCACGCCCAACGCCGGGAGACCCCCCGATCGTGTGATCAACACTCTGTGTCGCCGACTTTGACGAAGAGTAATCAACCCCGCTTGAGCAGCCGCGTTGCCCCGGCGGCGACCGTTGTCGCGAGAACCCAGCCCGCCGCGATCAACACGTCCGCGATCCACTGCGACGGACCGACCATCCGCCACATGTTGTCCTGCCCCAAGTCGATGATCGGCAACAACAGATCCATGGCCAGCAAAGGCGGATTCCAGACCGGGTTCTGGTCGTTGTCCAGTTTGGACATCTCATGGAACGCGAACCAGAACGTGCCCACCAGCCAGAAAACGCCCAGCCACCCGGCCGCGAGCCACGGCCGGTACCCATAACCGACGGTCCACTCCTGCAGCACGCCCCAGATCCGCCCAGCACGGCCGAGTTCCGCGTGCCGGCGCCGTTGCTTCTCCAGCAACACGTCCTCGGCGAGCTGCTCCTCACCGGCGTTGCGGTACACGTTGACCAGGTGGTCGTACGGGCCCGGCGCGAAGTCCGGCTGCACGGTTCGCAGCCACCGCAACCGGTCCTTGACCGTGACGTCCTTAGTGGACTCGACCGACTCGTACACGAAGTCGGCGACATCAACGCCGCCGGACGCCGACCACAGCCCGGGTCCGTCGGTGAGCACCCGCACGTGCGCCTTCGCCAGCCGGACAGCGCCCTGTGGCGGCGTTTCCTCGGGGAACTGCACCACGAGCTGGTGCGCGCTCATGCCGTACGCGTCCAACGCGAAGCTGTCCGGCCGGCCGTCGCCCATCGTGGCGAACGACAGGTGCGCGGTGTGCCGGATGTCGGCGAGCCGCATGCTCACCCCACCGGTCGCCACGACATCGCGGCTGCACAACAGGTTGTGGCCGATGCTCGCGAACTGCAGGTCCAGCGACGGCTTGCGGCTGCCGTCCGCGCGCAACCGGGGCTCGACGAACCGCGAGCCAGTGCAGTTCAGCGAGGCCCCGATCTTGGTGTCCTGCAACCGGACGCAACCGTTTGCCTGGACCTCCTCCAGGAACAGGGTCTCGCCGACGGACAGCCGGTCGGCGAACAACGCGTCCCGGCCCGCGCAGTGCAGCCGGGCACCGGACATGCTGAACGTGCCGTCCACTTTGGCCCCGGGGAAGCGAACCTGCCCGTAGGCCACGAACGGCGCCTGGTTCGGCCGCCCGGCCAGCCGCCCCGACCGGGCGTCCATGTCCCCGCCCAGCTCGATGCCGTCGGCGAACAACGCGATCGGCGGCCGCTCGGTCAACGGCTGGTCCGGCCCGCCGAGCACGGCACCCGCGAGCCGGAGGTGCCCGCCGATCCGGGCGTCCGCGAACTGCACGACACCCAATGCGGTGAACCCGCGGTCCAAGGCGACCGTGCCCTCGACACGGATGCGGTCGCAGTCGATCGGCGAGGTCAGGTAAGCCGCGGACAGCTGGAGACTTCCGCCGACATAGGCGCCGGCGAGCCGGATCGGCCCGGTCGCCCGCATGTCCAACGCCAGGAACGAACCCGACACGTGCAGCCGGGCGGCCGCCATCACCAGCCGGTCGCCCGGGTTGTGCAGCACCGAGCCGGACATCCGCAGCGAACCGCCGATGGTGCCGTCGGTCAGGTCGACCGTGCCGTCGCACTGGAACCGCGGCTCCAGGATGAGGTCGCTGTCCACCCGCAGGTTGCGCGCGCTGAGCCCGGGCACGCGGCAGGAGTGCATGCGCAGCCCGATCAGCTTGGCCATCTGCAGGTCGGGGACGCTGTCGAACTCGCAGTCACGCAGGTCGACGACCTGGCGGACGTCCCGGCCCTCCAGGTTGAACTGCCCGGTGATGTGCGCGTTGGACAGCCGCAGCGCGCTCGAGCCGTTGACGTCGGTGAACAGCCCGGTGAGGACCTCGCCTCGAACCGGCTGGCCGCCGGCGTCGACCGGTTCGCCGCTGGGGAACGCCTCGCTGACTTTCCGTTCGACCTCGGTGAGCTGCACGCCAAGATTCTTTCGTGTCCGGCCCCTGCTCGGTCACCCAATTCGGGTGCCCGGACCGATAACGTGACGATCGTGACGACGGAGCGCCCGAAGCGGCCGATGGCCCCGCTCGAAGTGACCAATGTGGTGCCGCGGGGCCTGCGCGTGGCCGCAGCGGTGGCCTGGCGGTTCATCGTCGTCATCGCCGCGCTGTACGTGCTGATCTGGCTGGCCGGCTACTTCTCCACGGTGATGATCCCGCTGGCGATCGCGCTGCTGCTGGCCGCGCTGATGTCGCCCGGGGTGCAGAAGCTCGTCGACTGGCGGGTGCCCAAGGGGCTGGCGACCGCGATCGTGCTGGTCGGCGGGCTCGCGGTGCTCGGCGGCGTGCTCACGTTCGTAATCTCTGAGTTCGTCAGCGGCCTGCCGGACCTGCAGGCACAGGTCGGGCAGTCGCTGGACGCCATCCGCAACTGGCTCCGCGACGGGCCGCTGCACTTGCAGAAGGAGCAGCTGCAGGACTTCCTCAACACCATCATCGACACGATCAAGAAGAACCAGGAGGCCATCACCACCGGTGCGCTGACCACCGCGGCCAGCATCGGCGAGGTGCTCGCCGGGTTCGTGCTGACCCTGTTCATCCTGATCTTCTTCCTCAGTGACGGCGGCGGGATCTGGCGGTTCCTGATGCGGGGCGTGCCGGTGAACGTGCGCGACCGGGTGGACACCGCGGGGCGCAGGGGTTTCTCGTCGCTGGTCAGCTATGTGCGCGCCACTGCTGCCGTGGCTGTGGTGGACGCCGTCGGTATCGGCATCGGGTTGTGGATCGTGGGCGTGCCGTTGGTGGTGCCGCTGGCGACGTTGGTGTTCCTCGGGGCGTTCATCCCGATCGTGGGTGCGGTCATCGCGGGCACGGTCGCGGTGCTGATCGCCTTGGTGGCCAACGGATGGGTGCAGGCGCTGGTCGTGCTGGGCGTCGTGGTCGCGGTCATGCAGCTGGAAGGGCATGTGCTGCAGCCGTGGCTGCTGGGGCGCGCGGTCCGGTTGCACCCGCTGGCTGTGGTTCTCGCGATCACCGCGGGTTTGGTCGCCGGTGGCATCCCCGGGGCGTTGCTCGCGGTGCCGTTGCTGGCCGTGCTGAACGCGGGCATCCGGTCACTGGTGCACGAGAACGAGGCCGATCCCGAGTCGGTGGACGTCATGGACGACGAAGGGTCCCGGCCGGGGACGAGTCAGGAACCGAGCCGTGCCCCCGAATGACGCCACCTCGCCGCTGTGGCGCAGCACCGCGATCCTGCGGATAGTCACGTTCGTCTTCGCGGTCGTGGTGGTGTTCGTGCACCAAGGCGGGTACGTCCGGCCGTGGCTGGCGTGGACGATCTTGGGCGTCATGTTCGTGTGGTCGCTGTTCACGGTGCCCGCCTATCTGCGGCCGTGGGGACGCCGGGGCTGGGTGGTGTGGTCGGACCTCGGCGTCACGGCGGTGTTGATGGGCGCGTCGGCCTGGGTCCTGTCGCCGCAGCAGATCGTCGACATCGTTCCGCTGGTCCCGACCGTGTGGGCGTGTGTCCCGGCGGTCGCGGCGGCGGTGCTCGGCGGGCAGATCGCCGGGATCTCGGCGGGACTGGTCGTGGCGGTCACCAACGGGCTGACCAGGAACGTGCTCAACACGGATGTCATGCGCGACGCCGTGTTACTCGTCGGCGCCGGTTTCGTGGTCGGGCTCGCGTCGGTCACCGCCCGCCGGTCGCAGGAACGCATGGCGCAGGCGTTGCGTGCCGAAGCCGCGACCGCCGAACGGGAACGGCTCGCCCGCAGCATCCACGACAGCGTGCTGCAGATCCTGGCCCGCGTGCGGAAACGCGGCGCCGAGCTCGGTGGGGAAGCGGCCGAACTCGCCCGGCTCGCCGGTGAGCAGGAAGTCGCCTTGCGGTCCCTCGTCGCCGCCGCGCCACCCGAGTCCGCCGCCGACGGCACCGCTGACCTCCGGCCGCGTCTGCAAGTGATGGCAACGGCTTCGGTGCAGGTCGCCGTCCCGGGCACGGCGGTCCAGCTGCCCGAGACCACCGTCACCGAGCTGACTTCCCTGGTGGGGGAGGCGTTGCTGAACGTGGCCCGGCACGCCGGTCCCGACGCGCACGCGTGGGTCCTGGTCGAGGATCTGGGTGACCAGGTCGTGATCAGCGTCCGGGACGATGGCCAGGGCATCCCGTCCGGGCGGCTCGACCAGGCGGTCTCCGCGGGCCGGATGGGAGTGGCCCGGTCCATCCGCGGCCGGGTGTCCGAGCTGGGTGGCACGATCACCCTGGACACCGCTCCGGGGGAGGGCACCGAGTGGGAGATCCGCATTCCCCGTCCGAAGGCGCGGCAGAGAAAGGGAGGTGGGCGATGAGCGTGTCCGTGATGGTCGTCGACGACCATCCGTTGTGGCGCGACGGCGTGGCCCGTGACCTCACCGAACGCGGCTTCGACGTGCGGGCGACCGCCGGTGACGCGAACGCGGCGGTCCGGATCGCCAAGGCCGTGACCCCCGACGTCGTGCTGATGGACCTCAACCTGGGCAGCGCATCCGGCGTGGACGCCACCCGCACGATCGTCAGCGAACTCCCGGGCACACGCGTGTTGGTGCTGTCCGCGAGCGGTGCGCACGATGACGTGTTGGAGGCCGTGAAGGCGGGTGCCTCCGGCTATCTGGTGAAGTCCGCTTCCGCCGAGGAACTCGTGGACGCGGTCAACCGAACCGCCCACGGCGACGCGGTGTTCACCGCGGGACTGGCCGGTCTGGTGTTGGGCGAGTACCGCCGGATGGCCGCCGCCCCTGCTGAGGCCGAGGACGCCCCGCAGCTGACCGAACGGGAGACCGAGGTGCTCCGGCTGGTGGCCAAGGGCATGAGCGCCCGGCAGATCGCCGAGCGGCTGGTGTTGTCGCACCGGACGGTCGAGAACCACGTGCAGTCCACGCTGCGGAAGCTGCAGCTGCACAACCGGGTCGAGCTGGCCAGGTACGCCATCGAACATGGGCTGGACGAGGAATAGGTTGAGGTCGTGAGCGAGCCGGTCGACCCCCGCACCCTCAGGGTGAGCGACGCCGAACGTGAGCACGTCGTCGCGGTGCTGCAGAAGGCCATCGGCCAGGGCCTGATCACCCTCGACGAGTTCACGACCAGAACGGACACCGCGCTCGCGGCCAAGACCCGCTCCGAGCTGAACGCGGTGCTGATCGACCTGCCCGGCCTGGTCCACCCCGAAACCCAGCCGGCCGCCACCGCCAAGCCGCGCCTCGAACTGCGCAACACCATGTCGAAGCTCCGCCGGAGCGGGCGCTGGGCGGTGCCGCGGGAACTGATCGTCCGCAACAAGATGGGCTCCTGCGACCTCGACTTCAGCGACGCGGACATCCAGACGCGCGAAGTCGACGTGGAGCTGGACATCACCGCGGGCTCGGTGAGGATCCTGCTCCCCCAACACGCCACAGTGGACACCGATGATGTTCAGCTGGCCGCCGGTTCCCTGCACAACAAGATCTCGCGTCCGCAGGAACCCGGCGGCCCGCACTTCCGGATCCGCGGCATCGTGCGGGCCGGCTCCGTCAAGATCAAGCGCCCGACCTACCTCCGGCTGGGTTCCCTCGTGATCCGCTTCCCCTGGAAGGTCTCCACCGACCGCTAGGACACCATCGCCCGGACAGTCGACTTGGCGTCAGCGGGGGTATGCGACACGAGCGCCGCCCGCGCGACCTGGCGATAGAAGTCCTCCGAATGCCGGGCCAGAGCGGCGCCGACTCGACGCACGGAACCGGCGTTCATCGACAGACTGCTGATACCAAGCCCGACAAGCACTCCAGCCAGCAGCGGATCCGCAGCGGCCTCACCACAAACCCCGGCGGGCTTCCCGGCAGCGCCAGCAGCCTTGCCGATCATGGCGATCAACCGCAGCAACGCGGGCTGCCAAGGATCGTTCAAAGCCGCGACAGCGCCCAGCTGCCGGTCCGCGGCAAGGGTGTACTGAGCGAGGTCGTTGGTGCCGATGCTGATGAAGTCCACGACCCCGAACAGTTCCTCGGCCACCAAGGCGGCGGCGGGGACCTCGATCATCACCCCGGCCCGCGTGACCCCGGCGGCGTGCGCGCGGTCGACGAACCAGGCGGCCTCCTCGACGGTGGCGACCATGGGCGCCATGACCGACAGTTCGACGCCGGTCTCGTTGGCCGCCAGGACGATGGCCTCGAGTTGGCGGTTCAGGACTTCGGGGCGCTGCTTGGAGATCCGGATGCCGCGGACGCCCAGCGCCGGGTTGATCTCGGGGTCGGGGTTGAGGAAGGCCAGGGGCTTGTCGGCGCCGGCGTCGAGGGTGCGGACGATGATCGGTTTCCCGTGAAACGGTGCCAGCACGGCGGCGTAGGCCTTGCGCTGGTCGTCCACAGTGGGCTCGTCGGTGGCGTCGAGGTAGCAGAACTCGGTGCGGAACAGGCCGACGCCCTCGGCGCCGGCGTCCGCGGCGGCCTGGGCGTCCTTGGGGGAGCCGACGTTGGCCAGCACCTTGATCCGCATGCCGTCGGCCAGCGCGCCCTTGCCGTTCCACACGGCCTCGGCGCGGACCTCGGCGGCGAACGGGGTGATCGGGCCGCGTGGGATCTCGACCGTGCCGATCTCCCCATCGACGATCAGTTGCGCCGGGCCCGCGGCGAGAATCCCCTGCACAGCAACGACAGCGGGGATGCCCAGCGAACGCGCGAGGATCGCGGTGTGGCTGGTCGGCCCTCCTTCCTCGGTCACCAGGGCAAGGACCTTCGACGGGTCCAGCACGGCGGTGTCCGCCGGGGCGAGGTCACGGGCGAGCAGCACACTCGGCTCGGTCAGCGTCGGCACGCCGGGAGGCTGCACGCCAAGCAGTTCGGCGACCAAGCGGTCGCGCACGTCCTCGACGTCACGCACGCGCTCGGCCATGTAGCCGCCCGCGGCACGCAGCGAGTCCATGAAAGTCGACGCGGCCTCGTGCACGGCCCGCGCGGCGGGGATCTTGTTGCTGGCGACCAGTTGTTCGGCCTGCATGCGCAGTGAGGGGTCGGCGGCCATCATCGCCGTCGTCTCCAGCAGCGTCTTCGCATCGCCGGTGGCCGCGGCGGCCCGTTCCTGCAAACGGGCGGCGACCAGCTCGGCGGCCGGGCCGATCCGGCCCGCCTCCGCGGCCAGGTCGGCCGGGGCCGGGCCCGAGGGCGGCTCCCCGGGTGGTTCCGTGACCAGGACTACCGGACCCGCCGCCCGGCCAGGACTCACACCCACGCCACTCAGCATGAGTGGAAACCCTACTCGGCCAACTCCTCTACTGAAGGGTAAGAAGGCTGCGCACCCTTTCTCGTGACGGAGATCGCAGCAACCTTGACGGCGAACCGGGCCGCGTCCCCCAACGAGGCTCCGCGAGCGAGTTCGGCGGCGAGGGCACCGGTGAACGCGTCGCCCGCACCGGTTGTGTCAACCGCCGTGACACGTGGTGACGAGATCTCCTGCACGCCGTCCGGCTCGATGACCAGCGCGCCTTTCGAACC
Source organism: Actinocrispum sp. NPDC049592 (assembly GCF_040675465.1). NCBI lineage: Bacteria > Bacillati > Actinomycetota > Actinomycetes > Pseudonocardiales > Pseudonocardiaceae > Actinocrispum > Actinocrispum sp. NPDC049592. The sequence goes on along the minus strand of NZ_JBFAPA010000001.1, from coordinate 996,725 downwards.
GAGGGTGACAACGGCCGAACGCGGCCCGAGGGCGAGCAATCCGCGCGGATCGGAATCACCGCCGAGCAACTGGGCGGCCTCGTGCTCGTTCACCACGATCGGGTCGAGCACGGCGAGGGTATCCGCGGAAAGCGGGGCCGGTGGCGAAACGTTGACAGCCACGCGAATCCCTCGTGCCGCGGCCAGCGCCACCGCCCGCTCAATCGTGGGCAGCGGAACCTCCAGCGAGGCCACCAGGATTTTCGCGTCCCCGAAGGTCAGATCATCCTCGGCCAGCGCGCTGTTCGCGCCCGGCGAGACCAGGATGGAGTTCTCCCCGTCCGGGGTGACGAAAATGTAGGCGATGCCGGTCGGCCGTTCGGTTTTCCGAATCGGGGCGGTGTCCACCCCGGCGTTCCGCAGGGATTCCTCGAGCAACCGCCCGTAGGAGTCCCGGCCAATCGCCGCCACGAGGGAAACGCTTGCGCCGAGCTTTGCCGCGGCGACGGCGGTGTTCGCGCCTTTCCCACCCGGGTGAACTTCGGTATCCGCACCCAGCACGGTCTCCCCCGGACCGGGACGGCGGTCGACCGCCACGACCAGATCGGCGTTCGCCGAACCTACCACTACAACGTCGGTGCTCACGGGTGTTCACCTTGCCATGCGGCGTGTGTATGCAAGTGCATCTGCATGCGCATCTGTTAACAATTCCAGCTCTACTGGGATAGGTGATGCCACAATGTGAGTGAACGTCGTGTATACCCGTCCCAGACGGAGTACAGACCCTCGCCGCGACCATCATCGCGGTGCTGGGGTCCGGTTCGGGCCAGGGGGCCGTGAGCCGGGCTTCTGTGCTGGCGGTGCCGATCGTGTAGCCCCCCGAGCGATCGGCACCGCCAGCACATTTCCCCATGATTATTTGCTATACCAGCTCGACCTGGCGGTTAACGGGGTTTTCGCCGGCCGGGACCTCGCCGATTCCTGCACGCTGTTGCAAGCGTTTGAGCGGTCCGGGCGCCCACCAAGCAGCATTGCCCAGCAGCCGCAGCACGGCGGGCACGAGCAGCATTCTGACCACGGTGGCGTCGAGAATGAGGGCGGCAATCATGCCCACCCCGACGAACCTCATCATGGAAAGACCGGACATCGCGAACGCGCCTGTCACCACGATGAGCAAAAGCGCCGCCGCGCTGATCATGCGGCCGGTCCGGACCAGCCCGGTGCGCACCGCGTCGGGCGTGCTCATGCCGGTGTGCCGGGCCTCGATCATCCGGGACAGCAGGAACGTCTCGTAGTCCGTGGACAGTCCGAACACGACCGCCCCGATCAGCACGAACATCCCGGCCTGCAACGGTTCCGGGGTGATGTTCAGCAGCCCGGCGCCGTGGCCCAGCTGGAACACGAACACCAGCACGCCGTAGGTGGCCGACAGCGACAGAGCGCTCATCACCACGGCCTTGATCGGCAACAGCACCGACCCGAACGCGAGGAACATCAGCAGCAGCGTCGCCCCGACCAGGATCGCGATCATCAACGGCATGTTGTCCACGATCGCCTGGTTGCCGTCCATGACCTGCGCGGTGAACCCACCGACCTGCACCTCCGGACCCAGCGCCCGCAGGCCGGAGATCGCGTGCTGCGCGGTGTCGCTCACCGGGTCACCGACCAGGGCAGCGTGCACCACGGTCACGTTGTCCTTGGTGCCGACGACGGTTGCCTGCGCGACGCCGGGCACCGCCTGAACGCGAGCCAGATAGTCCGGACCAGGCACGATGACGTCGGCGCCGTTGTTGCTCAGCGCCGGGAAGTTGGTGCCGATCATCTCGACGGCCTGCCGAGTCGGGTCGCCCGGCGGCAGCTGCTTCTCGGTCACCGCGCCGAAGTGCAGCGACCCGAACGGCACCGCGAGCACCACCAGCACGGCCACGATCGGCAGCGCGAAAGCCAACGGCTTGCGCATCACGGCACTGCCAATCCGGCCGAGCCACCGCGGATCCCCAGCACGACGCCACGGCAGCGACAGCTTGTCCACCCGCGGCCCCAAGATCCCCAACAGCGCAGGCAGCAGCGTCAACGAGACCAGAGCGGCGATGGCGACCGCGGACATCCCGCCATAGGCCATCGACTGCAGGAACGGCAGCGGGAACACAAGCAACCCGGCCAACGCGATGACCAGCAGGGTCGCGGAGAAAGCAATGGTCCGCCCGGCCGTGGCCACCGTCCGCCGCACGGCCTCCGCAGACGAGCGTCCGGCAGCCAGCTCCTCGCGGAACCGTCCCACGGCGAACAACCCGTAGTCGATCGCCAGACCCAGGCCCAGCAGGGTCGCCACGTTGACGGCGAAGTTGTTCACGTCCACGGCATACGACAGCGCGTTGAGCACCCCGAGCGACCCGGCGATCGCGAGCCCGCCGACGAGCACCGGCAGCAAGGCAGCCACGACACTGCCGAAGATCAGCAGCAACAGCACCAGCACGACCGGCATCGAGATCGCCTCGGCGGTCGTCAGGTCCGATTTGGACTCGGCTCCGATCGTGTAGGCCATGGCCGTCGCCCCGGCGACCTGGTGTGGTACTCCGTCGACGTTGAGCAGGTCCTTGACCTTCGCGTAGTTGCCCAACCGGGTGCTCTCATCGCCCGCGAGGGTGAGGGTCACCAAGCCGTATCGCTTCGAAGCGTCGGCCAAGACTGGACTGTGGCTGTCCCAATAGCTGGTCTTGTGTGTCACGGTGTCGCCGGGGAGGGCGGCGATCACTGCCTGGACCTTCTGAGCGACCGCCGGGGTGTCGACGGACCCGGCGTCGTAGACCACGACGACGTCGGGTTGCCGTTGGCCCAGGGCTTGTTCGGCGATCCGGGTCGCCGTTGCCGACGGGCTCGAGTCGTCGTAGTAGCCACCCTGCTTCATGCGATCGAATACGCCGAGTCCCCAGAGACCACCGGCCACGGCGAGCACCAGAACGGTGATGAGCACCGTCCACCGGCGCCGATAGGCCACCGCACCCCACTTGTTGAACACGTCCGGTTCCTCCCGTTCGGTGGTGCACAACGCCGGTTGTTGACTAGCGTCTGCATGAACAGTGAGAACTGCGTAAACACCGTTCACTGTTCTGGGGTCGAGGGTACGCGTTGGTAAACGGTGTTTACACCAGATGGGGTGAGGTATGAGCGAGCCCACACGTCGGGAACGCGCGCGGGCAGCGACGGACCGGGACATCCGCCAGCAGGCACGAACACTGCTGGTCAACGAGGGTCCGGAGGCGGTCACCCTGCGCGCGATCGCCCGTCAGCTGGGGATCACCGCCCCCGCGTTGTACCGGTACTACTCGTCCCGCGAGGACCTCGTGCACCACGTGCGGATGGACATCTGCGCCGACCTCGCCGAGGAGCTGACCACCGACCTGGCCGGGATCCCGGAGACCGACACCGTCACCCAGGTGCTCACCATCTGCCGCGGGTTCCGCCGCTGGGCGCTGGCGCACCCGCGCGAGTTCACCATGGTGTTCGCCTCCCCGACCGGGATGAGCGGCTCGCCGGAGCTGAAGTCGGACCCGTTCGGCCAGATCTTCCTGTCGGTCGCCGGCAAGGTGCTGATGGCCAAGCAGATCACGCCACCGAGCGACGACGAGGTGCCCGAGGTGATGCGCGCCGACCTCGAGCACTTCCGCGCCGACATGCTGGCCACGGTCGCGGCGACCGGGGTGGAGGTGCCGGACGACGTGCTCAGCATCGGTACCGCCTACATGGTGCTGCAGTTCTGGATCCGGCTGTACGGGCAGGTCGCGCTGGAGGTGTTCGAGCACTTCCCTTTCGTGGTCAGCAACACCGACGCGCTCTTCGAGATCATGCTCGCCGGACTGGTCCAGGAAGCGGGTCTCACAATCGAGTAGACGGGTCCGAGACGATGGCCGCATGTCCTATGTGACCCGCCGCCGCGACATCACCGAACGCGCGAAGGCCATGACGCCGGACGAGCTGGCGGCGGTGTGGTCCGAGGATGCCGAGCTGGCGCTGGACCTGGCGGAGGTCGTCAACCACCTGCCGACCCTGGAACGCGGGCTGACCTCGGGCGTTGTCGCACTGCAGCTGCGGGTGGTGGCGTCGTCCAGCCTGCCTAGGCTCGATCCGGAACTGCTTCGCGAAGCGCTGCCGGACCTGCCGATGGACGTGCGGCGCAAGCTGTTCCGGCGGATCCGGTCGAAGCGGTTGTCCGCTTTGGCCGAAGCGCTGCTCGAGACCGTGCATACGACACAGGACGTCTTCGAAGCCGGAAGCCTGCTGCCGTTGTGCGGTTCGTCCACAGTGGAACGGTGGCTTCCGGTGCTCGCGCACGCGGTCAACCGGATCGCGATCGCCAAGCGCCACCCCGAGCTGATCTTGGCGCGCGCGTTCGCGGAACTGGCCGAGCTGGAGGCGTACGACACCTGGTGGCGGACCTACGGATACGCCATCGACCAGGTGGTCACCCATGACCCGGTTCGTGTGCTCGACCTGGTCGAACAGTTCCCGCCGGTGGACTGGCTGCCGTTCAGCGGTCCCTCGACGACCGTCCTGGCCAGGACCGATCCCGGCCGGTTCATCCGCCTCACCGAGGACCGCCGCTGCTCGTTGAGCAAGGCCGCGTACCTGGAACTCGCCAAGGCCAACCCGCCCGAGCTGGTCCTGCTCGGCCGCCGGACGCTTCCACCGGTGCTGAAGGCGTTGCCTCCGTCGCGGCGAGCGGAGTTCTTCGACGCCGTCCACGCCGACCTCACCATGGCCCGTTTCGACGTGCCCGAGGATGTGCTGCGGCTGTTGCCGCGCGTGCGTGCCGCCGAGGAGGCCCGCCGGATGCTCGCGATCGCCCGGGAGAAGGCCGACGAACCGCGGATCCGGCGGCTGACCGCGTTCCTGCCCTACGACGAGGGCAAGGATGCCCTGATCGACGTCACCCGGAGCGGCGAGGCGGACGACCGGGCCATCGGCTACCCGTTGCTGATCTTCTGCGCCGCCAGGGACTTTCGGCTCACCGAGCTGTTGCCATGGCTGGCCGAGCGGCTCAAGCGCGAACAGGACCCGGTGCGGATGGCCGCGCTGCAGGGTCTTGCCCAGGCCAGCCCGAAGGCGCTCGGCGATGCGCCCGAACTTGCCCAGGTCGCCACGGATGCCTTCAACGCCAGGGACTTCTCGCCGGGCACCGGTCAGGCGGTCGCCCGGGTCTGCGAGAAGTTGCTGGTGCACCACGGGTCCGCGATGGCGCTGCGGATCCTCGCCGACTGGTGGACGCGGGAGGGCTGGTACAGCCTGGGCCGGTTCGGCCAGCGCCTGCGCCGCGGCCAGGAGCACGAGGTCTTCGCCGCGCTCAGGAACACCGTGACCAAGGAGGCCGAGCAGGTCGACTTCTCGCCCGCGTTCGCCCTCACCCGCACGTTCGGCCCACGGGCCTGGGACATGCCGGAGTTGCTGGAGCTGTTGTGGAACGCGATCCCGTGGGACCTGGAGCACGCGTCCCGCGAGGCGATCAACCTCCTACTCGCCGACCCACGCCACCGCAACGACCGCGTGGCAAGGATTCTGGAGCTGGACCCGACCGCGGTGTTCGTGCCGTCGGTGCTGAACGTCCTGCAGTACTCCCGGACCGACCTGCTGGACGTCATGCTCGGCAGTGAGATTCCGGAAGGGACGTTCGCGCCGAAGAAGGTCCGGCTGATCCCGTTGGGGCTGGACGGAACCCGGTTCTGGACGCCCGCACAGCGCGCCCGCTACGCCGAGCTGGTGATGACCCTGGCCGACAGCGAGAGCCACTCGCGGGAAACAAGAGCCCGCGCGGTCCGGACACTGGGCACCATCCACGGTCCGGCCAAGCGGAACGTCCTGCGCTACCTGGATTCCGCGGACGAGCTGATCGCCCAGGCCGCGCTCGCCGTGCTGCCGGACGCCGACGACCCGGCCGAGGCCCTGGACCTGTTGTTCCAGCGGGCCTTGTCGGACAACCGCGGCCAGGCCGAGCTGACCTCGATGTACACGATCCGCCGGTGTGCCCGCCGGGTCGCGCCGAGCGCACTCGTGCCCAAGCTGCTGGCCGCGCTGGAGCAGGGCGGCCGCGTGACCGTCCGCAAGGAACTCGTCCGGCTGGCGAGTGACTTCCGGGTGCCCGGCGCCGTCCAGATCCTTCGCTCCACGTGGAACATGCCGAACCAGCACCGGGATGTCCGGGCCGCCGCGGCGTTCGCCGCACTGTCCTGGTTGGACGACCCGGAGGCGTGGGAGTTGTTGCGGGCCGCGGTGAGCGGACCGCGCGAGGTCAGCATGCAGGTGCTCCGGGTCCAGCCGTACTCGGTCGCCGAACAACACCGGGCCGGGGTGGGCGCACTGATCGCCGGGCTCGCCACCGGCCCGGACGACCGTCTGCGCGACGAATCCCTTGGAGCGCTAGGCGCCTGGACGCACTGGTACCCCGAGGCCGGCGCGATCCTCATCGCCGCCGTCACCGACCTGGGCGAACGCGCCGGCTGGGAGTCGGCCGCGATGAGTCTGACCAGCCATGTGCACACCGGCGCCGGCGCCGAGGCCGTCGTCACGACCCTGCGCACACTGCTGTCCCGTCTTGGCCCGGACGCCGAGGAGGACCGGGATCTGCCTGGCCTGCAACGTGCACGCCGGGTGGTGGAGTGGATCTCCGAGCCGTGGAACATGCACCCACCACGGCGCGAGCTCATCCTGCGTGTCGCCGACAGCCTGACCCAGGACGAGATCAGGCCTGATGCCCTGCGGTTGCGGGCCACCACCATCCGCGGCCGGTCCGCGGAGCTGATCGACGACCTGCTCGCGCTCGAACAGCTCGTCAGTGGCATGCCGCAGCTGGCCATCGCGCTGGGCCAGCAGATCCTCGACCTGCTGTGGCAGTGGGACAAGGCGATGCTCACCAAGGCCGTGCTGCGGCTCAGCGACCCCTACCTGCTGGTCACGCTGCTCAGAGCCGGCCACACGGTGGGCTGGCACGACGCCTGGCGAGCGCGGGTACGAGAACTGCGCCGGCACCCCGATCCCGGTGTGCGCGACGCAGCCCTCGCGATCACGACAGCTGTCGAATGATTACAGCACCACGTTGACCAGACGGCCGGGGACGACGATCACCTTGCGGGGCTCGTTCCCGTCCGTCAGGGCCACGATCTTCTCGTCGGCCAGCGCGGCCGCCTTGACCTCGTCCTGCGAGGCGGCCGACGGCACCACCACGCGGGACCGGACCTTGCCGTTGACCTGAACCGGGTACTCCACGGTGTCGTCGACCAGGTACTTCTCGTCGGCGACCGGGAACGGCCCGTGGATCAGCGACTCGGTGTGGCCCAGCCGCGACCACAGCTCCTCGGCGATGTGCGGGGCCAGCGGCGCCAGCATCAGCGCCAACGGCTCGGCCAGCGCGCGGGGCGTGCCCTCGGTGGCGCTGTAGGTCTTGGTGACGTGGTTGTTCAGCTCGATCAGCTTGGCGCCGGCCGTGTTGAACCGCATCGCCGCGTAGTCCTCACGGATCCCGTCGATGGCGCGGTTCAGCTGGCGCAGGTCCTCCTCGGTCGGCTCCGCGTCGGTGATCCGCACCTCGCCGGTGTGCTCGTCCACCACGTTGCGCCACAGCCGCTGCAGGAACCGTTGCGCGCCAACGACGTCCTTGGTCGCCCACGGCCGGGAGACCTCCATCGGGCCCATCGACATCTCGTAGAACCGGAAGGTGTCCGCGCCGTACGTCTCGCACATCTCGTCGGGCGTGACCACGTTCTGCTCGGTCTTGCCCATCTTGCCGTAGACCTGCGTGACCTCCTGGTCGTTGTAGAAGAACTTGCCGTCCTTCTCCACGACCTCGGCCGCGGGCACGTACTGGCCGCGCGCGTCCAGGTAGGCGTACGCCTGGATGTAGCCCTGGTTGAACAGCTTGCGGTACGGCTCCGGCCCGGTCACGTGGCCCAGGTCGAACAGCACCTTCTGCCAGAACCGCGAGTACAGCAGGTGCAGCACCGCGTGCTCGACGCCGCCGATGTACAGGTCGACGCCACCCGGGTCCTGCGGGCCGAACTGCTCGGTGCGCGGGCCCAGCCAGTAGCGCTCGTTCTCCTCGGCGACGAACCGCTCGGAGTTGGTCGGGTCCACGTACCGCAGCTGGTACCAGCAGGAACCGGCCCAGTTCGGCATGGTGTTGGTGTCCCGGCGGTAGCGGCGCTTGCCGTTGCCCAGGTCCAGCTCGACGTCCACCCACTCGGTCGCGCGCGACAGCGGCGGCGAGGGTTCGGTGTTCGCGTCCTCCGGGTCGTAGGTGGTGGGGGAGTAGTCGTCCACCTCGGGCAGTTCCAGCGGCAGCATCGACTCGGGCAGCGGGTGCGCCACGCCGTCCTCGTCGTAGACGATCGGGAACGGCTCCCCCCAGTAGCGCTGCCGGGAGAACAGCCAGTCGCGCAGCTTGTACTGGATGGTGCCGCGGCCGTGGTCGTGCTCCTCCAGCCAGGCGATGATCGTCTTCTTGGCCTCGTCGATGGCCATGCCGTCCAGGAACCCAGAGTTGATCGCCGGGCCCTCGCCGGTGTACGCGTCGCCGTCGAAGCCCTCGCTCGGCTGGACCGTGCGGATGATCGGCAGGCCGAACGCCGTCGCGAAGTCCCAGTCGCGCGCGTCCTGGCCGGGCACCGCCATGATCGCGCCGGTGCCGTAGCCCATCAGCACGTAGTCGGCGATGAAGACCGGGATCTGCTTGTTGTTGACCGGGTTGGTCGCATACGCGCCGATGAAGACGCCGGTCTTGTCCTTGTTCTCCTGACGGTCCAGTTCGGACTTCATCGACGCGGCCCGGCGGTACGCCGCAACGGCTTCCGCGGGCGTGGCCGCGCCACCGGTCCACCGGCTGTCCACATCGGACGGCCACTCGGCCGACACCAGCGAGTCGACCAGCGGGTGCTCCGGCGCCAGAACCATGTACGTCGCACCGAACAGCGTGTCCGGCCGGGTGGTGAACACCTCGATGTCCGCGCCCGCCGTGGCGAACCGGACCCGGGCGCCGTGCGAGCGGCCGATCCAGTTGCGCTGCATCGCCTTGATCTTGTCCGGCCAGTCCAGCCGGTCCAGGTCGTCGATCAGCCGGTCGGCGTACGCGGTGATCCGCATCATCCACTGGCGCAGGTTGCGGCGGAACACCGGGAAGTTGCCGCGCTCGGACCGGCCGTCGGCGGTGACCTCCTCGTTGGAGATCACCGTGCCCAGGCCGGGCACCCAGTTCACCGGCGCGTCGGACAGGTAGACCAAGCGGTAGGAGTTCAGCACGTTCTGCTGCTCGCCCGCGGTCAGCTCACACCAGTTGCGGCCGTCCGGCGTGCGGCGCTTGTCCTGCGCGAACTCGGCCACCAGCTCGGCGATCGGCCGGGCCTTGCCGGCGCGCTCGTCGTACCAGGAGTTGTAGATCTGCAGGAAGATCCACTGGGTCCAGCGGTAGTACTGCGGGTCGATGGTGGAGATCCGGCGCCGCTCGTCGTGGCCCAGCCCCAGCCTGCGGATCTGCCGCAGGTAGGTGTTGATGTTGTCCTCGGTGGTCTTGCGCGGGTGCTGGCCGGTGCGGATGGCGTACTGCTCGGCGGGCAGGCCGAACGCGTCGAAGCCCATCGTGTGCAGCACGTTGCGGCCCAGCATCCGGTAGTACCGGGCGAAGACGTCCGTACCGATGAAGCCCAGCGGGTGCCCGACGTGCAGGCCCGCGCCGGACGGGTACGGGAACATGTCCTGGACGAACATCTTGTCCTCGGGCAGTGGTCCGGCGAGCGGTCCCACGGGGTTGGGGGCGTGGTAGGAGCCGTGCTCCTCCCAGTACGCCTGCCAACGGCGTTCAATCGCTCCAGCCAGCGTGGCCGTGTACCGGTGCGCCGGTACCGCCTCCGCAGCACTCTCGCTCATCTTGCGAGTCCTTCCCTGTCGGCCCCGAACAACGCGAAACCCCTCAGCCCGCAATGGGCATGAGGGGTCGCCGCGCCAACCTGTCAGTGTGTGGTCAGCGCGGCCGGCTAAGAAGCAGGCGGGCCGTGCCCATGTCACTGAGGATAGCGGACCGCCAAAGCGACAATCTGCGTGACCTGCGTGGGGCTGAAGTTGTCGTCGCTGACCAGCAGCAGCGTGCGCTCGCCGGAGGGCAGCCGCGGGCCCCAGGTGATCCCCTCGACGTTGTCCACAGTGGACAGTTTGAGGTCGGCGAGATCGGCCAGCAGCCGTTTGTGCATGGGTTTTGCCCCGGTCAGGCTCTTGTCCAGCACGTTGGTCGCGCCCAGGGTGCTCGCCTCGAAGATCCGCACCCGGTTGCCGACACCCGTGACGAAGGAGCGTTCGACCAGCAGGAACCGGGTCGGGTCCAGCGGGTCGGCGGCGACCATGGCCGAGACGCCGGTGCTGGCGGACGCGGTCGGCGGGTTCGGGAAGGCGAAGATGGGTTCCTGCGGGTAGGCGTACTGGGCCAGGACCTGGCCGGTGCGGGCCTGGACGGTGACCCGGGACAGGGCGCCCTTCTCCTGGGTGGGCAGCGGGCCGTCCTGCAGCAGCGGCGACTCGACCGAGCTGACCACCAGCGTGCCCGCCGCCGCGTAGGACAAACCCTCGAGGACCAGGTTCTGCCGGGGGCCGGTCTCGCCGGCGGACATGTGCTCGTTCGCGGGCAGCGGCAGCTCGTTGCGGAACTTGCCGTCCCTGGTCGCGTTGCGGATCGACGGGTCGATCAGCACACCGGGCTTGCGCTCACCCTCCTGGCTCCAGGTGATCTGGCCGGTCCACGGGTCGGCCCGGATGTCCTCCGGGTCGACCCCACCGTTCGGGTACGTGGTGCCGTCGGGCTGCAGGAACGGGTGGGTCGAGGTGAAGGTGACGTCGCCGATGCCGTTCTTGGAGACGTCGATCTTGGCGGTGTAGAAGCGAGCCGGGTTGATCGCCGACCGGTCGTCGCTGATCAGGACGTACTCACCGGTCCGGGGATCGCGGTCGATCCCGGACAGCCCACCCACAGCGGTGCCCGCGAAGACGAGGCCCTTGGGAATGATCTTCTCGCCGAGCAGGCGGACGTTCGTGGTGCCCGCTGACGCGGGCGCGACCAGCAGGCCGGTCGCGGCGACGGCGGCGGCAGCAGCGGCCGCGATGAGGCGTTTCGACATGGCGTGTAGCACATCCAATGAGGGTGTCCGGCAGGTGAAGCTGACACGACACCTAACATCGGTGTCGTGATCCTTGCTTCCGTACTCGCCGCTCTTGGGGCGATTGTGGCGGTTTTAGGCCTTCTCGGGCTGGCCGAGCGGCTGCCGGTGAACCGGTTCGCCGGTGTGCGCACCGCCGCCACCCTCCGCGACGCCGACACGTTCCGGATCGGCAACCGCGTGGCCGGCCTGCCGATCATGGTCGCCGGCCTGGTCGGCGTGCTGGGCGGGGTGCTCGCGTTCGGGCTGCCCGCCGGCGGGCTGATCGCGGGCATCGTGGCCGCCGTGGGCATGGTCGCCATCGCCAGCGCGGGCGGCATGCTCGGGCACAAGGCGGCCCTCGCGGTACCCGAACCCGAGCCGGAGCTGCCCGCCGGATGCGCGGGCTGCGCATGCGGCACCTGCGGCGTCAAGAAGCTAGTTAAGTCGGACGTCCCCGGGGTGGGTGGCGAGTAGCGAGATCGGCATCCCCTGCCGCCGCAACACCCGTCCCCACAAGTCCTGGTCCGGTGAGGCCAGCACGTCGTTGGGCAACGCGGGCACCACGATCCAGTCACCCCGCTCGATCTCCCCGGCGAGCTGGTCGACATCCCACCCCGCGTACCCGGCGAACACCCGCAGCCCCTTGACCTTGGGCGCGAGCTGATCCGGGTCGGCATCAAGATCGACCAGAGCAACGGGCCCACGCACAGAAATCACCCCACTGAGCCCCGCCGCATCCTCCCCAGTCCGCAACGCGGCAAGACACAGCGCGGTCTTCTGCTCCACCGGCCCACCCACAAAAAGAGACTGCGGCTCACTCACATGCGGCCCCCACGCGGGCAGCACATCGTGCACGGGAACATCACTCGGACGGTTGAGCACGACCCCAAGAGTCCCCTCCCCACGATGGTCGATGATGTAGACCACCGTCCGGCGGAAGTTCGAGTCGAGCAGGCTCGGGGCCGCCACAAGCAGCGTTCCTGGCTCAACGTCAGCGTCGGGTCGCACGCCGCACATGATCCCACCAGCCACGGGAACAACACACGGACCGTGTACGTTGTTGCCTTGGTCGACGCGTCAACGTGTCCCCCGGGCTCAACCAAAAGAGCCTTCATGGAATACCGTCCGGCTGGAGCCATGTCGCGCCACTCGCCGTGAGGCGACCGGGCGCGTCGACCCTCGCTTCCGGGCGACCCTGCTCGGCTCCTTCGTCGCCTCGCCGGGTCGCTCGGATTATGTTGGGGGGCCGAGCCCCCCAAACCCCCCCACGTGCCGCCTTCGGCGGCGTCGCCTTCCAGCGCACCCACCTCCAGGGCTTTGGGGGCGCGTAAGCGCAACAGACCCCGGCCTCGTGTTCTGTCCCTCCCCAAGGATCCGAAGGATCCGTTGCCCTTGCCCCTCTTGGTGGTCTGCCTGTCCGGCGAGGACATCTCTTTCACCCAGCCTCAGGACGCGCCTCAACCCACCGCCGGTTATGTCCGATCCCAAGCGAGGGGTTCACCGGGGGTTTTATGTGTTGTCCAGCTGGAGCGGCCTGTCGGTTTGCTGTCTTAAGTAGGCTGGGTTTTCGTGACGGCGGTGGTCGATGAGAAGCAGCGGGTGCCAACCCGGCAGTTGTTGGCACTCTCCGAGTTCCGTCGGCTTCTCTACAGCCGGTTCGCCTCCCAGTGGGGCGACGGCCTCTTCCAGGCCGGTCTGGCCGGTGCCGTCCTGTTCAACCCCGAACGCGGCGCCGACCCCCTGACGATCGCCACCGGCTTCACCGCCATCCTGCTGCCCTACTCGATCGTCGGCCCGTTCGCGGGCGCCCTCCTCGACCGATGGGACCGCCGCCGCGTCCTCGTCGTCGCCAACATGGTCCGCGTCGGCCTGGTCCTCACGGCAGCGACCGGATTGCTGGCCGGGTTGGACAGCAAGGTCCTCTTCCTGTTCTCCCTCCTCGTCCTCGGCGTAGGCAGGTTCATCGGCGCCGGCCTGTCCGCCGCCCTCCCGCACGTCGTGCCCCAACGCAACCTCGTGCAGGCCAACTCCTTCGCGGTCACCTTCGGTGCCCTGCTGGCGGTCGTCGGGGGTGGGTGCGCGATCGGGTTGCGAAAGGTGTTCGGCGAAGGCGACTTCGGATCCGGACTCACCACCTCAGTCGCGGTCATCGGCTCGCTCCTGGCAGCGTTCTTCGCGATCAGGTTCACCAAAGGCCGCCTAGGACCGGACGAAGTAGACGAACCGGCCGGAACCGTGCTCGCCGTGGCCCGCGGACTCATCGACGGAGCCAAAGCCGCCTGGCACGCGCCCCGAGTCATCGCCAGCCTCGTCGCACTGCTGGCCCACCGGATGTCCAGCAGCGTCGCCTTGCTGATGGCCGTGCTGCTGATGCGCTACTACTTCACCGACCTGGGCCTGCTCCGCGCCGGGCTGACCGGGCTCGGCGAAATGGCCGGGATGGTCGGGCTCGGGTTGTTCACCGCCGGGGTGGTGACGCCGAGGCTGGTCAGCCGGTTCGGGCGGCAGAAGGTGATCATCGGCGCGTTGCTGCTGGCCGCGGCGACCATGCTCGGCCTGGGCACGCCGTTCACCCTGCTGGCCATGCTGTTCGCCGCGTTCCTGCTGTTCGGTGCCGGTCAGGTGATCAAGCTCTGCGTGGACTCGGCGATCCAGAGCGATGTCGGCGACGAGTCGCGCGGCCGGGTGTTCTCGCTCTACGACACGCTGTTCAACATCACGCAGGTGGTGTCGATCGCGTTGGCCGCCACCGTGGTGCCGGCCAACGGTCACTCACACGCCCTGATCATCGTCACCGTGCTGGTCTACCTGCTCGGGGTCGCCGGCTACCTCGCCGCCGCCCGCCGGGAACGGACCGCTTAGCCCCTGCGCCCGGGCCCACTCGAACAGCTCGGCGACGGCCTCGTCGTGCTCCAGCGGCCCGCGGTCCAGCCGCAGGTCCTTGAGGAACTTCCAGGCCTTGCCGACCAGCGGGCCGGCCGGGATGCCCAGCAGCCGCATGATCTCGTTGCCGTCCAGGTCCGGCCGCACCCGCGCGAGGTCCTCCTCGGCGGCCAGCCGTGCGATCCGGGCCTCCAGGTCGTCGTAGGACCGCTGCAGTGCCTGCGCCTTGCGGCGGTTGCGGGTCGTGCAGTCGGCCCGGACGAGCTTGTTCAGCCGCGCCAGCAGCGGGCCGGCGTCGGTGACGTACCGGCGCACGGCCGAGTCGGTCCACTCGCCCTTGCCGTACCCGTGGAACCGCAGGTGCAGGAACACCAGGTCGGCGACGTTCTCGATGATCTCCTTGGAGTACCGCAGCGCGCGCAAACGCTTGCGGGCCATCTTGGCGCCGACCACCTCGTGGTGGTGGAACGACACGCCCCCGCCCGGGAGGTGCCGCCGGGTGTCCGGCTTGCCGATGTCGTGCAGTAGCGCGGCCAGCCGCAGGATCAGGTCCGGCTCGGTGTCCGGCTCCTCCAGGTCGATCGCCTGCTCCAGCACGACGAGCGAGTGCTCGTAGACGTCCTTGTGCTGGTGGTGCTCGTCGATCTCCAGCCGCATGGCCGGCACCTCGGGCAGCACGTACCCGGCGATCCCGGACTCCACCAGCAGCTCGATGCCGTCGCGCGGGTGCTTGCCGCAGAGCAGCTTGGACAGCTCGGTCTGCACGCGCTCGGGCGTGATCCGGGTGATCTGCTCGGCCATCGCCGTCATCGCCTCGAAAACCCGCGGTGTCGCGGTGAAGCCGAGCTGGCTGGTGAACCGGGCGGCCCGCATCATCCGCAGCGGGTCGTCGCCGAACGACTCCTCCGGCGCCGCCGGGGTGTCCAGAACGCGCGCCGACAGCGCCTCCATGCCGCCGTACGGGTCGACGAACTGCTTGTTCGCCAGGTCCACGGCCATGGCGTTCACGGTGAAGTCCCGGCGCTTGAGGTCGTCGGTGATCGAGTCGCCGAACTTGACCTCGGGGTTGCGGGTCACGCCGTCGTAGGAGTCCGCGCGGAACGTCGTGATCTCACACATCACGCCGTTCTTCGACGCGCCGACCGTGCCGAACTCGATGCCCACGTCCCACACCGCGTCGGCCCAGCCCGACACCAGGCGCATCACCTGATCGGGTCGCGCGTTCGTGGTGAAGTCCAGGTCGTTGCCCAGCCGGCCCAGCAGCGCGTCGCGGACGCTGCCACCGACCAGGAACAGGCTCTGACCAGCCTTGGTGAACAAGGCGGTCAGCTCGTCCGCGACCGGGGAGATCCGCAGCAGTTCCACCACCGCATTCTGCTTTGCCAGCATCGTCGACACGGCGAACCAGGCTAGTTGACGTCGCCACGCCATTACGATCGAGTTCATGTCCCCGTCAGCTGGCCGTCCCAACGGCGCCCGGTCCGGGCGTCGCGGCCGGCGCCGGGGCAGGCGGCTGACCACGGTGGACGAGACCTCGGCCGGCGGCCTGGTGATCGACGAGGACCAGGTCAACGCGGTGATCATCGGCCGGCTGGACCGCAAGGGCCGGCTGCTGTGGTCGCTGCCCAAGGGGCACATCGAGGACGGCGAGACGCCCGAGCAGACCGCGGTGCGCGAGGTCAAGGAGGAGACCGGGATCACCGGCGAGGTGGTCCGGTCGCTCGGCTCGATCGACTACTGGTTCGTGGCGGAGAACCGGCGGGTGCACAAAACCGTCCACCACTACCTGCTGCTCGCCCAGTCGGGTGAGTTGTCCGATGAGGACACCGAGGTGACCGAGGTCGCCTGGGTCGCGCTGGACGATCTGGACGCCCGGCTCGCGTATGCGGACGAGCGCCGGTTGGTGCGCAAGGCCATGCAACTACTCTCCGAGAGTGCACCGGCGCCCCGTCAGGGCGACGAGGTGCCGTTCTCGGATGGCCTTGACGTGCCGAAGGGTCGAACACCATGAGTCGGGTGCGCTTCGCCACCCAAGTTTCGCTGGCGCTCGCGGCCGGCGTGATGATGCTGGTCAGCGGCCCGGTCGCGGTCGCGCAACAGCCGGGGCCGGACCCGCTGGTCGCCCCGATCGGGGTCGCGCCCGCGCCGCCCGCCGACACGCAGTCCCGGCTGAAGCTGGACATCACCCAGCTCACCCCCCGGGTGATCCGCGCCGACACGCAGTCGATCAAGGTGACCGGGCAGGTGACCAACATCGACAGCGGCAGCCGCCGGATCGACCAGCTGGAGGTCCGGCTGCAGCGCGGTGACGCGATCACCAACGAGGGCAAGCTGCGTGAGGCGATGAGCCGCCCGCCGGACACCGACACGATCCGGCCGGGGTTCACGCCGGTCACCAAGTCGCTCGAGCCGGGGGCGAGCGCGCCGTTCGAGCTCACCGTCCCGGTGGACTCGCTCAAGCTCGAGGGCCCGGGGGTGTACCCGGTCCTGATCAACGTCAACGGCCGGCCCGCGTTCGGCGGTACCGAGCGGCTGGCCGGGCTGAACGTCCTGCTGCCGGTGCTGCGCGGGGTGAACGCGCCCGCTCAGCCGTCGCGGATCACCGTGCTGTGGCCGCTGGTCGACGACCACCCGCGGGTGCTGCAGGAGACCGTCAACGGCCAGGAGGTGCTGTCCGACGACGACCTGGCGGGTTCGCTCGCGGTCGGCGGGCGGCTCTACGGGATGCTCAACGCGGTCGAGATCACCGCCGGGGCGAACCCGTCGCTGGCCTCGTCGATCTGTTTCGCGGTCGACGGCGACCTGCTGTCCACGGTCAACTCGATGTCCGACGGCTACCAGGTGCGCACCGGGGACGGGCAGACCGCGCCGGGCCGGGGCAAGGACATCGCCCAGCGCTGGCTGGCCAAGCTCAGGCAGCTCACCCGCGGCCAGTGCGTGATCGCGCTGCCGTACGCCGATGCCGACGTGACGGCGCTGTCCCGGGCCAACGCGGCCGACCTGACCAAGACCGCGGCCGAGAAGGGTATGTCGACCGTCGCCGACATCCTCAAGCCGGTCCAGCCGCAGCAGGGCGTGCTCTGGCCGCTGGACAGCACGCTGGACCAGCGCGCCCTTGCCGACATCTCCGGCAACGCGACCGTGCTGATCAACCCGGACCGGCTCAAGGGTCTGAGCGGGCAGTCGCCGTACGCGATCAGCCAGGCCAACCGCGCGGTGCCGATCGACCCGCTGGTGTCCTCCGCGCTGGCCGGCAACGCGGCCGGTCCGGTGTCGGTGCAGAGCGGCCTGGCCGCGCTGGTGTTCCGCACCGCGCTGGCCGACTCGCCGAGCCGGTCGGTGCTGATCGCGCCGCCGCGCCGGTGGACCGCCCCGGCCAGCGAGCAGCGGCTCTACCTGGAGACGGTCGGCCAGCTCTACACCGACAAGCTGGCGAACCCGCAGGTGCTGCCGGACCTGGTCAGCGCGACCGCGACCGGCACGGCGAGCGGCCTGGACTACTCGCAGCAGGACGCGGGCGCCGAGCTGCCCGCCCAGGTCACCGGCGACATCGCCCAGTCCAACGTGGTGATGCGGGACCTGGGTGACGCCATGCGCCCCGACGACACCAGCCGCAAGGACCCGGCCGACCTGATCGAACCCGTGCGGACCGGTCTGCTGCGGGCGGCGTCCGGCAGCTGGCGCGGCAACACCAACGGCGCCCTGGCGATGGCCACGAACGTGCACGACCGGCTGAACAAGCTGCGTGACCAGGTCACCGTCAGCCCGCCCGGCCAGCCGATCACGCTGGCCTCGGCGTCCAGCCCGATCCCGGTCCGGATCGGCAACGCGCTGCCGGTGGCCATGCAGGTGAAGTTCGTCATCTCGGAGAGCTCCGGGTTCCGCCCGGCCGACATCCCCGAGCGGCGGATCGCCGCGTCCAGCACCAGTACAGTGATCATCCCGGCGGAGCTGCTGCGGGCCGGGAAGTTCACCGTCGACGTCCAGCTGGCTACCCCGGGTGGTACTCCGCTGGGGATCTCCTCCCGGTTCGAGCTTTCCTCCACTTCGTACGGCACGATCACAGTGGCGGTGACCGGCGTCGCCGGCGGCGTGCTCGTGCTGCTGGCCGGCCGGCGGATCTACCGCCGGAGCAAGAAGAGCAAGAGCGAGCAGCAGGAGCAGAGCCCAGCTTGACCAGAGCGAGGACCACCGTGGCCCCCGGCGGACAGACCAACGAACCGGCGACCGCGCCCAGGCAGCAGCAGGGCGGCGGGTCGCTGGCGCGTGCCACCGGGTCGATGGCGATCGCCACGCTGGTCAGCCGGATCACCGGGTTCCTCTGGAAGATCATGCTCGCCGCGGCGGCCGGCCTGACCACGGTCAACGACTCGTTCACCGTCGCCAACACGCTGCCCAACATCGTCTTCGAGCTGCTGATCGGCGGCGTGCTCGCCAGCGTCGTCGTGCCGCTGCTGGTGCGCGCGCAGGACGACCCGGACGGTGGTGCGGCCTACACGCAACGGCTGCTGACCGTCGGGATGACGCTGCTTGCCGTCGGCACGGTCATCGCCGTCGCGTTGGCGCCGTTGTTCACCCGGCTCTACATGGACGGCTCGACCGGGACCGCGAACCCCGCGCTGGCCACCGCGTTCGCCTACCTGCTGCTGCCGGAGATCCTGTTCTACGGGCTGTTCGCGCTGCTGAGCGCGATCCTGAACGCCAAGCACATCTTCGGCCCCACCGCGTGGGCGCCGGTGATGAACAACCTCGTCGTCATGATCACCATCGGCGTCTACTGGGTGGTGCCTGGCGAGATCTCGACGAACCCGGTCCGGATGGGCGACGCGAAACTGCTGGTCCTGGGCATCGGCGTGACGCTCGGGATCGTGGTGCAGTCGCTGATGCTGATCCCCGCGCTGCGCCGGTCCGGCTTCAAGTTCCGCTGGAACTGGGGGTTCGACGAGCGGCTCAAGGAGTTCGGCGGGCTGGGGCTGTGGATCCTCGGCTACGTCGCGATCAGCCAGATCGGCCTGATCATCAGCACCCGCGTGCTGACCGCCGGTGCCGCCGGTGGTGCGTCGATCTACAGCAACGCCTGGCTGCTGTTCCAGTTGCCGTACGGCGTGATCGGTGTGTCCCTGCTGACCGCGATCATGCCCCGGCTGTCGCGCGCGGCCGCGGATGGCAACCACCGCAAGCTGATCGGCGACCTGTCCTACGCGTCCCGGCTGTCCGCGGTGATCCTGGTGCCGATCTCGGCGATCCTGACCGTCACCGGGACCTCGATCGGCATCGTGCTGTTCTCGTGGGGCCGCGGCAGCATCGCCGAGGCGACCCGGCTGGGGGACGCGCTGGCGGTGTCGGCGTTCGGGTTGCTGCCGTATGCGCTGGTCATGTTGCAGCTGCGGGTGTTCTACGCGATGAAGGACGCGCGCACGCCGACGCTGATCATGGTCGTGATGACCGCGGTGAAGATCCCGCTGCTGTACATGTGCGAGGCGCTCCTCTCGTCGGAGCACGTGGTGATCGGCGTGTTGATGGTCAACTCGTTGAGCTATGTGGTCGGCGCTGTGCTGGGCCAGGTGTGGCTGTGGGTTCGTCTGGGTCACCTCAGGACACGCAGGGTGGTAGGCGTCACGTTGTTCTCCGTGTTCGCCGGCGCGCTCGGCGTCGGCGCGGGGCTCGGGGTGGCCAAGGTGCTCGGCGGGGTACTCCCGGATTCCAACGCTGTCAGGGCTTTCCTCTCGTTGATCATCGAGGGGCTGGTGGCCGGCGTGGTGTCGTTCGGCGTGCTGACCGCGCTGCGGGTGGAGGAGCTCAAGCCGGCCACGGCCAAAATCACCCGTCTGATTCGTCGGCGCTGACCAGCGTGGCGCTCGCGGCCGAGAGGTTTCCCGTAGTCTCGTGGCGAGGTATCCGTCGCGCGGAGATTGGGTGGCGCGGAGACGGGAGAGTGCGGTGACGATCAGGAGGACCGACTACACCAACGGCGCGGCCGCCCCAGGCGTTCGCGCGACCGGTGGTGACCTGCTTCCGGGCGGGGTCATCGGCGATGGTCGATACCGTCTGCTGAACCAGTGTGGTCTGGACGCGCGTGGCAACGCGCATCTTTGGCGTGCCACCGATGGGCAGCTGCGCCGGGATGTCGCGCTGACGATCCTGGTCGGCGATCCCACCGACCGGGAGGCGACCGTCGCGGCCCGGCGCACCCTCGAACGCGCGGCCCACGCGGCCCAGTTCAGCAACCCTTCGGTCTCCCGCGTGCTGGATGTACTCGGCGTCGGGACTGGAATCGACCCCAGCGAGGGGGTCCTCGGTGTGGTCGTGGCGGACTGGTCCCAGGGCACCGACCTGGTCGACCTGATCGCCGAACACCCGTTGCCGCCCGGCACTGCGGCCCGGCTGCTTGAGCCGCTGGCCGCTGCCGTCGAACAAGGTCATCACGCGGGTCTCGTGCTCGGCGTCGACCACCCCCAACGCGTCGCTGTGGGCCCTACTGGCGCCCTGCGGCTGGCTTTCCCGGGCCCGCTGCCCCAGGCGACCCTCCAGGACGACGTCAAGGGCCTGGGCGCGGTGCTGTACCTGCTGCTCACCGGCCGGTGGGCGCTGCCTGGCGGACCGCCAACCATCCCCCTCGCCCCTCGTGACCAGCGCGGTACCCCCATCCCGCCGCACCAGCTGCGCCCGGACGTTCCGCTGCAGCTGTCGGAGCTCGCGGTCCGCGCGATCGCCGACTCGTCGATCGGTGGCATCCGCACCAGCTCGGCCCTGCTGACCCTGTTGGAGGCGGCGGCGCACCAGGCGGAGATCGAGGAGCAGACCGACCTGCTCAACCCGGTCATGCCCGGCAACGGCGGCGACGCCACGACCGTGTGGACGACAAGACCCGTCAAGGACGACGGCCGTCGCCGCAAGCTCGCCATCGGCGTCACGGCGCTGACCGTCGCCACTGTCGGTGTCCTCGCGTGGCTCGGTATGCAGCTGATCAGCCTGTTCAGCGACGGCTCGGCCACCAACACCGCCCAGCAGGTCTCGATCAGCCCGACCGCGCCGAGCAACGGCGGGCAGCAGCCGCAGGCCAACCCGCCGCCCGCGCCGAAGCCCAGCACGCCGGTCAAGCCGGACAAGGTCCAGGTCTACGCGCTCAAGGGCGATGACAAGGACAACTCCGGGTCGATCCGGCGGCTGACCGACGGCAACCCGAAGACCATCTGGAAGACCGCCACCTACAAGCAGCCGTTCCCCGCCTCGCGCGAGGGCATCGGCATCATGGTCAGCTTCGAGCAAGCCACCAAGCTCGCTCAGCTCACGGTCGACTCGCCGAGCGACGGCACCGTCCTGGAGATCCGGTCCGCCCCCTCGCTGGACGCGAAACTCGACGAGACCAAGGTGATCGGCACCGGCACCCTCGTCGACGGGAAGACCGACATCCCGATCAGCGCGCCGGAACCGACCCAGTTCGTGCTGGTGTGGATCACCAAACTGGGCGGCTCGGGCAAGGAAAACCTCAGCCAGTTCCGGGACCTGACCTTCGCGAGCGCGCAATAACCCCTGGACCGGGTAGAGATTTCCCAGTCGATAGGGTGTGTGGCGTGACCGCCGCAGCAAGTTCGGACGCCGACCTGATCGCGTCCCATGCCGCCGGGGATCCACACGCGTTCGCAGAGCTCGTCCGCCGTCACCGGGACCGGATGTGGGCGGTGGCACTGCGTACCCTGCGGGACCCGGAGGAGGCCGCGGACGCGCTGCAGGAGGCGTTCATCTCGGCGTTCCGGGCGGCCGGCTCGTTCCGGGCGGAGTCGCAGGTGACCACCTGGCTGCACCGGATCGTGGTGAACGCCTGCCTGGACCGTGTGCGGCGCCGGCAGGCCCGCCCGACCGTCCCGCTGCCCGAGACCGGCCCGGCCGAGCCGGTGGCCGCCGGTGACGCGATGGCCGAGCGCGAGACCAGCCTGGTGGTGAGCAACGCGCTGGCCGAGTTGTCCGAGGAGCAGCGGGTGCCGATCATGCTCGTCGACGTCGAGGGCTACTCGGTGGCCGAGACGGCGAAGATGCTGGGGATCGCCGAGGGCACGGTGAAGAGCCGCTGTGCCCGGGGCAGGGCCAAGCTGGCCAAAGTTCTGGGCCATCTGCGGAACCCGAGTGCAGATGCGAACGTCCCAGGTGACGCAACTGACACGCGCGATGGGCGTCCACGGCGTCACTGGGAGGGGACATGACGGGCATCGAACGGGGGAGCGGCGGTCCGCCGTGGTCGGTCGACCTGCTCGCCGACCTCCAGGCCGGTGCGCTCGACCCCGGGGCCGCCGCCCAGCTGTGGCCCCAGGTGAACGCGGACCCCGAGGCCAGGGCGATCCTGGCCGCACTGGAGGCGACCCAGGCCGATCTGCGTGAGTTCGCGATGGCACCGGCCCCGCCGATGCCCGCGCACTTCGCGGCCCGGCTGGACGCGGCGATCGCCGCCGAGTCACAGGTCCGGTCCCAGGCGCACGCTCCGCAGCCGCAGCCGGCGCCGAACGTGGTCAGCCTCGACGAGGCCCGCAAGCGCCGTAACCGCAGGCTGGGCTGGGGTGCCGGGTTTCTCGCCGCGGCGGCCGCCGCGGTAGGCATCGCGTTCGCCGCGATCCCGAGCACCACACCAGGCTCTTCGGTCGCCGGTCCACCGACTGGCGGCACGAGTTCCGCGGCTCAGGACCCGCTGACCTTCAAGTCGGAGGATCTGGGCCAGCCCCAGCTCGAGGCGGCCAAGGGCAAGAACGACTACGGCCCGTTCGAGGACAAGGCCAAGCTCGCGGCGTGTTTCGAGGCCAACGGCATCAAGGCGACCGCCGAACCGCTCGGCGCCCGTCAGGTGACCGTGGACGGCAAGAAGGGCACGCTGCTGGTCCTCGTGCGCGGCGCGGGCCAGTTCCGGCTGATCGTGGTCGGACCGGACTGCGGTCCGGGCACCCCGTCGAAACTGGCCGACAAGAACATCTGAGGCTTTGCCGCAGGCCGGGGCCCGTTCCCAGAACGGGTCCCGTTCTCGCATGTTTGGCAACGCGTGCTCGCCGTCACCCGGTAGGTGTGGAACAACCGGCCCCTACGATCGTGTTGACAAGGGTGTACCTGGCGGCGAGTCGGAGGACAAATGGCTGAAGTCCGTAACCTGATCATCATCGGTTCCGGCCCGGCGGGCTACACGGCCGCCGTGTATGCGGCGCGTGCGCAGCTGTCCCCGCTGGTTTTCGAGGGCACCCAGTTCGGTGGCGCGTTGATGACCACCACCGAGGTCGAGAACTACCCGGGTTTCCGTGACGGGATCATGGGCCCCGAGCTGATGGAGCAGATGCGCGCCCAGGCCGAGCGGTTCGGCGCGGAGCTGCGTGCCGAGGACGTCGAGTCGGTCGAGCTGGACGGCCCGGTCAAGTACGTCACGGCCAACGGCGTGCGTTATGCGGCGCGTGCCGTCGTCCTCGCGATGGGCGCCGCGGCCCGGTACCTGCACGTTCCGGGCGAGCAGACGCTGCTCGGCCGTGGTGTGTCGGCGTGTGCCACCTGTGACGGGTTCTTCTTCCGTGACCACGACATCGTGGTCGTCGGCGGCGGCGACTCCGCCATGGAGGAGGCGACCTTCCTGACCAAGTTCGGCAAGACCGTGACCATCGTGCACCGCCGCGACGAGTTCCGTGCGTCGCGGATCATGCTGGATCGGGCGAAGGCGAACGAGAAGATCAAGTGGCGGACCAACGCCGAGGTCGTCGAGGTGCTCGGTGAGGACAAGGTCACCGGCGTGCGCATTCGTGACACCCGGACGGGTGAGGAGAGCGTGCTCGACGCGACCGGCATGTTCGTCGCGATCGGCCACGACCCGCGCAGTGACTTGGTGGCCGGCCAGGTCGACACCGACGAGGACGGCTACGTGCGGGTGAAGGACCAGAGCACCTACACCAACCTCCCGGGCGTGTTCGCCGCCGGTGACCTGGTGGACCACACCTACCGGCAGGCCATCACCGCGGCCGGCTCCGGATGCGCCGCCGCCATCGATGCGGAACGCTGGCTCGCCGAGCACGGCGAGCAGCACGCCCACATGACCCCCGAACTCGTCGGTGGCGGTTACGCCCCGGCCCAGGGCTAGGACAGGAGAACGAAGTTGAGCACCAACACCGTGACCGTGACGGACAAGTCCTTCACCGAGGACGTCCTGCAGAGCGACAAGCCAGTGCTCGTGGACTTCTGGGCGACCTGGTGCGGGCCGTGCCGCATGGTCGCGCCGGTGCTCGAGGAGATCGCCGCCGAGCACGCCGAGAAGATCACCGTCGCCAAGCTGGACATCGACGCCAACCCGGGCATCGCCCGTGACTACCAGATCATGTCGGTGCCGACCATGATCGTCTTCCAGGGCGGCCGCCCGGTGAAGCAGATCGTGGGCGCCAAGCCCAAGGCGGCGCTGCTCAACGACCTGGCCGACTACGTCGGCTGACCTGAACGGCGCAAGCAACCTCGACCCGGGGCCCGGACGTCTACTCCTTGTGAGTTGACCGGCCCCGGGTCGTGTTATGCGTCACACTATTCAGGTAGGTCCGGTCACCGGCCGGACGCGGCATGTGACCCTGCGCGGGATCGGGACCGGGGCAGGGCACAATAGGCGCCTAGCACAAGCAGAATTCGTAGGTTTCCTCTGAACCTGAGTGAGGGGTGCATGCGGGAACTCCGCCGCGGTGACGCCGGACCGGCCGTAGCCGAGGTGCGGGCCACGCTCGCCACGCTGGGCCTGTTGCCTTCGGCCAACGGCGATGGTGAGACGGCCCAGTTCGACCTCCCACTCGAGCATGCCGTCCGGGCGTTCCAGCAACAGCGTGGGCTGATCACGGACGGCATCGTGGGCCCGGCCACCTACCAGGCCCTGCGGGACGCGACCTACCGGCTCGGCGGCCGCCCGCTGGCCTACCTCGTGTCGGCGCCAGTGAGCGGTGACGACGTCCTGGAGCTGCAGGAGCGGCTGCTGCAGCTGGGCTACAACGCCGGCCGGCCCAACGGGGTCTTCGGCGCCCAGACCGAGCTGGCGCTGCGGGACTTCCAGCGCGACTACGGGCTGACGGTCGACGGCATGTGCGGTACCGAGACCGTCCGGGCGTTCGGCCGGCTGTCCCCGCGGGCCAGCGGCGGCCGCCCGGTGCTGCTGCGCGAGCAGGAGCAGGTCCGCATGGCCGGGCCGCGGCTGCGTGGCAAGCGGATCGTCATCGACCCAGGTCACGGCGCCGAGGACACCGGCGTCTCGGTGGACGGCATCCGTGAGGCGGACCTGATGTGGGACCTGGCCCGCCGGCTGGAGGGCCGGATGGTGGCCACCGGCATGGAGGCCATGCTGTCCCGCGGCCCCGACCAGTGCCCGACCGAGGCCGACCGGGCGAACTTCGCCAACGAGGCCGGCGGCGACGTGTTCATCTCGCTGCACTGCGACAAGAACGCCTCGGCCCAGGCCGCGGGCGTGGCGACGTTCTTCTTCGGCGCGGGCACGAACGGCTCGTCCAGCCTCGGTGAGGCGCTCGCCGGGTTCATCCAGCGCGAGCTGACCGTGCGCACGGGCATGCAGAACTGCCGTACCCACGCCAAGACCTGGGACTCGCTGCGGCTGACCCGTTGCCCCGCCGTCCGGGTCGAGATCGGTTACCTGACCAACCCGGGTGACCGGGCGCGGCTGTCCGATCCGGCGTTCCGCGACATCGTCGCCGAGGGCATCCTCGTCTCGGTCAAGCGGCTGTACCTGCTGGGTGAGGGCGACCAGCCGACCGGCACGTTCAGCTTCGCCGACCTGATGCGCCACGAGCTGGCCACCAGCTGAAACACCTGCGAAAAGGGCCCCCGGAAGCGTCCGGGGGCCCTTTTCGTTGGCTCAGCGTTGGTAGACGGGGCTCGCGGTGGTCACCGAGACGGTGCCCAGCAGCCGCTCCAGGGCCGCCTCCACGTCTTCCTTCCACGTGATGGCGCTGCGCAGCTCGAGGCGCATCCGGGGCCACAGGGCGTGCGGGCGGACGGTCTTGAAGCCTACGCAGGCCAGGAACTCGGACGGCACGACGCAGCTGTTCTCCTCGTCCGGCTTGGCGTTGCCGAACGCCTCCACGGCCTTCACCCCGCGGCGGGTGAGGTCCTTGGCCACGGCCTGGACGAGCATCCGGCCCAGCCCGCCGCCGCGGAACTCGGGCAGCACGTAGAAACCGGTCAGCATCACGGCGTCCGCGCTGATCGGGGATGTCGGGAAGGCCAGCGAACGGGGGACGGCGTTGGGCGGGGCGTAGAGCACGAACCCGACCGGCAGCTTGTCGGAGTAGACGATCCGGCCGCAGGAGCCCCACTCCAGCAGCACGCTGGAGACCCAGGCCTCCTTCTCCAGCTCGGTCTCACCGAAGGCCTCGGCCTGCTCCTTCAGGTGCGGGGCCAGCTCCCAGAACACGCAGCCCCTCGAGTGCTTGGGGAGGTGATCCAGGTTGTCCAGCGTGATGCCGACGACGCGTCGCGACACCCAACCTCCCCGAGCAGTGGCCGAACGAAAGCGGGCGTGGTTCGTTACGCCACACCCGGCTTTCAGGATAGGTGTATGTGACGAGCGCCGGAAGCGTCAGGCCCTGATCGAGGCCAGAGTTACACTCACTTGACTGACGAACGAGGTGGCACATGCACTCGGAGGAATCGCTCGAAGGCAACAGAGGCCTGCCCTCTGCGCCTTCGGCCGGCCAGAATCTCGATCCGCACCTGCGTCGTTACGCGGCGCGAGCGGCGGGCATGACGGCATCCGAGGTGCGAGCGCTCTTCGCCGTCGCGAGCCGGCCCGAAGTGGTCTCCCTCGCCGGCGGCATGCCGAACCTGGCCGCGTTGCCCCTCGACTCCATCGCGGCGGAGGTCGCGGGCCTGATCGCCTCGGAAGGCATGACCGCGCTGCAGTACGGCTCGGCGCACGGGTATCCGTTGCTGCGTGAGCAGATCTGCGACGTGATGGCGCTGGAAGGCGTCACCGGGCACCCGGATGACATCGTGGTCACCGTCGGCTCGCAGATGGCGCTCGACCTGGTGACCCGGATCTTCTGCGACCCGGGCGACATCGTGATCGCCGAGGGACCGTCCTATGTGGGCGCTTTGGGCACGTTCGCGGCCTACCAGGCCAACGTGGTGCACGTGGCGATGGACGGCGAGGGCCTCGTCCCGGAGGCGCTCCGGCAGGCGCTGGCGGCCGCCGCGGCACGGGGCCAGCGGGTCAAATTCCTTTACACCATCCCGAATTTCCACAACCCGGCCGGCATCACCCTCGCGGTGGCGCGGCGCGCGGAGATCCTCGAGATCTGCCGCCAGGCGGGTGTGCTGGTGATCGAGGACAACCCGTACGGGCTGCTCGGGTTCGACGGGCAGACCTACCCGGCGCTGCGCTCGATGGACCCGGACAACGTGATCTACCTCGGCTCGTTCTCCAAGACGTTCGCCTCCGGCCTGCGGGTCGGCTGGGCGCTCGCGCCGCACGCGGTGCGCGAAAAGCTTGTGCTGGCAGCGGAAGCGACCACGTTGTGCCCGCCGATGCTGAACCAGATGATCGTGTCCCGGTTCCTGGCGACACACGACTGGAAGGGCCAGATCAAGTCGTTCCAGCTGATGTACCAGGAGCGGCGGGACGCGCTGCTGGGTGCGCTGGAGCAGCACATGCCCGCGGGCTGCACGTGGACCAAGCCGGACGGCGGGTTCTTCGTGTGGATGACCGTGCCGGAAGGCATTGACACCAAAGCGATGCAGCCCCGGGCGGTGACCGCGCGGGTGGCGTACGTGCCGGGCACCGGGTTCTACGCGGACGGGTTCGGCAGCCGCCAGATGCGGTTGTCGTTCTGCTACCCCACCCCCGAGCGGCTGCGTGAGGGCGTGCGCAGGCTCGCGGTGGTGCTGGAGCAGGAACTGGAGCTGTACCGGACCTTCGGGCCGGTGGCACAGCACCGGATCACGTCCGGCCCGCAGACCCCCGCGCCGGACACGGCATAATCCCGGAAGTGACTGATCGATCGGTAGCCGTCCTGTCCGGCGGGTTGTCGCATGAGCGTGATGTCTCTCTGCGGTCGGGCAGGCGGCTGTCGGCCGCCCTGCGCTCGGTCGGCCTGTCCGTCGACGAGTGGGACACCGACTCGTCGCTGTTGACCCACCTCACCGAGCAGCGACCGGACGCCGTGGTCGTGGCCCTGCACGGGGGAGAGGGCGAGAACGGCTCGATTCAAACGGTGCTGGAGATGCTGGAGCTGCCCTACGTCGGTGCGGACTCCCACGCCTGCCGCCGAGCCTGGGACAAGCCGACGGCCAAGGCCGAACTGGCCCGTTCCGGCCTGCTCACCCCTGACTGGGTGGTCCTGCCGCATACGACGTTCCGCGAGCTGGGCGCCCAGGCGGTGCTCGACGCGATGGTGCGGCGGCTGGGGATGCCGCTGATGTTGAAGCCGGACCAGGGCGGGTCGGCCCTCGGCGCCCAGGTGGTCCGCGAGCCCTCGGAACTCCCCGCGGCCATGGTCGGCTCCCTGGCATATGGCGACACTGTGCTGGCGGAGGAACTGATCGAGGGTATCGAGGTGGCCGTGACGGTGATCGACACCGCCGACGGCCCCCAGGCCCTGCCCGCGGTGGAGATCGTCCCGGAAGCCGGCGTCTACGACTACACCTCCCGCTACACAGCCGGATTGACGAACTTCCACACCCCTGCCCGCCTCGACGCGAAAACAGCGGAAGCCGTGGCCGACGTGGCAATCTCGGCCCACAAACTGCTGGGCCTCCGAGACGTGTCAAGGACGGACGCGATCATCGCCGAGGACGGCTTGGTGTACTTCCTGGAAGTGAACGTCTCCCCGGGCCTCACCGAGACCTCATTGCTCCCGATGGCCATCGAAGCCGCGGGCCAGTCCCTCGGCCAGATCTACGCGAACCTCATCGACCGCGCCATAACCCGCACACCCTCCCATTGACATCCAGCCGCCTCGCTCGGGTGCCTCGTGGGGCGGTCGACTCGATCTTCGCCGCTCGCCGCCGCGTCGAGAGGGTGCTCGGTTCACCGTGACCGCAGTGCGCCCCGCCCTACCCACCTCAACCACCGCCACCCGCCTCGCCGTACAGGTCGACCTCGGTGACCGGCGCCGCGCTGTAGGGCGCTCCCTACAGCCCACATCGCCGCGAGTGGTGCCTGCTTCGCCTCGGCCATCCACCCACCCTCTCGCGCTATTCGGCTCGCCCACTCACTTCGAGTTGAGAGCTCCCGCCCCGTCCGGCTCGCTGCCCCGGCTGCTCGCCTGGTTCTCGGGGCTCGATCAGTTAACTCGCCTTGCGGACTGGCCCATCGACTCGGCCACTCATTCCGACTCGCCCCGCTCGACTCGCCCCGCTCGACTCGCCCCGCTCGACTCGCCCCGCTCGACTCGCCCCGCTCGACTCGCCCCGCTCGACTCGCCCCATTCGACTCGCCCCATTCGACTCGCCCCATTCGACTCGCCCCGCTCGACTCGGCGCCTATCGGGCCCGACTACTCGTGCCGTAGCCCTGGCTCGGTCGCTCAACTCGGTCGGTCGCTCAACTCGCCTCGAGTGCTCTGCCTTTGTCCGCTCCGGCCTCTCGACTCGCGTTCCGCCTCGGCTGGCTGGCTCGGCTCGCCTTCGCTCGGCTGGTTAGCTCGGCTCGGCTTGCTCGGCGCTTCGCACGGGCCGCTCGGCTCGAGTTGTTCGGCTTGGCCGCTCAACTGCCGTCCACCCCGGCTCGCCTCGGCGCGCTCGCCGGTTCGACGTGACTCGCCTCGTTCAGCTCGGTCGCTCGACTCAGTCGCTGCCTCGACGCTCAGGACGGCCCGCTCGGTTCGGTGCTCCCGCCCCGACTCAGCTATTCGACTCAGTCACTTGCCCGGTGTTCGGCTCGATGATCCGGTCCAGTCCGGCTCGGTCCGGCTCGATGCTCGCGTCAGACTCCGCTACTGGACTCAGCCACTCGCCCAATGCTCTCGCTGTCCGGCTGGTCGTCTTGGACCGCCACCCTCACCAAGGCGCGAGGTCTGAGTTGGAGGCGGTCGAGTCGGGCGAGTCCGAGTCGAGTCGGACGCGGTGGGGTCAGCGTCAGGAGGGTGGGTTGGGCGCCGCCGAGGGGAGTGGCGGCGCTCCTCAACTTCGGGTGGCGAGGTGATTTGCCGAGGGGCGCCGGGAGGGCAGCGAATCGGGCAAATCGGTATCGTCACCGTGACTTAACGGGGTGGGGTGGTTATACATCCCCCTGCAACGCCTGTTTTGTCCCATTTTGGTTCATCAGCGCGACGATGCGTTCAAGATCGTCCACAGAGCCGAACTCGACCACGATCCGGCCCTTGCGTTGGCCGAGTTCGACCTTCACGCGGGTGTCGAACCGGTCGGAGAGGCTCTCGGCCAGATCCTGGAGGCCGGGGGCGTGCATCGGCTTGCGCTGCGGTGCCGCCTTCGGCTTGGCCTCGGGGGCGCTCTTGGCGAGAGTGACCGCTTCCTCCGTCGCGCGCACGGACATGCCCTCAGCGACGATCTTGGTGGCCAGCTCCTCCTGCGCCTCCGAGCGCTCCAGCCCGAGCAGGGCGCGGGCGTGCCCGGCGGACAGCACCCCGGCGGCGACCCGGCGCTGCACGGGGAGCGGCAGCTTCAGCAGCCGGATGGTGTTGGTGATGACCGGGCGGCTCCGCCCGATCCGGCTCGCCAGTTCCTCGTGGGTGACCTCGAACTCGTCGAGCAGCTGCTGATACGCCGCCGCCTCTTCGAGCGGGTTGAGCTGCACCCGGTGGATGTTCTCCAGCAGGGCGTCGCGCAGCATCGCGTCGTCGGCGGTCTGCCGGACGATGGCCGGGATCTTCTCCAGCCCCGCCTGCTGCGACGCACGCAGCCGGCGCTCGCCCATCACGAGCTCGTACGAGTCGCCGCCGAGGTCGCGCACCACGATCGGCTGCATCAGGCCGAACTCGCGGATCGAGTGTTCCAGCTCGGCCAGCGCGTCCTCGTCGAACACCTGGCGCGGCTGCTTGGGGTTCGGCTTGATCGACGACGTGACGATCTCGCGGTAGACCGCCCCGGCGACCTCGCCGACCGGCTCCGGCGCTCCCCGTGGCGGCAACGGCCGCTTGGCGGCGGGCGCCGAGTCGGCGTCCGGGCCGCTGGGGATCAGGGCGGCCAGACCACGACCGAGACCACCCTTGCGCACCGGTGGGGACTCCGGCTTGCTCATTCCGCCGCACCCCGCTCAGCGATCTCGCGGGCCGCGTCGAGGTAGCTCATCGCCCCGCGCGAACCGGGGTCGTAGGCCAGCACGGTCTGCCCGAAGCTCGGCGCCTCGGAGACCTTCACGTTGCGGGGGATGACCGTCTGCAGCACGACGTCACCGAAGTGTGTGCGCACCTCCGCGCTCACCTGGTCGGCGAGCTTGGTCCGGCCGTCGTACATCGTCAGCAGGATGGTCGACAGGTCGAGATCCGGGTTGAGGTGCTTCTGCACGAGGTCGATGTTCTTCAGCAGCTGGCTCAGACCTTCGAGCGCGTAGTACTCACACTGGATCGGGATGAGCACCTCGTGCCCGGCCACCATCGCGTTCACCGTGAGCAGGCCGAGCGACGGCGGGCAGTCGATGAACACGTAGTCCGGACCGACCTCGTCGAACGCCTCGTCGGTCAGCGCCTGCTTCAACCGGGACTCGCGACCGGCCAGCTCGACCAGTTCGATCTCGGCACCGGCGAGGTCGATCGTCGCGGGCACGCACAGCAGGTTCGGCGACTGGTCGCTGACCTGAGCGGCGTCCTTCAGCGACACCTCACCGAGCAGTACCTCATAGATGGACGGCGTGCCGGACCGGTGGTCGACGCCCAGCGCGGTGCTGGCGTTGCCCTGCGGGTCGAGGTCGATCACGAGCACCTTGAGCCCGTGCATGGCGAGCCCGGCGGCGAGGTTCACCGCACTGGTGGTCTTGCCGACGCCACCCTTCTGGTTGGCCACGGTGAAGACCCGGCGGTGGGCCGGCTTCGGGAACTTGCGGTCCGGGTGGAGGAGCTTCGCGGCACGCTCGGCCTCCTCGGCGATCGGCGTCCAGTTCACCTCGCCGGTCGGGATGGGGTGACTCACGGGTGGCTGCACCTCCTCTGTTTCACGTGGAACATCCGTCGTTCGATCCTTCCTCATCGCCGCTTGCGCGGGCGCCCGGCGGGTTCGGCGCGCCGCACCACCACGACGGTCACGGGCTCGTCGAGGAGCCCGGAAGTCTTCACCACCGGCTCGACGCCGCCCGCGCGAGCAATCTCGGCCCGGTCCCGGTCGATCTCCTCGGCGGCGCTCGATCCCTTCAACGCGACGAGCGAGCCGCCGACGCGCACCAGGGGGAGACACCAGCCGGCCAGCTTGCCGAGCGGTGCGACCGCGCGGGCGGTGGCCACATCGCGGTCGCCGATCTGCTGACGGATCGCCTTCTCCTCGGCCCGGCCGCGGACCACCGTGACGTTGCTCAGGTCGAGCTTGGCCACGGCTTCCTCCAGCCACGCCACCCGCCGCGCCATCGGCTCCAGCAACACGACGTCCAGATCCGGGCGGGCGATCGCCAGCGGGATGCCTGGTAGTCCAGCGCCGGAGCCGACGTCTACAACGGACGCGCCCTCCGGGAGGAACTCCGAGACCGCCACCGAGTTCAGCAGGTGCCGATCCCACAGCCGGTCGACCTCACGTGGACCGATCAGACCGCGCTCGACGCCGTGCACCGCGAGCAACTCGGCGAAGCGGTTCGCCCGATCCACGCCAGCCCCGAACGCCGCCGATACCAACTCGGTCATGCACCCGTCCCAGTCATGTTCCACGTGAAACCACGCCGTACTCGATTGTCGCCGATCGGCCACTGTCGTCCCGCAGACTCACCGAAATCGGGGATGCGTTTCACGTGAAACACGCGCTGTGGGAGATGGCGTCTAGCCTCTCACACTCACGGCACAAAAAAAGAACGCGGTCCGTCGATTTTGACGGACCGCGTTCAAAGTCACTCAGACGTGTCAGTCCTTGGGGAAAATCACCACTCGTCGGCGGGGATCCTCGCCCTCACTCTCACTGTGCACACCCTCGATCTCGGCGACCGCGTCGTGCACGACCTTGCGCTCGAACGGAGTCATCGGCTGCAGCCGGACCTTCTCGCCGGTCTTCAGAACCTTCTCCGCGCTCGCCTTGCCGAGGTCGCGAAGCTCCTCGCGGCGCTCCGCCCGCCAACCCGCGATGTCCAGCATGAGCCGGCTGCGCACGCCGGTCTCCTGCTGCACGGCCAGCCGGGTCAGCTCCTGCAGCGCTTCGAGTGCGTTGCCGCGGGGGCCGACCAGCTTCTCCAGATCGTCACCGCCGTCGATGCTGACGATCGCGCGGCCGGCCTCGACGTCGAGGTCGATGTCGCCGTCGAAGTCCAGCAGGTCGAGCAGGCGCTCCAGGTAGTCGCCGGCAATGTCGCCTTCCCGGACGAGCAACTCCTCGCCACTCAGGCCCGACCGGGCGGGCTTGCCTTCGGCATCTTCGGTCGCCGCTTGCGCGCCGTCCGCCCCGAGCTCGGTGTCGGCTGCCGTCACGGTCTCTCCTCTCCAGGCCTCGGTCCGCGTCACGGACGCTTCCGGCCTGACTTCTTGCTACGGGATCGGTCTGAGACCAGACCGGAAATCTCGGTGCTGGCACCGTTGGTGGTGGCCGGCTTCTCCTCCGGCACCGGGTCCTGCTTGCGGCCGGGCTGGTTGTTCGCGCCCGGCTTCTTCGCGGCGGGCTTGGCTCCCGGCGCGGGCTTGTTGTTCATCTGGAGCTTGGCGCCACGCTTCGGCTTGGTGGGGTCGGACACCTCACCGGCCGGCTTCTCCTCGGGCGTCGGCGGCTTGGGCGGCGTCGGGCGCTTCTTCGGCTGGGTCGGCTTCTGGCCGACCTTCGGGCCCAGTGCGGTGCGCTTCTCGATCGCCTCGGTCTTCTTCTCCTCTTCCTCGCGGTCGATCTTCTTGTAGATCAACCGCTGCTGGCCGAGGGTCCAGCCGTTGTTGCTCAGCCAGTAGACGAGCAGACCGATCGGGAAGAAGGCACCGAACACGAGCACACCGAGCGGGAAGACGTACAGCGTGATCTTGTTCATGATGCCGGTCTGCGCCGTGGCGGTCGCCGGGTTCTGCCGCTCCACGTTGTGCCGGGCGGTCAGGTGGGTGGCGAAGCTCGCGATGATCATCAACGGGATCGAGACGATGATGACCGCGGTGTGGTTGGCGCCCAGCTTCTCGATGTCGGCCGTGGACTGCGCGATGAAGTTCGACAGCCGGGCACCGAACAGGTCGGCGTTGAGGTACGAGTGCACCTCGTCCGCGCCGAAGAAGTAGTTCTTGGTCGCGCCCTGGGTGAACCCGCGCAGCACGTTGTTCAGACCGAAGAACACCGGGATCTGCAGGATCATCGGCAGGCAGCCGCCGAGCGGGTTGACCCCGTGCTGCGACTGCAGCTTCTGCATCTCCTGCGCGAGCTTCTGCCGGTCGTTCTTGTACTTCGCCTGGAGC
This sequence comes from Actinocrispum sp. NPDC049592, assembly GCF_040675465.1. NCBI lineage: Bacteria > Bacillati > Actinomycetota > Actinomycetes > Pseudonocardiales > Pseudonocardiaceae > Actinocrispum > Actinocrispum sp. NPDC049592. The sequence goes on along the minus strand of NZ_JBFAPA010000001.1, from coordinate 962,189 downwards.
TTCTTGATCTCCGGCGCGAACTCCTGCATCTTCCGCATGGAGCGGACCTGCTTGACGAACGGCTTGATCAGGATCGCGCGCACGGTGAACGTCAGGAAGATGATCCCGAGCACCCAGGCGATGCCGGTCGCCGGGCCGAAGACGAACCCGAAGACCTTGTGCCAACACCAGAGGATGAAGGACACCGGGTAGTTGATGAAATCGAGCACGGAGCTACTCCTCGGCGGGGCTGTGGTGAGCCGGGGTCAACGTCCCGTTCGGCTCGCGGCCACGGGTACGACGGGGTGGCACGGGGTCCAGGCCCCCGGGATGCCATGGGCCGCAGCGCAGTAACCGGCGCAACGCCAGCCACGACCCTTTCAGTGCGCCATGCACCTGCAACGCCTCGACGGCGTACGCGCTGCAACTGGGGTAGAAGCGGCAGCTGGGCGGCAGCGCGGGGGAGATCCACTTCTGGTACGCGCGGATCGGCTGGAGCAGAACCCACGCGACCGGACCCGGCCTGCGCGTGCCGCCCGTCACGTCGTCAGCCGGTTCGTCCGAGACCCTGTCGTCAGGGTCGAGCATTGGTTCAGTCACACCGCACCGCCGTCGGCCGGTACCAGCTTCAGTCGCCGGACCGCCGCGTCCAAGTCACTCCCGAGTTCGGCGCTCGACGCCGTGGCAGCCGCCGGCAGCGCTCGGACGACCAACGTGCTACCCGGGGCGAGAGTTCCGAGACGGTCGCGGACCAGGTGCCGCAGCTTGCGGGAGACCCGGTGGCGGACCACCGAGTTACCCACCGCCTTGCTCACAACGAAGCCAACCCGGACGGGATCACCCGTCCGGGTCTGGTCGATGTTCTGGTTGACGTGCCGATCGATCAGGGCGTGCACGACCAGCCGGGGCCGCCCGGCGCGTCGACCGTGCCGGGTCACATGGGCGAAGTCGCCGCTACGCGTGAGCCGGGCGGTTGCGGGCAGCACGGTGGTCGTGCCGCCGGTCAGGCCGACAGTTCGGCACGGCCCTTGCGGCGACGCGCGGACAGGATCGCCCGCCCCGCACGGGTGCGCATCCGCAGCCGGAACCCGTGGGTCCTGGCGCGACGGCGGTTGTTCGGCTGGAAGGTGCGCTTGCCCTTGCTCACGGCTGTGTTCTCCCGGTCTAGTTCAGCTCTCTGGTCTCCAGCCGGGGGTTGGCCCTCGATGGACCGGTGCGGCGGTGGATCCGCTTGGAGTACCTCAAGGGCACGCGGAACACACCCGGCGCTAGCGGGAGACCCTCCGAGGGTACGTCACCAGACCGGTCGGTGAATTATCGGGCCCTACTATTCGGTGGCGTCCACCCGACACGCCGGGTGCGGCAGTACTCAGCCAGTGGTACGTCTTGTGGGGCGGGGCGGCGCTTGTTAGCGTGCGGCTTCCGGTTTGTCACACGGGGAGTGGGAGCCCCGACGTGTCACGTCCCGCCACTCGGTACGTTGAACCGAGCGGGCCTTCGCTGCGGTTCGCCGTATCTTCGTGCACAGTTGTGGACAACCCTGTGGATGCCCTCGGGGCGTTACCCACAAGAAGTACGTGCCGACGAGGGGAGGGGAGCCCGCCAGGTGTCCGAGCACCAGATCAACCTTGGTCTCGTCTGGGAACAGGTCGTGCGGGAACTGTCCGCCGGGACCCTGTCGCCCCAGCAGCGAGCCTGGATGCGGGTGACCCGACCGATCGGACTGCTGGACGGCACCGCGTTGCTGGCCGCGCCGAGCGACTTCGCCAAGGAGGCGATCGAGCGCGCGCTGCGCGAGCCGATCACCAACGCGTTGTCCCGGCGGCTGGGCCGCACCGTGTCGCTGGCTGTGAAGGTGGACACGGTCGGGTCGCCGACGCCGCCGGTTCAGCCGATCGTGGACGTGCCGTCCGCCGAGCCCGCCGCCGTCACCGTCCCGATCGTGGTGACGCCGGCCGCCGACGAGACAGCGGTCGACGGCGCGGAGTCCGACGGTGAGGAAGTGGACGAGGAGGGCGAGGCGCTCGCCGCGGTCCACGAGATCTGGCCGACCTTCAACGGCAAGCAGCCGGCCTCACCCGGCCAGCCGTTCACCGCGCCCGCCCAGCCGCAGACCTCCAAGACCCGGCTGAACGAGAAGTACACGTTCGACACGTTCGTGATCGGCGCGTCCAACCGGTTCGCCCACGCCGCCGCGGTGGCCGTGGCCGAGGCACCGGCCCGCGCGTACAACCCGCTGTTCATCTGGGGCGAGTCCGGACTGGGCAAGACGCACCTGCTGCACGCGGTGGGTCACTACGCCCAAAGGCTCTTCCCCGGGATGCGCGTGCGGTACGTGTCGACCGAGGAGTTCACCAACGACTTCATCAACTCGCTGCGCGACGACCGGAAGGTGGCGTTCCAGCGCCGCTACCGGGACATCGACATCCTGCTGGTGGACGACATCCAGTTCCTGGAGGGCAAGGAAGGAACCCAGGAGGAGTTCTTCCACACCTTCAACACCCTGCACAACGCGAACAAGCAGATCGTGGTGTCCTCCGACCGGCCGCCGAAGCGGCTGGAGACGCTGGAGGACCGGCTGCGCACGCGGTTCGAGTGGGGTCTGATCACGGACATCCAGCCGCCCGAGCTGGAGACCCGGATCGCGATTCTGCGCAAGAAGGCGGCCCAGGACCGGCTGAACGCGCCGGCTGAGGTTCTGGAGTTCATCGCCGCCCGGATCGAGCACAACATCCGGGAGCTCGAGGGCGCCCTGATCCGGGTCACCGCGTTCGCCTCGCTCAACCGCCAGCCGGTGGACCTCGGCCTGGCCGAGATCGTGCTGCGGGACCTGATTCCGGACTCCCAGGTCCCGGAGATCAGTGCGTCCACCATCATGGCCGTCACCGCGGAGTTCTTCGGCGTCACCATCGAGGACCTGTGCGGCCCCGGCAAGACCAAGGCCCTGGCCCAGTCCCGGCAGATCTCCATGTACCTGTGCCGCGAACTCACCGACCTGTCCCTGCCCAAGATCGGCCAGACCTTCGGCGGCCGCGACCACACCACCGTGATGCACGCCGAGAAGAAGATCCGCAAGGAGATGGCCGAACGCCGCCGCACCTACGACCAGGTCCAAGAACTCACATCCCGGATAAAACAACGCGCCCGCGGCTGACCTCACACCCCCGGCCCCGCCCACCCAGGCGGGGCCGACCCATATCCACTCGGCACCAGACCCCAGCGCCGCACCCCTCAGAGAAAACTGCCGCACTGTCACTTTGTGGACCGGCGACGCGAGTGGGGTGAGTGGAGCGGATCGCACGGCGGCCCGCTCTCATCCCTACCTACGCCAGTCCCGAACTCACGGCCCACGCCGATCCGCGCTCACGGCCTCCGTGCGCTCTTGCGACCGGACGGCGACCACTCCCCGAGAGCGCTCACCGTCAGCTGGTCGAACTGCACCTGGCCGACGGCAACCAAGGAGCTGTCCGCCAGCCCCACAGCTACTTACACATGACCCACAACCGGCTCGCCCTCTGACCTCGCGGTCCACCAACTCGCTCCCGCACACACTTCGCACGCCGCAATCACCAGCACCCCACCTCACGCCCAGGTCCACTTCACCCACACTGCATCTCGGCCCCGTGCCCCACGTGGCCCACCGCACCCCTGCGCCCACTTCATCTCCACCACACCCGGGCCCACATCCACATCGCCCACACCACATCCCGGGCTCGCGCCCTGCTCGCCAGCGCCGCGCTCATGTCCGCAGCCGCTTCACTCCCACCCAGGTGCTGCGGCTCCTGCCCACATCCAACCCACCGTTTCCATCCTGATCACCCCGCCGCCCTCCGACTCCATCCGCCCCACCCCGGCCTATCGACACTGTCCAACTCCCGACCCGCGCCCGACTCGCCTCCCCGCCCACTTCACTGCGCGGCCCCGGACTCCACAGATCTCCGCCCACCACCTCACCGAATGGCCCCGGTCCATTCCCTCTCGCCGCCTACCCATCGTCGGCCGACTGCGCTTGCCCACATCTCCAAAGTTCGGTTGGCAGCGCACGCCACCCACCGCCAACTTCACCTCGCCCCAGCCTCACCGGGCCGGCCTTCAACCCCACTCGCCGAACGCCCTCCACCCCTCCACCGCCGACTCACACCCACAAACCTACCCACACCCTGTGGACACCCCATCCACACCGTTGACCACGCCAAACCCCAACCTGTCCACACCCCCATCCCCCGATCCCCACCCACCGTCCGCCCTCCCCAGTACTTTGGGCCATCGGGGGGTGCTCAGTGCGCTTTGATCTTGGAATGCTGCGGGTTTGTGCAGGTCAGGGCGCTGTCCACAGGTGTGTGGCCGTCGCTCAGGGGCTCGATGTGGGTGGTCGGCGGGAGACTTTTCTGGCGAGGTCGGTGGGCTCGACCTCGAGGGCTAAAGAGCTTCACATCGCCGCGTTCGGATGAGACGTCGGCCGGGCTCGGGTGGGTCAGGACATCCGGCGACTTCGGGCATCACTGGTCGATAACCACCCGTGGTCCAGCCGGACGCACTCCTAGAAAAGTTGCGCGATCCGGCGCACTGGGCCGAACAGCTGAACGTGTACCGCCGATCCGACGTTTGATCGTGGTCGCAGCGAGTGTCCCAGGGTGGGCCGCAGCTCGCGACATGAACAGTCACGACCTCCGGACCTCAGACTCCTGCGTGATTCTGCGGGTGTGGATAGCTCGCTTTCCGGCGTTCTGACCTGCGAACTTGGCGAGCGGCCGACGTGCCACGACCGCAGGCCGCCCGTCCGGTGCGGTGCGGTGCGGTGCGAACGAGCGCGAGGTGCAGAGAGGTGGCGCAACCGATGAGGGCGGCGCGCGGAGCCAGCCGACATTGGAGATGTGGGGCAAGCGCGTGGGTGGGCATGAAGTGCGGAGAGGTAGGTGTGATCTGCAGCGGCGGCGGTCGGACGCGAACCGCGGTGGAGAGAACAGCCGCCTGGTGTGAGGACGGTGTCGCAGAGGTGACGGCGGTAGGGGCGGAAAGTCCGAGTGAGGACCAGGACCGAAGGGAAGACGACAGCAGTTGGGTTGACCGGTGTCGCAGGTGATGGCGGTCGGGACATGAGGTGCGGCGAAGTGACGGGTAGCTGGGTTGGGGGATCCTCCGGATGGGGGCTGGCGCGGGCGGCGGAGGCGGTTTTCTGCCAGGGCGTGGGGGTTGAGCAGCGGGGGCTCCCTATAAAGACCCGATCGTGGCGGGGTGTCGGGGCACACCGGCCGGACGCGCGCTCGATCATGCCGATGGGCTGGTCGAGGCGGGTTGGTGTCCGGATTCTCGAACTTTTCTGGGGGTGTGGAGGGTTGTCCACAGGCCCAGAAAACCTGCCAGTCGGACCGGAATCGGCCGGAGGTGTCACCCAAGGGGGCGATTCGCGTCACTTCTCGCCGTCCACAGCGCCTGGGCATGGATCGACCCACATCTGGGGATGGGGCTGTGGACAACTCCCACATCATGTGGACGAATCTGGACCGCCCGGGAGTTGTACACCGCCGATCGGGTCTATCCACCGATCACGTCCCGTACTTGCCCACAGCCCGGCGCGGCGCTCGACCAGCGCGGACGCGCTCCATCCACACAACCCACAGCCCTTACTGCTGTTGCGGTTTTTCTCTCTGAAGAGATCTCCAAAGAAGAAACAGGGGCGGTGGATGACTGAGGACAACCCGCCTCCTCAGAAACCCGGCCCGGATGACGAACCCGGTCGGCACGCTCTACGGTTGAGCCTCTACAGCTTCGCCGCCCCATGTCCGGGGAGGGCGACAGCCGGGGGATCAACAGGCCGAGTCTGAAAGGACCTCCATGAAGATCCGCGTCGAGCGCGACGGTCTCGCCGACGCCGTCGCCTGGGTTGCGCGCAGCCTCCCGTCCAGGCCTCCCGTCCCAGTGCTGGGCGGGGTGCTGCTGGACGCCGGGTCCGGTGACCAGGGTGAGGCGCTGACCATCTCCGGCTTCGACTACGAGGTCTCAGCAACTGTCGGCGTGCCGGCGACGATCGCCGACGGCGGCCGCACCCTGGTGTCAGGCCGGTTGCTCGCCGACATCACCAAGGCGTTGCCGAACCAGCCCGTCGAGATCTCCGTCGACGGCGCCCGCGTCACGATCACTTGTGGCAGTGCGAGGTTCAGCCTGCCGACGATGCCGGTCGAGGACTATCCGCAGCTGCCCGCCATGCCTCAGCTCGCGGGTGAGCTCGCCGGTGAGGTGTTCGGCCAGGCGGTCGCTCAGGTCGCGATCGCGGCCGGCCGCGACGACACGCTGCCGATGCTGACGGGTGTGCGCGTCGAGATCGCCGGTGAGACCCTGACCCTCGTTGCCACCGACCGGTTCCGCCTCGCCATGCGCGAGTTCGCGTGGAAGCCGGCCGAGGGTGTCGAGGACGCGGCTGTGCTCGTGCCGGCGCGCACGCTCGCCGATGCCGCGAAGTCCCTTGGCACCGCTGGCAAAACGGTCGAGCTCGCGTTGTCGTCGAGTGACGGTCTGCTCGGCCTGGCCGGTACCGGCCGCCGCACGACCACCCGCCTGCTCGACGCGGAGTTCCCGCGCTACCGCCAGTTGCTGCCGACCGAGCAGACCTCCAACGCGATCATCGAGGTGGGCCCGCTCACCGAGGCGATCAAGCGCGTGTCGCTCGTCGCCGAGCGCGGAACCCAGGTGCGCCTTGAGTTCCACGAGGGCGGGCTGAAGCTGTCGGCCGGTGGCGACGATGAGGGCAGCGCCGAGGAAGAGCTGCCGGTGCAGTTCGACGGCGACCCGGTCACCATCGCGTTCAACCCCGGCTACCTGCAGGACGGCCTGGGTGCGTTGCACACCGATCGCGCGGAGTTGTCCTTCACCACACCGAACCGTCCGGCGCTCATCAAGCCGGTGGGTGAGGATGGCGAGGTCATGCCCGGTTACCTCTACCTGCTGATGCCGGTCCGGCTGCCGGGTTAGTTTCTCGTTCCAAGCAAAGGGGATCACCGTGCAGCTCGGGCTCGTCGGCCTCGGCCGGATGGGGTTCAACATGCGTGAGCGGTTGCGCAAGGCCGGTCACGACGTGGTCGGTTACGACCGCAACCCGGATGTCAGCGACTCCGAGTCGCTCGCCGACCTGGTGGGCAAACTCGAGGCGCCCCGGGCGGTCTGGGTGATGGTGCCGGCCGGCGACCCGACGCGGGACACCATCACCGAACTGAAATCCCTGTTGTCCGAAGGCGATCTGGTGATCGACGGCGGCAACTCGAAGTACACGGAGGACAAGGAGAACTCCGCATCCCTTGCCGAGAAAGGCATCCACTACCTGGATGTCGGTGTCTCCGGTGGGGTGTGGGGCCTCGAGGTCGGTTATGGGCTGATGGTCGGCGGCGAGCAGGCCGACGTCGAGCGGATGATGCCGGTCTTCGACGCGCTGCGCCCGGAAGGCCCGCGCGAGGAGAGCTTCGCGCACGCCGGCCCGATCGGTGCCGGGCACTATTCCAAGATGGTGCACAACGGGATCGAGTACGGGCTCATGCAGGCGTACGCCGAGGGCTTCGAACTCCTTGACACCGTTGACCTTGTGACCGACGTGCCGGCGGTGATCCGGGCGTGGCAGCGCGGAACGGTCGTGCGTTCGTGGCTGCTCGACCTTCTGGTGCGCGCCTTGGACTCCGACCCCGAGCTGGACGACCTTCGGGGATATGTCGAGGATTCCGGCGAGGGCCGGTGGACGGTCGCCGAGGCGATCAACCACGCGGTGCCGGCGCCGGTGATCTCGGCCGCGTTGTTCGCCAGGTTCCGTTCGCGGCAGGACGATTCGCCCGCGATGCGTGCGGTTGCCGCGCTGCGCAACCAGTTCGGCGGGCACGCGGTGCACAAGGCCGGGCCCACTTCCGGATCCGGCAGCACGCTGGCCTAGGTGTACGTACGTCAGTTACAGGTCGTCGACTTCCGGTCGTGGGAGCAGGCCGACCTGACTTTCGAACCTGGCCCGAGCGTCCTCATCGGGCAGAACGGCCAGGGCAAGACCAACCTGATCGAGGCGATCGGTTACACGGCCACGCTGGGCTCGCACCGCGTGGCCACCGACGCGCCGATGATCAGGCACGGTGCGGCGCGCGCTGTCGTGCGCACCGCCGTGGTCAACGAGGGGCGTGAGCTCACGATCGAGTTGGAGATCACCGCGGGCAAGGCGAACCGGGCGCGGCTCAACCGCGGCCCGGTGCCGCGGCCGCGGGATGTCCTGGGAATCCTGCGCACGGTCTTGTTCGCGCCGGAGGACCTTTCGCTCGTGCGCGGCGATCCCGGTGAGCGGCGGCGGTTCCTCGACGACCTGCTCGTGCTGCGCGCACCCCGGTACGCCGGTGTGCGCTCGGACTACGAGCGGGTGTTGAAGCAGCGCAACGCGTTGCTCAAGACCGCGGGTGCCGCGCGGCGCGCCGGGTCGAAGGGCGACATCTCGACTCTCGACGTCTGGGACGGCCACCTCGCGACGCACGGCGGGCAGCTTCTCGCCGCGCGCCTGGACCTCGTCGCGGATCTCACCCCTTATGTAGTGGAGGCGTACGCGGGGGTCGCCGGCTCGGACAAGACGCTCGCGGCCTCGATCGGGTACCGCTCGTCGATCGCGGCCGGCCTCGAACCCGGCTACGGAAAACCCGACGGCGAGCGCGCGGATCCCGAGGCGGTCAGCGACGCGTTGCTCGCCGCGCTGGCCGAGGGCCGGTCGGCGGACCTCGAGCGCGGGGTGAGCCTGATCGGCCCGCACCGCGACGAGCTGGAGCTCAACCTCGGTGACGCGCCCGCCAAGGGTTACGCGAGCCATGGCGAATCTTGGTCATTCGCGCTGGCACTGCGGCTGGGCGCGTACGAGCTGCTGCGGGCCGAGGGCTCGGAGCCGGTGCTCGTGCTCGACGACGTGTTCGCGGAGCTGGACCGCCGGCGGCGGGCGCGACTCGCCGAAGTGGCCGCGGCGGCCGAACAGGTCCTGATCACCGCCGCGGTGGAGGAGGATGTGCCGAGCGAACTGGCCGGTACGAGGTTCGTTGTCGCGGACGGGGAGGTCCAGCGTGTCTGATGACGATCAGCTACCGAAGATCACCCCTAGTGGTGTGACCCGTCCCACAACTGGGGACAACTCTGTGGATAGTGTGGATAACACGGTCACTCCGGCGGGTTCGAATGCCAGTAACTCGGACATTTCGCCCGGAAAGACCGCTCAACCGGGTGATGACACCGCCACTGAGGGTGTGCGCGAACTTCGGGGGTCGGACCTCGCCCGGGCCGCGCTGAAGGCCGCGCAGGCCGCCGCCGGGACCAAGAACAAGCGCAAGGGCGTCAAGGGCCAGGCCCCGCACACCGAGTCCCGCAAGCGCAGGCGCTGGTCCGGAGCCGGCGCCGACGCGCGCGACCCGCAGCGGTTCGGCTCGATCCTCGGCCGGCTCGCCAAAGACCGCGGCTGGAACGAGCAGCTGGCCAACGGTGAGGTGTTCGGCCGGTGGACCGCCCTGGTCGGGGCCGAGATCGCCGAGCACGCCAAGCCGCTGGCGCTGCGCGACGGCGAGCTCACCGTGCAGGCATCGTCAACCGCTTGGGCGACACAGCTGCGGTTGCTGCAACGCCAGTTGCTGGCCAAGATCGCCAAGGGTGTGGGTCCTGACGTGGTCAAACGGCTCAAGGTGCATGGTCCGGCGGCGCCCAGCTGGCGGTATGGCCCCAGGCACGTTCCCGGTCGCGGGCCGAGGGACACGTACGGCTAACCTGAGCGTCTGAGACCATGGCTCAGCCGGTCGCACCCGGCGAACTTCTCGCCGGAGCGTCTGTGAGCAATCTAGAGGTGTCCTATGGGCGGTTCTGGCGAGCTCTACCAGTAAGATATAGAGGGGATCAGCGACAGGCCCATCCAGGCCTCGGCGAGACGAGGAGAAACCACGCCCGTGGCAGCCAATGAGAACGGTAAGAGTTACGGCGCCGAGTCCATCTCCGTGCTCAAAGGGCTTGAGGCAGTGCGCCTGCGCCCAGGTATGTACATCGGCTCCACGGGTGAGCGGGGTCTGCATCATCTTATCTGGGAGGTCGTCGACAACTCGGTCGACGAGGCGATGGCCGGCTACGCCACCAAGGTCGAGGTGACGCTGCTGGCCGACGGTGGCGTGCGGGTCGTGGACGACGGCCGCGGCATCCCGGTGGCGATGAAGGCGGACGAGGGCAAGTCCGCGCTGGAGATCGTCATGACCGTGCTGCATGCCGGCGGCAAGTTCGACAGCGACAGCTATGCCGTGTCCGGCGGTCTGCACGGTGTGGGCATCTCGGTGGTGAACGCGCTGTCTTCGCGGCTCGAGGCGGTCGTCAAGCGCGACGGTCACGTGTGGACGCAGAGCTACCGCGACACCGAGCCGGTCACCCCGGTCATCGAGGGCGAGGCCACCGAGGAGACCGGCACCTCGATCACGTTCTGGGCCGACCCGACGATCTTCGAGACCACGACGTACAACGCCGAGACCGTGGCCCGCCGCCTGCAGGAGATGGCGTTCCTGAACAAGGGCCTCACGATCGTGCTGCGCGACGAGCGCGTCTCCGACGAGGAGACCCAGGAGGACACCGAGGGTCAGGCCGCCCGGATCAAGGAGCGGACCTACCACTACCCCGGCGGTCTCGAGGACTTCGTCAAGCACATCAACCACGCCCGCGAGTCGATCCACAACACGGTGATCGCGTTCGAGGCCAAGGGCACCGGCCTCGAGGTCGAGATCGCGATGCAGTGGAACACCGGCTACTCCGAGTCGGTCTACACCTTCGCCAACACGATCAACACCCCCGAGGGCGGCACCCACGAGGAGGGCTTCCGCGCCGCGCTGACCCGGGTGGTCAACGTGTACGCGCGCGACAAGAAGCTGCTCAAGGAGAAGGACACCAACCTCACCGGTGAGGACATCCGCGAGGGTCTCGCCGCGATCGTGTCGATCAAGCTGGCCGAGCCGCAGTTCGAGGGCCAGACCAAGCAGAAGCTGGGCAACACCGAGGCGAAGACCTTCGTGCAGCAGACCTGCAACGAGCAGCTCGCGCACTGGTTCGAGGCCAACCCGGCGGACGCCAGGACGATCGTGACCAAGGCGGTCTCCTCGGCGCAGGCCCGGATCGCCGCCCGCAAGGCCCGTGAACTGGTGCGCCGCAAGGGCGCGCTGGACATCGGCGGCCTGCCCGGCAAGCTCAAGGACTGCCGCTCCACCAACCCGGAGGAGTGCGAGCTCTACATCGTCGAGGGTGACTCGGCCGGTGGCTCGGCCAAGGAGGGCCGCGACTCGCGCTTCCAGGCGATCCTGCCGATCCGGGGCAAGATCATCAACGTGGAGAAGGCCCGGATCGACCGGGTGCTGAAGAACACCGAGGTCCAGTCGCTGATCACCGCGCTGGGCACCGGCATCCACGACGAGTTCGACCTCGCCAAGCTGCGGTACCACAAGATCGTGCTGATGGCCGACGCCGATGTGGACGGTCAGCACATCCGGACCTTGTTGCTCACCTTGCTGTTCCGGTTCATGCGCCCGCTCGTCGAGCACGGGCACGTGTACCTGGCGCAGCCGCCGCTCTACAAGATCAAGTGGCTGCGCGGGGTCGAGCCGGAGTTCGCCTACTCCGACCGCGAGCGCGACGGCCTGATCGAGCAGGGCCTGGCCGCGGGCAAGCGGCTGGGCAAGGACGACAGCATCCAGCGGTACAAGGGTCTCGGCGAGATGAACGCCGACGAGCTGTGGGAGACCACGATGGACCCGGCCAACCGCGTGCTCGGGCACGTCACCCTGGACGACGCGGCCACCGCCGACGAGCTGTTCAGCGTGCTGATGGGCGAGGACGTGGAGGCCCGCCGCTCGTTCATCACCCGCAACGCCAAGGACGTCCGCTTCCTCGACGTGTGACCCGTCCGTCCACAGTAGACTCTCAATGCCAGCCGGACCGAAAGAAGAACCGTGACCGAGACGACTCTGCCGCCGGAGGGCGACCGCACCGAGCCGGTCGACATCCAGCAGGAGATGCAGCGCTCCTACATCGACTACGCGATGAGCGTCATCGTCGGCCGGGCGCTGCCAGACGTGCGGGACGGCCTCAAGCCGGTGCACGTCCGCGTGCTGTACTCGATGTACGACTCGGGTTTCCGGCCGGACCGCGGGTACGTCAAGTGCTCGCGCGTGGTCGGCGACGTGATGGGCAACTACCACCCGCACGGTGACTCGGCCATCTACGACACCCTGGTCCGCCTCGCCCAGCCGTGGTCGATGCGCTACCCGCTCGTCGACGGCCAGGGCAACTTCGGTTCGCCGGGCAACGACCCCGCGGCCGCCATGCGGTACACCGAGGCGCGGCTCACCCCGTTGGCCATGCACATGCTGGCCGACATCGAGGAAGAGACCGTCGACTTCCGCGACAACTACGACGGCCGCACGCAGGAGCCGGTGGTCCTGCCCTCCCGGGTGCCGAACCTGCTGATCAACGGCAGCTCCGGCATCGCGGTCGGGATGGCCACCAACATCCCGCCGCACAACCTGCGCGAGGTCGCCGACGGCGTGGTGTGGGCGCTGGAGAACTGGGAGGCCTCGGAGGAGGAGACCCTGGCCGCGCTGATGACGCGGATCAAGGGCCCGGACTTCCCGACGCACGGTCTGATCCTGGGCACGGCCGGCATCGAGGACGCCTACCGGACCGGCCGCGGCTCGATCCGGATGCGCTCGGTGGTCGAGGTGGAGGAGGACGCCAAGGGGCGCACCATCCTCGTGGTCACCGAGCTGCCGTACCAGGTGAACCCGGACAACCTGATCGAGAACATGGCCGCGCTGGTGCGCGACGGCAAGATCGCCGGCATCTCGGAGATCGCCGACGAGTCCAACAAGCGCTCGGGCATGCGGATCGTGATCACGCTCCGGCGGGACGCGGTCGCCAAGGTCGTGCTGAACAACCTGTACAAGCACACCCAGCTGCAGCACAACTTCGGCGTGAACATGCTGGCCCTGGTCGACGGCGTGCCCCGCACGCTGCGGCTGGACCAGATCGTCCGCCACTACGTGAAGCACCAGGTCGAGGTCATCATCCGGCGGACCCGGTTCCGGCTGCGCAAGGCCGAGGAGCGGGCGCACATCCTGCGCGGTTACGTCAAGGCGCTGGACATGCTCGACGAGGTGATCGCCCTGATCCGGCGGTCGTCCTCGACCGAGGAGGCCCGCAACGGCCTGATCGAGCTGCTGGACGTCGACGAGATCCAGGCGACCGCCATCCTGGACCTGCAGCTGCGCCGGCTGTCCGCGATGGAACGCCAGAAGATCATCGACGAGCTGGCCGAGATCGAGCGCTACATCGCCGACCTGCAGGACATCCTGGAGAAGCCGGAGCGCCAGCGTGCGATCGTGCGCGACGAGCTGATGGAGATCGTCGAGAAGTACGGCGACGACCGGCGCACCAAGATCATCCCGTTCGACGGGGACGTCTCGGTCGAGGACCTGATCGCGGTCGAGGACGTGGTGGTCACGATCACCCGGACCGGCTACGCCAAGCGCACCAAGACCGACCTGTACCGGGCGCAGAAGCGCGGCGGCAAGGGCGTGCAGGGCGCGGGCCTCAAGCAGGACGACATCGTGGCGCACTTCTTCGTGTGCTCCACACACGACTGGATCCTGTTCTTCACCAACAAGGGCCGGGTCTACCGGGCCAAGGCGTACGAGCTGCCCGAGGCGAGCCGCAACGCCCGGGGCCAGCACGTGGCGAACCTGCTGGCGTTCCAGCCCGAGGAGACCATCGCCCAGGTCATCCAGATCAAGGACTACGAGGTCGCGCCCTACCTGGTGCTCGCCACCAAGGAAGGCCTGGTCAAGAAGAGCAAGCTGGCCGACTTCGACTCCAACCGGTCCGGCGGCCTGATCGGCATCAACCTGCGCGAAGGCGACGAGCTGGTCGGCGCGGTGCTCTGCTCGGCCGAGGACGACCTTCTGCTGGTGTCCGCGGGCGGCCAGTCCATCCGGTTCCACGCCTCCGACGAGGCGCTTCGGCCGATGGGCCGCGCCACCTCCGGTGTGCTGGGCATGCGGTTCAACAACGGTGACGAGCTGCTCACTCTTGGTGTTGTGAGGGAAGGCACATTCGTGCTGGTCGCGACCGACGGCGGGTACGGCAAGCGCACGCCGATCGAGGACTACTCGGTGCAGGGCCGCGGCGGCAAGGGTGTGCTGACGATCCAGCACGACAGCAAGCGTGGCAGGCTGGTGGGAGCACTCATCGTCGAAGAGGACGACGAGGTGTACGCCATCACCTCGGCCGGCGGTGTGATCAGGACGTCGGCGGGGCAGGTCCGCAAGACGGGACGGCAGACCAAGGGCGTCCGGCTGATGAACATCGGCGAGGACACCACCCTGGTCGCCATCGCCCGCAGCGCGGAGGAGACCTCGAACGGCGAGGACGTGGCCGTTGCCGAGGACGACACGGACACAACAGACACGGACACGTCGGTTGTCACCGAAGAAGAGCCGGAGTCGGGTGAGGAGACAACCCCGGGCCCATCCGGCGCGTCAACCGAGTAGCCCGCAGACTAAGTGTCGGGACCACACCGACGAGGAGACGAGGATCATCTCGTGACAGCCCCCGAGACCCCGGAAGGTCGGGGAACGGACCAGAAGACCCAGGAGGACGAGCAGGCCTCCACGGTCCAGACGGCGAACCGTTCGGAGCCAGCCGAGCAGCCGCAACCGCAGGCCAACGGCAACGGGCAGGGCGCGTCAGGCGAGAAGACGGTCAAGTTCATCGCCGGGACCGACGGCAACCCACCGGTGGTCGTGGACGAGCAGGACGGCGCCGGCGCGCCGCCGCCGTGGCAGCGCGTCACCAGCGACGCCCGGTTCGCCGAGGACAGCGCTTCGGGTTCCTCTGCTGCGGCCGAGGAACCGGAGATCGAGCCGGTCATCCCCGTCGCCGAGGACTCGACCCGGCCGAAGCTGGTCGACGAGGTGACCGTCGCCGTGCCACGCCCGGTCGTGACCGGCACCGCCGCACCTCGCGCCCTGGGCGAGTACCCGCCGGTCGGGCTGCACCAGACCGGCCCGCAGCCGGCCATCGGCGCACCCGCCCGCACCACCGTCAACCTGGGCGGACCGGCCTCGCCCATCCCCGGCGTCGGGGGCGCGCGGGCCGGACAGGCACCGCCGAGCGCGCTGCGCCGCCCCGGCCGTGGCCCGCGGCGGGCGAACCTGCAGATCAAGCGGTTCGACCCGTGGTCGGTGCTGAAGCTCTCCCTGGTGCTAGGGGTCGCGCTGTTCTTCGTCTGGCTGGTCGCCGTCGGTGTGCTGTACGCCGTGCTCGACGGCATGGGCGTGTGGGACAAGGTCAACGGCACCGCGAACGAGCTGTTCCAGTCCTCGTCCGGCGGCACCGGCGAACCCCTGATCAGCGCCGGCCGCGTGTTCGGCGTCGCGGCGATCATCGGCGCGGTCAACATCGTCCTGTTCAGCGCCCTGGCCACGGTCGGAGCGTTCGTCTACAACGTGTCCGCCGACCTCGCCGGCGGCCTCGAAGTGACGCTGGCAGAACGAGAGTAGGCGTTAGGGGATACCCGTTTTGGGGACGCGGAGACGGTGCGGTAATCTTCTCCTCGTTCCACCAAGGGCCCATAGCTCAGGCGGTTAGAGCGCTTCGCTGATAACGAAGAGGTCGGAGGTTCAAGTCCTCCTGGGCCCACGATCGATGTGGTGGACGTGTGTCTGCCGAAAGAGGCAGACCGTCCATCGATCGGAAATTTTGGGGGGCCCAGCCCCCCACACCCCCCAGGAAAAGACGGCGTTGGCCGCTTGGCGCCGTCACCACAAGTTCGCTCGGTGGATGCTCGGTCTCGAAGTCGGTAGGGTAGGGGCGACTGGGGACTTAGAGCATGTGCCTGAAGGAGGCCTGACGTGAAGAAGCTTCTCGCGCTTGGTGCTGTTGCCGGTGCCATCTTCCTGGTGGTTCGGCGGAGCCGTTCCGCGAAGGCTGAGGCCGACCTCTGGCGTGAGGCTACGGCCCCCGCCGGCAACAACGGCGCCAAGAAGTAACACCCACACATCCGGCAGTGACCCACCACCCCTCCGGGCGGTGGGTCACCCGCCCGGCACCTGGGCCGAGTCCCAGACGGGGACGTAGCTCAATTGGCAGAGCACTGCCTTTGCAAGGCAGGGGTTAGGGGTTCGATTCCCCTCGTCTCCACGTCCTCAGGGCGACCCTGCTCAGTGCTTCGCACTTTCGCCGGGTCGTCCGTCATTGTGTTGGGGGGCCGAGCCCCCAAACCCCCCACGTGCCGCCTTCGGCGGCGTTGCGTTGCAGCGTGCTTCTTCTCAAGAAAATGGTGTGTTGAGCCCAGGCTGGTGGCCTGGGCTTTGTGGTTTGTCAGGCTTGTTGGGCGACGGGGGCTGTGGTTGTTGGGGTTGGGAGGCGGGGGGTTTGGTAGGGGCCGTTGACTGTTGCGCCGCCGTCGATGGGGATGGTCTGACCGGTTATCCACTGGGACAGATCTGAGGTGAGGAACAGGATGGCCGCGGCTATGTCGGCGGGGAGGCCTACCCGGCCCAGGGGGTGGAGGGCGTCGAGGGCGAGGCGGGTTTCGGGGGTTTGTGCGGCGGCGACGCGTGGGGTCCAGGTGATGCCGGGGGCTACGGCGTTGACGCGGATGTTGCGGGGGCCGAGTTCGACGGCGGCCGTGCGGACCAGGGACATCAGTCCGGCTTTGGCCGCACCGTAGGACACGTGGTTGGGGGCGGCGCCGATTCCGGTGACTGAGGCGACGAAGACGAAGCTGGCGCCGGCCGGGTCCGCATGGGGAACACCGAGTTGGAGGGCGAGGACTGCGGGGCGGAGGTTGTCGTTGAGTGCCGCTGCCCAGAGATCGTCGTTGTGGTCGACGATCGGCGCCCACTTGGCGAGACCGACGATGTTCACAACACCGTGGAGAGGGCCATAACTAGACACTGCGTCCGCGTAGACATCGGTCATGGCTTGGCGGTCGGTCGCGTCGGCGGTGTAGTGCTGACCGTTGACCTCGGCGGCGACGGCAGCGCCGCGGGACGCGTCGATGTCAACGCAAGTGACACGTGCACCCAGTTGCGCCAAGGCGTGCGCGGTTTGCTGTCCGATGCCCTGACCGGCGCCGAGGACGACGACGTGACGGTTGTCGAGACGCAACAAGTGGCGGTAATCCGGCGTTTCCACTGGGTACGGGCCTTCCTTCGGTACCGTTGGGACGGTGAGGGAAAAGGGCGGGTTCTGGGTCGGCTTGTTCGCCGCGTTCTTCTATCCGTTCACGTGGCTGCTGACCAAACGCACCGCCAAAGGTCTGGCGCACGTGCCGATGCGGGGCGGCGCCTTGGTGGTGCTGAACCATCCGTCGTACATCGACCCCATCATCGACGCGATCTACATCCACGAGCACGGCCGGGTGCCGCGATTTTTCACCAAACACACGCTGTGGAACATTCCCGGACTCGCGAGAGTACTCGACGGCGCCGGCCAGATCCCGGTGTTCCGCGGAACCGCGAACGCGGGCGACAGCCTGCGGGGCGCGCACGACGCGCTCAAGGCGGGCAAGGTCGTGATCATCTATCCCGAGGGCACGCTCACCAAGGACCCGGACGGCTGGCCGAGCGATCTGCGCACGGGTGTCGCGCGGCTCGCGCTCGCCAACGATGTCCCGGTGGTCCCCGCGGCCCGTTGGGGCACAAGGGAGATCTTCGACAGCCGGCGCCGGCGGTTCCGGCCGTTCCCACGCAAACCCGTACAGCTCCTGGTGGGCGAACCGGTGGACCTCAGCGAGTACCGTGGCCGCGACGAGGACCGAGAGCTGCTGCGGGAGGTCACCGAGGTGATCATGGGACGGGTTACCGAGCTGCTCAAGGAAATCCGGGGATGAACGTCGTCCGCGTGTCGAAGTTCCTGTCACGTCACTTGCGGCACGCGCCGCAGGACATCGGCCTGACCTTGGACGAAGGCGGCTGGGCGGACGTCGACGAACTGCTTGCCGCGTGCGCGAAGGCGGGCATCCAGATCACGCGGGCCGATCTCGAGCACGTCGTCGAGACGAACAACAAACAGCGTTTTGCCTTGATGGGCAACAGGATCCGGGCCAACCAGGGACACTCGATCACGGTCGACCTCGGACTCACGCCGCGGCGTCCGCCGGACCTGCTGTACCACGGGACGATCGCCGCGAACCTGCCACAGATCCGGGCCGAGGGCCTACGGCCGATGGGACGACAGGACGTGCACCTGTCGTCCGATGTGGACACTGCTGTTCGGGTGGGCTCCCGGCGGGGGAAGCCCGTTGTGCTTACCGTGCAAGCGGAATCGATGTACGCCGAGGGCTACGAGTTCCGCGTCAGCGAGAACGGCGTCTGGCTGGTCGCTGAGGTTCCGCCGCGATTCCTGACGTGACTGCGTTTTCGACGTCGAGCCAGGTCAGGGTCGGCGTCGCCCACTCCGGCGCGGGTGTCTTCTGTGGACCGAACAGGTACAGGTGCTCGACGGTCTCACGCATGTGGCCGAGCACGTCCCGCCGGTCGTCGATGAAGTGCGTGATCTGAAGCCGCTTGCAGTGCAGTGCTTTCTCCGGGCGTTGCCGGCAGAACCGCTTGTTCTCGGGAGATATCCCGGTCAACGTCCAGAAGTCGTTGTAGTCCAGCCACTCCCGGGTACGCTGCTGGATCCGTTCGCCGCACTTGGACACGATCCACACGCGACCTTCGAACAGTTCGGTCAGCCGACCGATGACCTCGAAAGCGTCCGGCTTGGCCGGCGTGCGCATCGCTTCCTCGAACCCTCCACTGAGGAATGTCGTGTCGTCCCCGCCGAGCTCGGCGGAGCCCTCGTTGATCACCCGGCCGAAATCGATGCCGAGTCTTGCTTGTCTCATGTCATCAAGTCTGGGGCGCGAGCGGCTCAATCAGAACTATTGCTCGGCGCAGAACTATAGTTTGAAGTTATGTTTCCCGTGGAGGCGCTGCCGTCGTTCCTGGCGTTCGCCGAGCACCTCAACTTCACGACCGCCGCCCGGGAGCTGCACATCTCCCAACCCGCCCTGCACGTCAAGGTGCGCAAACTCGCCGAAGCCGTCGGTCGCCCGCTCTACCTCAGGGACGGCCGCCGGCTGGTGCTGACCGCCGATGGTGAGGCGCTGGCGCGGTTCGCACGCGACCGCGAGGACCAGCTCGACGACTTCCTACAGCACCTCGCCGGCGAGGCACAGCAGCGTCCCGTCGTGCTTGCCGCAGGTCAGGGCGCCTATCTGTACCTGCTCGGCGACGTCATCGCTCGCGAGGCGACCCGGCTCCGGCTGATCACGTCGTCCCGCGCGCAGACCCTCGCCCTGGTCCGCGACGGCCGAGCGCATCTCGGGGTCGCCGTGCTCGACGCGGTCCCGGACGACCTGGACACCGTCCTGCTCGCCAAGTACCCGCAGAAGCTGGTGCTCCCGCCTGGGCATCCGTTGGCGCAGCGAGAAGTGGTGCACGTGGCCGACCTCGCCGGGATGCGGATGGTCGTTCCACCCGCGCCTCGCCCGTTGCGGATGATGCTCGAGCGCGCGGCCGCCGGGGCGACCTGGGAGGTGGCGGTCGAGGCGGAGGGCTGGCCACTGATGCTG
Organism: Actinocrispum sp. NPDC049592; assembly: GCF_040675465.1. Classification (NCBI taxonomy): domain Bacteria; kingdom Bacillati; phylum Actinomycetota; class Actinomycetes; order Pseudonocardiales; family Pseudonocardiaceae; genus Actinocrispum; species Actinocrispum sp. NPDC049592. Next base: position 942,580 of record NZ_JBFAPA010000001.1, on the reverse strand, counting down.
CACTTCGTCCAGTTGGGAGTCGGCGCGGCGGTGGTCAATGGTTGTGTGCGGACCGGCCTGCCGAACCTGCCAATCGTGGATCTACCTGCGGTTCCGTACTACGCGGTGCACCGCCGAGGGGCGCTGTCCGACAGCCGGATCAGGCGGATGCTCGACGAGATCCGCCAGTCGCTTGGTTCAACGTGAAACAACGGGGATGATCTGTGCCGTGACTCAGGCGGCCGGAGTGGTTCTGGCAGGCGGCTCCGGTTCGCGGCTCGGGCGGGACATCAACAAGGTCTACGTGCGGCTGGCCGGGCGGCCGGTGCTGGCGTGGTCGTTGCAGGCGCTCGCCGGCCACAGCGATGTGCTCGTGCTCGTGACCCGCCCGCAGGACGTCGACTACATGGCCGAGGTCGTCGGCGATCTGGCTGTCGAAGTGGTGTCCGGTGGCAGCACGCGCCAGGAGTCCGAACTCGCCGCGCTCCGGCACCTCGCACCGCGGATCGAGGCGGGCGACATCGACACCGTGCTCATCCACGACGGCGCGCGACCGTTGGTCAGCAGCGACCTCGTCGCCGCCGTGCTCAAGGCGACCAAGCAGTACGGCGGCGCGATCCCGGGTCTGCGCGCCGAGGACCTGGCCGCCGAGCAACCCGACGGGCGGATCCTGCCGATCCCCGACGCGCTCGTCGCGGTCCAGACGCCCCAAGGGTTTCTGGCCGCGCCGTTGCTCGCCGCCTACGAACAGGCCGCGCGGGACGGGTTCGACGGCACCGACACCGCGTCCTGCGTCGAGCGGTACACCGACATTCAGGTGCACTGGGTGCCCGGCGAGCAGCGCAACCTGAAGATCACCTTCGAGCACGACCTGGTGGTCGCCGAACGGATCCTGGTACCGCGGTGAGCACAGCGCGTGGCCTGCACGCTCATCTGCTTGACTCGCTTGGCATCGCGCTGGCCTCCGGCCGGCACCCGAGCGGGACGATCCTGCGCCTCGACGAGCTGACCGCGACCTACGGTGTGTCCAGAACCGTTGCGCGGGAAGCGGTCCGGGTGCTGGAGGCGCTGCGGATGGTGCGCAGCCGGCCCAAGATCGGCATGATCGTGCTGCCGATGAGCGACTGGAACCTGTTCGACCCGCAGCTGATCCGGTGGCGACTGTCCGGTGGGGACAGTCGGCGGCTGCTGGGTCAATTGTCGCAGTTGCGCGGCGCCGTCGAACCGGCCGCGGCCGCGCTAGCCGCGGTGAATGCCACTGCCGAGCAACGAGAAGAGCTGGTCCGCTTATCCGACGAGCTGCTCAAACTGGCCGAGAGCCGGGACATTCCCGCGTTCATCGCCGCCGACATCGCGTTCCACCGGTTGGTGTTCCTGGCTTCCGGCAACGACTTGTACGTGCACGTCGGTGAGGTGACCGCGTCCGTGCTCAACGGGCGGGTCGCGCTGAGCCTGATCCCGCCGCGCCTGGACGCCGCCGCGATGGACTGGCATGTCGTTGTGGCACAGGCGATCGCGCGAGGCGACGCGGCCGAGGCGGAACGAGCGACCCGGTCGATCGTGCGGCAGTCCGCCGCCGAGGTCGACCAGTTGCTCGAACCCTGAGTCCTGCCCACGCCGGCAGGACTCAGGGGCGTGACTCAGGCCGTTGTCGTCACGGAACGCCGCCGCTGCCAGAGCTTCGCGACCGTGTAGCTACCTGGGCCAAGAACGGCGATCAGCAGGAACACCCAGCTGTACACCGCGGCGAGCTCGCCACCGTTCTGGATCGGCCACAAGGCCTTCTCCTGATGAGCGGTGAAATACGCGAACGCCATCTCCCCTGAACAAAGCAAGGCCGCGATGCGCGTGCCGACTCCGAGCAGCACGGCCATGCCACCAACCAGCTCGATCACCGCCGCGAACCAGCCAGGCCAGGTCCCGAATGTGACGACCTTGCCGCCGAACGCGCCGAACATCTTGGCCAGACCGTGGCAGACGAACAGGAGTCCGACCACGACCCGGAACAACGAGAGGAGATCTTCCTTGCGCCTCTGGACCACGTCCATCCAAACCCCTTCACATGTGCAGGATCATGCGACAGCGAGTTACGCCCGGTGGACCGGCGCGGTTCACCGAGGCGCGCAAGTACCGCCGAATGGGCTCTGGTTGACTGGGAGCCCTATGAAGCCGCTGACTTCAGCCCTGCTCCTGCTGGCCTGCCTGGCCGGCTGCACCTCGTCGCCGCCCGCGCCGGAGCCCGCGCCGTCCTCCGCTGTCACGACTCCCAGCACGACCGAACCCGACGGCCCGCCCGCCCCACCGGAACCGGTCGCCGACGGCCCGTGCCCCTACCTGGAGAGCGCCTTCGTCGCCGACGCCAACGGCCAGCGCGCCACCAAGGTCCGCATCTCGGCCGACAAGCCCCACCCCGCCTGCTTCTTCTACCGCGCCGACGGCAACATCCAGCTGACCGCGCGCGTGTACGTGGGCACCGCCAAGATCGCCAAGCAACTGGTCGACGAGGCGGCCCCCATCGCCACGTCGAACCCGGCCACCGCGCCCGCTGGGTGGAAGGGCGGCTCGGTCGGGTCGGAGAAGGGGTCGGTGTACGCCGTCGCCAAGGAAGGCACGGCCGTCATCGTGACCTCGAACCAGGCCCAGTCGATCAAGGCCCGCCGGGTCGCCGAAAAGGCCATCACCACCCTCGGCCTGTAAGCACCCATCGGGGCACGGACGCACCTGAGCCCGCGGCCCGTGGCGGAAAGTGATCGCCAGGGCGCGGGCTCGGTGGGGTGAGTGGGCTGGTTACTTCTTCTGGGGAGCGGCCGGCTTCGGGGCGGGTTTGCCGTTTTCCTGGGCCTTGGACTCCGGCGCCTGCTCGTCCTCGGACGTGGTGCGCGGTTCGGGGGTGGTGAACGCGTCGTTGGTGGACGAGCTGGTCTTGGCACGCACGACGGCTGCCGTGCCCGCCGCGGCGAGCACGAGGCCGAGGATCCAGGGCCACTTGCGGCGCCCCTTCTTCTCCGTGCCGGTCAGGTGCTGGACGTTCGCTTTCGCCTGCTTCGCGGTCTTGGCCAAGTCCTTCCTGGTCGCCTTGGCCTTGCGGGCCAGCCGGCGGCGCGCCTTGCGGGTCTTGGCCAGCGCCTCCTCGGCCTGGCCGGCCAGCATGTGCTCCGCCCGGCGGACAGCGTCCACGGCCTTGTCCACCGCTTCAGGAGCCCGGGTCATCGCCTTCACCTCGTCGGTTGCTTCGAAAGGGATACTTGGTTGACAGGTTCCCCATCCTGCCCCTTCCGAACCGTTCCCGCCGTGGATGGCACGATTGAGGGCGTGGCAGAAAGCAACGAATCACTCGTCGGGACCAAGGTCACCGCCATCCTGCACACCACGATGGGTGACATCCGGGTGAAGCTGTTCCCCGACTACGCGCCCAAGACGGTCAAGAGCTTCGTCGGCCTGGCCGAGGGCACCAAGGACTACTCTCCGCAGAACGCGCAGGGCGGCACATCCGGCCCGTACTACGACGGGGTGATCTTTCACCGGGTGATCAGCGGTTTCATGATCCAGACCGGCGACCCGACCGGTACCGGCCGCGGCGGGCCCGGGTTCACCGTGCCGGACGAGTTCGTCGCGGAGTTGCAGTACAACAAGCCGTACCTGCTCGGCATGGCCAACATCAACCAGCCGAACACCAACGGCTCGCAGTTCTTCATCACCGTGAAGCCCACGCCGCACCTGAACTTCAAGCACACCATCTTCGGTGAGGTGTCCGACCAGGAGTCGCGCAACGTCGTGGACGCCATCGCCCGGGTGGCGACCACTCCGGGTGACGACCGGCCGGTCGAAGAAGTGGCGATCACCCGGGTCGAGATCGAGCGAGGCTGACCGACATGAACCCAGAGGGCATGCCGGCCTGCGTACGGCATCCGGACCGGCCGACGGGCCTGAGGTGTGTGCGCTGCGAACGTCCGGCGTGCCCCGAGTGCCTCCGTGAGGCGTCGGTCGGCTACCAGTGCGTCGACTGTGTGAACGAGGGCAGCAAGCAGGTGCGCCGGCCGGTGACCGTCGCCGGCGCCGAGCTCAACCAGAAGCTGCTGGTCGTGCCCGTGCTGATCGCGATCAACGTGGCCGTGTTCGCGTTCAACGCCTACCAGGCGCACAGCATCAACAGCAACTGGCGGTCCCAGTCGTACGCGGACGGGGTGCTGATCCCGTCGTTCGTCACCGACGGCGAGTGGTGGCGGCTGTTCACCTCCGGTTTCCTGCACATCGGTCTGACCCACCTGCTGCTCAACATGGTGTCGCTGTGGATCATCGGCCGGGAGCTGGAGATCGTCTTCGGCCGGCTGCGGTTCCTGGCGCTCTACCTGGTCTCGATGCTCGGCGGCAGTGCGGCGGTGTACATCCTCAGCGCCGCCGGGGCCGCCGGCGCGTCCGGCGCGATCTACGGGCTGATGGGCGCGCTGCTGGTCACCGTGATCCGGCTGAAGCTGCCGTTGGGCCAGGTCATCGCCGTGATCGCGCTGAACCTGGCGCTCAGCTTCTCCGGGTTCCTGGCCATCTCCTGGGAGGCGCACATCGGCGGCCTGGTCGTCGGCGCGCTGGTCGGCGCCGGGTTCCTGTTCCCGCCCGCGGCCATCCGCAACAAGGTCCAGGCGGTCACCCTGGTCGGCACGGTCGTGCTGCTGGTGGCGCTGATGGTCGGCGTCGGCGACCTGGCCGTCGTGGGGACCTAAATCCGGGACGTCAGATGCGCAGCTCGGTGAGGGCCTCGGCGACATCCTCCGGGGCCACGCCGAGGTCCAGCCAGCCGAGCACGACCAGGTCGTCCTCGGCGTCCAGTTCGAGGGTGCTCACCTCGCGGCCCAGCCGCTTGGTGCGCACCACCCGGACGTTCACCTCGGACCACGCCCACTCGCGCCGGCGTAGCAGGCCACGGACCCGTACCCCGCTGCTGTCCGCCGCGAGCCGGGGCCGCGCCACCGTTCCGAAGAGCGACAACAACGCCGCCACCAGGGCCGCGATGCCCACCAGCGCCTTGCCCGCCCGGTCGTCGGTGAGCACGGCGAAAGCGACCGTGCCCACCACAAAAGCCCAGCCGAGCGCAACCAGCGCGGCCGGGGGTGACCAGATCAGACGAGCCTTTGGTGACGTCACGTAACGGTGTGTCCTACTTATCCACAGCAGTTGTCCACACTGGGGATGAGTTACAGCCTTGTGGTTCAGTGACGCTGGGCTGAACGGGTGTCATCCAACGTCCCACCAAAGAGTGAACGCTGCTCAGCGCCACTTCATCGTCATCAGCAGGCCGCCGATCATCAGGGCGAACCCGATCGCGAAGTTCCAGTTCCCCAGATCGTTCATGAACGGGATCTGCTGCCCGGCGATGTAGTTCACCACGAGCCACGCTAGCCCGATGATCATGACGCCCAGCATCACCGTGATGTAGATCGGATGCGAAGGGCCACCCCCACGCACCTTCACCGGGGTACGGCGATCGCCTGCCGGCGCCGTGTAGACGCTCTTCTTGCGAACCTTGGACTTGGGCATCGTGTCCTCGCCTGGCGTTATGCGTGCGTATACGGCGGACAGGAGACGTGCGCAACTGCCGCCGTAGGAACACGTTAACGTAGTCGAAGACGGTCGCGGTCCACCAGGGGAGTACGTGTGGGAAGTCATGAGGGTGACCACAACTCCGGTCGCTTGTACGGAGACCTCGAAGACCGGCCGCCGCAGCGCCCCGACCGGGCCCGCACGGTGGTCCGCAACATCGGTGAGCTGCTGATCACCGCGGGCCTGATCGTCCTGCTGTTCGTGGTCTACGAGGTCTACATCACCGACCTGCTCTCGGCTGGCAAGCAGCGTGAGGCCACCGCCGCCCTGGACGACCAGTGGGACAAGAACAAGGACGTGGTCGAGGGCGGTGAGCGGACCAACAAGTACGACCTGGAGGAGGGCAAGGGCTTCGCCAAGCTCTACCTGCCCTCGCTCGGCCCGGACGTGCACTTCACCGTCCTGGAGGGCACCTCCGACAAGATCCTGGAGAGCGGCCCGGGCCACTACAAGGGCACCGCGCTGCCGGGCGAGCCGGGCAACTTCTCCATCGCCGGGCACCGGGTCGGCATGGGCGCCCCGTTCAACGACCTCGACCTGCTCGGCTCCTGCGACGCCATGGTGGTGGAGACCAAGGCGGCCTGGTTCGTCTACCGGGTGCTGCCGATGAAGGGCGAGGCGGCCAGCTGGGACCAGCGGCAGAAGGGCAACCCGCACTGCGCCGACGTCAAGCCGCTGGGCGGCCCGTACGCCAAGGTGCTCGGCTCGGAGATCGTCGTGCCCTCCCAGGGCGGCGTCATCTCGCCGGTGCCGAACAGCCCCGGCGCCGCCCCGCCCGCCGACCAGGCCTCGCTGATCACGCTGACCACCTGCCACCCGAAGTTCTCCGACCGGCAGCGGCTGATCGTGCACGGCGTGCTGGTCAAGCAGTGGGCCAAGGACCCGGCGAAACCGGGCGAGGTGCCGCCGGAGCTGAAGGAGAACGGCTGATGTACGGCTGGATCTGGCGGCGGCTGCCCGGACCGATCGGCGTCCGGGTGGCCATCGCCGTCGTGCTCGTCCTGGCCGTGGTGGCGCTGTTGCTGTTCGTCGTCTTCCCGTGGCTCGAGCCGATGCTCTGGTTCAACAACGACACGATCTAGAAGTGGTCCACCAGCTGGGTGAACCGCTCCAGGTGCAGTACGCCGGTGTCGGCGGGGTCCAGCTCGTCGTGCTCGAGCACCCAGGTGTGCTGGTTCGGGATGAACACCGCGCTCATGCCGACCTGGCGGGCGGGCAGGATGTCCGACTTCGGTGAGTTGCCGATCATCCAGGTCCGGCCGACGTCCAGGGACCGCTCGCCGACCAGCGAACGGTAGGTCGGCACGTCCTTCTCCGGCACGATGTGGACGCTCGCGAAGTGGTGGGCCAGGTTGGACGCGTCCAGCTTGCCCTGCTGCTCGTCCGGGTTGCCCTTGGTGAGCAGGAGCAGCTCGTGCCGGCCGCCGAGCTCGGCCAGCGTCTCCGAGACGCCCGGCACCAGGTCGACCTTGTGCTCGCGCAGGCGGGCGGCCAGCTCGTCGATCTCCCGGCGCTCCCGGTCGTTCACCGGCCGGGAGTTGATGTGCTCGAACATGGCGTGCAGGCTGCCCAGCAGGGCCTTGCTGCCGTAGCCGAGGATCGGCACGTTGGCCCGCTCGATGTCGTTCAGGATGGCGCGCAGCTGCGCCCGGTCCATCGTCGGGTGCCTCAGCCACTCCAGGTAGTCGTCGATCACCCGCTCGAACAGGACGTTGTTCTCCCAGAGCGTGTCGTCCGCGTCAAAGATGAGCACCTGCTTCACGCGGCGGACAGTACACCGGATTCTGGTACGCCCGCACCACTTTTAACTCATGAGCGTGGCTTGCGCGGCGGCGAATAGCATCAGTGCCATGCGCGTACTGGTGGTCGACAACTACGACAGCTTCGTGTTCAACCTGGTCCAGTACCTGGCCCAGCTCGGCGCGGAGTGCGTGGTGCACCGCAACGACGCGGCCGAGCTGGACTCGCTGGACGGCTTCGACGGGATCCTGGTCAGCCCCGGCCCGAGCACGCCGGAACGAGCCGGCCGCAGCATCGAGGTGGTCAAGCGGGCCGCCGAGCTGAAGCTGCCGCTGCTCGGTGTGTGCCTGGGCCACCAGGCCATCGGCGTCGCCTGGGGAGCCACTGTGGACCGCGCTCCCGAGCTTCTGCACGGCAAGACCAGTCAGGTCCACCACACCGGCGCCGGCGTCCTGGCGGGCCTGCCAGACCCCTTTACGGCCACCCGCTACCACTCGCTGACGATCCTGCCGGAGACCGTGCCAGACGAGTTCGAGGTCACCGGGCGGACCGATACCGGGATCGTGATGGCCATGCGCCACCGGTCGCTGCCGATCCAGGGGGTGCAGTTCCACCCGGAGTCGGTGCTGACCGATGGCGGCCACCGGATGCTGGCCAACTGGCTGGCGTCCTGCGGCCACCCGGTCGCGGAGTCCGTCGTCGCCGAGCTGGAGCAGGGGATGCGGGCCCTGACGAAGGCCGCCGCCGTCCGCTAGCCAGCTCAGCAGCTCAGCAGGCGGGCGGGGCCGATGGGCTCGTCGTGCCCACCACCGATGTGCCCAGCGTGTTCGACGTGGTGGTGCCACCGGGAGCGGTGGTGACCGTCGTCGTGGTGGCGCCGGCCGGCGGGCTGGTCGTGGTCGTGTCAGTGGGGCACGAAGGCGTCTTGATCTCGTCGTCGTTGCGCCACTGGCTGATCATCGATCGGGCGGCGTCCAGGTCCGCCACGGACAGGCCCTGGCTGACCTGTTCCTTCTGCGCCGACGGCAGCTGGTTGACCGTGAGCGGCCGGCAGTCCGTCTTGTCCGGCGGGCACGAGCCCTCCACCTTCCGGTGCAGCTCCAGGCCCAGCACGGTGCCGCGGACGCCCTGGAAGACCGAGACCTCCGAGTTCTCCCCGACGGCCACGTAGTAGTTCGTGTACGCGAGATAGCGCACCACAGCCGCCGCGATGGCCAGCAGAACCACCGCCACGGCCGCGCTGATGATGATCAGGCGGCCGCGTTTGCGCTTCTTCTTCGCAGGCTGGGGCGGTTGCGGTGGCTGCTGCATCGCCTGCGGCCCCATGGCCACCGGCGGCCGCGGCGGGGAGGTGTTCTGTCCCGGCTGCGGCACCGGCTTGAGGTGGTTGTCCGTGCCCGGGCCGGCCGCCAGCGCCTGGGTGACCTGGCTCGGCTCCTCGTCGACCACGTCGGCCACGATCACCGTGACGTTGTCCGGGCCGCCGCCCTGCAGCGCCAGCTCGATCATCTTGTCCGCGCACGCCTGCCGGTCGGGGATCTTCATCGTCTCGGCCAGCTTCTCGGTACCGACCACATCGGACAGACCGTCCGAGCACAGCAGGTACCGGTCGCCGATCCGCGTCTCGCGCACCGACAGGGTCGGCTCGATCACCTCGTGGCCGACCAGCGCGCGCAGCACCAGCGAGCGCTGCGGGTGGGTGAGCGCCTCCTCCGGCGTGATCCGGCCCTCGTCCAGCAGCGACTGCACGAAGCTGTCGTCCCGGGTGATCTGCGAGAACACGCCGTCGCGCGACAGGTACGTGCGCGAGTCGCCGATGTTGACCAGGCCGAGCCTGCCGCCGCCGAACAGGATGGCGGTCAGCGTGGTGCCCATGCCCTCCAGGTCCGGGTCCTGCTGGACCAGCTCGGCGATGGTGTCGTTGCCGGCCACGACGGCCTCGTGCAGCTTGCCGAGCAGGTCGTCACCCGGCGGGTCCTCGTCCAGCGGCGCCAGCGCGGCGATCACGACCTTGCTCGCGACCTCACCGGCGGCGTGCCCGCCCATCCCGTCGGCGATCGCGAGCAGGTGCGGCCCGGCGTACACCGAGTCCTCGTTGTTGGACCGGTGTAAGCCGCGGTCGCTGCGTGCCGCGTACTTGATCACGAGCGTCATGTCCGGAGCGGGCTCTCAACCCAATGTTGCCCAACCACTGCTGTCCGCCTTTCCGGACGCTCACCGTCCAGGTACCGCCAGGCCGAGATCTCGGGGGCAACAACATACAAAACCACTACCGGCGGCCGTTCCTCAGCCACCGCCAATGCCGATGCCTTTACTTGCGATCTTGACGTTCACCGGCTGGTTCTTCGCGATCTTGTTGTTGGCCCCCGGGTCCTGCTCGACGACCTCGTCCTTCTCGTCCGGGCTGTCGGGGGTCACCTCGGTGATGTTGAACTGGCCGTCCCAGCCCGCGGTGCGCAGCGCGTTGAGCGCGTCCTGCTTCTTCAGCCCGACCAGGTTCGGCATGCTGATCTGGTTGCTGTTCTGCGGGCCCTTGGACACCTTGACCGTGATCGTGCTGCCCGGCTTGGCCTTCTTCGGCGCGTAGTCGGTGACCGTGCCCTCCGGCTGGTCGGAGTCGACGTCCTGGCGGTTGACCTGCCAGCCGTCGGACTCCAGGTTGGACTTCGCGGTGTTGAAGTCCTGCCCGGTCACCGGCGTCACGTTCTGCTGCGCCTGTGCCCTGCCGATCAGCAGCTTCACCTGCGAGCCCTTGGGCACCTGCACCCCGATGCCCGGGCTGGTGTTGCTCACCTTGCCGATCAGCTTGGCGTCGGTCACCTCCTCGGTGTCCTCACCGGACACCGTGAACCCGGCCTGCTGCAGGATGTTGGTGGCGTCTTCCTTGCTCTTGCCCTTGACGTCCGGGATGCCGACCTGGTTGGCGGCGCGGCCGACCTGGAGGGTCACCGGGTTGTTCTTGTCCGCCTTGCCGGGCTGCGGGTCCTGGCTGATCACCAGGCCGACCTGCTCGGCGCTGCACGGCGCGGGGGCGCCGCCCTGACCGGGCTCGCAGCTGATCGGGGTCACCTGGATCTTGGTGAACCCGGCGTCGGTGAGCTGTTTGCGCGCGGCCTGCTCGGTCTGGCTGTGCACGTCCGGCAGGTTGACGATGCTGGAGCTCGGTGTGTCCTTGTTCAGCAACGAGGTGACCAGGTAGATCGCCAGCACGATCACCGCGACCACGAGCAGCGTGACGATCGTGGTGATCCACGCCTTGCGGCGCTTGCGCCGGCGTTCCTCCTCACCGTCGTCGTAGCTGTCGTAGTCGTCGACCATCGCGTCCGGCCGGTGCCGGCCGCGCGGCGGGATGAACTCGGTGGCCCGGGTCTGCTGGCCCATCATCGCGGTGCGGTCGTCCTCGGACATCACCATCGGCGCGGCCGGCCGCTGGCCGGACAGCACCCGGACGATGTCCATCCGCATCTCCGCGGCGGACTGGTACCGGTTGGCCGCCCCTTTGGCCATCGCTTTCAGCACGATCGCGTCGAGTTGGGGGCTGACCCGGGGGTTGAGCTGCGACGGCTTGCGCGGGTCCTCCCGCACGTGCTGGTAGGCAACGGCGACAGGGGAGTCGCCGGTGAACGGCGGCTCGCCGGTGAGCAGCTCGAACAGCACGCAACCCGTTGCGTAGACGTCACTCCGGGCGTCCACGGTCTCACCACGGGCCTGTTCGGGCGAGAGGTACTGGGCGGTGCCGATCACCGCGGCGGTCTGCGTGACGGCCGCCTGGCCGTCGTGCACCGCGCGCGCGATGCCGAAGTCCATCACCTTGACCGCGCCGGTCTTGGTGATCATCACGTTGGCGGGCTTGACATCCCGGTGGATGATCCCATGTCTGTGTGAGAAGTCGAGTGCCGCGCAGACGTCCGCCATGATCTCCATGGCGCGCTGGCCGGGCAGCGGGCCCTCGGTCTTGACGATGTCGCGCAGGGTCCGCCCGTCGACGTACTCCATCACGATGTAGGGCAGCGGGCCGTACTCGGTGCGCGTCTCACCGGTGTCGTAGACCGCGACGATGGCGGGATGGTTCAGCGCGGCGGCGTTCTGCGCCTCGCGCCGGAACCGCTCCTGGAACTGCGGATCACGGGCCAGGTCGGCACGCAGCACCTTGACCGCGACGTCACGGCCCAGCCGCACGTCCCGACCCTTGTGAACCTCGGACATGCCGCCATAGCCGAGCGTCTCGCCCAGCTCGTAGCGATTGGAGAGCAGTCGCGGTGTCGTCATCGCTGCGTTGTCCCGCTCCTAGTCAACTTCTCGATCCCATCATGCCCGCTCTTGCTTGATCGCCAGGCCGTTTTCAACCAGGCGGCTGCCCGTCGTGGACGCACTCGACGGTCACCTTCGACCCCCGGTCGAGCGTCCCGACCGGCTGCACGCTGGTGACGAGGCACGATCGCAGGTCCTGCGACGGCTCGCCCGGCGTCGATCGCACGTCCGGTTCCAGCCCAGACTTCCGCAACTGCTCAGCAACGTAGTCGGCGGGGTGGCCGAGCAGCTCGCCCGGCTTCACCTGAACTGGTCCAGGGCGTCCCTGTCCGCTGGGTTCACGGTACGACGGCTCGCCGGCCGGGAAGCTGACACCCGACGCGCCCGGCGTGGCGCCGGAGGTCGGAGTACCCGGTGAACGGGTACCCGAACCGGTCAGCTTCGGTATCGCCCACACTCCCAGCACCACCAGGGCCACCAGGAGCACCGCGAGCAACGTCCACAGCCAGGCCCGGCTCCCACGCCGCGGCGGTGGCGGCGGCAACGGGAACGAGCCGGTGCCCGGCGGCACCATCGGCGGAACCATGCCGCCCGTGACGATTCGTGGGTGCGTCCCCGTGTGGTGGGGCTGCGGCGCGGACGCCGCCATGACCAGACCCGACGGGGTCGGCAACGGCCGCCCCGCGCGGACCGCGGCGACCGCCGCGGCGAACTCCCCGCCACTGCCGTAGCGCCGGCGGGGGTCCTTGACCATGGTCGCCTCGATGACGGCCCGCGCACCCGGCGGGACGTCCGGCGGCAACGGCGGCGGGATGTCGCGGATGTGCATCATCGCGACGGTCACCGCGTTCTCCGACAGGAACGGCCGGTGCCCCATCAGGCACTCGTACCCGACCACGGCCAGCGAGTACACGTCACTTGCCGGTTCGGCGTCGTGCCCGAGCGCCTGCTCGGGGGCGATGTAATGGGCCGTTCCCATCACCATTCCGGACCGGGTGACCGGCGCCGCGTCGGCCGCCTTGGCGATGCCGAAGTCGGTCAGCTTCACCATCCCGGCCGGGGTGATCATGATGTTGCCCGGCTTGACGTCCCGGTGCACGTAGCCGCCCGCGTGCGCGGCCTGCAGCGCGTTGCCCGCCTGCTCCAGGATGTCCAGCGTGCGTTCGGCGTTGATCCGGCCCTCGCGGGCCAGGATGGCGGCCAGCGGTTCGCCCTCGACCAGCTCCATCACCAGGTAGGCGGTGTCCTGCGGGCCGTCCGGCACCGCCGCCGTCTCGCCGTAGTCGTGCACCGAGGCGATCCCCGGGTGGTTGAGCGAGGACATCGTCCGCGCCTCGGTGCGGAACCGGTGCAGGAACTCGGCGTCCCCGCACAGCTCCGGCTTGAGCACCTTCACCGCGACAGCCCGGTCCAGCCGCGTGTCCGCGGCCTCCCACACCTCGCCCATGCCACCGACGGCGATCCGCCTCGCCAGCCGGTAGCGGTCGGCAAGCAGCTGCCCCGACGTCAGCATGCTCACCTACTTCCCGATTCCCGGCAGCGCGTTGATGGTGGCCCGGCCCACGGACGCGGCCACCGACCCACCGGTCGCGGCCAGCCCGCGGTCACCACCGTTCTCCACCACGACGGCCACGGCTATCTGCGGGTTGTCCGCTGGGGCGAAGGCCACATACCAGGCGTGCGGCGGGGTGGCCTTGGGGTCCGCGCCGTGCTCGGCCGTCCCGGTCTTCGAGGCGATCTCCAGGCCAGCCACCTTGCCGTCGCCCTTGGTGTTCGCCTCGGACTTCTTCATCATGTCCCGCAACGTGCTGGCGTTGCTGCCGGACATCGCGCGGCCGATCTCGTCGGCGTCGAAGTCGGAGATCACCTGCAGGTCCGGCGCCAGCACCTTCTGCACCAGCTGCGGGCGCATCACGATGCCGTTGTTGGCGATCGCGGCGGCGACCATCGCGTCCTGCATCGGGGTCAGCAGCACGTCCCGCTGGCCGATGCCGGTCTGGAACAGCGCCGCCCGGTCGGGCAGCTTGCCGATGCCGGAGGGCACCACGGTCATCGGGATCTGCAGGTCGGTCTGGCCGATGCCGAACTTCGCGGCCTGCTCCTGCAGCTTGTCCTTGCCCAGCTGGTCGGCCAGGGTGGCGAACGCGGTGTTGCAGGACAGCGCCAGCGCGGTCTCCAGCGGCACCTGGTTCTGGTCGGCCGGGCCGCAGTGGCTGTGCGCGAAGTTCTCCAGGTCGGTCTTGGTGCCGGGCAGCTGGATCGACGCGTCCGCGGGCAGCAGGTAGTTCTTGTCCTTGCCGTCCTCCAGCGCGGCCGCGGTGACCACGAGCTTGAAGGTCGAGCCGGGCGGGTAGGTCTCCGAGATGGCCCGGTTGAGCATCGGCTTGAGCTTGTTGTTCTCGTCCCGGATGGTGTCCCAGTACGCCTGCTGCTCGTCCGAGTCGTGCGAGGACAACGGGTTCGGGTCGTAGGACGGGGTGGACACCATCGCCAGGATCTCGCCGGTCTGCGGGCGCAGCGCGACCACCGCGCCGACGAAGTTCTTCTTCGTCATGGCGTCGTAGGCGGCCTGCTGCACGGCCGGGATGACCGTGGCCTGGATGTTGCCGCCGCGCGGGTCGCGGCCGGTGATCAGGTCCGACAGCCGGCGCACGAACAGCCGGTCATCCGAGCCGTTGAGGATCTCGTCCTCGGCCCGCTCCAGCGCGCGCGAGCCGTAGCGCACTGAGTAGTACCCGGTGACCGGGGCCATCGCCGCGCCGAACGGGTACTGCCGCAGGTAGCGCAGCCGGTCGTTGGTCGGCGTGACCTTCGCCAGCAGCTCGCCGCCGACCGGTGAGATCAGCTTGCCGCGCTCCCGGGAGTACTCGTCGTAGAGCACGCGCTGGTTGCGCGAGTCGGCGCGGTAGTCGTCCGCGTTGACCATCTGGATGTAGGTGACGTTGGCCAGCAGCAGCACCAGCATGGCGATCATGGCGAGGCCGACCCGCCGCAGGGGTGTGTTCATGTCGGCCGCTCCACCATGACCGTGCTCGCCTCCGCGATCGGCGCCTGCTGGACCGGCCGCGGGCGCGAGCCGGTCTGCGGCCGCCGTGCCGCGTCGGAGATCCGCAGCAGCAGGGCGACCAGGATGTAGTTCGCCAGCAGGGACGACCCGCCGTAGGACAGGAACGGCGCGGTGATGCCCGTCATCGGGATCAGCGCCGTCACGCCGCCGACCACGACGAACAGCTGCATGATGATGGCGAACGACAAACCCCCGCCGAGCAGTTTGCCGAAACTGTCGCGGACCGCGACCGCGCTGCGCAGGCCGCGCATGGCCAGCAGCATGTACACCATCAGCACGGCGGCCAGGCCGATGAAGCCGACCTCCTCGCCGATCGCCGCGGTGATGAAGTCGGTGTTGGCCTCCGGCACGATCTCCGGCCGCCCGGCGCCCAGCCCGGTGCCGGCCATCCCGCCGGTGCCCAGGCCGAACAGGCCCTGCGCGATCTGGTAGCTGCCGCCCAGCCTGCCGTAGACCACCGGGTCCATCGGGTGCAGCCAGTTCGCCACCCGCTGCTGCACGTGCGTGAACAGCGAGTACGCCACCAGCGCGCCGCCGATGAACAGCACGAGGCCGATCACCACCCAGGCCACCCGCTCGGTGGCCACGTACAGCATCGCCAGCACGATGCCGAAGATCAGCAGCGACGTGCCCAGGTCCTTCTCGAACACCAGGACGCCGATCGCCACGCCCCAGGCCAGCAGGATCGGCCCGAGGTCACGCGCCCTCGGCATCTCCAGGCCGAGGAACCGCCTGCCCGCCACCATGAACAGGTCCCGCTTGGAGACCAGGAAGGAGGCGAAGAAGATCATCAGCAGGATCTTGGCGAACTCACCCGGCTGGATGGAGAACACGCTGCCGAACCGCAGCCACACCTTCGCGCCGTTGACCTCGGACAGCTTGCTGGGCAGCAGCGCGGGCAGGGCCAGCGCGATCAGGCCGACCAGGCCGGCGGTGTAGCCGTACTTGGTCAGCGCGCGGTGGTTCTTGACGAAGTACAGCACCACCAGGAACAGCACCAGCGCGATCGTGGTCCACATGATCTGCTTGGGCGTCGCGGCCGAGAACCCCTTGCGGCCCTCCAGCGCCAGGTCGATCCGGTAGATCATCACCAGGCCGAACCCGTTGAGCATCGCCACACACGGCAGGATCAGCGGGTCCGCGTACGGCGCCCACTTGCGGATCGCCAGGTGCGCCACGGAGAACAGGGCCAGATACGCCAGGCCGTACCAGAGGATCTGGATGGTCAGCTTCTGTTCCTGGTTGATCGCGACCAGCATCAGCGCCCCGGTCACCAGGGCCGCCGCGAACGCGAGCATCGCCAGTTCGGTACCGCGCCTGGTGGGAGCCTGGTTGGCGGGCGCGGGGGTGCCCTGCTGTCCGGTCGCCGGCGCCGGACCCGCCCCGACGGGGACCGGTTGTGCCATCAGCCGCCGCCACCCTCGTTGTGCTCCGGGCGGCAGTCGATCCCCGGCCGCGGCGCCGGCTTGGCGATCGTGCTGGTCGCGTCGGCCGGTGTCTGGCCGGACGGTGGGGGCGGGGTCACCGAGGTCTGCTCCTGCTGCTGCTTGGTCGCGTCGGTCGGACACGGATCAAGGACGTTCTCGGTACGCAATCGGTTGATGAACTCGCGCGCCTCTCTCAGGCTGGAGTACGAGGTGCCGCTGCCGAGCACGGTGTCCTTGCCGCTCTGGTCCAGCTGGTCGACGTAGCGCTTGTTGCACTTGTCCAGCGCCGGGTCGCACGACCCCTCCACCTCACGGTGCAGCGAGATACCCAGCACGCTGCCCGGCACCCCCTGGAAGATCGCGATCTCGCCCTTGTACTTGTCTGTGCCCTCACCGACGTAGTAGTTGCGGAGCACGAAGTAGCGGATGGTGAACGTGCCCGCGACCAGCAGCACGACGATCGCCGCGGCCGCCGCGATCCAGCGCATCCGCTTGCGGCGCTTGGCCTTCGGGTCCTCGGCCGGCTTCGGCGGCTCCACCGCCGGCTTGGGCTCGGGCTTCGGCGCGGTCAGCGCGGCGGCCCGGAACGCGGCCGAGTCCTGCGGCTTGGGGTCCTCACTGCCGTCCCCGGCGGCGCCGCCCACGATCGGGTCGTCGTCGCCGTAGTCGACGTCCACCACGTCGGCGATGATCACGGTGACGTTGTCCGGACCACCGCCCTTGAGCGCCAGCTCGATCATCCGGTCGGCGCACTCCTGCGGATCGGGGATCTGGATCGCCTCGGCGAGCGTCTCGTAGCTCACGACCGACGACAGGCCGTCCGAGCACAGCAGGTACCGGTCGCCCGCCCGCGCCTCCCGGATGGTCAGCGTCGGGTCGATGTCGTACCCGGTCAGCGCCCGCAGCAGCAGCGACCGCTGCGGATGGCTGGTCGCCTCCTCCGCGGTGATCCGGCCGGCGTCCACCAGCGACTGCACGAACGTGTCGTCGTGCGTGATCTGGGTGAACTGGCCGTTGCGGTTGAGGTACGCCCGCGAGTCACCGACGTGCACGACCCCGAACCGGTTGCCGGCGAACAGCATCGCGGTCAGCGTGGTGCCCATCCCGTCCAGCTCCGGATCGGCCGACACCAGCTCGGAGATGGCGCCGTTGCCGGCGAGCGTGGCCTCCCGCAGCTGGCCGAGCAGATCCTCACCCGGGGTGTCGTCGTCCAGCGGAGCCAGCGCGCCGACGACCACCTTGCTGGCGACCTCACCGCCGTTGTAGCCCCCCATGCCGTCGGCCAGAGCGAGCAGGCGTGGACCTGCGTACACGGAGTCCTGGTTGTTCGAACGCACCAGGCCCCGGTCGCTGCGAGCCGCGTAACGGAGGACAAGGGTCATGAGCGCAGCTCGATCACCGTCTTGCCGATCCGGATCGGGACACCCAGCGGCACCCGAAGCGGAACCGTCACCTTGGCCCGGTCCAGATACGTGCCGTTGGTGGACCCGAGGTCCTCGACGTACCAGTCGGTGCCGCGCAGCGAGATGCGCGCATGCCTGGTCGAGGCGTAGTCGTCGTCCAGCACCAGCGTCGAGTCGTCCGCACGGCCGATCATGATCGGCCGGCCGTCCAGCGAGATCCGCGTCCCCGCCAGCGCGCCGTGCGTCACCACCAGCTGGCGCGGCGCCTTGCCGCCGCCCTTGCCCTTCTGCCGGCGGAAGCCGGGCACCGAGACCTTCAGGCCGGACGCCGCGTACAGGTCCGAGCGCACGATCCGCAGTGCGGCCAGCACGAACAACCAGAGCAGGGCGAGAAACCCTGCTCTGGTCAGCTGCATCACCAGCTCTGGCACCTGTTGTGACCGCTCCCTAAAAATTGCAGCCGACACCGCTCGAACACGCGAACTGTATTCGAGTCCCGTGAGCGATCGAACTTCAGCCCTGGGTGCGGAACACCAGCGACGAGTGACCGATGCGGATGACGTCGCCATCCGCGAGCTGCCACGTCTGCACCGGGGTGCCGTTCACCGTGGTCCCGTTCGTCGAACCGAGATCCGCAAGTGTGGCACTCTGGCCGTCCCAGGTGATCTCCAGGTGCCGGCGGGACACACCCGTGTCCGGCAGCCGGAAGTCCGCGTCCTGGCCCCGGCCAACCACGTTGCCGCCCTGCTTCAGGGAGTACGTGCGGTTGGAACCGTCGTCCAGCTGCAGGCTCGCCGACAGCTGCCGCGGACCGCTCTGCACGGCAGGCGGCGCATAACCACCCTGGCCGTACGGATCCGGCTGGCCATAGCCGCCCTGCTGCCCGTAACCCTGCTGGCCATAGCCCTGGTCGTAGCCGCCCTGCTGGCCGTAACCCTGGTCGTAGCCACCAGGCTGCTGGCCGTAGCCACCAGGCTGCTGCCCATAACCCTGGTCATAGCCGCCAGGCTGCTGCGGCTGGCCGTAGCCACCTTGCTGGCCGTAACCCTGGTCGTAGCCGCCCTGCTGGCCATAGCCCTGGTCGTAGCCACCAGGCTGCTGGCCGTAGCCACCCTGCTGGCCGTAACCCTGGTCGTAGCCACCAGGCTGCTGGCCGTAGCCACCCTGAGGCTGCTGCTGCCCGTAGTTCTGATCGTTGCCGTACTGGCCCTGGCCGTACCCGTACTGGCCCTGCTGGCCGTACGGGTCACCCTCAGGCGGTTGGCCGTAGCCGGGAGGCTGGCTCATGGATCGGTCTCCTGCGTTGCGAGGTGATGCCGGCCGTCGGCTTACGTCAGGGTCGACGGACGAGCGTGTTCGGAACTGTCCGGTATGCAGCGCGTCGGAACGCTCCAGGGAGACTACGACGTCACCGTACGTATCCCACCCGTGCTCGGTGAGATTCTCCGCGATGACATCGGTGAGCAGCGTGATGATGCGCTCCTCGTCACCGCCGGCCAGCCGGTCATGGTCCGCCGGCCCCAACTGCACGACGTAGTGGTTGGGGGCCAGCAGCCGGCCGCCGGCCAGCTCACGGATGTGGTCCTCACTCTCCCGTTGCAGCGCCTGTGCCACTTCCTGCGGCACGACGTTGCCACCGAACACCCGCGCGAACGTATTGCCCACGATGCCTTCGAGCCTGCGCTCGAAGCGCTGCACGAGGCCCATGGTTCAAGTCCCTTCACGCGTTGCTCCTCCCCCGATCGTATCCGGGTGCGAGCCTGGAGACACCGGGATGTTCCAACCCCGTGCAAGAGCCCCCCAAACCCCGTGCTACGCTTCCGCGGTCACTTCAGGGCGAGTGGCGGAATGGCAGACGCGCACGGTTCAGGTCCGTGTGTCCGAAAGGACGTGAGGGTTCAACTCCCTCCTCGCCCACGAGACTCCAGGCTCCTTGTGGTCGGTGCTTCGCACCTTCCCCGAGGAGCCTCGTCATTATTTTGGGGGGCCGAGCCCCCATACCCCCCACGTGCGCCGCCTTCGGCGCCTCGCTTTGCGTGGGGGGTTGGTTTTTTGGGGTTTGGGGGCTTGGGTTTGGGAGGGGGAGAGTGATGCAGGCAACATTCTTGAGGTTTGCTCGCGTCTAGGTGGGTTTGGGTGGGCCGTTAGGTGTAATGGGATCGGCTTAGCTGGCTAGTACACCTGCCTACCTCTGAGGGGCTGACCTGCGGCTTGGCGCCTCTCCGGCGGGGCAGGTCGCAGACCTGCCCCCTTTGGTTCCTGCCCGTGCGCCGCAGGGGTCCCCGCACAAATCGAACCGCCCCAGCCCGTATAGAGCCTGTCGGGCCGCCTTTCCCTGCACCGCCCAGGCTCCTCTTGCCAGCCTGCACGGGCGCCTTCGGCCGTCTCGCCGCAGCCTCCCGCCTGGCGCTCCCTACCGGGTCTCGCGCTCGATGTGCCTGCCGCTCTTGCGGTTCGTCGCGGCCGCCTACTCCCCAGGTGCGCCCTGCTCCTCTGCTCAGCCTTCCCATCGGTTATGTGGGGCTTGGGATTTGGGTGGGGGTTAGGGGGTTTGCCGGGGTGGATTGTTCGGGGGAGTGGGGTTTGGGTTTTGGGCTGATGTTCGGGCCGTTTGTTGGGGGTGGGCGGCGCTGCTTATAGGCCGTTTGGTCTACGTGTTTCACCAGTGTTTGGCATTGGGCTTGTGGTGTGCCATTTGGTCGGCGGACTTTCGCTCGCCTGCGGGGAAAGTCGCTGGGCACCGGGTGGGTGCCGCCGCGTTTGTTGAGGTGGGCGGGGATTTCTGCACTTTGGGGCTCGAACCACAGGCGTGTAGTTCACGGTTTTGTGATGGCAGACACCTTTTTGTTACTTCCTACTTTGAGTAGCCGGTGCGTTCTGCCAGTCGGATGGCATCTCACCCGGACGGCAGCATTGCCCGGCTGAAGACGACCGGCGGCTCGTCGACCGGTCACCGACCGCCGGGCGCCGGTCGTCGCTGCAGACGGTGCGGGTCTGCGTTGGGCCCGGTTCGAGCTGGTACCAAATTCCATGTACCAGTTCGGCCCGTGACCATCCCGGGGCACGGTCGAGGTAGAGGAGGCGGGGCTTCGTGACCGGCATTCCAGGACGAATGGCAGTGAGCGACGACGTCAAGTCACTGCCGACACCGTCTGCCGTCGAGCTTCCCGCCCCTGACGACGAGCTGGCCGCGGCGGCAGTCGCCCAGCTGGGCTGGCCGGGCGTGGCGCTGCCGCCGATGACGCTGCTGGGCCGCCGGGTCTCCCTGGTCGCCGAGCTGCTGCCGGACGCGCACGCCGAGCGGATCTGCCTCGGCCAGGCGCCGGTCACCGACCGCGCCACCGTCTCCACGTGGGTGTGGCCCGAGTTCGCCGGCCAGGTGCCCGCAGCCGCGGTGCGGATCGTTGGTGTGCTGGCGGTCGTGCGGCACTGGCGCACTGGTCTCGCCTCGCTGGCGCCGTTCGCGCGCTACGGCGACACCGCGATGGTCGTGCCCTCGTCGGTCGTCCTGACCCACGACTACCTGGCCAACTGCCTGCCCCGCGCCCGGACGTACGGCATCGCCGTGGTCAGCGCGGACCCGGACAACGGCGTGGACCTCGACCTGCCGGGCCGTGGTGACCGCGTGACCGCGGGCATCGACGCGGTGTCCCGCTGGGTCAACGAAGTGGCCTACGAGCGCGTTCTGTCGGCCTGAGCCGGCGGCCCTACGCTGGGGTGCATGCGCGTAGTCATCGCCGGTGGGCACGGCAAGATCGCACTGCACCTCGAACGATTCCTCTCCACGCGCGGTGACGAGCCGGTCGGCCTGATCCGCAACCCCGCCCAGGCGGATGACCTGCGCGAAGCCGGTGCCGAACCGGTCGTTCTCGATCTCGAGTCGGCCACGCCCGACGAGGTGGCCAAGACCTTGGCCGGTGCGGACGCGGCTGTGTTCGCGGCCGGTGCCGGTCCCGGATCCGGCAACGCCCGCAAAGACACTGTCGACCGCGGCGCGGCCGCCCTGTTCGCCCAAGCGGCCGAACTTGCCGGCGTCCGAAGGTTCGTACAGATCTCCTCGATGGGCCTCAACCGGTCCGACGACCCGTCGGTCGACGAGACCTTCCGGATCTATCTCAAGGCGAAGGCCGCGGCCGAGGACGACCTGCGCGCCCGTGATCTCGACTGGACCATCCTGCGGCCCGGCGGCCTGCTCGACGACCCGGGCACCGGCCTCGTCCGGCTGGCCGCGCCGCCGCTGCCCCGTGGCCAGATCTCGCGCCAGGACGTCGCCGCCGTGCTGGTGGGCCTGCTCGACGACGACAACACCATCGGGCTAACCCTGGAACTGACCAGGGGTGAAACGCCGGCGGAGATCGCTATCGCTCAGCTCGAACCCAGAACCTGATCAAGATAGGCGTTGGTGAACAGCCTGCCCGGGTCGACGTCGGCCCGCACCCGGCGGAAATCGTCGAAGTGCGGATAGCGCTCGCGCAGCACGGTCGAATCCAAACTGTGCATCTTGCCCCAGTGCGGGCGCCCGCCGACCTGGGCGACGATCTTCTCGAAGCCCGCGAAATAGTCCCGGTACGGCAGGCCCAGATACTGGTGGATCGCGAAATACGCGGAATCCCGCTGGTAGGCGGTGGACAGCCAGATATCGTCCGCGGCCGCGACCCGGATCTCCACCGGCAGCATCACCGGATCGGCCAGCGTCGGCACCAGCGCCCGCAGCTCGTGGAGCACGTCGGCCAGCGATTCCCGCGGCACGGCGTACTCCGACTCGACGAACCGGACATTGCGCGAGGTGACGAAGACCCGGTGCGAGGCGTCGCTGTAATTGCGCGGCGAGAGCACGGTGGACGCCAGCCGGTTGAGCGGTTTCACCAGCTTGGGCACGGTTTTTCCGAGCGAGCAGGTGGCCTGCAGGGCGACGTTCTCCATGACCGTGTACTCGAAGTACCGCCTGGCCGGGCTGAGCGGTCGGGTGGGCGCGTCGAGCGGTAGCCGGTTGTTCCGTTTGACCAAAGCCTTGCGACCGTACGGGAACCAGTAGAACTCCATGTGGTCGTGCCCGGTGATCAGGTCGTCCAGCTGCTCCAGCACCTGCTCCAGCGGCTCCGGCCGCTCGTCGGCGACCAGCGCGAACGCCGGTTCGCAGCGCAGCGTGACACTGGCGATCACCCCGAGTGCGCCCAGGCCGACCCGGCCGGCGTGGAAGAGCTCCGGATGTTCGTCGGCCGAGCAGCGGACCACCGCGCCGTCGGCGAGCACCAGCTCGAGCGCGGTGACCTGGGTGGCGATCCCGCCGAGCTTGGCGCCGGTGCCGTGGGTCCCGGTGGAGATCGCGCCCGAGATGGTCTGGGCGTCGATGTCACCGAGGTTGGTCATCGCCAGGCCCAGCCGGTCGAGGGCGGCGTTGAGCTGTTTGATCGTGGTCCCGCCGCGAACGGTCACCAGGCCGGAGTCACGGTCGGCGGACTCGATTCCGGTCCAACCGGACAGATCGACGGCGGTGGCCTGGTCCGCGGAGGCGATCGAGGTGAAGGAGTGGCCGCTGCCCATCACCTTGACGCGCCGGCCGGCCCTCGCCGAATCGGTGACCGTCTCGGCGATCTCCCCCAGGCTTCCCGGCCTGGCGATGCTCGCCGGGGTGGCGGTGGCCGTCCGGGCCCAGTTGGTCCACACGGGGGGCATCCTTACCTCCGCTGCAGCGTTTCGCGACACCGTAAGTGAATCCTATTCACATTTCAAGCGTTTTGGACGTACTGTGGGGGCGTGACCCAGCAGGCGAACTTGGACACCGCCACCAAAGGCCTCGACGCCCCCCTCGCGGTCGTGGACCTGGACGCGTTCGACGCGAACGCGACCGACCTCGTGCTGCGCGCGGGCGGCCGGCCGATCCGCGTGGCCAGCAAGTCGGTCCGGTGCGAGTACCTGCTGCAACGCGTGCTCGGCATGCCAGGGTTCGAGGGCGTGATGTCCTACTCGCTGCGCGAGGCGCTCTGGCTGGCCGGCAAGTGGCGGGACACCCCGCTGGCCGGCACCGACCTCCTGGTGGCCTACCCGACAACCGACCACGCCGCACTCCGGGAACTCGCCGCCGACCCACACGCCCTGCAGGTCATCTCCATCATCGCCGACTCGACGGACCACTTGGACCTAGTCGACTCGGCCCTGGGCACTGATCATCCCCCGATCCGCATCTGCCTGGAACTCGACGCCTCCTGGCGTCCGCTGCCCGGCGTGCACGTCGGCACCCGCCGATCCCCGATCCGGACACCCCGGCAGGCGGCCCGGCTGGCGAACGAGATCGTCAAGCGCCCCGGGTTCTCCCTGGTCGGGCTCATGTCCTACGAGGGGCAGATCGCCGGACTGGGCGACAACCCACCGGGACACAAGGTGCGTGGCTCGCTTGTGCACTGGATGCAGGGCCGGTCGGGACAGGAGCTGGTCAAACGGCGCTCGGCCGTCGTGGCCGCCGTCCGGGACGTCGCGCCGCTGGAGTTCGTCAACGGCGGCGGAACGGGCAGCCTGGAGCTGACTTCTTCCGACCCTTCGGTCACCGAGGTCGCGGCTGGTTCCGGTCTGATGGGCCCCGGCCTGTTCGACGGCTACCGCGCCTTCACCCCGAACCCCGCCGCGCTGTTCGCGCTGCCCGTCGTCCGCCGCCCCGCCGCCCGGATCGCCACCCTGTTCGCCGGCGGCTACATCGCCTCCGGCCCCGTCGGCCGCGACCGCGAGCCGATCCCGTACCTCCCCGAGGGCCTGAAACTGCTCGGCCTCGAAGGCGCCGGCGAAGTCCAAACCCCCGTCACCGGCAAAGCCGCCGACACCCTGAAGCTCGGCGACCGCGTCTGGCTGCGCCACTCCAAGGCCGGCGAGCTCGCCGAGCGCTTCCAGGAATACCACCTCGTCCGCGGCGACCGAATCGAACGCACTGTGCCTACTTATCGCGGCGAGGGCGTCAACTTCGGGTAACCGGGATCACCTGTTCGAGGGAACATCGTGCGAACGGTCCACTCGCACGCCTCAACCCTCGATCCACCCCTCTGACCTCGATAAACTGGCATCGGGGTCGCCCCCCGGTGAGGGTGGGGCTGCGTTGGGTCAGCCGTCGAGTTTGGACGAGAGGTACTGGCGGAGGAGGTACTTGCCTTCGTCGATGATCTCCTGGTCGCCCTGGGGGTGGCGGCGGAAGGCGAGTTTGTGGATGCCGTCGGTGGCTTCCACGGCGATGGTGATCGGCAGGCGGAGGTCCTCGACCGGCAGCCCGGCCTTCTGGGCCACGATCTCGGTCAGCTGTTCGGCCACGACCTCGTTGTTGTGCTTTCCCTCGCCGTCGTCCAGCAGCTCGAGGTCCACGACGTCGCCGAAGTGCAGTTTGGCGAACCCCGGCACGGTCCGGTGCATGTCCACGTAGGAGTCGATCGCCAGGTCGACCGCATCCCACCAGTGCTCGACCGGGGTGGTCTCGAACCGCTCGCTGACCAGGCGGAGGAACCGCTCCAGGTTGCGGCGGGTCAGCTCGCGCACGACCGCCCGCTTGTCCGGGAAGAACTGGTAGAGGGAGCCGACCGCCACGCCCGCGCGCTCCGCGATCAACGTCGTCGTCACGCCGTCGTAGCCGACCTCCTCGATCAGCGCCGCGCACGCCTCGAGCATCTGCTCGACCCGTTTGGTGCTGCGCTGCTGGACCGGCTTGCGCCGCAAGGGTGTCGGACTGCCCACGATCTGTCTCCTCTGCTCAGGACCTATCTTGCCGTGAAATCGCTGCTGGCGTGTGAGCGACATCGCATCTAGTATGCGAATCAATTTCACATTCTGTCGGAGGTGACTGGATGCGTGGGTTCCCGGACGGCTTCCTGTGGGGTGTCTCCACGTCCGCGTTCCAGATCGAGGGAGCCACCCGGGAGGGTGGTCGCGGCGTGTCCGTGTGGGACACGTTCTGCGCCACCCCGGGCAAGATCCACACGGGGGAGAACGCCGACGTCGCCTGCGACCACTACCACCGGTACGCCGAGGACATCGCGCTGATGTCCGAGCTCGGGGTCGGCGGCTACCGGTTCTCGGTGGCGTGGCCCCGGGTCCAGCCGTCCGGGTCGGGTCCGGTCAACGCCGAAGGGCTGGGGTTCTACGACTCCCTGGTGGACGCGCTGTGTGAAGCGGGGATCCGACCCGTCGTCACCCTCTACCACTGGGACACTCCACAAGATCTTGAAGACGCGGGCGGGTGGTTGTCGAGGGACACCGCGTACCGCTTCGCCGAGTACGCGGCGATCGTCGGCGAGCGGCTGGCCGACCGGGTCGAGCACTGGATCCCGTTGAACGAGCCGGTCGTGGAGACCCTGTACGGCTATGCGCTAGGCGAGTACGCGCCGGGCAAGGCGTTGCTGTTCGACGCGATGCCGGCCGCGCACTTCCAGAACCTCGCGCACGGCCTGGCGGTCAGCGCGCTGCGCTCGGTGAACGCGAAAAGCATTGGCAGCGCGAACAACCACAGCCCGATCTGGCCGGCCACGCAAAGCGCCGCGGACCTCGAAGCGGCCGAACACCTTGGCGCGGTGGCGAACTGGATGTACACCGACCCGATGCTGCTCGGCCGTTACCCCGAGCAGGTGATCCAGTACCTGCCGGACGACTTCGCCGACGACCTCACCGCGATCGCCGCACCGCTCGACTTCTACGGCGTGAACTACTACGAGCCACAGGGCTGTGCGGCGCCCGGCGAAGGCAACCCGCTGCCGTTCGAGCTGCGCGCGATCGAGGGATATCCGTTGACCACCAACGGTTCCCCGGTCGTGCCGGACGGTCTGCGCGAGTTCCTAGGCCAGCTCCGAACACGCTACGAGGACAAGCTACCGCCGATCTACATCACCGAAAGCGGCTGCAGCTTCGACGGCGTGCACGACAAGGAACGCATCCAGTACCTCCAGGATCACCTTGCGGCACTGGGACAAGCGCTCGACGAGGGCTCGGATGTGCGCGGCTACTTCGTGTGGTCGCTGCTGGACAACTTCGAGTGGTCCAAGGGATACCAGCCCCGCTTTGGCCTGGTCCACGTCGACTACTGCACACTGGCCAGGACACCCAAGGATTCCTTTTACTGGTACCGGGATCTGCTCGGAGGTGCACGGTGACGACGGCGTTGTCGGAGCCGGTCGCGAGGGTTCGCGCCGGCTGGGTGTCGTTGCTGTTCCTGGCGAACCTCGGGATGTGGCTCGCGATCTACGCGCCCATCCAGGTCCTGCTCCCGCGGCAGGCGGAACTGCTTGCCAGCGCGGACAAAGAGCTCGTGTTCGGGATCGTCACCGGTGCGGGCGGAGCGGTCGCACTGGTGGTGAACCCGTTGGTGGGCTTGCTTTCCGACCGCACCACCTCGCGGTTCGGCCGCCGGCACCCGTGGACCGTCGCGGGCGCAGTCGTTGGGGCGCTTGGCCTTGCGGTACTCGCGACCGCGCCGAACGTGGTCGTGATGGTGCTCGGCTGGTGCCTCGTTTCCGCCGGGCTCAACGGCATGATCGCCACGCTGATCTCCGCGGTGCCCGACCGCGTCCCGGTCGAACAGCGCGCGCAGACGGGTGGGTTCATCGGCATCAGCCAGATGTTCGGCACCGTCCTCGGCACGCTGCTGGTCACCGAGCTGGTGACATCGTTATCCGGCGGATACCTCGCGTCGGCGGTGGTCGTCCTGCTCGGTGCGGCGGTGTTCGTGCTGTTCACCCCGGACGCGGTCCTGCCGAAGGAGCTCAAGCCGCGGACCAAGATCGAACTCTGGGTGTCACCCCGTGAGCACCCGGACTTCGCGTGGGCCTGGGGCTGTCACTTCCTGATCCAGCTGGGCAACGCGTTCGGCACGTTCTACCTGTTGTTCTTCCTCAAGGACGCGGTGCACCTGCCGGACCCGGAGGGCTCGCTGCTGATCCTGATGGCGTTCTACGGCCTCGCGCTGATCGCGGGCGCGATCCTGGGCGGCATCCTCTCGGACAAGTCCGGCCGCAGGAAACCGTATGTACTGGTGGCTTCGGGGCTGATGGCGGTCGCCGCCGTTGCCCTCGTCGTCTCCCAGACGTGGGTGGCCAGTGTCATCGCCGCACCGTTGCTCGGCGCCGGGTTCGGCCTCTACTGGGCGGTCGCGCTCGCACTTTTGACCCAGGTGCTGCCGTCGGCGTCCGACCGCGCGAAAGATCTCGGAGTGATAAACATCGCGAACTCACTGCCGCAGGTTTTCGCACCCCTGCTGGCACCTGTCGTGATTGCGAGTCTCGGATATCCCGGCCTGTTCGGCGCCTCGGCGTTGGTAACGCTGATCGCCGGATTCTTCATCGCCAGGATCCGGAGTGTGAACTAACGAAGCTGGGAGCCGCGGATCGGCACCGGTCGGGGGAGGGGGGAGTGCTTTTCGCGGCACCGACCCGCGGGGTCTTTGGGAGGCGGCCCGTTCGCCTCGCTCGGGGGGACGGACGAACGGGCCGCCGGCTTATCGGGCGCCGGCCACCACGCGGCGCGGGGCGGCACCGGAACGGCGGACCTGCCGGCCCCCGGCCGGGGCGAGGCCACCGGCGACCAGGTGCTCATAGGCGGCACGCCAGACCGAGCAGGGCGCCTTCTGCTGGCGCCACCGGGTGGAACAGGTGGGGCAGTTGCCGCGCTCATCCGGCTCATGCGCGGAGAGCATCGCCCGCCAGCCCTCGGTCAGCCGGGGCAGCTCGGAGCGCGCGACGGAGAGCAGCGAGGGTGCGTCGGCACGGTTGGCCAGTTCGGACAGCATGTCCAGGCGTTCCCACACCGCGTTGCGCAGGACCTGGCCGAGTATCTCGTCCACGATCAGCTCACCGTCACCTTTCCGCCTGCTCGGCGGCTTCTCGTAGGGCGTCCCGCAGCTGGCCGAGCTGGCCGGATGACAGGACAGCGGTCTCACCGGGGGGTCCGACGAGCACCACCTTGTTCTGGTCCACAAGCACTGTCAGGCACCGATCACGGTTGATGACGTCGCCACAGCTGACGTGCCATACCCGGCGGCCGGCGAAGGAGCCGTGCAGGTCTCTGAGGCCAGGCCGGTCCTCCTGCTCACCCTGCACGTCCAGCGAGGCGGCCGGGTGAGTGACTGTCGAGCCGAGTAGGTCCACGATGCGAAGTTCCCCTCCGTGCTCGAATGCTTACCAGAAACTAGATTGGTACCCAGGAAACGCGAACGGGGTGACACTGCGCTGATCGGACGGGCATTGACGATAAGCGGTCGCCGGACTTCGGCCCGGCCGATCAGCCTGGCCGATCAGTACTTCTCCCCCCTGCCGCAATGTGTTTACGCTGCGGTTGACGCCCAACGGACTGCAAGGGGGCGCGAGTGAACTCCACCGGGTCACAAGGTGCTGTGGTGACAGCCGACGTCTGGGAGAAGCCGGACATGCGGGCAGCACTGGCCGCCAGGGAGATCAGTCAGGTCTACCGGCTGTTGCGGAAGCACGGCATCTCGCAGCGGCAGATCGCCGCCCAGACCGGCCAGTCGCAGTCCGAGGTATCGGAGATCCTCAAAGGTCGCCAGGTCATGGCCTATGACGTGCTCGCGAGGATCGCCCAGGGCCTGGGCGTCCCACGTGGGTACATGGGCCTCGCATATGACGAGGAGACACGGGTCCGTGTCGTCGCCACCGTCGACGACCAGACCCCTGAGGAGGCAGAGTCGGTGAAACGTCGGAAGTTCCTCGCGCACGCCGCGGCCGTCACCATGGGCGCGAACGTGTTCGGCGCGGACTCCGGGCCGTGGGTCTCCAACCCGATCTCGACGCCCGCCCCGGGCCGGATCGGCATGACGGACGTGCGCCAGGTGGAAGCCGCCACCAGGGCGCTGAGGTCGTTGGACTACCAGTACGGCGGCGGTTCGTGCCGCGACGCGGTGATCGCCCAGCTGTCCTGGGGCCAGCAGATGCTGGGCGCCTCGGCCACGGACGTGGTCAAGCAACGCCTGCACGTCGCCCTGGCGGACCTGCACAACCTGGCCGGCTGGACCTCGTTCGACATCGGCCTGCTCGACTCCGCGCGCAACCACTTCGGCAAGGGCCTGGAGCTGGCCAAGGAGGGCCGCAGCGAGCCGCTGGTCGCCAACATCCTGTACCGGATGGGCCGCGTCTACCTGCACAACGACGCCCCCAACGACGCGCTCAAGATCTTCTCGCTCGGCCAGATCGCCGCCCAGAACTCCGGTTCCGAGCTGGCGGTGGCGGTGCTGTGCGCGAACGAGGCCTGGGCCTACGCGATGATGGGCCAGCGTGAGCAGACGATGAAGCTGCTCGGCCGGACCCGCGACGAGTTCGCCCGCGCCGACCTGGACGGCGCCGAGAGCTGGGTCAAGTTCTTCAACGAGACCGACGTCTACGCGATGATGGGCACCGTCCACACGGTGCTGGCGCAGACCGTCGACCCCAAGCACACCCGTTACGCGATCCCCGCGCTGCAGCGCGCGATCGACTCGTTCGGCGACGACATGGCGCGCAGCAAGACCTTCAACCTTGGCGCGCTGGCAACCAACCATCTGCTCGACGGCGACGTCGAGCACGGCGCCAAAGTCGGCCGCCAGGCGGTCGAGATGGCCGAACAGCTCACCTCGGGGCGGACCAAGGACCGGATGCGGCCGCTCAAACAGGAGGCCGACAAACGCCGGAACAACGCCCAGGCCCGTGAACTGTCCGACGTGCTCAACAAGTACTTCGACACGGACGCCTGAGGCGAGCGCACTGTCCACGGCCGGCTCGATGGTTCCCGCTTCGGAGGGACGGTTCAGCCGGGACCGGCTCGCCCTCGTCCTGCGGGCCATCTGCGACCGGCTCGGCTTGGACGCCGAGGGCGCCCAGCTGCTGCGGTTCACCAACAACGCGGTGTACAAACTGGCCGGTGACCAGGCGGTCGTCCGGATCGTGGGGTCGGTCGCGCTGCAGCACCGGGTGGAGAAGGTCGTGCGGATCGCGGGCTGGCTCGCCGAGCACGACATCGCCGCGGTCCGGCTGCTGGTCGGCGAGCCGATCCGGGTGGACGAGCACGTGGCCACGGTGTGGGAGGTCGTCCCGTCCGGCGGCCGCCCGGCGCGCGGCCGTGACCTCGGGAACCTGCTGCGGCGCATCCACAAGCTGCCCGCCCCGCCCTTCCAACTGCCTACCTGGGACCCGTTGGACGACGTCCGGCGGCGGGTGGACGACGCCGAGGCGATCGAGGACAGTGACAGAGAGTTTCTGCTGGACTGTTGCGACCGCCTCGAGGAGACCCTGGCCGGCCTGGAGTTTCCGCTGGCTTCATCGGTTGTTCACGGCGACGCCCACCTGGGGAACTTGATCCCGTCGCCGGACGGCCCGGTGTTGTGTGACTTTGATTCCACTTGTGTCGGCCCGCCGGAGTGGGATCTGACCCCGGTGGCCGTCGGAGTGGGCAGGTTCGGCGAGCCCGCGCGTACGTACCGTGAGATGGTCCGGGCGTACGGCTGGGATGTCACCCGTTGGGGTGGCTTCTCGGCTTTGCGCGAGGTCAGGGAACTGAAGCTGATCACGAGTGTGCTGCCCAGTGTGCGCAGCAATCCCGATGTCAGGCCGGAACTGATGCGTCGGCTCGACGATTTCCGGCGCGGTGACACCCGCGCGAGGTGGGCTCGATACACCTGAATGGCGGTAACGCCCGCCCCTCCGGCAGCGAATCCTTTCTCGACAGATGGTGGCCATTGCTCCGCACGGGTTATCGGCTACGCTGTGTTGCGAGCCATTGTCGAAGTCGCGCACGAAGAGGTGATGGGTCACGGTGTTGGGGCTGCTGAGCAGGACAGTCGGTGATGGCAGGCGCGCCAAGCGTGCGTTGCGGTCCGCCCAGGTACTGGACGACGTTGTGGCCGCGCAGCTGGCGTTGGTCTCCCGATTGCCCGAGGACAGCCGCCGCCGGGCCGCCGACTATCTGGCCGAGCTGGTCATGCTGGCGCAGAGCTACCGGCACTTCGCGGCGGGCTGGATCAGCCGCAAGGAGCTGGAGCGCCGGGGCGCGGTGACGATGGACCGCTTGGCGGAACTTCGCCGCCCGCACGAGCGCCCGCAGTTCACCGAGCAGGACTGACCGCTCGACTCTTCGGGTTTTTGATCATCGATCGGCCGGACGTGACGGCCGCCACATAAGTCTCCACTTGCGACGAACGGCCGTCAGCTGACCGGTGCCCGGGTGAGCACTACAGCGAAGCCGAACGCGAGCCCCATGATCGACAGTTCGACCGCCGCCCAGCCGGCGAGCGCGGTCCGCTGGTGCTTCAGGATTCCGGGCAGCAGCCGCCACCGGATGTTCGCGCCGAGGATGGCGAGCAGCGTGACGCAGCTGATTTTCAGGACGACGAGAATCCCGTAGTCCGTGTGGAACAGGTCCTGCCAGAGGTCGCTGCCCGGTTTCAGCAGCAGTTCGGCGAACCCGTTGAACAGTCCAGTCGCGACGGACACGACCAGGCAGAGCGCGGCCAATTTGGAGAACCGCGGCAACGCGTGGGCGAGCAGGGTGCGGTTGGCGGCGAGCAGGACCGCGATCGCGCCGAGCCCGCCCGTCCAGGCGACGGCCGCCATCACGTGCAGCTCCATCGACACCATCGTGATGTCGTGCCAGTTCCAGTTGGTCGCGTGCCCGGTCACCGGCAGCGGCAGCAAAGTGAACAGCGCGGCGGCCGCACGCAGTTCCGCGGGGACGGACTCGCCCTTGCGCACCGACCAGACCGCGAGCCCGGCGCAGATCATGGCGAGTACGAACACCGCGACGAGCGCCTTGCCCGCGCCAACAGTCCTTATGTAGTCCCAGATCGCGCCCAGAGTGACCGATGTGGACAGTCGAAGCTCTGCGGTCTGCAGCACGAGCGCGACCAAAGCCGTTATGCCCCAGGTCAATGAGCTCGCAACGACGATCCTTCTGGTGCCCGCCAACACGTTCTCGGCGAGCTTCGGCCGGTCGAAGCCGATCAGCAAGGGCAAAAGGGACAGTCCAACCGTGACAACCGCGGCGAGGTCGAGCAGCACGCGCACGACCGGAATGCCGAAACGGACCACCGCGTCCGGCTCGGCCAGACCGGGCAGCGTCCTCGTGGCGGTCAGCGCCAGACCGATGAGAACACCGGCCAATGCCGCCGTCACGAGCACGGTCACCAGGCTGAGCCGGGCGGACGCGGTGGTCCGGGTGGCCATCAGGCGTCTTCTTCCTTGCCGCCCATCCGCATCGCGAACACGATGCCCACGCCGAGCAGCAGGACCGCGCCGACGATCCACACCCACGTCGGGATGCCGCCGCCGCTGTCGCTCGACTGCGCGGGGGCGCTGCTGAACTTGGCCAGCTCGTCCGGCGGGGTGGGCGTGCCGTTGCCGGCCTTGCTCAACGTGAACTTCAGGCCCGCCGACACCGGATGCCCGTCGGCGGACAGGATCCGGTAGTTGACCTGGTACGTCCCGGCCGGCCCGAGCGGGCGCACCGGCGCGGTCACGACGTTGCCACTGACCTGCGGCGGTCCCGACTCCCAGTGGTCACCCTGGGGGCCGAGCACGGCGAGGGTGTTGGCGCCCTCACCGTCCTGCACCGGCTGGTCGAACGTCAGCTGGACGGTCTGCGGGCCCGCGTCGAGCGTCGCGGCGTCCTTCGGGTTCGAGTCCACCAGTGAGTTGTGTGCGAGCGCGGGGGTGGCCGACCCGGCGAACGCCAGGCCGGCCAGCACCGCGACCGCGGTTATGCGGCGACGGATCATGCCTTCTGCTTCCTGGACCGCAGGGTGGCGCCGACACCGAGGCCGAGGCCGAGCGCCCCGAGGACCAGACCGATGCCGCCGAGCCAGCGGGCCGTGTTGTCCATTGTGGAT
This sequence comes from Actinocrispum sp. NPDC049592, assembly GCF_040675465.1. Lineage (NCBI taxonomy): Bacteria > Bacillati > Actinomycetota > Actinomycetes > Pseudonocardiales > Pseudonocardiaceae > Actinocrispum > Actinocrispum sp. NPDC049592. The sequence continues at coordinate 909,289 of NZ_JBFAPA010000001.1, read as the reverse complement.
GCCGGAGCCGCGGCGTCGTGGCTGTCGGCGGCGGGTTTCACGTCCGCGCTGGAGCCCATGTTGCCGTGGTCGTCCTCACCTGCGCCCGCGGCGACCAGCTTGACCGTCGGCGCCGGGTGCTCCGGCTCCTCGGCACCCGGCTGGGCGAGCTGGTCCCACTTCACGTCGCCCTTGGCGCCGTCGTAGGTCTGGGTCGCCGGGATGACCAGCTGGTCGACGTCCGGCAGCGGGCCGACCGAGATGTCGAACTCCTGGAACTCCCCGGGCGCGATCTTGTTGCCCGGCTGGGCGGTCCAGGTGATGGTGTCGATCCGCTCGGTCGCGGTGGTCTTGCCGACCTTCACCGGCGGGTCGACCTTGGCCTTGGTGACCGTGTTGGTCCAGCCGGCCACCGGCTTGGGCCGCGCGCCGGTGATCGGCGGGTTGGCCGGGAAGGTCAGGGTCAGCTTGACCGTGCTCTGCGCCGCGTCCTCGTTCGGCACCCGGAAGGTGATCTTGGAGTAACCACCTTTCTTGGCCGGTTCGGTGACGTTCGCCGTCACGTGCGCGCTGGCCATCCCACCGGTGGCGACCACGATGGCCCCGGCCGTCACGGCCACCGCCAGCGCACGCTGAACGAGTCGATTTGTAGACATGTAGATATTGCTCCTGAGTCTGCAGGGGTTAGGGGGAGGTGAATTCGCGACTTCAGGAGGACTGCGGCGGCCCACGCCGGGCGTGTTGCCGCTTGAGCACGACCGCCAGCAGGTGGCCGATGTGCCCCGGCGATGCGGGCAGCGCATACACAGCCGCCGGGACCGCCGGGAACGTGGGGGGTTTGAGCAGGTCAGTGAGGAGCCGGACCGCCGTCTCGGCGAGCTGGACCGCGTGATCGGCCCGGGTGAGCAACAGCCCCGTCAGCAGTGTCGCCACCGTGTGCGTGGCCAGCATCGCGGTGGAGTTGATGGGCGGCGCGTGGTGCCCGATGTGCGTGGGGACGACGTAGTTGAGCACCAGGTGCATCGCCAGCTGGGCCGTCCCCAGGGCTGTGAGCACCGCAAACGTGCTCCGCCGCTTGGCCGCGAACGCCGTCCCGGCCCATCCCACGATGACGGTCAGCAACACCGCTAACGCCGTATCCGGCGTCCCGCCGCCTGCCATTCCGTGCGCCGCGACCGCCAACGCCCCAGACGCCGCCCCCAGCGTCCACCCACGCAGGACTCCCCGCGCTCTGGATGGCCGCCGTCTCACACACCGCAGCCTAACGAAGCCGGCCGTTGACCAACTCCGCCCCGAGGCCGGAGTTGTGCATCGCAGGGTGTGTTGTCGTGCTGGGTCGCCCGGTCGCGGCCAGTCGTCCGACGAGGGGCGGGCTAGATGCCGAGTTTGTGCATGAGGCGGTCTTCGAGGAGGTCGAGTTCCTGGGCGACGGCTCGGTGGGCGGTTTTGCGTCTGGGGGTCGGCATGCGTTCGGCGGCGCGGACGGCGGCGGCGAGTTGGGTGAGGGTGGTCTGGGTTTCGTCGATGAAGGCGGTGTCGGTGGCCTTGTCCTTCGCGCGCAGTTCGGTCAGCACGTCCGTCAACCCGGCTATCCGGGCGTGGAGGTGGCCGCCTTTGCCGCTGTACTTCGCCAGGTCGTCGAGGGGGACCCCGAGTTTGTGGGCCCGGCGGCTGTCTTTCATGCTGCGGAGGGTGGCCGCCGCTTTGGCGACTATCGGCAGCATGATGGGGGCGATCGCGGGGCCGATGACCTTGGCGACCGCGACGGCGTTCTTGGCGTTGCGCGGCGTGATGCGGGGCTTGCCTGACCGTGCCATGCATCTCAACTTAACGTCGGGAGGCTACAGCAGCATCTCGGCTGGAAACTTCAACATTTAGAGTGCTTGCTGTGACGGATTCGGTGCTGCTCGACGCGGGTGTGGTCAATCGTTGCCGGCGGCGGGTGCACTTGGAGAACGATCCGGCGATGCGGGACGCCCCGCGGGCGGCGCCGGATCCCACGGGTGAGCAGCGGAAGGCGGACGCGATGGCGCACCGCCGCTCGGTGGCCGACCGGGTCGCGCGGCTGGTCGGGCCGGACTGGATGGAGATCCCGCCGGGCGCCGACCGGGAGAAGGCGACCCAGGCGATGCTGACCGCGGGCGCCCGGTTCATCTGGGCCGCGCAGCTGCCCCGTGACCCGCGTGGAGGCCGTCGCGGTTCGATAGACCTGCTGGTCCGGACCGACAAGGGCTACGTCCCGGTGCTGGTGGTCCGGCACAAGGTGACCGACCCGGGCTCGGGTGCGCGTACGTCGCCGTTGGGTGAACCGATGCCGCGCGGCAGCCGCGTCGACCCGCTGCGCAAGATCCGCCCCCAGCCGCGCGACCAGATGCGGCTGGCCCACGCGTGGCGGATGCTGCAGGCCTCAGGCTATGCGGCGAGCGGCCGCGCGGTCGGCGGGGTGATCGGGCTGGACGCGGACGTGGTGGCCTGGCACGACCTGGAGGCGCCGACGTGGCCGGGTGGCCGGACGGCGCTGTCCGAGTACGACAACCGGTTCTCCGACCGCCTGGCGGTGGCCGGGGCGGCGGCGAACGGTGGCGACGCGATGGCCCAGCCGTCGCGGATCGTCGAGTGCCGCAGCTGCCCCTGGTGGCCGATCTGCGAACAGACCCTGCTGGAGAACCGGGATGTCAGCCTGGTCGCCCGCGGCGAGGACGCCGTGATGCTGCGCGCGGCGGGGATCCGGACCGTCGACGACCTCGCGCAGGTCGCCCCCGGTACGGACCTGCAGCTCGTCGGCCTGCCCTCGGATGACGCGATCGCGCTGGCCAAGGCGTGGCTGCGGGACCTCAAGATGGTCCGGCGCGTGCCTGATGTGACCGTGCCCCGCGCGGATGTCGAAGTCGACGTGGACATGGAGAGCTTCGGCGACGCGGGCGCGTACATGTGGGGCGTGCTGCTGAGCGGCGCGGACGTGGGCGAGCCCCCGGGCTACCGCGCGTTCGTCACCTGGGAGCCGGTGCCGACCGAGGACGAGGGCCGCTCGTTCGCCGAGTTCTGGGAATGGCTGATGGGCGTGCGGCTACGGGCCCGCGCGCGAGGTCTGACGTTTCGCGCCTACTGCTACAACGAGCTCGCCGAGAACCGCTGGCTGCTGGCCTCGGCGCGCCGGTTCAAGGGCCGCCCGGGCATCCCGACCGAGAAGCAGGTGCAGGACTTCATCGACTCGGACGGCTGGTTCGACCTGTTCCGCAGCGTCCAGGACCAGTTCCTGTGCGCCCAGGGAAAGGGCCTGAAGATCATCGCCCCGGCGGCCGGGTTCGGCTGGCGCGACCCGGCGGCCAGCGGCGAGAACTCGATGCGCTGGTACCGGGACGCGGTCGGCATGGACGGCGGCGAGCCGGACCTGTCGCAGCGCACGCGCCTGTTCGAGTACAACGAGGACGACGTGCGCGCAACTCAGGTGCTACGGCACTGGATGTCCTCCGAGCAGGTCACCCGGATCCCGTTCGTCGGTGATCTGTGAGCCAGTCCGCCAGGTAGCGCGCGAACGAACCCCGGACCAGCAACCGGTACACCGGCGCGTCGTCGGTCTGCCACAGGATCACCTGCGTCCGGGCGAGCATCGTCTGCGCGCACCGGCCCGCGTGGAACGCCCGCGGGTGCAGGTCCAGCGTGCAGCCGTGTTCCAGCAGGTCACGGCTGTCCACCTCGATCGTCGTCCGGTTCGCCGAAACGTCCACAATGGACGCTCCCGGCTCGTCCAGCAAAGCGGCGAGGCCGCTGTCATCGGGCGGCCCGACCACGAGCCACTCGTCCGGCCCGAGCCAGAGAATGTGCCGTGTGCCAGCGTCGACGACCGAACCCGGGACCACCGGCAACGGCCCGCCGAGCCGCGCGCTGATGGCTGCGGCGGCCGCGCTGGTCGGCGCGACCCGGACGTTGACCATGGTCAGGAACGGCAGCTCGGTGATGCCCGGGTAGTCCGCGAGCGGGCTGCGGCGCAGGTCAACCGTCACGACGCGCCCCTTCCTTGTCGTAGAACACCGGCTCGGTCACGGTCGCGGCGATCACCCGGTCGCCCAGCGGCGCCAGCAACGTCTCGCCGATCCGGTTGCGCCCGTTGCGGATCAACGCCAGCGCGAACGTCCGGTCCAGCGCGGCACTGCGATAGCTCGAGGTCACGTGCCCTTCCATCGGCACCGGCGGGGTCAGTACCGCGTCGGACGTCACCATCTGCGCGCCCTCGGGCAACAACTCTGTCGGGTCGACCGGCAGCAGGCCGACGAGGTGCTTGCGGTCCGTCCGAGCGGTGTCCGGCCGTCGCAGCGAGCGCTTGCCCACGAAGTCCTTCTGCTTGGACACGATCCACGACATGCCCAGGTCATGCGGGGTCACCGTGCCGTCGGTGTCCTGGCCGACGATCGGGAACCCTTTCTCCGCACGGAGAACGTGCATCGTCTCGGTGCCGTACGGCGTGATCCCGAACTCGGCACCGGCCTCGTGGATCGCCTCCCACGTGGACAGCCCGTACCAGCCGGCCACGTTGACCTCGTACGCCAGCTCACCGGAGAACGAGATCCGCGCGATCCGGGCGGAAACTCCATTGTGGAGGGTCGTATTCCGGAACGTCATGAACGGGAAGGCTTCGTTCGACACGTCAAGGTCGCAGATTCGCGCTATCACCGCACGGGACAGCGGCCCGGCCACGGCGATGGTCGACCACTGCTCGGTGACCGAGGTGAACTTGACGTCCAGCTCGGGCCACTCGGTCTGCGACCACTCCTCGAACCAGTCGAGTACGTTCGCCGCGCCGCCCGTGGTCGTCGTGACGTAGTAGCGATCCTCGGCCAGCCGCATGGTCACGCCGTCGTCGAACACCATGCCGTCGGCCTTGCACATCAGCCCATACCGGCACGAGCCGACCGGCAGTTTCTTGAAAGCGTTGGTGTACATGCGGTTGAGGAACTCGCCGGCGTCCGGCCCGACCACCTCGATCTTGCCGAGCGTGCTCGCGTCCTGCATGCCGACGCCGGTCCGGGCCGCATTGCACTCGCGCAGCACGGCGGACTCCATGTCCTCGCCTGGTTTCGGGTAGAACCACGGTCGCTTCCACTGCCCGACGTTCTCGAACTCCGCGCCCGCGGCCACATGCCAGCTGTGAATCGGCGTCGTGCGGATTGGGTCGAGCAGGTCGCCGCGGTCGCGACCGGCCATCAGCGCGAACGACACGGGCACCGAAGGCGCGCGGAACGTCGTCGTGCCGAGGTCGCCGGGCGTGACGTCCAGCAGGGTCGCGATCACGCCCAGGGTCGCGATGTTCGACGTGCGGCCCTGGTCGGCGCCGGTGCCGATGGTCGTGTACCGCTTGACGTGTTCGGGCGAACGCATGCCCGCGCCGACCGCGCGCTGAATGTCCGCGACCGTGGCGTCCCGGGCGAGGTCCACGAACTGCAGCTGCGGGTCGCCGGGCACGAGCCACACGGGCTTGGCCTTTGCGGCCATGCGGGTGTCTACTCTGGACGGTGGTGGCACGCTCACCGGATAGCCGACGGCGGCGGCGAGTTCGATGCCCGCGGCGGTCGCCTCGGTGATGGCCGCGTTGATGTCGAACGTGCCGTTGGCCGCGCCGACCACGCGATTCGCCTGGCCGGGCGCGTGCGGCACGAACCTCTCGCCGGTCCAGCGCAGTGTCCCGCGGGACTGGCTGAACAGGTGCACCGAGGGTTGCCAGCCGCCGGACACCGCCAGCAGGTCGCACTCGATCGTCCTGTCCTCAGTGGACACTGAGGTTATCCGGCCGGTGCCCTCGGTGGTGCGCACGAGTCCGGTCAGGACCTCGATGCCTCGGGAGCGAGCCTGAGCGGCCAGGTCTTCGGGCGGCGTGCGAGTGTCGATGACCGTGGCCTCGGCACCAGCTTCGACCAGGGCGAACGCCGTCTCGTACGCGGAGTCGTTGGTGGTGAAGACGACCGCTTTGCGGCCAGGCAGGACCGCGTACTTCTCGATGTACTCGCGGACCGCGCCGGCGAGCATGATGCCGGGGCGGTCGTTGTTCTCGAAGATGATCGGCTGCTCGTGCGCGCCGGTCGCAAGGATCACCTGACGTGCGCGGATGTGCCACAGCGTCTGGCCTTGGGCGACCAGAATGTAGTTGCTGTCGTAGTAACCGAATGCCGTCGCCGGGGCGATGACTGTGCTAGTCCCACCGGCCTCCGGCCCCCCGAGATCCAGAGTACTCGAGGGGACCGACACTGAGACGAGGACGACTCGGGCGCCACCCGCTGCGGCGGCCTTGGCAGCGGCCTGACCTGCGGGTCCGCCGCCGACCACGAGGATGTCGGTGTGGGTGTAGCGCTTGTCGTAGCGGGGCTCGTCAGGGTCTGGGATCAGGCGGCCGACTCCGCTCAACGTCCGCGCGGTGAGGCCTTCGGTGAGCGGCACGGTGGTCGCCTGGAGCGAGGGATCGGGGCCGACCTGGATGAGCGCGTTCGGTTCCTCGACGCCTGCGGAGAAGATCCCCCGTGGACGCCCCTTGTACAGCGACGGCCCCACTTGGATCACGCCGTTGGCGAGCAGCGCGGAGGCCACGGTGTCACCCTGATAGCCCGTGTAGCTGACGCCGTCGACGGTGAAGTTCAGCTCCTGAGTGCGGTCGATCGCGCCGCCCGTGTCCAGTCTCATGACTTGAACTCGCTGGTCACGGTGTTGCGGACGGTGTTGAACCAGCGGCGGCAGCCGGCGGTGTGCACCCAGCGCTCGGCGAAGTCACCCTTGGGGTTGTCCCGGAAGAACAGGTACTGCGCCCAGTCCGCGTCGGACAGGGACTCGGGGTCGGCCGGGTAGGTGACGAGCGCCTGGCCGCCGTAGTGGAACTCGGTCTCCTCACGCTCCCCGCACCAGGGGCAGCTGATCAGCAGCAACGTGACTCCTCTAGTGCGCTGTACTAATGGGCGACGGCTGCAGCGCCGTGTTCGTCGATCAAGGCCCCAGTGGTGAACCGTTCGAGGGTGAACGGCTCGTTCAACTCGTGTGGTGTGCCGTGGGCGAGCGTGTGCGCGAACACCCAACCGACACCCGGCGTGGCCTTGAACCCGCCGGTTCCCCAGCCGCAGTTGACGAACAGCTCCTCGACCGGCGTCCGGCCGATGATCGGCGAGGCGTCCGGCGTGACGTCCACGATCCCGCCCCACGTCCGGATCAGGTGCGCCCGAGCGAAGATCGGGAACAGCTCGATCGCGGCGGCCATCTGTTGCTCGATGATGTGCACCGAACCCCGTTGCCCGTACGAGTTGTACGAGTCGATGCCCGCGCCCATGACGAGTTCGCCCTTGTGCGCCTGGGACACATATACGTGCACGTGGTTCGACATCACCACCGTGGGGTGCACCGGTTCCAGCAGCTCGGACACCAACGCCTGCAACGGATGGCTCTGCAACGGCAGCCGAATGCCCAGCGTGGACGCGAGAACGCTCGTGTGTCCCGCTGCGGCAAGGCCAACGCGTCCAGCGTTGATCGAGCCACGGTTGGTCTGCACGCCGGTGACCCGGTTGCCGTCGGTCAGAAACCCGGTGACCTCACAGTTCTGGATGAGGTCGACGCCGAGTTCGTCGGCGCGGCGCGCGAAAGCCCAGGCCACGTAGTCGTGTTTGGCGATACCCGCGCGTGGCTGCCAGGTGCCGCCGAGCACGGGATGGCGGACGTCCTGGGAGATGTTCACGATCGGGCAGACCTTGGCGATCTCCTCCGGCGACAGCCATTCGCCGTCGATCCCGTTGAGCCGGTTGGCGTTCACCCGGCGGGTGCCCTCACGGATGTCCTGCAGGGTGTGCGCGAGGTTGAGCACCCCGCGCTGGCTGAACAGGAAGTCGTAGTCGAGTTCCTGGGCCAGGCCCTCCCACAGTTTCAGCGAGTGCTCGTAGATGCCTGCGCTCTCGTCCCAAAGGTAGTTCGACCGGATGATGGTGGTGTTGCGGGCCATGTTCCCGCCCGCGAGCCAGCCCTTCTCCAGCACCGCCACATTGGTGATGCCGTGGTTCTTGGCCAGGTAGTACGCGGTGGCCAGGCCGTGCCCACCCGCGCCCACGATGACGACGTCATACGACTTCTTCGGCTCCGGGGTGCGCCAGAGCCAGTCCGGGTGGTCCATCGCTATCCCCTCAACCGGGTCATCTTCGGGTCGAACAGCGGCTCCTCGGCCACGGTCGCCGCGATCCGGCGGTCGAAGTAGCCGATGTGGACGGTGTCGCCCGGGTTGAGGTCGCCCGGCAACCACGCGTACGCGATGCCCTTGCCGATGGTGTGCCCGTAGGCGGCACTGGTCACGTAGCCGACGCAGGTGTCCCCGTTGAACACGGGTTCCTTGCCCATCACGGTCTCGTCGAGCGTCAGGCAGGTGAGCTTGCGCTTGGGGTCACCGGGCTGCAGCGCGTCCCGGCCGACGAACGACTCCTTGGCCAGCTTGACCGAGAAGCCCACGCCCGCCTCGAACGGGTCGTGCTCGTAGGTCATGTCCGTGCCGAAGCTGCGGTATCCCTTCTCCAGCCGGAGGCTGTTGAACGCGGCCCGCCCGCCGGCGATGATCCCGTGCTGCTGACCCGCGGCCCACAACGTGTCCCACAGCTTGAGGCCCATGTCGGCGGTGGTGTAGATCTCCCAGCCGAGTTCGCCCACATAGGACAGTCGCAGCAACGTCACCGGCACGTTGCCGATGAAGCCCTGCTTGCCGCGGAAGTACTTCAGCGCGGTCAGGTCGATCCTGGTCAGCGGCTGCAGCACTTCGCGGGCTTTCGGGCCCCAGAGGCCGATGCAGCACGTGCTCGCGGTCAGGTCGCGGACGTGCACGTTCTCCGGCAGGTGCCGGGTGAGCCAGTCGAGGTCGAGGTTTCCGTTGGCGCCCACCTGGAACTGGTCCTTGGCCAGCCGCGCGACCGTGACGTCACTGCGGATCCCGCCGTCGACGTCGAGCAGCAGGCAGTACGTGACCGAGCCGACCGACTTGTCCACGTCACCGGTCGTCATGCGCTGCAGGAACTCCGCCGCGCCCGTGCCCTCGACCATCAGCCGCTTCAACGCCGTCATGTCGTACAGCGCAACGGTTTCGCGGGTGACCTGGGCCTCGGCGGCCGCGATCGGCGACCAGTACTGGGCCGCCCACTCGTTCGGCTGGTGCAGCTGGCGGCCCGCGGTGAGCAGGGAGTTCGACTCGTACCACTGCGGCCGCTCCCAGCCGTTGGCCTCCAGGAACACCGCGCCGAGTTCCTTCTGCCGCTGGTAGAACGGGCTGGTGCGCAGCGGCCGCGGGTCCTCCATCGGCTGCAGCGGGTGCTTGATGTCGTAGACCTCGACGAAGTTCTGGCAGCCGCGGGCCTTGATGTAGTCGGGCGCCAGGTGGTGCTGCTCGAACCGGTTGACGTCGCACTCGTGCAGGTCGTACGAGGAGCAGTAGCCCTGGGTGAGCCACTCGGACATCGCGTGCGCGACGCCCGCGGAGTGCGTGACCCAGACCGCCTCGGCGACCCAGAAGCCTTTGACCGTGGGTGATTCGCCCAGCAGGGGGAAGTCGTCGACGGTGAACGAGAACAGCCCGTTGATGCCTTCCTCGATCTTCGCCTCGGTCAGCGAGGGCAGCAGCCGCTGCGACTCCTGCCAGGCCGGGTCGAAGTCCTCCTCGGTGAACGGCAGCACCGACGGCATCACCTCGGCGGCGTCGACACTGAGGATGTCGTTGACGTCGACCGGCATCGGACGGTGGCCGTAGTAGCCGATCCCGATGGTGTCGAACCGGTCGCGGTAGTAGAGGTCGGCGTCCTGGTGGCGCAGGATCGGCCGGACCGCCTCGGTCTGCTGGCCTTCGATGGCGGGAACCTGGCCGGTCCACGCGAGCTGGTGGGCGAGCGGCACGAGGGGGAGCGTCATGCCGACGAGACCGGCGACCTTCGGGCCCCAGATCCCGGCGCAGCAGACCACGATGTCCGCCGGAAGTTCACCCTTGTCGGTGACGACGCCGGTGACCTGGTCGCCCTCGGTCTTGATGTCCAGCACCTCGGTGCGGTCCATCAGCGTGACCCCGCGTTCCTGGGCGCGTCTGAGTTGAACCTCAACGGCCTTCACGGCTTTGGCCAGACCGTCGGTGGGCACGTGCAGGCCACCGAGCACGGTGTCCTCGCCCAGCAACGGGTACAGCTCGTGTGTCTCTTGTGGACTGAGCACGCGGCCCTCGACGCCCCACGACGTCAGCCAGCCGTGCCGCCGGTGCAGCTCCTGCAGCCGAGCCGGGGTCGTAGCCACCTCCAGGCCGCCGACCTGCAGGAACGCGTCCAGGCTGACAAGCTTTTCCACTGTGTAGCGGGCCAGCTCGGTCATGGTCTTCGAGCCGTTGCACTGGAACACCAGGCCGGGCGCGTGACTCGACGACCCGCCCGGCGCGGGCAGCGGCCCCTGGTCCACCACGGTGATGTCGGTCCAGCCCTTCAGGGCCAGCTCGTCGGCGAGGGCGGCACCAACCACCCCCGCACCGATGATCACGACCTTAGGTCCGGCCACGCGAGCCTCCATCAATGCACTATTCGCAACACCACGCAGCTTGCGCAACAAGCGTCGCGCGGGGTCGCGGGCATGTCAAGAGTCGGCCAGCCAGTTGCCGTGGAACCCGGAGGGAACCCGCCTGGGCAGGTGGATCTTGGCGACCCAGTCCAGACCAGCGGCCTCGAAGATCATCAGGTCCGAGCTGGTGCCGTCGTGGTCGGTGACGATGGACATCAGCCAGCCGTCGTCCTCGAACCGGGCGTCCATCCGGGGCACGAACTCCGCCTCGCCGGGCGCGCGGCCCAGCTCCCGCGCGTTGGTGCGGCCGGTGACCGTGTCGTACTTGACGATCGCGTTGCCGGTCACCGCGTAGAGGTACTGGCTCGGCCGGCCCAGGTGCAGCTCGTTCATCGAGGGGAACTCGACGTGCCGGTCGTCCAGCTGCTCCTCCTTGATCCCACCGGACGCCAGGTCCAGCGTCCACCGGTGCAGCGTGGTGCCGTCGGTCTCGTTCGCCGGGTTCGGGCTGCCGCCGATCCGCGCCCACGTCGCCTTCATCTGGTTCGGCGAGTAGCGGACCGCGTCGAGCACGACCCGGCCCTCGTCCTCATGCGCGTTGCCGACGTGGAAGACGTAGCAGGGATCGACGTCGAACCACTGCACCTGCTTGGTCTGCTTGGACATCACGCCCAGCCGCGCGCCGTACGCGTCGGACCACTGGTAGGCCATGCCCTTGCCGGCCGACTCCAGGTCGAACACCATCGGCAGGTCGAGCCAGATCACGTAGTGCTCGGTGATCGCGAAGTCGTGCATCATCGTCGGCCCGGGCACATCGATCTCCCGGCTCTCCACCAGATCGCCCTGGGCGTTCAGCCGGTGGTAGGTCAGGTAGGGCGCCCAGAAGCCGTAGCCGAAGAAGTGCAGCTCACCGGTGTCCGGGTCCTCCTTGGGGTGCGCGGTCATCGCCGTGGTCAGCCGGCCCTTGAAGTCGTAGGCGCCGACGGTGAACAGCTCCGGCGTGATCTCGTGCGGGAACCCGTTCTCCACCAGCGCGAAGATCTTGTCCGCGTGCCGGATGACGTTCGTGTTCGCGCTGACCGCGGTGAGGTCGGGCCCGTCGGGTCCGACGAACGGTCGGCCCGCCAGCTGCGCGGTGCGGACCCAGCGGTTGCGGTACCACTCGGCCTTGCCGTCACGCAGCCGGATGCCGTGGATCATGCCCGGGCCGACGAACCAGTGACCGGGGTCCTCGCCGGGCTTGGGGTTCGGGCCGTTGCGGAAGTACCGGCCGCGAAGCTCCGCCGGGATCGTGCCGGACACCTGCAGGTTCTCCGCGGTGATCTCGTCGACGACGGGGGCGAGCAGGCCGTCGAGGTAGGTGGGCGTGGTCATCGGAGAGCCTCCTGACGGGCACGGACGATCTGCTGGTAGCGGATGGTGAAGATGGCGGGCAGCACGAAGCTCGCGATCTTGATGGTGATCAGCGCGGCGGTGGCATATGGCGCCACGCCGAGCAGGACGGTCAGCAGGACCGCTTCGAGGGTGAACGCGATGCCCCAGGCGGCGGTGATGATCGCGTTGGTCCGCAAGAACATCGGGTGGCCGTGGAGCTCCTTGGGCACCATGGTCTTCGCGATGCCCAGGGTGAACGGCCTGCGGATGGCCAACGACCCCCACGAGGTCAGCGCCAGCCACCCACCCGCGACCGCGGGCCCGTAGTCACCCAGCGGCGCGTGGCTGATGGTGAACGACGCCACGGTGAGCGCACCGAAGAAGAGCGCCGAGCTCGACTCGATGATCAGCGCATCCCAGGCCTTGCCCCGGCTGCGGTCCAGGACGAGCAGTCCGGCCGCGAGAACCACCGCGCCCAACGCACCCCACCGCGACTCCCCGTTGGTGGACAACACCGCGAACACGATCCACGGGGCGAAGGTCTTCACGTAGCCGAGCATCCCCAGGTCCTTTTCTCTCTGACGTTCCAACTGTGACATGTCAAAGCTAGAACCTCCACTAGCGACATGTCAATGTTGGAATGTAAACTGCCAGACATGAGCCTCCGCCACGCCGTTCTAGGTCTTCTGTCAGCCGGCCCCGCCAGCGGCTACGACCTGCTCAAGACGTTCGAGATCTCCCTGGCGAACGTGTGGCCGGCCACCCAGAGCCAGCTGTACTCGGAGCTCAACCGGATGGCCGAGGCCGGCCTGGTGCAGGCCGCTGCCGAAGGCCCCCGCGGCCGCAAGGAGTACGCCATCACCGACGCGGGCCTCGACGAACTGCGGCACTGGATGACCGAGGTCGAACCCGACCGCGTCCGCCGCAGCGACATGCTCCTGCGCGTCTTCTTCCTCAACGTCATCCCACCCCACCAAGCCGTGGAGTACCTCCACAAACAGGTGGACCACGCGGAAGAGACCCTCGCCGCCTACGAGGAGATCAAGCAGTCCATCGCCGGGGAGGACGACCGGCTGGCGGTTTACGGCCGGATAGCTTTGGAGTGGGGCGTCCGCTACATGGAGATGGTCCGCACCTGGGGTCAATGGGCCCAGCAGGAACTGCAGGCGGCGGCCGCAACCCACCAATAGCGGGGTCGGCTCTGTGGGCGCCGAACTCAGTTGACCACGGAGGATGCGTGCGCCGTAATAGGACGTGTCCGCAAAACCAGTCAGAACCAGGTCAGCGGTCACGTCAATGGGAACGTCTTCCAGTCGGGAATCATCAACGGAGACGTCACATTCTGCGCAGGCCATCAATGTGAGAAATGCAGGCAAAGCGATTTGTAGCGGGCTACCTGCACTGCTCGGCCGAGGGCGGGGATGCGTCCTCGGCCGAGCGGTGAATCACGTGCTGGGCAGCCAGGCCTTGACCTTGTCCTGGTTGGCGTCCACCCACTTCTTCGCGGCCGCGTCAGGCGTCATCTTGTCCTGCGCGATGTAGCGGGCCACGAGGTTCTGGTCGTCGTTGGTCCACTGGAACTTCTTCACCAGCTGGTATGCGGGGCCATTGGCGTCCGCGAACTTCTTGCTCACGATCTTGTCGAGGTCGTAGTCCGGGTAGTCGCAGGCGATCTTCTCCGGGTCGGCGTCGCAGCCCTGGGTGTATGGGGGCAGTTTCACCTTTTCCAGCTTGACTTCCGACAGCAGCCATTGCGGTGAGTAGAAGTAGCCGATCAGGGGTTTCTTCTGCTCCTCGGCCTGCTTGAACGCTTGGATCAGCGCCGTCTCGCTGCCGCCGTAGACCACCTTGAAGTTCAGCTTCAGGTTCTTCACCAGTGCCTCGTCGTTGGTGACGAACGAGGGGTCGCCGTCCAGCAGCTGGCCCTGACCGCCCGACTCGGAGGTCTTGAACATGTCCGCGTACTTGTTCAGGTTGTTCCAGTCGAGCACGTCGGGGTGCTCTTTCGCCAGCCACGGCGGGACGTACCAGCCGATCTGGCCCTTCACTCCCGTCGAACCCGCCGAGACGCCGGTCTTCTGGTCGTCGATGTACTTCTTCCGCAGATCGTCGTGACCCCAGTTCTCCACCACCGCGTCCACTTCGCCGGTGCCGAAGCCCTGCCAGGCCACCTCTTCCTTCAGGTCCTTCTTGGTGACCCGGCAGCCGAGGTTCTTCTCCGCCACGTAGGCGATCACCGCGGCGTTGGCCTCGTAGCCGACCCAGGGGTTGACCGCGAGGTTGAAGGTGCCGCAGCTGGCCTGGGACCCACCGCCGCCGCCTGAACTCTCCCCGACCTTGGCCCCGCTGCACCCGGCCAGAGCCAGGGCAGCGACGACCGCGATTGCCGCAATCCTCACCTTGTTCCTCTTTCCATGCGGTTGGCCGCCGCCTGCGTGAGACGGTCGAGCATGACCCCGAGCAGCACGATCGCGATACCGGCGGCAAGTCCCTTGCCGTACAGCTCGCCCTGTGAGAACCCCGCGACGACGTCGTAGCCGAGCGCGCCGGCGCCGACCAGGCCGCCGACCACGACCATGGACAGCACGTAGATCAGGCCCTGGTTGGTGGCCAGGGTCAGTGCCCGCACCGACATCGGCAGCTGGACCTTGGTGATGGTCTGCCAGGTGCTGGACCCGGACGACACCGCCGCCTCCACCGTCGTCCCCGACACGCCGCGGATCCCGTCCGCGACGATCTTCGTGGCCACCGGCGCCGCGTAGACGACCGCGGCGGCGATGGCGGTGAACCTGCTGGCCGCGAACAACGCCAGGAACGGCACCAGGTACACGAACGCGGGCATGGTCTGGGCGGCGTCCAGCACCGGCCGGATGACCCGGTCCGCGTGGTAGCTCCGGCCCATCCACACCCCGACCACCAGACCGATGATCATCGTGAACACGGTGGCGACCAGGGTGGACGCCAGCGTGGTCATGCTGTCCTGCCACAACCCGGACAGCACGAGCAGAGCGACGCAGACCGCGGCGATGATCGCGGCCCGGACGCTGCCGATCGTCGCCGAGATCGCGACCGCGACCAGGGCCACCAGCCACCACGGCGAGTCGGCCAGCAACGCCTGCAACGGGTCGATCAGCACCGAGGTGAACAGGTCCTTGATGCCGTTGGTGACCGGCGACAGGTTCGACTGGACCCAGGTGGTGACGTCGCCGGCCCACTGCGCGATGGTGCTGCCGATGTCCAGGTCCGAGGAGAACTCCGCGGCCCAGACATACGTGTAGGACAACCAGATCGCGAAGATCGTGGCGACCGCCGCGATCCCCAGGGCGATCCGGTTCGGCCGCCGCCGGCCGCGTTGCGCCGCCGCGGTGGTGACCCGGTCCAGCACGATCGCCATGATCACGATCGCCAGGCCGGCGTTGAACGCGGTGCCCACATCGAGTGTCTGCAACGCTTTCACGACCGTCTTGCCCAGCCCGGGCGCGTCGATCAGGGCCGCGATGGTGACCATCGCCAGCGCCGCCATGATCGTCTGGTTCACGCCGAGCACGATGGTCCGCTTTGCCGCGGGCAGCAGAACCTTGGTCAGCGTCTGGGTTTTCGTCGACCCCATCGACTCGGCGGCTTCCACCGTGTCGTGCGGTGCGTTGCGAATCCCGTGCGCGGTAAGGCGAATCACCGGCGGCGCCGCGTAGATCAGCGTCGCGATGGTCGCCGAGGCCGGGCCGATCAGGAAGATCAGCGTCAACGGAGCCAGGTACACGAACGACGGCATGATCTGCATGAAGTCCAGCACCGGCGTGATGATCTTGTTGAACCTGTTCGACACACCCGCCCAGATGCCCAGCGGGATGCCGATCAGCAACGAGATGATCACCGCGGCCAGGGTGAGCGCGAGCGTGTCCATGCTCTCCCGCCACAGCCCCTGCAGGCCGAGGAAGAAGAACCCGGCCGCGGCCAGCAGCGCCACGCGGAGGTTGGCGACCGCGTACGACACGAACCCGACCAGCGTCACCACGCCGAGCCAGCCGATCAGCGGCAGCGGGCGGCCGTAGCCGGGCTGCGAGATCAGCGACTGCAGGAAGATCACGAACTGGTCGATGACCAGCCGGATCTCGTTGAAGAAGTACAGGAAGATCCAGCTGGAGTTGCGGTTCTCGCCGATCCCGTCGTTCAGGTCGTTGAGCGAGTGGTGCAGCCCGGTCAGCTGGGCCGGCGCGAGCGGCAGGGTCGCCGTGCCGCGCAGGAACAGCCACAGCACCAGCCAGGCCACGAGCACCGCGGCGACGATCGAGCCACGCCGTTGCATCAGCTTGAACCCGGTGCCGCCATCGTCGACCGGCCGGGTGACCGTGATGGGAGTCGATACCGCCATCACGTGCTGCTTTCGGCGATGATCGACAGGATCTCCTCGTCGCCGACGATGCCCAGCAGCTCACCGTCCTTGACGACCTTGACCGGCTTCTCGGCGGCCAGCACGGCCCGGGTGGCCTCCCGCACCACCACGTCCGGCCCCAGCTCGGGACCGTCCAGCTGGTCGTCCGGCTTGGGCCGGCGCATGATCCACTTCAGGGTCAGCACGTGCGAACGCGGCACGTCCTTGACGAAGTCGCGCACGTAGTCGTCGGCCGGCGCGGCGACCAGCTCGTCGCCGGTGCCGATCTGCACGAGCGCACCGTCGCGCATGATCAGGATGCGGTCGCCGAGCTTGAGCGCCTCGGACAGGTCGTGCGTGATGAACACCATCGTCTTGCCGACCTCGTGGTGCAGGCGGATCACCTCGCTCTGCATGTCCCGGCGGATCAATGGGTCCAGCGCGGAGAACGGCTCGTCGAACAGCAGCACGTCCGGGTCCACGGCCAGCGCGCGCGCCAGGCCGACCCGCTGCTGCATGCCGCCGGACAGCTGGTCGGGATACGCGTGGCCGTACCCGGACAGCCCGACGAGCTCGATCACCTCGTTGGCGCGTTTGGTCCGCTCGGCCTTGCCGGCGCCCCGGATCTCCAGGCCGTACGCGACGTTGTCCAGCACACAGCGGTGCGGCAGCAGGCCGAAGTGCTGGAACACCATGGCGAACTTGCGCCTGCGCAGTTCTCTGAGGCGCTTCTCGTCGGCTCGTAGGATGTCCTCGCCCTCGAAGATCACCTCACCGGCGGTCGGCTCGACCAGCCGGGTGAGGCACCGGACCAGGGTGGACTTGCCGGAGCCGGACAAGCCCATCACGACGAACACCTCGCCGGGCGCGACCTCGAAGCCGATGTCGCGCACCGCCGCCGTGCAGCCGGTCTTGTCCAGCAGGTCGCGCCGGGACAGCGCGCTCAGCTCCGCGGAGCCGGGCACCCGCGCCGCCCGGGGTCCGAACACCTTCCAGAGGTTCCGGACCGAGATGACTGGTTGTTGCGTATCGTGCACCTGAGTTCCGTGCATGGAACACAATCAGCTCAAGCCTGTCCACTAGTCAAGACTGTGTCGTGTTTCAAATCGGTTTTATCTAGTGACCGTGCCATCCCAATCTGCGGGAGATCTCCTGGGCAGAGGCCACGACGTGCTTGGCCACATCGGGCAGGTGGGCCCTGGTAATGCGGAAACCCGGTCCGGAAGCACTGATGGATCCCACCACAACTCCGTCGGCTCCGCTGATCGGCGCGGCGATGGCGGTCAGGCCCACCTCGAGCTCGTCGACGGCGATGGCGAACCCGTTCTGCCGGACCCGCTCGACCTGGACCCTCAGCTCCTGGCGCGAGGTGATGGTCTTGTCGGTGAACCGCTTCAGCACGCCGGAGGTCAGCTCGTCGAACCGGACCCCGGAAACGCTTGCGAGCAACACCTTCCCGTTGGAGGTGGCGTGCAACGGGATCCGCTGGCCGACCCAGTTGTGCAGCTGCAGCGCGGCCGAACCGGCGACCTGGTCGACGTAGAGCGCCTCCTGCCCGGCCAGCACGGTGATGTTCACCGTCTCGCCGACCACCTCGGCCAGTCGTTGGGACACCGGACGACTGCGCTGCACCAGATCCAGCTTCGCGGTGGTGGCGCCGGCCAGCTGCAGCACGCCGACGCCGAGCCGGTACTTGCCGCGATCACTGTGCTGTTCCACCAGATCGTGTGATTCCAGCGTGGTGACCAGCCGGAACGCGGTGGACTTGTGCACTTTCAGCTTGCGTGCGATGTCGGTGACGCCGAGCTCGCCGTATCTGGCAAGAAGTCTGAGCACGGTCAACGCGCGGTCGACCGACTGGATCGTGCTGTCACTCATGGCTCGCCCCGTGGCGGTAGTAGGGAGCGTCGGACGGCGGCAGCGGGGTGTTGCCGAGGATCAGGTCGGCGGCCTTCTCGGCGACCATCATCACCGGGGCGTAGATGTTCCCGTTGGTGACATAGGGCATGACGGACGCGTCGACCGCGCGCAGCCCTTCGACCCCGTGCACCTTCATGGTCGTGGGGTCCACGACCGACATCTCGTCGATGCCCATCTTCGCCGTGCAGGACGGGTGGTACGCGGTCTCGGCGTCCTTGGCGACCCAGGCCAGGATCTCCTCGTCGGTCCGGACATCCGGCCCGGGGGAGATCTCGCCGTCGTTGAACTCGTCGAACGCGGGCTGCTTGAGGATCTCGCGGGCGACCCGGATCGCCTCGACCCACTCGCGCCGGTCCTGGTCGGTGGACAGGTAGTTGAACCGCAGCGCGGGATGCTCACGCGGGTCCGTGGACTTGATCTTCACCGAGCCGCGGGCGTCGGAGTACATCGGGCCGATGTGCACCTGGTAGCCGTGTCCCGCGGTCGGCTGTGAACCGTCGTAGCGCACGGCCAGCGGCAGGAAGTGGAACATCAGGTTCGGGTACTCGACGTCCTCGTTGCTGCGCGCGAACCCGCCGCCCTCGAAGTGGTTGGTGGCGGCCGGACCCTTGCGGGCGAGCAGCCACTGCAGCCCGATCAGCGGACGATTCCGCCATTTCAGCGCGGGGTTGAGCGACACCGGCTTCTTGGAAGCGTGCTGGACGTAGACCTCGAGGTGGTCCTGCAGGTTCTCGCCGACGCCCGGCAGGTCCTTGACGACGTCGATGCCCAGCGCCGCAAGCTCTTTGGCGTTGCCGACGCCGGACAGCTGCAACAGCTGCGGGGTGTTGATGGCGCCGCCGCTGAGGATGACCTCGTGGGCGCGAACCCGGTGGGCACGGCCGAACCGCTGGTACTCGACGCCGACCGCGGTCGTGCCCTCGAAGAGGACCTTGTTCACGTGCGCCAGGCACTGGACTGTCAGGTTTGGACGGTTCTTCACCGGGTGCAGGTACGCGCGGGCGGCCGACCACCGCCGTCCTTTGTGGATGTTGCGGTCGAACCGGGCGAAGCCCTCCTGCTGGAACCCGTTGACATCCTTGGTGATCGGGTACCCGGCCTGCTGGGTCGCCGCGAAGAAGGCGCCGAACAACGGGTTTTTGGCGGGGCCGCGTTCCAGGATCAGCGGCCCGTCGCCGCCGCGCCACTCGTCGGCGCCGGCCAGGCAGCTCTCCATCTTCTTGAAGTACGGCAGGCAATGCGCGTAGTCCCAGTCCTTCATGCCCGGGTCGGCGGCCCAGCGCTCGAGGTCCATCGGGTTGCCGCGCTGGAAGATCATCCCGTTGATGCTGGACGACCCGCCGAGCACCTTGCCGCGGCCGTGCGAGACCCGGCGGCCGCCCATGAACGGCTCCGGCTCGGAGAAGTACTTCCAGTCGTAGAAGCGGTTGCCGATGACCATGGTCAGCGCGGCGGGCATGTGGATGAAGACGTCCCAGATCCAGTCGGGCCGGCCGGCCTCGAGCACCAGGACCTTCGTCGCGGGGTCGGCGGACAGCCGGTTGGCCAGCGCGCAGCCGGCGGACCCGCCACCGACGATGATGTAGTCGTAGCCCATCGCGCCTCCCGGTGATTCTGTTGCGTATTACTCAACTGGGTTCACAATGCGGTGTGTCAGCAGGCTAGCTGGGCTTGACGCGGACGCCAACTGGTGCGGACACTGTTGCGAACTACGTCTCATGTCTCATATGACGCAACTGGAGGTCGTGGTGAGCGACGAGTTCGTGCTGACCCTCACCTGCCCCGAGCAGCTCGGCATCGTGCACGCGGTCTCCGGGTTCCTGGTGGAACACGGCTGCGACATCGTGGACAACCGGCAGTTCGACTCCGAACGGTTCTACATGCGGGTGCACTTCGCCGCTCGCCGGAACCCGGTCGCCCTTGAGGACCTGCGCGCTTCCTTCGCCCGCACCGCGACCGTCTACGGGATGGAATGGCAGCTCAACGCCCTCGACGAGCGGCCGCGGGTGCTGATCATGGTGTCCCGGTTCGGGCATTGCCTCAACGACCTGCTCTACCGCTGGCAGACCGGTCAGCTGAAGATCGACATCCCGCTGATCGTGTCCAACCACACCGACTTCTGGCGGCTGGCCGAGTCCTACAACATCCCGTTCGCGCACATCCCGGTCACCCGGGAGACCAAGGCCGCGGCCGAGGCCAAGCTGCTCGAGCTGATCGAGCGCAACAACATCGAGCTGACCGTGCTGGCCCGGTACATGCAGGTGCTCTCCGACGGGCTGTGCCAGAAGCTGGAGGGCCGGGTGATCAACATCCATCACTCGTTCCTGCCCAGCTTCAAGGGCGCCAAGCCCTATCACCAGGCGTTTGAGCGGGGCGTGAAGGTGGTCGGCGCGACCGCCCACTACGTCACCGCCGACCTGGACGAGGGCCCGATCATCGAGCAGGAGGTGATCCGGGTGGACCACACCCAGGACGCCGAGTCGCTCGCGGTGATCGGCCGGGACGCCGAGTGCCTGGCGCTGTCACGAGCCGTCCAGTGGCACGTCGAACGGCGGGTCCTGCTCAACGGCCACCGCACGGTGGTGTTCAAGTAGCTCGACGAACCGCCTGGTCGCGGGGCTGGCCGCAGGCCCGGCGGGGTAGGTGAGTCGATCCGCCGGTCCAGCCGCGCGTCGGCGAGCGGGATCAGCCGCAGCGCGTCGCCCGGCCGCGGGTGCGGGGAGAAGTCCAGGCCCAGCGGCACGAACGAGATCCCAACCCCGGCCCGGCGCGCAGGCCAGGCCGATCGGCTCGGAGATCAGCTCGAAGCCGCACCGAGGTCCGAAGGTGCCGGTCCTGGTCGCGGTCGGGTTCTTCGCGTTCGCCCTGCGCTGGAGCGCTGTTCAAGGCGCAGACGGCGATGGCGGCGGACCCTGCCTCACGAGCCGGGGTGCTCGCGGTGGTGACTGTCGCTATCCGCCGAAGTAGCCGACCCGCGAGCTGATCTCGGCGGCTCCGGCGCACAGTTTCTCGGCCACGTCCGGGTAGGAGTCCACCCCCAGCCGGTACGCCGGCCCGGACACGCTGACGGCCGCGATGACCTCGCCGGAGCCGTCCCGGATCGGCGCCGCGATGGCGTTCAGCCCGATCTCCAGCTCCTCGGCCGTGCTGCCCCAGCCGTTGGCCCGGATGGCCTCCAGCTCGGCCAGCAGCTTGGACCGGCTGGTGATGGTGTTGGGCGTGTAGCGCTCCAGGGTGTCCATCGCGGTCTCCAGGTCCTCCTCGGCCGCCCACGCCAGCAGGACCTTCCCGCTCGACGTGGCGTGCAGCGGGGTGCGCTGGCCGATCCAGTTGCGCGTGGTCACCGCGGCGGTGCCGTAGACCTGGATGATGTTCGTGGCCTGGCCGGAGTCCATGATCGCGACATTGACCGTCTCGTCCAGCTCCATGGCCAGGCGCTCGCAGACCGGCTGGCTTTCTCTGGGGAGGTCGAGGCGCGCCGTGGTGGCACCGGCCAGCCGGACGATGCCGAAGCCGAGTCTGTACTTCCCCCGCTCGGCCACCTGTTCCACCAGGCGCCGGTTCTCCAGCGCGCCGATCAGGCGGAACGCCGTGGACTTGTGGACGTCGAGCTCCGCAGCGATCTCCGTGACACCGGCCTCACCCTTCAGGGCGAGGATGTCCAGGATCGCCAGTGCCCGGTCCACGGACTGGACCTGTACTGCCGGGGTTTGCGGCTTTTCGTTCCCCATGCCGCAACCTTACTCACCCGTACTGCGATTCCCCTGGTTGAACCCTTGACGCGCATCTGAGCAGGCCTCACTCTGTTGCTTATCGCACGACTTGTTGTGTATCGCACAACGGAGGCAAGATGATCCTGGTCTGCGCGGTGGCGGACCTCCCCGACGGCGAGGCGCACAGACTCGAGCACGGCGACGCCCCCATCGCGGTGTTCCACGTGGACGGCGAGTACTTCGCGATCGACGACACCTGCACGCACCAGGACGCCTCACTCGCCGAGGGCTGGCTCGAGGGTTGCACAGTCGAGTGCCCGCTGCACGCGTCCTGTTTCGACCTGCGCACCGGCAAACCGACCGGTCCGCCGGCCAAGGTCCCGGTCCGCACGCACGAGGTGGTCGTCCGGGACGGCAACATCTACGTCGAGGTGAGCGCATGATGCGGACCATCACCGTGGTCGGCGCCTCACTGGCCGGCCTTTCCGCCGCCCGCGCCCTGCGCGCGCAGGAGTTCGCCGGGCGGATCATCGTGCTGGGCGAGGAGACCCACGAGCCCTACGACCGGCCACCGCTGTCCAAGGAGTTCCTGGCCGGCGAGTCCCCGGACATCTCGTTGCTGACCACGGACGACAAGCTGCTGGACGTCGACTGGCGGCTGGGCGTTTCCGCGGTCCAGCTGGATCCGTCCGACCGTTCGGTGGTGCTGAGCACCGGCGAACGCGTTCAGTCCGACGGCGTTGTGCTGGCGACCGGTGCGCGGGCGCGGACCTTGCCTGGGCGCAACGTTCACACGCTGCGGACGCTGGATGACGCCATCGCGCTGCGCTCGGCTTTCGCTTCCGCCGGTTCGGTGGTGGTGATCGGGGCGGGCTTCATCGGCGCCGAAGTTGCTTCCACGGCACGGAAACTGGGTCTGGACGTGACCGTGGTCGAGGCGCTGCCGGTGCCGATGGCCGGGCCGCTCGGTGCCGAGATGGGCCGGATCTGCGGTTCGCTACATGCAGCGAACGGCGTTCGACTGATCACGGGTGTGCCGGTGGCGGAGATCGCCGATCACTTGGTGCGGCTCGCGGATGGCATCGAGCTGCGCGCGGATGTCGTCGTGGCCGGGGTTGGCGCGACGCCGAACGTTTCGTGGCTGGCCGGGTCGGGGTTGATCATCGACGGCGGGGTGGTCACGGATGCCAAGTGCTCCACCAACATCCCGCAGGTCGTCGCGGTCGGCGACTGCGCCTCCTCGTTCAACGACCACGCCCAGACCGTGCTCCGCCAGGAGCACTGGACGAACGCGTTGCAGCAGCCTCGCATCGCCGCGGCCACGTTGATGGGCCGCACGAGCGTGCACGCGGCGAGGTTCGCCGTGCCGTACTTCTGGTCCGACCAGTACGGGTCGCGGCTGCAGTTCGCCGGGCACCGGCAGGAGGGCGACCAGGTCGAGATCGTGTCCGGCGCCGCCGACGGCCCGTTCACCGCTGTCTACCGCCGCGAGTCGCGGCCTGTCGCTGTGCTCTCCCGGGACGAGGCGCGGGTGTTCGGCCGCTGGCGCCGGGAGCTGACCACCGTCACCGAAGGGGTGTTGAGTTGACCATCAGCCTGCCGCCCAGCCTGCTCGCGACGCTGCCCGGGCACTACTACACCGATCCCGCGGTGTTCGCCCTCGAGCAGAGCCGGGTCTTCGAGGCCATGTGGTTCGCCGTGGCGCGCGTGGACGACATCGATACGCCCGGCAAGTTCGAGACCGTCGACGTGGGCCGGGAAAGCGTGATCCTGGTGCGCGGGCGCGACGGTGAGCTGCGGGCGTTCCTGAACGTGTGCCGCCACCGCGGCGCCAAGCTGTGTGTGGACGCCGCGGGGGAGACCAAGCGGTCGCTGCAATGTCCTTACCACGCTTGGACTTACGGCCTGGACGGCAAGCTCATCGCGGCACCGAACCTGACCAAGATGCCGGACATCGACCGCACCGAATGGGGTCTCGTCCCGGTGCACCTGCGCGAATGGCTGGGCTACGCCTGGGTCTGCCTCGCGGATACCCCACCGTCCTTTGAGGACACTGTGATGGGCGCGGCCGCCGCGCGCCTCGGCGACACGTCGATGATCGACCACTGGGAGGTCGACTCCCTGTCGGTCGGGCGCCGGATCGTCTACGACGTCAAGGCGAACTGGAAGCTCATCATCGAGAACTTCATGGAGTGCTACCACTGCGCCACGATCCACCCCGAGTTGACCGAGGTCCTGCCCGAGTTCGCCGATGGCTACGCGGCCCAGTACTACGTCGGCCACGGCGCCGCCTTCGCCGATGACGCCCAGGGCTTCACCGTCGACGGCAGCGAAGGCCTCGACAAGATCTCCGGCGTCGGCGAGGACCAGGACCGCAAGTACTACGCCATCACCGTCAACCCCCAGGTGTTCATCAACCTGGTCCCCGACCACGTGATCTTCCACCGCATGTTCCCGGTCGCCGCCGACCGCACCACCGTCGTCTGCGACTGGCTGTACACAAAGGACGTTGTCGCGAGCGGCCGCGACGTCTCACACTCGGTCGAGCTGTTCCACCGCGTGAACGTCCAGGACTTCGACGCCTGCGAACGCTGCCAGCCCAACATGTCCTCGCGCGTCTACGCCAAAGGCGGCGTCCTCGTCCCCAGCGAACACCACATCGCCACCTTCCACGAATGGCTCACCTCAAGGCTGGCCACGTGATCCCGAGTGCTATAGCGGGCAGGACCATTCCCGTGGTGCTGCCCGCTTCTTGGCTTCCAGCAAGCTGTCGATGAGCTGCCAGACGTTGGTGCTGGGATTGCTCTCTTTCGGCTTTCCTTCGCGCTCGTGTTGGGCGTGTACCGAAACGGCCCGGCTCCGCGCCACCTGGAACTGCTGATGCAGAAGCGAGCAGTCCAGCAGCTTCTCATAACGAGGCATGTGGTGTCTGAGCTCCTTCTGTACGGCTTGAACGGAGATGTACGCCCGCTTGTCGACAAAATGAAGAAGCGGCCAGAACTCAAAGCAGGGGTTGCTGATCGCGAGGTGGATGCCGTGCTGTGCGGCCAGGATTTTGGCTCGGGGAAGCTGTGGATGCGTGTCCACATCCATTACGCACCACACTTCGTCATACTTTAGGTTGTCGTCTCGATCCTTGCGTGCGGCTCGCTGGGCGGACCGAAATCTCTCCACCGCTGCTTCGACAAGTCGTAGCGGGTCTCCGTGCTCTTTGGAAATCTCGATCACCAGCAAATGGTCCCGGAGCTTTTCCTTGACATATCGGAAGTACTCAGGCTCAGTCACCCTTCCCTCGCACAGGATGAGAAAGCGTGCTCGCGGCTCTCGTGTCGGTCCTCTGCGAGCAAGCGAACGCTCAGGAGACAGTGGCTTCCGGCGACTCATGCATGTTCCTCTGGCGACCGTGCTTCTGGAACCAGTTCACGAGTCCGGATGAACGGAACCGCGCCGTACCGTCCTTGTAGATAACCCCGTTCCAGGTTCTCCTGTTTCCGGGGATTGAAGTCGGTAAGCGGGTAAAGCGTGGACGCGCCGCCCTGGTCCTTCTCCATGAACCACGTTTGATCGCGTTCGAGGACCGGTCCATCCTCGATCAGGTTGCCCATCAAGGACGTGTCGTGACTCGTGAAGACCAGCTGTGCGTGCTTGGGGTTGGTTTCCGGTGATTTGAACAGCCTTACGAGTTCGGCAACGAGGTTGGGATGAAGGCTCGTGTCGATCTCGTCGACGAAAAGTGTGTAGCCCGTACGGAACGCCTGCAGCGCGGGGCCGCCCAAGGCCAGAAGTGACCGAGTGCCCATGGATTCGGACTCGAACGGAAGACCGACCAATTCATGGCCACCCGCACTCGCGTGCTGCAGCTCGATTTCGGTCGTTTGCTTCAGCAGGCTGTCAATCTCTTGGTCGGTCGGGGACGGTAGGTCTCCGCTTTCGGCAATCAATCTCTTAGTGAGCTCGACAAATTCCGGCCTGGGTTTGAGGTCGTAGTCTGGTTTCTTCAACTTTATTCCGCAGATGCCCAGGTCGGCGAATTTGAGCAGTCTGGTGAGCTCCTCCAGAGTTTCGGGGCGCTTCTCGATCTCTTTGATCGTGAACCTGATCCGGGAGCGGAAGTTCCTTTCGTTGGCGAACCGGAAGTGTGCAACGAAGAGGTGGTGAACGTACGAAAGCTTGTCGTGGTTCGCTGTGGCCGCTGCCGACAGGAACAATGAGTTGGGTCTGGTGATCTCGCTGATGACCTTGTTCTGTCCGCCCAGTCCTTTGCCGAAGTACCATTCGGTCTTATCGTCCGCATCTCGTTCGAACCAGGTTTGGCGACGCCCGTGCGGGAATGCGTACATCCACTCCCGCAGTATCCTGTCGCCGTTGAGTTCGAAACCGTATTGATACCGGATGTCTCGTGCTTGTATCTCTGCTTCGAACCTGGAGGGAGCCGTGGGATGTTCAGTGTCCAACCGGAACGGATCGAAGGGTGTGCCGCCTTCAGGTGACCACCGGGAGTGTGAGTCACGTATGGCGTCACACATGAACCGCACGGCGAGGATCAGGTTGGACTTGCCGGATGCGTTGCTGCCGTAGATGCCCGCGACCGTGTTCGTGTCCGGGGTGTCGGCCTCCGGCGTCGTCCGGTGTGCGGCGATGCGTCGGCTCCTGGTCATGGACAGGGTCTGCTCGTCCCTGATGGATCGGAAGTTCGTGACGCTGAAGGACAGCAGCATGAGGGCACCCCGCGTGTTCGATTACCTTAAGACTACCTTCAGAAGGCCGCTTCCGCAAAAAGTCTGCGGAAGCGTCTACTTGAGGGTCACCTCAAGGCTGGCTCCCATTTGATGCCGTAACCGACGCCGGGGGTGAGGTCGGTGAAACGCATGCCGACTTCGCCGACGGCGTCCGGCTGGAGTTCGTCGGTGCCGTCCCATGAGGTGACGCGGAGGGGTGGCTCGGCGAAGCGGATCCGCAGGTTGAACTCGGGGCAGGGCTGGGCGGGGACGTACACGTAGTGGGTCTGGCCGTCGGGGAAGTGTTTGAACAGGCCGTATTCGGCGGTGTCCCCGGCTTTGAGGGGGTGGGGGAGGCGGAGGGCGCGGGTGGCGCCGTAGAGGACGTCGAAGTCGTGCTGGGCGTCGGTGAGGTCCTGGATGTTGTCGTCGAGGGCGATGATCGTGCGTTCTTCGAGGCAGACCGGGCGCGGGCCGAGCCGGAGGATGATCGACAGTCGTTGGGTGCGCCAGCTGGGGAGGTCGGCGTAGGCCTTGGCGAGCAGGACGGCGAGTGCGGCCATGGCCGCATCCGCCCGTCTTCGCATCGTCCGGTCGTCGTGCCCGTACCGGTCGGCCAGGAACGCGAGCCGCTGGATGTACGACATCGACGCCAGGTCCTCGGCGAGCCCCAGCGCGGCCGCCACCAGGTAGTGGTCGTCCTTGGGCAGCTCGTCGACGAACGGCCGGAGGTGCGTCACCGCCTTCTGGCGCAGCACCCGGTCGCTGTCGTCCCGTTCGATGCCCCACGTGCGGCGGAGAGCCGGGCCCAGGTTCGCCGAGACGTGCGGACTGCACATCCCGCGCCCCTTGCGCACGGCTATCAGCTCGTCGAGGAAGGCCCGCGCGTCGGCCACTACCGCGGAGCCATCCGGAGGGCTCCGTCGAGGCGGATGACCTCGCCGTTCAGGTAGTCCTGCGCGATGATCGACAACGCCAGGTTCGCGTACTCGGCGGGCTGGCCGAGGCGCTGCGGGAACGGCACGCCACCGGCGAGTGCGGCCCGGAACTCGTCGCTGACACCGGCGAGCATCGGGGTGTCGATGATGCCCGGGGCGATGGTCATCACCCGGATGCCCGAGCTGGCCAGGTCCCGCGCGGCCGGCAGGGTCAGGCCCACGACGCCGCCCTTGGACGAGGAGTACGCGGCCTGCCCGATCTGGCCGTCGAACGCGGCGATCGAAGCGGTGTTGATGATGACGCCCCGCTGGCCGTTCTCGTCGGCGTCGGTCTTGGCGATGGCCTCCGCGGCCAGCCGCAGCACGTTGAACGTGCCGATCAGGTTGACCTCGATGACCTTCCGGTACAGGTCGAGGTCGTGCACGCCCTTCTTGGACAGGATCCGGCCCGCGGTCCCCACCCCCGCGCAGTTCACCGCGACCCGCAGCTGAGCCGTCGCCGAGGCCGCGTCGATCGCCGCCTGGACCTGCTCGGGGTTGGTCACGTCGGCGGCCGTGTAGGTGACGCCCTCGACCTGCTCCGCCTTCTCGATCGCCTGCGGAAGGTCCAGCGCGAACACCTTCGCGCCCGCCGCGGCCAGCGCCTGGGCGGTGGCCCCGCCGAGACCCGACGCTCCACCGGTGACTACCGCCGCGATGCCGCCGACCTGCATAACCAGCTCTCCTTTGGCTTGTGGCTCAACGGAGAGAGGCTAGCCGTCAGGCCTGGCGGCCGTCCTGCGGTGTGACGTCCTTAACGGCGGTCTGCCGCCGGTCCGCCACCTGCAGCATCACCACCAGCGGGATGGCCGCGACCAACGCCAGCCCAATGAACACAGCCACGATGGCCAGCACATTCATCATGCTGTCCACCATGCGCGGCGACCGTGTTCCACCGCGTCGGCCGGGAGTGCGGTATTCGCGTACTTCTGGGGGACCGCACAGGTCACCCACCGCTACTACCCAGGGCTGACATCGACCCTTATCTCGCGGGCAGGGTCGCCTCGGCCAGCACCGTCCCATCGGACCGGACCAGGCGTATCGCGGTGATGCTGCCGGGATCGGCTTTCGCTGGGCCACCCCAGTAGCCGTATCCGTTGCGTAGCGAGAACGACCCGGTCGTGGCCCAACTGCCGTCGGCACGCCCCACCTGGCAGCTGACCTCGTCACCCACACCGGCGACGGTCATGTACACCCACGACGGCGAATGTGTGTACAGGAATGCGTGCCCCACTACGCGTCCACCGGCCGTCAGCTCCGCGTTGACCAGGCTGTCCGGACGACTCGAACCGAGCAGCCAGCCACCAGCGAGAGCGATCAGCAGAGCGACCGCCGCGGCAACCGGACGCAACCACTGGCGCCGTTTCGTGCGGCCCAGCGAACGCAGAACCCGGCTTTCGAAGCCAAGCGGCGGCTCGCCGGCCGGGACGAGCGTCAGCAACTCGTCCCTGACCTCGGCCAGCTGCCGCAGTTCGTCCCGGCAACCGTCACACCCCTCGAGGTGGGACATCAGCTCGGCGCGCTGCCGGCCGTCCAGGATGCCGAGGGCGAACTCGGCGCCGAGCTCGCGCACCTGAGCGCAGCCGATCTCACTCATGGCCGCCTCGTTTCGTCGCCAGCGCGGTGCGGAGCTTCCCCATCGCCGTCCGGATCCGGGTCTTCGCGGTGCCCAACGGGATGTGCTCCGCGTCGGCGATCTGCTGCGCGGTCATCCCGCTGATCCCGGCCATCACCAGCGCCCTCGCCTGTTCCCGCGGCAACCCCGCCAGTGCGCCACGCAGTTCACGGGACGCCTCGGCCGCGAGTGCCTGCCGTTCCGGGCCGTCGGCCACGGCGGTCATCATGCCGATCAGCTGGTCCGGATCCACCGGGGTCGCCTTGCGGGCCTTGGTCGTGTCGACGGCGACGTTGTGGGCGATGGTGGTCAGCCACACGGCGACGGAGCCGCGGCGCGCGTCGTACACCTGGGCATGGCGCCAGGCCCGTTCGAAGGTCTGCTGCGCGATGTCCTCGGCCAGCTGCACGTCACCCACCACCGCGATCGCGACACCGAACACCCGGCGCTGGAACCGCCGCACGAACGCGACCGCGAACTCCATCTGCCCGGTGCCCAGCCCGGCGAGCAGCGCCTCGTCGGACAGGCGATCCGCGGGCAGGCCCATACCGCCCATGTCAGTACATACGATCGACGGCCCGCAAGAGATTGCGCAATCCCGCCGGCGGTCGCGGTCGTACCTACTTCGGATCCCCACAACGGGAGGACGAAGCGATGCGACGACGTTGGCTTTTGCTGGCCGCCACAGGCGTGCTGCTGACCGCTTGCGGCTCAGGAAACACCGCTACCACCGGCAGTTCGCTCTCGACCGCCACCGTGGCGGGCGTGGGCAGCGTCCTGGTCGACGGGTCCGGCAAGACGCTGTACTACACCGAGCAGGAAGCGGACGGACAGGTGCGCTGCACCGGGGACTGCCTCGGATTCTGGTTCCCCGCCACGACAGCGGACAACTCCACGCCCACCGGGCCGGTGACGGGCCTGAGCACGCTCAAACGGTCCGACAACGGCAAAACCCAGCTCACCTACCAAGGCAAGCCGCTCTACGTGTTCAAAATGGACACTGCCGGGCAGGCGAGCGGCAACATGGTCAAGGACAAGTTCGGCGGCACGGACTTCCAGTGGTTCGCCACCGTTGTCGCCGCCACCACGGAGACCGGTGGTGGCGGCGGAGGCGGTGGGTACGGCTACTGAGGGTTGAGCCGCGACTCGATGTGCTGCTGGTTCTGGACCAGGCGCAGGCAGAGGTGACGCAGCCGGCTCAGCTCGTCTGGCGTGAAGCCGTGGAACAGCGCGGTCATGGCCAGTTCGGACGGTTTGCGGAACGCTTCGAGCCAGTCGCGGCCCGCGTCGGTGATCTCGGCCCGCACCGATCGGCGGTCGGTGGGGTCGGGGGCGCGGCGGACCAGGCCGTCGCGTTCGAGGGTGTCGATCAGGCCGGTGACGTTGCGGGCGCTGACACCGGCCGAACCGGCGAGGTCCTTCAGCGGCGAGGACTCGACGGAGCTGAGGCGCAGCAGCAGGTCCATGGCGCCGGAGCTGAGGCCACGGCTGTCGGTTCCGTGGGAGCGTAGGCGCTCGATGGCCTGGTAGGCGGTCCGGACCGCGGCGGCGGCTTCGAAGGTGGCTGTGTCGGAGGCGAACTGGGACATGGAGGTGCGGACGCCGGCGTCGTACAGCGTTCCGTCGGCGTCACTCATTACTTGACTCATAGTGAGTCAGTACATTATTACGTACTTCAGTATCTGTCTAGCGGCGGCCGGGCGGGCAGATCTCGTCAATCAGCAGCAGCTCATCCTTGGCGGGCCGCCACTTCACCGCGGCGGCGTTCTCCACCACCTGGTCGACGGAGGTGGCGCCGGCGATCACCGAGGACACCGGGGTCTGCGCGGTCAGCCAGGAGATCGCGAGAGTGGTCATCGAGATGCCCCGCTCGTCCGCGAACGACCGCAGCCGCTCGATCCGCTCCCACGGCGCGTCGTCCAGCAGCTTGCGCCGGGTGGCCAGGCGGGAACCGGCCGGTGGCTCGTCCGCGCGGCTGTACTTGCCGGTCAGCAGGCCGTTGGCGAGCGGGAAGTAGGGCAGCACGCCCAGGCCGAACCGGCGGGCCGCCGGGTTGACGTCGCGCTCCGCCTCCCGCTCGAGCAGCGAGTAGTGGTTCTGCGCGGAGATCGGCTTGGCCACGTGCTCGGTCCGGGCCGTCCAGGCCGCGTCGGCGATCTGCCAGCCCGCGAGGTTGCAGACGCCCGCGTACCGGATCTTGCCCTCGCCGATCAGCTCGGACAGCACGCCCAGGGTCTCCGCGATCGGCGTCTGCGGGTCGGCGCGGTGCAGCTGGTACAGGTCGATCCAGTCGGTGCCCAGGCGGCGTAAAGACGCCTCCACCGCGCGCCGTACATACCGGCGCGACCCACGTGCGCCGAAGTCCGGGCCGTTGGCGCCCTGCATGTCGACGCCGAACTTCGTCGCGATCACCGCGTGGTCGCGACGGCCGGATAACGCCTGGCCGAGCAGTTCCTCGCTGCGGCCGCGCGGCGCCCCGTAGACGTCCGCCACGTCGAAGAACGTGATGCCGGCGTCCAGCGCCGCGCTCACCACGGCACGGGAACCGGCGAGCGACTCCGCGGGAGTTCCTGGCCTGCCAAGGTTGTTGCAGCCGAGTCCGACGGTGCTGACCACCAGGCCGGACTCACCGAGATGTCGGTGCTCCACCCGGGACACCCTATGTCGGCGCACCCGCTGGACCTAGCGGCGTCCGTCGCATGGAGTATTCGAGCATGCCGCCTGCTGTTAGCGCGGGGGTCAACTCGGGCTGCGACCGTCGCTGGTGAGAACAGCGACGATGGGGTGGTTCGGGTGCAGCGAAAGATCGCGGTGGTCGGCACCGGCTACGTCGGCCTAACGACCGGGGCGTGCCTGGCGACTCTGGGCCACCAGGTCGTGTGCGCGGACATCGACGCGGCCAAGGTCGAGCGGTTGCGGGCCGGCGAGGTGGACATCCTCGAGCCGGGCCTGGCCGACCTGGTCCAGCGCGGACTGCGGACCGGCCGGCTCCGGTTCGTCGTCGGCGCGAGCGCGGCCGTCGAACCCGACACCGACGTGCTGTTCCTGTGCGTACCCACGCCGATGGGCGTCGACGGCTCCGCTGACCTGCGCGCGGTCGTATCCGTGCTGGGCGAGGTCCGGGACATCCTGCCGCCCGGATGCGCGGTCGCGACCAAGTCCACCGTCCCGGTCGGCACGGCTGACCGGCTGGCCATGATGGTCGGCTCGCCGATCGTGTCGAACCCGGAGTTCCTGCGTGAGGGCACCGCGGTCGACGACTTCCTGCATCCCGACCGGATCGTGGTCGGCTCATCGGACCGTTCCGCCGCACGCAAGGTCGGCGAGCTCTACCAGGGACTTCAGGCGCCGACGCTGATCCTCGACGCGGCCAGCGCGGAGATGGTCAAGTACGCGGCGAACTGCTTCCTCGCCGTGAAGCTGTCCTACGTCAACGCGATCGCCCAGCTGTGCGACCGCGTCGGCGCGGACGTGCTCGCGGTGACCGAGGGCATGGGCTACGACCCGCGGATCGGCCGCTCGTTCCTCAAGCCGGGCCCCGGCTGGGGCGGGTCCTGCCTGCCCAAGGACGCCAACGCGCTGGTGCACGTGGCCGAGTCGGTGGGCCTGGAGTTCCCGCTGCTGCGCTCGGCGATCGAACAGAACCAGCGCCAGCTCGACGAGGTCCTCGACCGCGTCCGGCAGGCCTGTGACGGCACCCTGCGCGGAGCCCGGATCGGCCTGCTCGGCCTGGCGTTCAAGGCGGGCACGAACGACCTGCGCGACTCACCGGCCATCCGGATCGCGGACGCGCTGGCGGCCGAAGGCGCCGAGATCACCGCGCACGACCCGGCGATCTCCGGTGAGCTGCCCGGCATCCGCCTGGTGGACGACCCGTACGAGGCGGTGAAGGGCGCGGTCGTCGTGCTCGTGCTGACCGAATGGCCCGAGTTCCGCTCGCTGGACTGGACCCGGGTGGCCGAGCTGATGGACGGCTTCACCGTGCTGGACACCCGCAACCTGCTGGACGGCGACCTGCTCAGCCGGGCGGGCCTGACCTGGCGGGGCATGGGCCGCCCCTGTTGAAACGATTGAACATCGGCTTAGATGCTTGAACATGTTCACTACCCGCCCTGAACTGGCCGGTACGCACGGCATGGTCGCCTCGACCCACTGGCTTGCGTCGACGGCGGGAATGGCGGTCTTGGAGGACGGCGGCAACGCGTTCGACGCCGCTGTTGCCGCCGGGTTCGTGCTGCAGGTGGTCGAACCGCACCTGAACGGCCCGGGCGGCGAGGTTCCCGCGGTCTTCCAGGCCGCGCACGAGTCGCAGCCGCGTGTGTTGTGCGGCCAGGGCGTCGCCCCCGCGGCGGCGACCATCGACCACTACCACCGGCTCGGCCTGGAGCTGGTGCCCGGCAGCGGGTTGCTGGCCGCGACCGTGCCCGGCTCGTGGGACGGCTGGCTGATCCTGTTGCGGGACTACGGGACCAAGACCCTCCGGGACGTGCTCGACCGGGCGATCGGCTACGCCCGCAACGGGTTCCCTTTGGTACCAAGGATCCCGGACACCATCGCGGCGGTGGTGGACCTGTTCAACGACCATTGGCCGACCTCGGCGGCGTTGTGGCTGCCGGGCGGCCGGGTGCCCGCGGAGGGCTCGCGGTTCACCAACCCCGTGCTCGCGGACACCTGGGAACGCCTGCTCGCCGAGGCGGAAAGCGCCGGGCCGGACCGGATCGCGCAGATCGAGGCGGCCCGGCGGGCCTGGTCGCACGGGTTCGTCGCCGAGGAGATCGACGCCTTCGCCCGCACCGCCTTCCGCGACGACTCCGGCCGCGACCACGCGGGCCTGCTGACCGGGCAGGACATCGCCGGCTGGCAGGCGTCCTTTGAGGACGCTCTGACGGTGGACTTCGGCGAGTGGACCCTGGTCAAGTGCGGCGCCTGGACGCAGGGGCCCGTGCTCGCGCAACAACTCCGGCTGCTGGAAGGGTTCGCCGACCGGCTGTCGTATGTGGACGGTGTGCCGACCGCGGAGACCGTGCACCTCGCGGTGGAGTGCGCCAAGCTCGCGTTCGCCGACCGGGAGGCCTGGTACGGCGATGACCCGGCGGTCCCGTTGGCGCAGCTGGTTTCGCGCGACTACGCGGCGGCTCGCCGCGCCTTGGTGTCCGA
The DNA here is from genome assembly GCF_040675465.1 of Actinocrispum sp. NPDC049592. Taxonomy (NCBI): domain Bacteria; kingdom Bacillati; phylum Actinomycetota; class Actinomycetes; order Pseudonocardiales; family Pseudonocardiaceae; genus Actinocrispum; species Actinocrispum sp. NPDC049592. Next base: position 874,934 of record NZ_JBFAPA010000001.1, on the reverse strand, counting down.
CCGGGCGTCGTTCGAGCTGCGGCCGGGTTCGCCGGACCGGCGTCCGCCCAAGTTGCCCGCGTTCGCCGTGCCCTACTTCGTTCCGTCCGAGGAAATCTCAGGAGCGCTGGGCGAACCCACCGTCGGCAACAGCGGTGTCGTACGCGGCGACACAGTGCACATCGACGTCGTGGACGCGGCCGGGAACATGATCTCGGCGACCCCGTCCGGCGGCTGGCTGCAGTCCTCGCCGGCCATCCCCTCGCTCGGTTTCTGCCTGGGCACGCGTGCCCAGATGTTCACCCTGGAACCACATTTCGCGTCCGCGCTGAAACCAGGACGCCGTCCGCGGATCACGCTCACGCCGTCGATGGCCCTGCACAACGGCGTCCCGCGGATGGCTTTCGGCACGCCCGGCGGCGATCAACAAGACCAGTGGCAGCTGTGCTTCTGGCTGGCCCACACGGTCGGCGGGCTCAACCTGCAGGAGTCGATCGACGCCCCGAACTGGCACTCCGGCGCGTTCCCGAGCTCGTTCTTCCCGCGCTACTGGCAACCGGGTGAGCTCGTCGTCGAGTCGAGGCTCGGTGAGCGGACCATCGGTGAGCTGCGTGAACGCGGGCACTTGGTGACCGACGCGGGCCCCTGGACCCTCGGCCGCATGTCGGCCGTGTCGCGGGACCCCTCGACCGGAATCCTGCGTGCCGCCGCCAACCCCCGCGGCATGCAGGGCTACGCGGTCGGCCGCTAGGGCTTACGGGGCCGCTTGGCCAGCACTACCACGAGGCGGCCCAGGAACAGCACCGCCACGATCGCCACAAGAGTGACGTGGATCCACATGGTTCCTCCGTGGGTGGACTACGTCCCTAGGACGCTCGCCAGCCTCCGCCGGTTGACTGTGTGACGTGGGTAACAGTCGGCTGACACGCACGCAGGTTCGCCTGATCGAGTGATTCGTTCACCGGGGGTCGGCTATCGTGGCGCGCGGAGGGTGCTGTGGAAACGACACAACAGACCCGCCGCAGCCTGCCGCCGGTGCATGAGGCCTGGTTGCCGCGGGAGCATTCGCTGCACCGTCCACGCCACGGGCGGACCCAGCGCGTGTCCTTGGTGTGCGCCGTGGTGTTCTTCGGCGTCCCGCTGCTGTTGCTGATCCTCGGTGTGCGTCCCGAGGCCATCGAGAACCGCAAGCTCACCGACTTCCCGTCGCCCGCCGACGGCTGGGGCTTCTTCACCTCGTTCGACCCCTGGGCCACCGACTACCTGCCGGGCCGGGCCGAGGCCATCGACCTCGAGGACGCGATCAGCCGCGCCATCTTCGGCGAGGCCCCCAAACTGGGCGAGCAGAAGGACACCAGCGGCCCGGTCCAGGACGTCCCGCCGACCGCCGAGAACCCGGCGGACACCCAGAAGACCGAGGCCGGCTACACCAAGGTGATCGAGGGCAAGGACGGCTGGTTCTACCTCGGCGACGACATCTCCGGCCCGTGCATGCCCACGAAGTCGCTGTCCGACGTGATCGGCGCGCTGCAGCACCTGCGCCAGGTCGTCGAGGCGTCCGGCCGCCGGTTCCTGCTGATCGTCCCGCCGAACAAGTCGACCATGGTCCCCGAGCACCTGCCGGACAGCTACGTGGGCAAGGACTGCGCCGCCGCGGGCGGCAAGGAGTTCTGGTCGCGGGTCCCGCGCGAGACCGGCGCCCTCGACGTGCGGTCGGGCCTGGTGCTCACCGCCGGCCGGCAGGCCATCTACACCAAGGTCGACACGCACTGGACGCCCGACGGCGCCCTGGTGATGGCCACCGAGCTGGCGGAACGGCTCGTGCCGGGGATCACCCGGACCTGGAAGGCGACGCCGGGCCGGGACGTCACCCGCAACGGCGACCTGCCGCCGCTGATCGGCAAGACCGGGCGGCTGACCGTGCGTGCCATCAACCTGGCCCCGGACGGCGGCGCGATCGCGTCCAGCCAGAACAGCACCGCCACCTTCCGGGAGGCGCTGCACCTCACCCGCGGCCGCGGGACGGGTGTGGTCGACACCAAGGTGGGCATGCTGGCCGACTCGTTCACGCAGCCGGTGCTGCCGTTCCTGTCGGCGGCGTTCACCAACGTGACCGTGCTGCACGTCGACTCGGCCCAGCAGGATCCGGCCAAGGCCGGCCAGATGCTGGCCGATCAGGACGTGGTCGTGCTGGAGGCGGTGGAACGGTCACTGACGGGTGGTGTGAACCCGATTCTGTCACCCGGAGTAATCGACCGGATCGGTCAGGAGTTGGCCGCTCACCCACGAAAGTGACAGGTTGGGTCACGATTCGAGAGCCGGTGACCGGCCCCGGAGGGCGTGGGACAGAATTGCTGCGAATCGCGGCACCATCAGGTGACGTGACCCGGAAGGGGGTGCGGGGTTGACCTGGCAGGATGAGCTTCGGCAGCTGGACGAGAAGCTCGCGTCCGGCCTGATCTCGGCCGATGACTACCGTAAGCGCAGGGACGGGCTCTTGGCCGCCGCGGCCAACCCTGCGAAGCCGGCCGACCCGCCTCCGGACGCCCAGCAGGGCACCGGTTCGGAGAGCACCCAGCTGATCCAGCCGGTCGCGCCGCCGCCCAAGCCGGCCGGCCCGCCGCCGGACAGCGACCGGACCCAGGCCGTGCCGCAGGGCGGCTGGTCACTGCAGCCCTCCTACCAGCAGCCGCAGCCGCCGAAGCAGAGCGCGGACGCCGAGCGCACCCAGGTGGTGCCCGGGGTCGGTTCGCCGCCGGGCGGCTTCCCCCAGCAGCAGTTCCCGCCGCAGCAGCCCCAGTGGGGCCAGCAGCCGCAGCCGCAGGACGACGGGTTCTCCTCGCCGCACTGGAGCGGGCCGTCGCTGCCGCCCGCGCCGTGGGCGACGAACGAGCCGTGGAACAACAACGAGCCCTGGGTCAAGCAGGGCCCGGAGGCGTTCGAGAACGGCAAGTCCCGCGGCAAGGTCATCGCCATCTCGGTGGTCGTCGTGCTGCTGATCGGCCTGGGCGTCGGCGCCTGGCTGATCTGGGGCAAGGGCGGCGGCGAGCCGAACAACCCGCCGGTGGCGCAGTCCAGCGCGGTGAGCACGCCGACCACACCGCCGAAGGTCCCCAACGCGATGGACATCGCGGACCTGCCGGGCCAGCAGATCGACCAGCAGGTCAAGGACTTCGCCGGGGTCTCCAGGATCGACTACCTGACCAAGGAGGAGATCGCCGCCTACCAGACCGCCCAGTCCACCGATGCCGGCATGGTGATCAGCCAGCTGGACGGCAGCGCGGGCCGGGTCATCGTGCTGGTGACCAAGGCGGGGTCGGCCGATCTGGCCGCGGCGGCGGTGAAGAGCCTGGTGGAAATCCAGGTGGGCTACAAGGCGACCAAGGTGACCGGCATGCCCACCGGGGTGACCGCCACCCAGGCCGCCGACGTGATCCGCGGGCACTTCGCCAGCAAGGACAAGGTGGTCCGGATCGAGGTCCAGGCGAAGGACCCGGCCAAGCTCAGCTCCTCGTTCCAGGACGTGCTCAACGACCAGCTGAAGGTGTTCCCGGCCGATGGCTGACCGCGGCCGTCCGACCGCGCTGACCGTGGTGGCGCGCAACTACCTGCCCGCCGCCACGGTGCTCGCGAAGTCCTATCTCAAGCACCACCCGGACCACCGCTTCCGCATCCATGTCATCGACGCCGACGAGTCGTACGACCAGGACGGCTACGAGGTCGCGGGCTGGAGCCGGTTCGGCATCGAGACCGACGAGTACCTGCGGATGGCCACCGCCTACAACGTGACCGAGCTGGCCACCGCGGTGAAGCCGTTCATCTTCCGGACGTTGCGCGCCGAGTCCGACGTGGTGATCTTCCTCGACCCGGACATCGTCGTCTTCGCGCCCATGCCGGAACTGGCCGAGAAGGCGCTCGCGCACCAGATCGTGCTGACCCCGCACTGCCTGTACCCGATCCCGCGCGACGGCAAGGATCCCAGTGAAGCGGCGATCATGGGCTCGGGCATCTTCAACCTTGGCTTCATCGCGATGGGCCCGGGCTGCGAGCCGTTCCTGGACTTCTGGGCCGAGCGGCTGCGGCACGACGCGATCGTGGCGCCGGAGCGGCAGCTGTTCACCGACCAGCGCTGGATCGACATGGTCCCCGCGTTGTTCCCCAACACCGTGCTGCGCGATCCCGGTTTCAACGTGGCCTACTGGAACGCGCACGAGCGCCCGATGACCCGCGAGGCCGATGGTTCGCTGACCGCGGGCGGAAAACCGTTGCGGTTCTTCCACTTCAGCGGCTACCGGCCGGAGAAGCCCTGGATTTTCAGCAACCACGCGCCCCGCAAGCCGCGTGTGCTGCTGTCCGAGTACCCGGTGATCCGCGAGCTGTGCGACGCCTACGGGAAGTCGTTGCGCGAGGCGGGTTACGCGCAGAGCCTGGACGCGATCCCCTACGGCTTCGGCAAGATGGCCGACGGCACGCCGGTCGGCCCGGCCATGCGCCGGATGTTCCGGGACGCCTGGGTCGAGGCCGAGCGCAAGGGCAAACCGGCGCCACCGCACGCTTACGGCGCCGACGGCGGTGCCGCGTTGCGCGCGTGGCTGTCGGAACCCACCGAGGACGCCCCGGCCGGTTCGGGCCTGACCCGGCTGACCGAGGCGGTCTGGCAGCGGCGGACCGACCTGCAGAAGGCCTTCGCCGAGCCGGAGGGCAAGGACGCGGGCGCGTTCCACGAGTGGCTGCGCACCTCCGGCATCGCCGAGGGTGAGGTCGCCCCGTGGGCGCTGACGTCCCGGCCCGAGCCGTTGACCGAGCCGGACGGCGAGTTCGGCGTGAACGTGGTCGGCTACCTGACCGCGGAGCTGGGCGTCGGCGAGATGGGCCGCAAGGTGCACGACGCCATCGCGCAGGCCGGTGTGCCGGTCGCGTCGGCCGTCGAGGACCGGCTGGTCGACAACCGCACCAACGCCACCGGCCCGGCCACCACCGGCCGCCAGCGGTTCCCGGTCTCGGTGTTCTGCGTGAACGCCGACCAGACCGACGTGATCCTCAAGCGGCACGCGCAGGCCGCGTTCCACCGGTACCGGATCGGCGTGTGGGCCTGGGAGCTCGAGGACTTCCCCGGCTGGCTGCACCCGGCGTTCGGGCTGCTCGACGAGGTGTGGGTGGTCAGCGAGTTCTGCCGCGCGGCCATCGCCCCGCACAGTCCCGTGCCGGTGAAGGTGTTCCCGGTGCCGGTCAACGACCCTGGCCGGACGGTGGCCGAGCGGGCCGAGGGCGAGCCGGTCCGGTTCCTGTTCGCGTTCGACTTCAACAGCGTCGCCGACCGCAAGAACCCTTGGGGCCTGGTCGAAGCGTTCCAGCGGGCGTTCGGCGACCGGGACGACGTCCGGCTGGTGATCAAGTCGATCAACGCGGGCAGGCACCCGCACCAGGCCGAGCGGCTGCGCTCAGCGGCCCGTGAGGACGCGCGGGTCGAGCTGATCGAGCGCTACCTGACCGAGGCCGAGCTCGCCGACCTGTACGCCACGAGCCACGCCTACGTGTCGTTGCACCGCAGTGAGGGCTTCGGGCTGACCGTCGCCGAGGCGATGGCCCGCGGTCTCGCGGTGATCGCGACGAACTACGCCAGCACGACCGAGTTCCTCGACGAGCGCACTGGATGGCCGGTCGGGTACCGGCTGGTCGAGGTCGGCCCGGCGAACCCGCCGTATCCGGCCGACGCGTTGTGGGCCGACCCCGATCTGGACGAGGCCGCAGCGGCGATGCGCGCGGTCGCGGACGATCCGGCGGAGGCCGCTCGCCGTGGCCGGCTTGCCCGTGAACACGTGCTGGCAACGCGCTCGATGGCGGCCGCCGCGGAGTGGACCCGGACCCAGCTGACGGCCGCGTACCAGGCGAAGGGCGGACATCGGGTGGACCGGGGCGAACCCGCCAAGGCCATCGAACCGCTGCACCGGTCCCGTGAGGCACTGCGCTGGCGGCCGGAGGTGGACACCTCGTCGCGGATGCCGCTGGCGCCGGTGCTGCGCAAGGCCGTGCTGCGCGTGATCGACCACTACGACGTGCACCAGCGCCGCGTGATGGGCGCGCTGACCGACGGCGTCGAGGACAGCCTGCACCTGCTGATCAGCCGGATCGAAGGCCTGGAACAGCGGATCGCCGGGCTCGACGCGTTGGCGTCGAACGCCGACAGCACGGCCAAGACCGCAGCCCACGCACTCGACGAGCTGCGTTCTGAGGCGTCACGGCTGGCCGAAGCCCAAGCGGCGCAAGGAAACCACGTCTCGTCGATGAGCGAGCGGCTCGGCGTGGTCGAGACCGCGGCGAGCCAGACCGGCGACACCGCCGGGCACCTCCGCGATCTCGTCGACCAGCTGGCCGGCCGGATCGAGGACAACGACAAGAAGACGTTCGACATGTTCGTCGAGCGGGACGCCCGCGCCGAGGCCGACCGCGCTGCGCTGGCGGACGCGAAAGCGTTGCAGGGCGCGCTGTCCGTGCTGCACGCGCCGCTGCCGCCGGACACCGAGGTCGTGCTGTGCGACGCCGGTGCCCTGCTGGTTCCGGTGGACGACGTGTTCCTGCCCTGGCTGGCGCACCACCGCACGTGGGAACCCAGCGAGGCCGAGCTGCTGGCCGAACTGGCCACTGGCGGCGTTTTCCTCGACATCGGCGCGCACGTCGGCTACCACACGTTGCGGCTGTTGAGCGTCAGCCCGGGGCTGACCGGCGCGGTCGCGGTCGAGGCCAACCCGGCGACCGCCGAGTTGTTGTCCCGCAACATCTCCGTGAACCTGCCAGCCCGTGTCGCCGAGCAGGTCACGGTCCTGCACGCGGCCGCGTGGGACACCGAAACGACTGTCCACATCAGTCAGCACGAGCCGGGCAACAGCGGTGACTACCGGGTCGGCAACGGCAAGGGCACCGAGGTTCCCGCGCTGCGGCTGGACTCCGTCCCGCAGGTGACCGCGAACAAGGTGGGTCTGGTCAAGATCGATCTGCAGGGCCGGGACCACCGGGCGATCGCGGGCCTGACCGCCGTGCTCGAACGCGACCGCCCGCACGTGGTGTGCGAGTTCGCGCCCGGGCACATCGAGGACCTCGGCGACGACCCGCGCAAGGTGCTGGCGGGCTACCGGGAGCTGGGCTACGTGCCGTTCGCGCTGAACGACACCGGCGTGGACCGGCGCCGCCGCTCGGACAAGACCCTGGCCGACCAGGCCAAGGCGGCGGAGACCGGGTTCATCACCTTGTGGCTCAAGCCGTCGTAGCCGTCGATGACTGGGGATCGGTTACGTGGGGCGGCGGTGGTGGTCACGCTTGTCGTGTTCGCCGTCGCCGCCTGGCTGGTCTGGGGTGACCGGTTCCCTGCCGCGAGTACCAGCGACGTACGCGCCGACGGGGACAGCGGCAGACGCCCGGGCAGCGCCATGATGATCGCCGACTTCGGCGGCGGTCAGGACGACTACGGCTACCTGCGCACGTTCGACGACGTGGACAAGCTGGGCTTCCTCAGCCCCGAGGAGACCCAGCTGTTCCGCGCTGCGAGGCCAGGTCCGGCGCGCATCCTGGTGAACCCGACGCTGCCCGAGGGACGCCTGATCGTGGTGGTGACTCAGGTGCGGGACCGCGAGACCGCGCGTTCGGCCGCCGCCGCGTTGAACGACCTGGAGATCGCCGGAGGCTTCACCCGGCAGGCGCCGTTGGTCCTGACGCATCCCTCGGCCGCTCGCATTCACTACCACCACAACGACCTGCTCGTGCGGATGGAACTGACCGGGCCGCCGGACGGGTTCCAGCCGCTGCTCGACCGCCAGCTCGCCGTGCTGTCCGCCGATGACTGACCGCCGCCTGTTCATCGTCGGGCTCGCGCTGGTGGCGTACGGCTACCTGGGCCTGTTGTGGCGCGGTCTGCCACCCTCGCCCGTCGTGTTCGTCCGGGAATGGGTGAACAAGCCGCTCGGCATCGGCGAAGACTTCGCCTACCTGGGCATCGCGGTGCTGCTGATCGCGTTCGGCCTGCTGATCACGCCGGAGTTGTTGCACCGGCTGACTTTGCCGGTCGCGGCGGTGCTCATGCTCGGGATCGCCGGGGTGCTGCTGGGTTCGGCCGAGCTGGGTGGGGTGCTCCGGCCGGTCTGCGCGCTGGTGCTGTTCGTCGCGATCTGGGCGCCGACCCGGCGCTGGCCGTGGATCTCCGTTCTGCTGCAACTGGAAGCCGCGTATGCCTTGCTGCTGCTCGGCAAGATCCCGGGCCTGCACCAGGCCGGCCTGATCGCCGAGTACCTGCCGTTGCTCACGCTCGGCATGTTGATCCGGCTTGGGACCTGGCGTGCCGTGTTGCTCGGCGTGTTGTGCGTCAGCGTTCCGGGTGTCGCGGAGACGGTCTATCCGGAGCTGACCGGGTGGTGGCACGCGCTCACCGTGCTCTACGCGGTGCTGTTCGTGCTTTTGTTGCGCCGCAATCCGGACGGCGCGCAGCCGGAGAGCCGTTACTTGCACGGCTTGGACTTCGTGCGGGTGCTGGCGTCCTGCCTCGTGGTTTACGCGCACATCCAGGGGTGGCTCATCGTGCGCGGCCAGCACTGGTGGCTCACCGACTGGGTACAGGCCAACGTGATCGGCACGCTGCAGCTCAACGACCGGCTGTCGATTCTCGGGGTGACGATGTTCCTGGTGGTCAGCGGGGTCGTGGTGACCTACGTGACCCAACGGGAGAACCCCGGCCAGTTCCTGTGGCGGCGGCTGACCAGGATCGCGCCGCTGCTGTGGGTGGTCACCCCGCTGGTCTGGATTCTGATCACCGTCGGCCAGCGGGTCGGCGACGAGGTCAGCTCGGCCGGGGTCGGCGTCGGGGACCTGTTGCGCGGTCTGGTGCTGGCCAACTTCTTCACGTCACCGCTGGAGCGGCTCGTCGGAGTCACGTGGACGCTGGTGATCCAGGTCGCCTTCTACTGCTACGTTGCCGCGGCCATTCCGGCGCTGCGCCGACGGCCGTGGATCCCGCCGATGGTCGTGGCCTTGGTGTGTTTCGTCGTCGTGCTCGCCACCGCGGGCAGTCGCAACCAGGCCGTCCTCGAAGTGCATCAGATCTGCGCCTACCTGCCGCTGCTGTGCATCGGGCAGCTGATCTCACTCGCGCACACCGGCCAGGTCCATCGCGCCACCGCGGCGCTGATCGGCGCGGTGCACCTGGCGTTGTTCACCTGGATGGACCAGGTGGCGATGACGACCTACCCGAACTACGCCAATGTCCGGACGGCCGTGCTGGTGGTGCTGTTCGTCGCGGTCATGATGAACGTCAACGGCCCGGTCAGCCGGTCGAAACTGATCCGGAACTGGTCCAAGCGGACCTACGCGATCTACCTGGTCCACACCGCGTGCATTTTCGCGGTGATGGACCATTTCGCGTCCGTCATCGGTCCCGACGCGGGCATCGTGCTTTCCCTCGCCGTGTCCGCCGGGGTGGCGGAAATCCTGCACCGGTTCGTGGAAATGCCGGCAGAACGTCTGCTGCGGGCCCGCCGCTCACCGGTTCGGCAATGACCCCTGCACCGAGGTCACGGTCTTCTTCAGCGTGCTGATCAGCGCCTTTTCCTCCGGCGGGGCGAGCTGGCCGACGACGATCCGGACTGCGCCCCGGTCGGTCGGGTAAATCGCCTCCAGAATTCCGGATGTGGCCGACAACGCCTCGATTCCGGTGGTTCCGTTGGGCAGATCCGGGACGTTCTGCATCCCCAGTTTGGCGCCGCGGTCGACGACCTGCTTGGCCAGCGGGCCGCCCGGGGTTCCGGGGGCGAGCTGGAAATAGAAGATCTGCGTCGAGACGGTTCCGCTGGTGATCTGCCGGTAGAAGATCTTCTGCGTTCCGGCCGCCGCCAGATACGCGGCCTCGTCCGGCCGGATCAGGTTGTACACCTGTGCCTGGTCGACGGTCAGCACCCCGGCGGTGGTCAATGGCGAGTCGGTGGGGTTCGGCAGTTTCTCCAGCGTGAACTCGCCATTGGCGCCCGCGGCCGGCTCGCCGGAGTTCTTGTTGAACGCGAAGAACCAGATCATCGCCGCGATCACGCCGAGAATCACGATCGCCACCACGAACCGCAGCCAGCCCCGGCCGTTGGGCGAGGCAGCGGCCGTCTGCAGACCGAACACCTCGGCACCTTGCATCGGCGCGGGGGCGGGCGGATCGGCGGCCACCGGCGACTGGTCGATGATCATGCTGCCCGGTTTGGCCACCCACGAGTCCGGGTTGATCTGCTGGGTCACCTCGACCGGGGACACATCCAGGCGCGGGTCGTTCGCGTTCACGATCGGCGGCTGCCGCCGTTCCGGCACGCGGCCGCGGGGCGGGTTGCTGGACGCGGCGGCCAGCAGGTCGTCCCGGCGCCTGCGGTACTCCTCGACCCGGATCCGTCCCGCCGACAGGTCCGCCTCAAGGCTGTTCAGGTCGTCCTGCCAACCCATTTCCTCAAACCCCTTACCCCGACTCAGCGGCGCCGAAGGACATAACTGTAGTTCTCCCACTCCTCGCCGGCGGATTTGTCCTCAATCGCGGCGATGACCTCCGTCCCGCTGTAGTCGAACAGCTGGCGCAGGAAGTCGATGTGCAGGCCGTGCATCTCGATGGCCTCACCAGGATGGTCGTCGCCCGGCTCTGGTGATTCCGCCACAGCCTCGGCGACGGGCTCGATCGGCGCGGCCTCGGCGGGCACTGCGGACCCGTCCACGGTGACCGGGAACCGCACGGTCTCGCAGCCGGTGTCCTTCCACCAGGTGACCAGTTCGTGCACGAGGTCGAGTTCGAGCTCGTAGGCGCCGGGCGTCTCCGGAGCCGTCACCGTGATGGTCAGCTCGACCGTCGCACCGGGTTCGACATCGTGGGTCAGCATCGCGCGGCCGTCGTCACGCACGACGGTCTCTCCGTTGGCGAGCCAGTGGTTGCCGAGCTGGAACACGGCCGCGGACTGCCAGCGGTGCTCGCTGATGTTGGTGACACCGACGGTGAACGTCGCTTGTTCACCTGGCGCCAGACGCTGTGGAACCTGGCGCGCCTCGAAGTGGGCGCGGTAGGTCTCCGCGGGCAGCAGGCGTTGCAGCAACGGACGGCTCGGGATCTGCAGGAACAGCACGCCGCCCGGCCGCACCACGCGCTGCAGCTCCATCAGGCAGCGCAGTTGCACCTCGGGACGGCCGTGCTGGAGCACCAGCAGGCTCAGCGCGCCGTCGAACGACGCCGTCTCGAACGGCAGCGTCAGCCCGTCGTACTGGACGAACTCCAGCTTGCCCGGGTGCCGGTTGAGCTCCTCGGCCTGCTTGAGCATGGAGGCCGCGATGTCGATCCCGACAACGGAATCCGCGTACTCGGCCAGCCCGTTGCTCAGCCGTCCCACCCCGCAACCGAAGTCGAGCACCCGCGACCCCAGGCTCAGCCCGTGATCGGCGAGCGTGGCGACCACCCGGGCGACCGACTCGCGGCCGGTCTGCATGAACTCGGCGAGGTCCCACTGCCCGTCGCGCCGGTCCGGATCGCTCACCACGGCCCACAGCGGATCGACGTCACCGAGGCTCTCCCAGGTGTTCTTGAGCTCGTCCAGCGCCACAGGTGCTCCTCGGTCCTTTCCGGCAGGTCGCCCGCATCCTACGGGCGAAGCAGATGATCTCCTGGCGGGACAACGAGATTGTCACGAATCGTGCAGCTGAGTAGCTCTACTCAAGACAGCGCGGGTGGTGTTCGGGAGCCTTCGGGTATGGCCAATCCCACACCAAAGAACACTCCGGCATTCTTCGCGCAGGCGGTCGCCTCGTTCTCCATCGCCCTGTGCGCCGTCGCGATCGGGATCGTGTCGCTGCCGCTCGATCCCTGGGTTCGCGGCTTCCTCGCGTTAGGACTGCTCTACACCGTGACCTCCGCGTTCACGCTGGCCAAGTGCATCCGCGACCGGCAGGAGGACACCGCGTTGTTCAAGCGGGTGGACCAGGCGCGGCTGGACAAACTGATCACCGAACACGATCCGTTCAAGGCGGACTCGCTCTAGCAGAGCAGGCTTGTGCATTTGGTCGTCGTGGTCGTCGGCACCGACCTGGTCGTGGTGGTCGTTGTCGTCGTCGTGGTGGGCTTCGGCGACTGGGTGGTCGTGGTCGTGCTCGTGGACGACTTGGTGGTCGTCGAGGACTTCGTCGTGGCGGTGGACGTCGACGAAGGGGGCGCTTCGGCGGAGGTGGCGCCCGCGACGGTCTGGGCCTGGACGGGTGGCGGCGCCTGCGAGCGCGGCGTCCCGTCCGTGGCCACGTGCTCCAGCCGCACCGGGGGATGGCCCTCGGGGCGCTGCTGGCCGGTGACCCCCGCGGTGAAGATCGCGACCACGGCGGCTCCCAGGAACGCCCCTACGGCCATGCGTAACGGCGCGCCTTGTTGGTCGAGCACGCCACTAGCTGTATCGGGTTAACCCGTTCGGGTCAAGCGGAACGGCGATTTCTACGGTGAGTAGTAGTTCGCATGCGTTCTGCGGGGGTATGGGGGGTCGTCCCCCCAAAATTATTGCGAGCGACGTGGTTCGCGCTTTCCGCGAACAGACTTCTCCAGAGAGAGCGGACGACGGGACTCGAACCCGCGACCCTCACCTTGGCAAGGTGATGCGCTACCAACTGCGCTACGTCCGCATCGCGTCTCTGTGACGCTGGGGGGAAGTCTAGCGGATGTTCTCCACAAGTTTTTTGGGGGTGTGGCCTCACCCGTACGGGTGTCCTGCGTTCAGGGCAGGCATGAGCGATTCAGTACGGCAAAAGGCCTAGTAGATCCGGTTGTTTGGCTTACGTCTTAGGTCGCCTGTCACCAAGAGTCTTCACACTACCCACACTGGGCGACGCTCGGATGTGGCATGTTGTTCAAGGTTCGCGTGTATCCGGAGGGGAGGTACCTAGCCGGATGACCGCCACGGGCAACCCAGCCCTCGACGCTGGCGAGGAGTCGCTCCAGGACCGTGCCTTACTGGCCGCGTTGCGGGCTGGTGAGGACGCCGCCTTCGGGGAGCTGTTCTCCAGACACGCGGACGCCGTGCGCCGGCTGGCGCGCAGCCTGGCCACCGACCGGGCCGACGCGGAGGATCTCGCGGCCGAGGCCTTCTTCCGTGTCCTGCAAGCGATCCGGCGCGGTTCCGGGCCGGTCGACAACGTCCGCTCGTACCTGCTGATCGTCACCCGGCGGGTGGCGTGGGAGTGGCGCGAGCGGCGCCGGGACGTGCCGGTCTCCGACGAGGTCCTGACCCACCGGGTCGGACCGGACCCCGACACCTCCGGCCAGGCACACGAGCGCAGCCTGATCGCGCGGGCGTTCACCAGCCTGCCCGAGCGCTGGCGCAGTGTGCTGTGGAAGGTCGAGGTGGAGGGCGAGCGGCCCGCGGTGGTCGCCGACAACTTCGGCCTGAGCCCCAACGCGACGGCCGCGCTGGCCCGTCGCGCACGGCGTGGCCTGCGTGCCGCCTACCTGCAGGCGCACCTGTCCACCCACCAGGGGTCGACCGGCTGCCGGTCCATCCTGGAGAAGCTCGGCGCGTACACCGCCGGGACGATCAAGGGCGCCGAGCGCCGCCGGGTACGTGCGCACCTCGTCACGTGCTCGTCGTGTCAGTCGACACACGACGAACTCGTTGACGTGTGCGCGGGGTTGCGTTCGTACGCCGGGGTGGCCGCGGTGCCCGTCCTCGGGTTCGCCGCGCACAAGACCGGGTTCGGCGCGCTGCTCAAGGGCCTGTTCGCCAGCGCCCCCGCCAAGCTGGGCCTGGCCGCGTCCTCCGTGCTCGCCGCCGGGGTGGTCGGCGTGGTGTCCGGGGGGCATTCCGACGGCGCCCCGCTCGCGGCCCTGGACTTCACCGGCGGCGCCCCCGAGCTGTCGATCGCGCAGAGCGAGGTGTCCCATCCGACGCCGGTGTCCGGTTCGCTCAGTTCGGCCGTGCCGGTCGTGCGTGGCCGGTCGGTGAGCCGCCGGGACGTTCCGGTGCGTGGAGTGGACCAGAAGTCGCCCGCGGTAGCGCCCGCCGTGCTGCAGCAACAGCAGGACCAGCAGGCCGGGCTGCCCGCCGCCGAGGATCCCGTGCCCGCGGACCAGACGCTGGCCGGTGGCACCGAGGAGACCCGGATCCTGGTCGGCCCGGACAAGACCAGCAGCCGGGAAGCCAACTCGAACACCATCGCCGACGACCCGACACCCTGCATCGGCACGACGGAGGAGCCGCCGCCGGACAAGTCCGTCGACCCCGACGCGTCCGCGTCCGCGCCGAGGAAACCGGACCCGACCACGGAATCCACGTCGACCACAAGCTCATCACCAGGTAAGTGACAGGATCCACTTTCACCCGCGGGGCCTAACGCGGACACGGTACCGTTGATGGACCGCGGTGATCACCTACCGTGGTACGACGGCTACGCAGACGTGTCGTGGATGGAGGCCAGCATGACGCGCCTGGTGCGCAGCGTGAACGGGCGGATGTGGACCGTTCGCGGTGATCTCGAGTGGGCTCGCAAGCCCATGACGGCCGACGACTTCGAGCACGACGTGAGCGCCGGGTACGGGCCCGGCGTGGTGATGCTGTCGTTCATCGTCGTGCTGGGCGTCGTACTGGTCGCCTGGACCCCCGGCGACGTCGTGGTGCCTGCCTGGGTGGTCCTCGCCCTGCTGCTGGTGTTCCTGTTCTTCCCGGTGCGCTGGGCGCTGCGCCGGCCGTGGAAGCTGGTCGCCGAGACCGGCGACGGCACCCCGGAGGCGCCGATCGAGCGCTGGGTGGGCACGGTGCGCGGCGTGTTCAACGTCCGGACCGAGGTCGCGAAGGTGGCCAGGAACATCCAGACCGACGACATGCCCGGCTTCGACGGCCCGCTGCACCCGGTCGAGTAACGGGTGGAGTGACAGCGCTCGCCGTCCGGGTGAGACTGTCGGTGTGCCAGAACTACCTGAAGTCGAGGCGCTCGCGCACCACCTGCGGGAGTTCGCGGTGGGGCGGACGGTCGCGCGCGTCGACGTAGCCTCCTTGCAGGTGCTCAAGACGGCCTCGCCGCCGTGGACCGAGCTGCACGGCCGCACGGTGACCGGGGCCGGCCGCTACGGCAAGTACCTGGACATGGACTGCGACGGCCTGCACCTGGTCGTTCACCTCGCCCGCGCGGGCTGGCTGCGCTGGGCCGACACGCTGAGTGCCACCCCACCCAAACCGGGCAAGGGCCCGCTGGCGTTGCGCGTGCACCTCGGTCCGCCTGGTGAGGGCCCGGGTTTCGACCTGACCGAGGCGGGCACGAAGAAGGGCCTCGCGGTCTGGATCGTCACGGACGTGCGGCAGATCCCCCAGATCGTGTCCCTCGGTCCTGACGCGCTGTCACTGACCCGGGACTCGCTCGCCGACCTGTTGGCCGGCCGGACCGAACGGCTCAAGAACGCGCTGACCGACCAGCGCCTGATCGCCGGGATCGGCAACGCCTACTCCGACGAGATCATGCACACCGCCAAGCTGTCGCCCTACGCCACTGCGGGCAAGCTCGCCGACGAAGCACTCGATCGGCTGTACTCGTCGATGCAGTCCGTGCTCACCGACGCCGTCGCGCGGTCCGTGGGCCAGTCCGCCGCCCGCCTCAAGGGCGAGAAACGCTCCGGCCTGCGCGTCCACGGCCGGACCGGCATGCCATGCCCGGTCTGCGGCGACACCATCCGCGAGGTCTCCTTCGCCGACAAGGCCTTCCAGTACTGCCCCACCTGCCAGACCAACGGCAAGCCCCTCGCCGACCGCCGGATGTCCCGCCTGCTCAAGTGAGCACCAACGCGCGGCGGGGGAGAAGCAGCGGGGTGGCGAGGAGGAGGACGCCCGCGGCTGCGATGGCGATGCGGGGAGTGGTGAGGCTGGCCAGGAGGCCCCAGAGGGCGGTGATCGTGGCGATGCTGGCGGTGGTGGTGACCGTCCACGCGGTGAGCATCCGGGCCACGCGGTCGGCGGGGGTCAGTTCGAGGCGGTAAGTGGCGTAGACCGGGTTGAAGATGCCGATGCAGGTGATCAGCACCAGCTCGACCACGATCACCAGCAGCAGGCCCGTCACGCCCGGGTGGATGAACGCGAGGCCGATCGGCCAGCAGGCGCGCAGGGCACCGAACCGGCGCAGGATCTTGTCGCGGCCGAGCCGGGCGGCCAGCGGGCGGGACAGCCGGGACCCGATCAGGCCGCCGGCGCACGGCAGTCCGAACGCCAGCCCGTACTGCAGCGGCGTGAACCCCAGTTCGCCGAGCATCAGCACGGCCATCAGCGGCGCGCTGGCCATGATCAGGCCGTTGACCAGGGCCGTGTTGACGAACAGCCGTCGCAGGGAGGGGTGGCCGAGGATGAACCGCCAGCCGTCGAGCAGGTCCGGCAGGCGCGGCGGCGCTGTCCGGACCGGCTGGGGCTCGGTGCCGCCGATGGCCCGGAGTCCCAGCGCGGACAAGGCGAAGCTGACCGCGTTGGCCACGATCGTGGTCATCGGGCCGAACACGCCGATCAACCCACCGCCCAGCGGCGGCCCGAGCATGGTCGTGGTCCACAGCGTCGACTCGAACCGGCTGTTCGCGACGAGCAGATCCGATGGCGCCACAAGGGTTTTCAGGTAGGCGCCGCTGGCCGACCGGAACGCGATGTCCGACGCGGCGACCACCACCGCGACCACCAGCAGCTGCGCGAACGTGAGGATGCCGAGCACGTACGCCAGCGGAACGCTGAGCACGGCGGCGAACCGCACGAGATCCATGCCCACCATCACCGGTCGCTTGCGCCGGAACTCGATCCACGGGCCCAACGGCACCGCGATCACCGCCCCGACCGCCGTCCCCACCGCCGCCAGCGCGGAAACGGCGCCAGGCCCCACATGCAGCACCAGGATGGCCACCAACGGGAACGCGTCAAATGCCAGGTATGTCCCCAAACTGCTGACCGCGTAAGCACTCCACAACCACCCGAACCGCCGTCCCAGCATGCCCGGGATCAAACCCGGGACCCCTGGCGCCGATCAAACAACCGATGTCCCGGCGCGTCACAACCGGGCGTTGTAGGGTCGGCGGCCGTGGACCTCGTCGCCGTCCGGACCTTCGTCGCCGTCGCGGACACCGGCCAGTTCCAGCACGCCGCCACCGAGCTGGTGATCACCCAGCAGGCGGTGTCCAAACGCATTGCCGCCCTGGAGAAGGACCTCGGCACCCGGTTGTTCACCCGCACACCCCGCGGCGCCGTTCTGACGTCCGACGGCCAGGCGTTCCTGCCGCACGCGCATGCATTGCTGCAGGCCGAACAACGCGCCCGGGCGTCGGTCTGCACGGCGCGGCTGCGGGTGGACATGCTCGGCCGGTCCCTCGCCCCGGCCGCGCTGCTGCGGGACTTCCACCAAGCGCACCCGGAAATCGACCTCGATGTCGTCACGCTTTTCGGCGCTGACAAGGCGATCGCCGCGGTGCAGGCGGGCACGGTCGATGCCACAGTCCGTGCGGTGGCCTCGCCGCTGCCTGACGGTCTGCAGGCGACGAGAGTCCTGGACGAACCGATCGAGCTGCTCGTCGGCCCGGCGCACGCGCTCGCCGACGCCGACGGCGTCACCCTGAGCGACCTCGCGGCTCACCCGATCTGGATGCCGAGCCTGGTGGCCGGCACCGAATGGGACGCCTACTACCGCGACCTCGCCCGGGATTTCGGCCTGACCATCGACACCTCCGGCCCCAACTTCGGCCTGGAGGCGCTGCTGGACGCGATCGCGGCCACGACGCGGGCCACGTTCGTCGGCGAGCAGACCCGGATGCTCTGGCCGGACGGTCACAACCTGCGCCGGATCCCCCTGCACGCGCCCACCCCGGTCTACCCGCACTCGCTGATCTGGCGCACGGACAACCCCCATCCCGGACTGCACACGCTGCGCGAACACCTTGGCCGGGTGACCTCGAAACCGGGAACGTGGGTGCCGGACTGGGTCAGCCGGTGATCAGGACCTCGAGGGTGCGCGGGCCGTGCACGCCTTCGACGCGGTCCAGTTCGATGTCGCTGGTGGCCGAGGGGCCGCTGATGAACGTCAACGGCCGGTGCGGGTCGAGGCGTTCGAGCGCTTCCGGAACGGTGCCGACGATCTGCTCCGCCCGCACCACACACAGGTGGTAGTCGGGGAGCAACGACAGGGCGCGGCGGCCTTGGGCCACTCCGGCGTCGAGGACGATCGTGCCGGTCTCCGCGATCCCCACCGCGCTGCCGGTGAGCACGCCGTCGGACTGGTCGAGGTCCGTGACCGAGAGCGGCTCGTGCAGCCACGTCACCGGTGACACCAGCCACTCCTCAGGCACGTCCGCGGGAACGACAATCCGCTTGCCGGACAACGTTTCCTCGATGAACGCGGGCACCGAAGTCACGCGGTGCACCACCGCCCGGTAGTCCGCGACCCGCTCTGCGAACAGATCGATCACCGAAGGGAAGGACCGCGTTCGCTGGTAGGAACGCTCAACGACCGGCGTCGCGGGTTTGTCGGCGAGGGCGGTGCGGATGCGGCGGAGGATCTCCGCTTTGCTGTCAGCCACGGGTCCTCTTCCACCAGGCGCTGAAGGATTCCTTTGCGGGAGCGGGCAGATCGCGGCTTTGTGTCCACTGTGAACCCGGATACGGCAGCTTGCGGATCTTGCCGTCGCGCGACAGCAGCCGTCCGGCCGTGGCCAGGCGTTGGGCGATGTGGAACCGCTTCGGACCGGCCATCACCCATGACATCGCCGCCATCGAGATCGCCTCGGGGCTGAACCGGCTCTTCGCCGCCACCGCGTCCGCGCGCAGATGCACCAACACCGATGGGATGTCGATGCGCACCGGGCAGACCTCGAAACACGCCCCGCACAACGACGACGCGTACGGCAGCGAAGCGGCGTGCTTGTCGTGCATGTCGCCGCCCAGCTGCGGCGTCAGGATCGCGCCGATGGGTCCCGGGTACACCGAGCCGTAGGCCTGCCCGCCGGTCCGTTCGTACACCGGGCACACGTTCAAGCAGGCCGAACACCGGATACACCGCAACGCCTGCCGCCCGACCCGATCGGCCAAAGTGGACGTTCGGCCGTTGTCCAGCAGGATCAGGTGGAAGTTCCGCGGCCCGTCGCCGGGAGTCACCCCGGACCACACGGACGTGTAAGGGTTCATCCGCTCTGCGGTCGACGATCGGGGCAGCAGCTGCAGGAACACCTCGAGGTCCTGCCACGCGGGCACGATCTTCTCGATCCCCATCACGGTGATCAAGGTGTCCGGCAGGGTCAGGCACATCCGCCCGTTGCCCTCGGACTCCACCACGACCACGGAACCCGTTGACGCCACGGCGAAGTTGGCTCCGGACACGGCCACCTTGGCGGACAGGAACTTCTGCCGCAGGTACTTGCGCGCCGCCTCGGCCAGCTCCGGCGGCGAGTCCGTCAACTCGGCGGTGTTCGGCATACGGGCCTTGAAGATGTCCCGGATCTCGGTGCGGTTCTTGTGGATCGCGGGGACCAGGATGTGCGACGGCCGGTCGTCGCCGAGCTGCACGATCAGCTCGGCCAGGTCGGTCTCGATCGCCTCGACCCCGCCCGCCGCCAGGGCCTCGTTCAGCCCGATCTCGGCGGTGGTCATCGACTTGACCTTGACGACCTCGTCGGCGCCCGCCTCCTTGGCCAGCCGCAGCACGATCGCGTTGGCCTCGGCGGCGTCCACGGCCCAGTGCACGATCCCGCCGCGCGCGGTCACCGACTCCTCGAGCTGCTCCAGGTACGTGTCGAGATTCGCGAGCACGGAGTCCTTGATCGCCTCACCCGCGAGACGCAGCTCCTCCCAGTCCGGCAGCTCGGCGACCGCGTGCGCCCGCTTGGTGCGGATCAGTCCCGTGGCGTGCCGGAGGTTGCGCCGCAGCTGATCGTCGGCCAAGGCGGACTTCGCGGCGGTGGGGAAGGCTGGGCTGCCCAGCCAGGTCACCGGGTTGCGGTCCACGGCTCCTCCTCGGTGCTCGCCAGGATCTCGGCCAGGTGCAAGGGATGGACACCGGTCCGCAGGCGGGACAGCCCGCCGCCGATGTGCATCAGGCACGAGTTGTCGCCCGCGGTCACCACCTCGGCGGACGTGTCCAGCACCGCGGTCATCTTGTCGGCCAGCATCGCCGCGGAGACATCGGCGTTCTTCAACGCGAACGTCCCACCGAAGCCGCAGCACGTCTCGGCAGCGGGCAGTTCGGCCAGCTCAAGGCCCTTCACCGCGCGCAGCAGCCGCAGCGGCTTGTCACCGACCCCGAGCATCCGCAGCGAGTGACAAGTCGGGTGATAGGTCACCCGGTGCGGGAAGTACGCGCCGACATCCTCGACACCGAGCACATCGATCAGGAACTCCGACAGCTCATAGGTCGATCCCGGGTCCACGCCCAGCGACGGGTACACATGCCGGACCATCCCCGCGCACGACCCGGACGGCATGATCACCGCGTCATACCCGGCGAACACCTTCGAGACGTTGCGCGCCAGCGGCTTCGCCCGATCGTGGTACCCGGTGTTGTAGTGCATCTGGCCGCAGCACGTCTGGTCCATCGGGAACTCCACCGAGCAGCCCAGCCGCTCCAGCAGCCGGACCACCGCCCGCGCGGTGTCCGGGAAGAACGTGTCCGTCAGACAGGTCGCGAACAACGCGACGCGTCTGCTCTGCGGCGCGGACGGCATGGTGGGCACAGCCACACCCTGCCTCACGGATTCATCGGATGTCTACTAAACTCCTCGCAAAGCTTGCTTGCGACTAACGAGTGCCAGAGCATTGACAAGTGGTCCAGTTCCTGACCGAGCGTGTTGTCCTCGGCGTCATCGCGACGCTCGCCGTGCTCGGGCTGTTCGTCTTCCTGTGCCGGTCCCGGCGGGTGAGCACGTCGGTCGACGAAGCGCAGCTGGACGCGATTCAGCGGCTCTCCAAGGCAGCGCCCGAGCTGCGCGGCGGCCTCACCGAGGCGTCCGCGGACCAGACGGCCAAGCACCTGGTCGAGCTGCTCAAGTGCGTCGCGGTCGGGCTGAGCGACGCCAACGGCGCCCTGCTGTCGTGGGACGGCCAGGCGAACCACCACTACCGCGACCTGGCCGACGCGATCGTGGGGTCGGTCTCCCGCGGCCAGCGCGAGCACATCCAGCACGAGTCGCTGCCGTGCAGCCGGCGGGGCAGCTGCCCGATGCGCACGGCGGTCATCGTCCCGCTGATCGTGGAGGGCACCGTCGAGGGCGCCCTGATCGTCGTGGGCGGCGTGAACTCCGGCCGGCTGATGCGGATGGCCGACGAGGTGGCCAAGTTCGTCTGCATCCAGCTGGAGCTGGCCAAGCTGGACGAGGCCAAGCAGCAGCTGGCCCAGGCCGAGGCCCGGGCGCTGCGGGCGCAGATCTCGCCGCACTTCGTCTACAACGCGCTGAACACGATCTCCAGCCTGATCCGCACCGACCCCGAGCAGGCGAGGGACCTGGTCCAGGACTTCGCCGACTTCACCCGGTACTCGTTCCGCGCCTCCGGCTTCTTCACCTCGCTGTCCGACGAGCTGCGCAACATCGACCGCTACCTGACCATCGAGGCGGCCCGCTACGGCGAACGGCTGTCGGTCCGGCTGAAGATCGCGCCCGAGGTGCTGGGCGTGGTGGTGCCGTTCCTGGTGCTGCAACCGTTGGTGGAGAACGCGGTCCGGCACGGCATCGCCCGCAAGCCGGGCGGCGGCACGGTCACCGTGATCGCGCAGGACAACGGCTCCGAGGCGCTGATCAGCGTGGAGGACGACGGGGTCGGCATGGACGCCGACCGGTTGTTCGCCGACCTGCGCGACGCGCACAAGACCGGGTCGCACGTGGGTATCGGCAACATCAACCAGCGGATGAGGTCGGTTTTCGGCGACGAGTACGCGCTGATGGTGGAGACGGCGCCGGGTGCGGGGATGAAGGTCATCCTGCGGATCCCGAAGTCGCACCCGGGCGTGCGGGTCGGCCTGCCGGACTACTCGCCGCCGGACGACGACTTCGACGAGTTCGCGCCCACGCCGGGATCGCCTGCCACCAACGGCCACTCGCCGAGTTCGTGAAACCGGCCGTAATGTCGTTGCCATGAACACCATGACCGAGAACCTGCTGTCCCGGCTGCCGGGCCTGGGCGACCGGATCGAGCGCAAGCCGGTGGTCGCGGTCGTCCGGCTGCACGGGGTGATCACGCCGACCCCGTCGCCGCTCGGCCGGGGCGCGATCAACCTGAACTCGGTCGAGTCCGCGCTCAGCCGCGCGTTCGAGCACGACCGGCTGGTGGCGGTGGCGCTGGCGGTGAACTCCCCGGGCGGCGCGCCCACCCAGTCCGCTCTGGTCGCGGACCGGATCCGTCAGCTGGCCGACCGCAAGGAAGTGCCGGTGCTGGCGTTCTGCGAGGACGTCGCGGCGTCCGGCGGGTACTGGCTGGCCTGTGCGGCCGACGAGATCTACGCGCACAGCACGTCCCTGGTCGGCTCGATCGGGGTCATCTCGGCCGGGTTCGGCCTGACCGGGTTGCTGGAGCGGTTCGGCGTTGAGCGTCGCGTGCATACCGCCGGCAGCAACAAGAGCAGGCTCGACCCGTTCCAGGACGAGAAGCCGGAGGACGTCGCCTGGCTCGGCGGCCTGCAGGGCGAGCTGCACGACCAGTTCGTCGCGTGGGTCAGGCAGCGGCGCGGCGAGCGGCTGTCCGCCGACCACGACGACCTGTTCTCCGGCGAGGTGTGGACCGGCGCGAACGCGCTGAAGAGGGGCCTGGTGGACGGCCTGGGCACGATGCGCGGGCTGCTGTCCGACCGATTCCCGGATGCGGAGATCGCGATTGCCGAGCCGCGCCGCCCGCTGCTGGCGCGATTGGGTGTCGGCGGGGCCGCGATCGAGAGCGTGATTCAGGCGATCG
Organism: Actinocrispum sp. NPDC049592; assembly: GCF_040675465.1. Classification (NCBI taxonomy): domain Bacteria; kingdom Bacillati; phylum Actinomycetota; class Actinomycetes; order Pseudonocardiales; family Pseudonocardiaceae; genus Actinocrispum; species Actinocrispum sp. NPDC049592. The sequence goes on along the minus strand of NZ_JBFAPA010000001.1, from coordinate 852,048 downwards.
AGTACCGGGCGACCTGGTCCCGGTTCGGACTGTGACGCTCGCTTCACTCAGCAGGGTGGCGGGCCGCCGGGACATGGACACCAAGGTGGTGGAGTCGGCACAATGCTTCCCACCGTGACGAACGAAACCGCCGCCGGGCTGGTCGTCCTCTGCGTGGACGACGAGAAAGCCGGCATAGAGATGATCAACGAGCGGCTGGAGAACAACCGGCACGTTCGCAAGATCCTTACGGCCTTCGACGCGGCTGAGGCGTTGCGCGTGCTGTCGGGCAACGACGAGGAGCTCGTGGCCCGGCGCAAGGCCGGGCTGCCCGCGGTCGACGTGGTGTTCTGCGACATCAACATGCCCGGCCTGACCGGCATGGAGATGGCGCGGGTGCTGGCCGAGTTCAACCCGCCGCCCGCCCTGGTGTTCGTCACCGGCGTCGGCGGCGACGAGGCGGTCTCCGCCTTCGAGCTGGGCGCGGTCGACTATTTACTCAAACCCCTCAACGACCAGCAGCGCGTGGACAAGTCCATCGACCGGGTGATCGCCAAGCTGCGCATGTCGGCCGCCCCGGCCGCGGCCGCGCCCTCGGCGGTGCCCGAGACCCGCGACGACGAGGTCATCCCGGTCGAGCTCGCGGGCACCACCAAGCTGGTGGCCCGCAACTCGGTGCGCTGGGTGGAGGCGCAGGGCGACTACGCCCGGCTGTACACCTCCGACGGCTCGCACCTGGTCCGGATCCCGTTGGCGCAGCTGGAAGAGCGCTGGGGCAAGGTCGGGTTCGTCCGGATCCACCGGTCCTACCTGGTGCCGTTGAACCTGATCACCGAGCTGCGGATGGGCGCGTCCGGCTACACGGTCGTGATCGGCAGCGAGGAGAAGGAGCTGCCGGTCAGCCGCCGGCACACCCGTGAGCTCAAGGACAAGCTCGTTCGCTCGCCGCGTGCCGGTTTCGGCAGCTGATGAGCCGGCATTCCGCTGGGACGGGTCCGGGGCGCGGTGCCAAGGACTCGGAGGAGAACGGCTCGGCCGGGCCGCCACCGCGGCGCAAACGCGTGGTGCTGGCGGATTCCCGGGCTCCCGTCACGGTTCTGCGCACGGTCGTCGAGCTGGAGGAGCAGACCAGCTACGGCGAGGAGCTGGTCCGCGGGTTCATCCGGGTGCAGTTGTGGACGGCTGTCCGGCTGGGCGCGATCGTGGTGTTCCTGCTCGGTGGTCTGCCCGTGTTGTTCTTCTTCATCCCCGCGATCGCGGACGTGACGCTCGCGGGTGTCCGGCTTCCTTGGCTGCTGCTCGGGGTGGCGCCGTTCCCCGTCCTGTTCGGCATTGGATACTGGTACAACGTTCTGGCCGAACGGCACGAGCGGGACTTCGTCGACATGGTCGAGAAGTAGCCGAAGGGTTTCGCGGTGAGTGGCACGGCCGTTGAGGTCAACCTGTGGGCCGTCGCCGGCATCCTGCTGGTCGCGGTGGTGACCTTCTATGTCGGTTTCCGCAGCTCACGGATGGCCAGCACGACCCAGGACTTCCTGGTGGCGCGCCGCACGGTCCGCTCGCGCCGCAACGCCGCCGCGGTCTCCGGCGAGTACCTGTCGGCCGCCTCGTTCCTCGGTGTCGCCGGTCTCGTGCTCAAGGACGGGGTCGACGCGCTGTGGTACCCGATCGGGTTCACCGCCGGCTACCTGGCGTTGATGCTGTTCGTGGCCGCGCCGTTGCGCCGGTCGGGCGCGTACACGCTGCCCGACTTCGTCGAGGCCCGGCTGGGCTCGACCGGGCTGCGCAAGCTGGCGACCGGGTTCGTGATCATCATCGGGGTGCTGTACCTGTTGCCGCAGCTGCAAAGCGCGGGACTGGTGGTGTCCCGGATCATGCCGGTGCCGACCTGGGTGGGCACTGTCGTGGTCGTGATCGTCGTGGTGGTGAACGTGCTCGGCGGCGGCATGCGCGCGATCACTGTCGTGCAGGCCTTCCAGTACTGGCTCAAGCTTTTCGCCATCGCCGCGCCCACGTTCATCATGTGCGCGCTGTTCATCGGCGGTGGCGGCGCCGGGCCGCGCGGCGAGGCAACGCTGACCGCCGAGTCGCCGCCGGTCTTCTACGAGGAGACCACGGTCCGCATCGACACCCCGGTTCGCTTGCAGATCAAGCAGGACGTGTGGCTGTGGGCGGACGGCACGGTCGACGGCGCCCCCGCGCACGGCAGCACGTTCTGGAGCGCCCTGCGCCGTGAGGTGCGGGTCGAGGCGGGCACGACGCTGAAGTTCCCGCCCACCGCCGTCGTCCCGTCGATCGTCGGCGCGACTCCGGACAACGCGAGCTGGGTGAAGCCGAATCCGGACGGCGCGAGCGACCTGTTCACCACGTACTCGCTGATATTCGCGACGTTCCTGGGCACCATGGGCCTGCCGCACGTGCTCGTGCGGTTCTACACCAACCCGGACGGCAAGGCGGCCCGGCGCACGACACTGCACGTGATGCTGTTGCTCGCGCTGTTCTACCTGTTCCCGATGATCCTGGGCGCGCTGTCCCGCATCTACGTGCCCGAGCTGCTGGTCACCGGCCGCACCGATGCCGCCGTGACCGCGCTGCCGCAGAAGCTCGTGCCAGGGGTCGCTGGGGACATCCTGGGGGCCGTGACCGCGGCCGGTGCGTTCGCGGCGTTCCTGTCCACCTCCTCCGGCCTCGTGGTGAGCGTGTCCGGCGTGCTGTCCACGGACGTGCTGCGCGGCCGCGTGCGGGACTTCCGGTGGGCCGCGATCATCGCCGGGGCGATCCCGCTGGGGCTGGCGTTCGTGCTGCGGCCCAACGACGTCTCGCTGAGCATCGGGGTGACGTTCGCGCTGGCCGCGTCCACCTTCTGCCCGGTGCTGGTGCTGGGCATCTGGTGGCGCAAGCTGACCTGGGTGGGCGCCGGGGCCGGGATGATCGTCGGCGGCGGCCTGGTGATCGCGGCGATCGTGGTCGACGTGGTCAGCCGGTACACCGGCGACTGGGCGCCCGGGTTCGTCCGCCAGCCGGCCCTGATCACCGTGCCGATCGCGTTCATCGTGGTCCTGGTGGTCAGCAAGGCGACCCATCGGCGCCTGCCCGGCGACACCAGCCGGACGCTGCTGCGGATGCACGCACCCGACCCGCTCGGGTTCATCCGGGACCGCGATGTGGCCCGGTTCGGCACGGCAGAGGAACGCGCCCGACTCGCGGACGGCCGCCACCGGAGGTAGAAAGTCCCTTGCGGAAAGTTTGCCGGTCCCCGAACGGGGTAACCGGCATTCCTCCTTTCGTGGGATAGCGATCTTGAAAAGAGTCTGAACGCCCGTCGCCGGACAAGGGCGACCGTTCACCGCATCGCCGGACCGGCTGACGAGAAGTCCCCGATCGGCGTCTTACCGGACGGTCATCTTTCTCCTTAGCGTCCGACCCGAGCGAACTGCCGAGCGGGAGGGTCAAGTGAGCAGCAGCGAACGCACCCAAGCCGATGAATCGAGCAAGTGGACGGAAGTCCAGAACAGTCCCGAGTTCGCCGACCTGCGGCACCGGCTGCGCCGGTTCGTCTTCCCGATGACCGCGGTCTTCCTGGTCTGGTACCTCGTGTACGTGCTGCTCGCGGACTACGCGCACGGGTTCATGTCCACCAAGGTCATCGGCAACATCAACGTGGCGCTGATCATGGGCGTGCTGCAGTTCGTCTCCACATTCGTGATCACCGGGCTGTACGTGCGGTATGCCGGCCGACGGCTCGACCCCAAAGCCGAGGAGATCCGCGAAGAGATCGAGGGGATGGACAAATGACCCTCGCTCAGGGCGTGTCCGGGTCCAGCCCGGCGCTGAACATCTCGATCTTCGCGGCATTCGTGGTGATCACTTTGGTGGTCGTGTTCCGCGCGTCGCGAAACCAGCGCACCGCCGCCGACTATTACGCGGCCGGCCGCGCATTCACCGGGGCGCAGAACGGGATCGCGATCTCCGGTGACTATCTGTCCGCGGCCTCGTTCCTCGGAATCGCCGGACTGATCGCGTTGAACGGCTACGACGGCTTCCTTTACTCGATCGGGTTCCTGGTCGCCTGGCTGGTGGCCCTGCTGCTCGTCGCCGAACTGCTGCGCAACACCGGCAAGTACACGATGGGCGACGTCCTCGCGTTCCGGATGCGGCAGCGTCCGGTCCGCGCCGCCGCGGCCACCTCCACGCTGATCGTCAGCGTGTTCTACCTGCTGGCCCAGATGGCCGGCGCGGGCGGCCTGGTCGCCCTGCTGCTGGGCATCAACGGCTCGGTCGGGCAGGGCGCCGTGATCGCCGTCGTAGGCGTGATCATGATCGTCTATGTGCTGGTCGGCGGCATGAAGGGCACCACCTGGGTGCAGATCATCAAGGCCACCCTGCTGCTGGTCGGCGCCGCCGCGATCACCATCTGGGTGCTCGGCAAGTACGGCCTGAACCTGTCCTCGCTGCTGGGTGACGCGGCCAAGAGCGGGTCCGTGCTGGAGCCGGGCAAGCAGTACGGCAAGACCGGCATCAGCCAGCTCGACTTCGTCTCGCTCGCGCTGGCCCTGGTGCTGGGCACCGCGGGCCTGCCGCACATCCTGATGCGCTTCTACACCGTGCCGACCGCCAAGGAGGCCCGCAAGTCCGTGGTGTGGGCGATCTGGCTGATCGGCATCTTCTACCTGTTCACCCTGGTCCTGGGCTATGGCGCGGGTGCGCTGGTCGGCCCGAAGGCGATCAACGCGGCGCCCGGCAAGGGCAACTCGGCCGCGCCGCTGCTGGCCCAGGCGCTCGGCGGGCCGGTGCTGCTCGGGCTGATCGCGGCGGTGGCGTTCGCGACGATCCTGGCCGTGGTCGCGGGCCTGACGATCACCGCGTCGGCCTCGTTCGCGCACGACATCTACGCCAACATCATCAAGAAGGGCGAGGTCGACGACAAGGCGCAGGAGGTCCGGGTCGCCCGGATCACCGCACTGGTCATCGGCGCCATCGCGATCGTCGGCGGGATCGTGGCCAACGGGCAGAACGTGGCGTTCCTGGTCGCCCTGGCGTTCGCGGTGGCCGCGTCGGCGAACCTGCCGACCATCCTGTACTCGCTGTTCTGGAAGCGGTTCAACACCTCCGGCGCGCTGTGGAGCATCTACGGCGGACTCGCGGTCTGCATCGTGCTGATCGTGTTCTCGCCCGCCGTGTCCGGCTCGGCGACCGCGATGTTCCCGAGTGCCAAGTTCGACTGGTTCCCGCTGGCCAACCCGGGCCTGGTGTCCATCCCGGTCTCGTTCATCCTCGGCTGGCTGGGCACGATCCTGTCCAAGGAGCGCAACGACGCCAAGTACGCCGAGATGGAGGTGCGCGCGCTCACCGGTGCCGGTGCTGAGCAGGCGGTTCACCACTAACTCATGCGGCACGTGGCAGCATCGTCGGCGTGAATCCGCAGAACGTGCCCTCTGTGGGCGTGGCCGAGATCCCGGCCGGCGTGACCCTGCTCGACGTGCGTGAGCTCGACGAGTGGCAGGCCGGGCACGCCCCCGAGGCGCTGCACATCCCGATGAGCGAGCTGGCCGGGCGGCTCGAGGAGCTGCCGTCGGACAAGGACGTCTACGTGGTGTGCCGTAGTGGTGGCCGGTCCGCCAGGGTCACCCAGTACCTCAACGGCAACGGCTGGGACGCGGTGAACATCGACGGTGGCATGCAGTCCTGGGCCGCCCAGGGCAAGCCGATGGTCAGCGACGGCGACGCCGAGCCCGAGGTCATCTAGGTGGCGTTCCGGCCGCACCGCCCGCCGAGGATGCGCTGGGTGGCGACTCCGCCGCCCGGTGCGTACCAGCGCGGTGGTGCGACCCCCCGGCCGCGCCCGTACTCAGGCCCGCCCGCGTACCCGACGCCGCCGCGGTGGGGGTTCCCCAGCCTGGCCTGGCGCTGGCCGCGGTCGGTCCCGGGTACGGCGGTCGAAGGCCCGCCCGCGGTCGAACGCGTCCGCGTGCTGGCCAAGCACACGTCGGCCATGCTGTGGCTGCTGGCGGGCGTGTCCGCGGTGGCCGGGCTTTCCGAGATCTGGCGGTACGTGCTGCTGCTGCAGAGCCGGTATGGCGCATTGAGCAGCGGCGTTGTGTCGGTGTCCGACACGTTCGTGTACACCGGGGCCAGCCTGGCGCTGGCTGTAGGTGTCATAGCAGTCGCGTTGACCGTGTGGTGGCTGTATGTGGCCCGCCTGGCCGCGACTGAGGTCGCCGGCTACAAGCCCGCCCGGACCGACAAGCAGTTCTTCCTCGGCCTGCTCATTCCCGGGGTGAACTTGGCCGTGGCCGGGTCCGTACTGGCTGAACTGGAGCACGCGGCCCAGCGCGGTGGTGAGGGTGTCCGGCCGAAGCCGAGCAAGCTGCTCAAGTGGTGGTGGGGGCTGTGGATCGCCGACGGCGTGTTCACCGCGCTGTCTGTCATCTGGCGGTTCCGCGGCGGTGTGCAGGCCCAGGCCGACGGCGTGCTGTTCGCCATCGTGACCGATGGTCTCGCCGCGGCCCTTGCCGTGTTGACCGTGCTCCTCGTGCGACGGCTGGTGCGGTTGCTGGCCCCGATCGACCTCAGCGCGATCCGGCTGATGCGGGTCATCAAGGTCACCGACGCACCCGAACCGGAGCTGCGCGCGACCCGCTCGTGGGGGTCGGCGCGCTGATGCAACCCGGTCGGCGGGAACGGCGTTCATAGCGCGACCGCAGACACATGGGGGCCGGGTGGCACGCTACGACGACGAGTTCGCCGAGTTCTTCGCCGCGCGCTTCGACAGGACCAGACGCATGGCCTACGCGCTGTGCGCGAACTGGAGCGAAGCCGAGGAGCTGGCGCAGAACGGTTTTGTCCGCCTGTACTCGCACTGGCCGCGGGTCGTGCACCAGAACCCGGAGGCCTACCTGCGCACGACTGTGATCCGGCTGTTCCTCGACGGCCGTCGCCGCCAGCGCAAACGCGAACACTTGGTGGCTGAGCCACCGGATACGCCGCTGCACCATGACCAGGCGTACGACGACCGGCAACCCCTCATCGCCGCCATGCAGCAGCTGCCACCACGGCAACGGGCAGTGCTCGTTCTGCGGATCGTCCAGGACATGTCGGTCGAACAGGTGGCAGAGGCCATGCGCTGCGCACCAGGAACAGTGAAGAGCCAGATGGCTCGAGGTCTGGCCACCCTGCGGGCGGCTTATTTGAACGTAGGTGGGGTGTGATGGAGCAGCAGCTGCCGGAGAAACTGCGCGCGGAACTGGACGCCCCCGCGCCCGCCGTCCAGACCTCGTTGTCCGACATCATGCGCCGTGGCCTGCGCCGCCGCAGGCTCCGCCAGACCGGTTCGGCGGCCGTGTCCCTCGCGGTCGTCGCCGGGGTCGGGGTGCTCGCGATGACGTTGGGCGGCAAGGACACCCGGCTCAACCAGCCCGCGGAGCCGACCGGCGTGGCGACCACGACGGCCGGGGTGTGGCCACAGGCGAACCTGCCCGAGCACGTGCCGTACGGCACCTGGACCCCGGCGAGCACGGCCCCGCCGCCACCGGGCTTCCCGCAGGTGGCGATCCCGTTGTGCGACAGCGACACCGGCGGCTGGCTGGACTTCCCCGAGGCCAAGGTGCCCGCGGCGTTCGGCGAGCAGGTGGTGGCGAAACTGCGGGCGGCCGCGCCGAAGTCGTCGATCGGGGTGCTCACCCCGGACATGCCGCCGAAGGCCAGCCGGTCCTACGGGCTGCGAGTGGACATCCGCGACCCGGCGGGCGTGGGCAGCCTGTGGATCCGGGCGGGCAGCTTCACCGACACACCGCTCACGCAGGCCAACCGCCAGGCCTACGCGGAAGGCAACTGCCGCCCGCCCCAGCGAACCCTGCTGCAGGACGGCACCGTCCTGCAGATCTACCCGTACCGGGCGATGGAGCCGTACCAGACCCTGACGCAGACCTTGGTCATCTATCGCCCCGACGGGCGGCTGTACAGCATCAGCCAGTGGAGCGACGGCAGCGTGGACGTCCGGCCCGACCCCAAACAGCCCTCGATGTGGGAACGGATCGGCAAGGGCCGTGGCACGCTGCCGCTCACCGAACAGCAGCTTGCCGCGGTGGGCATCGGCGTGGCTGGGTCGTGAGGACGAGGCCCGCTTGGGTCGCGCGAGCGAGGCCTTGTGGGCGTCGCTCGATCCATACTGACGGGCGTGCGTGTTCGTGAGCTGCTGGTGGCCGCTGTCGTTGTAGTTGTGACCGTGGTGCCCGTTGCGCTGACGTCGTCATGGGGTGCTGTGGGGTTGGCCGTGCTGGCGTCGGCTCCTGCAGTGTGGACGTGGCGGAAGCCGTTGGCCGTGGGTCTGGTTGTCGGTGTGGCGACTACGGTGCTCGCCGCTGTGTACACGGCGCCGTTAGTGCCTGCCGGGCCATTGCTAGCGATCTACGTCATCGCCGCGGAGTTGTCGGCATTGTGGCGAGTCGTGTGCGTTGTGGTGACGGTCGCCGGGGTGACCATTTCGGTGGTTCTGCCCGGGGACGGCAGCCTGGACACCTATCGGTACCTCGGCGTCGTCTACGCGGCTGCCTTCGCGTTGGGGACGAACACGCGAGCACGGGCGGCGGCAGTGCGGGAGGAACGGGCCGCGGCCGCCGAGCGGGAACGCATCCGGATCGCGCGGGACATGCACGACATCATCACGCACTCGGTCGGGATGATGGTGGTTCAGGCCGAGGCCGGTCCGCTCGTGGTCCGCAGCGATCCCGCGCGGGCGGAGGCGGCTTTCGAGGCCATCGCGGACACCGGCCGGGGCGCGATCGCGCAACTGCGTTCAGCGGTGGCGGCTTTGCGTTCACCCGGCGTGGAATCGGTGGCTTCGCTGGTGTCGACGACCAAAGGGGCCGAGTTGGAGGTCGTCGGCCGGCCCCGGCCGGTATCGTCCGAAGTGGACACTGCGGTCTACCGGGTCGTGCAGGAGTCGTTGACGAACGTCGTGCGGCACGCGTCGGCCTCACACGTGTGGGTCCGGTTGCAGTGGCGGGAACGGAGTCTGGGGGTGGACGTGGTCGACGACGGGCGCGGGCCGAACGGCCAGTCCGGTGGGTTCGGCCTGCTGGGCATGCGGGAACGGGTCGCCGCGTGTGGCGGGACGTTGCGGACCGGGCCCGGGCCGGGCGGGGCCGGGTTCGCCGTGCACGCGAGCCTGCCGATCTGATGCTGCGCGTTCTCGTGGTCGACGACCAGGACCTGTTCCGCGGCGGGTTCGCGATGATCCTGGCCGCTCAACCGGATATGGCCGTCGTGGGCGAGGCGGCTGATGGCTTCGAGGCGGTCCGGCTGTCGGTGGAGCTGGCGCCGGACATCGTGTTGATGGACATCCGGATGCCCGGGATGGACGGCGTCCAGGCCACCCAGCGGATCTGCCGCGAGACGGCCGCGAAGGTCATCGTGCTGACCATGTTCGATGTGGACGAATACGTGTACGCAGCTTTGTCCCATGGCGCGAGTGGGTTCCTGCTCAAGGACATTCGCCGGGACGACCTGGTCAACGCGGTCCGGTTGATTGCCGCGGGCGACGCTTTGCTTGCGCCGAGCGTCACCCGGCGGCTGATCGCGGACCTCAGTCGGCGCGGGCATGCCGTGCCCGCGTTGGCCGCGCGTCTCAACGAGCTGACCGATCGGGAGCGGGAGACGTTGCGGCAGCTGGCCCGCGGACTGTCCAATGCGGAGATCGCGGCAGCGCTGCAGCTCAGCGAGCACACCGTGAAAACGCATGTGAGCAACCTGCTCAGCAAGCTAGGGCTGCGGGATCGGGCCCAGGCGGTCGTTTTCGCCTACGAGTCCGGTCTGGTCATCGCGGGCCAGTCGTGACTCACTCTTGTCGGCGATCCGGTTCGCCGGTTGGGCCAGCAGGCTGGATGCATGAAACTTCTGGGTCTTCTCGTCGCGGCCGGGCTAGTGGTTGCACCGACTGCGGTCAGCGCGGCCCCTGCCGACCGGGGTTGTGCGACAACGACATCGTTAGGTCGAGTAGTCGGTAAGTCGACAAAGAGTCTTTGTGTCTACAGTGGAGTCCCGTACGCGGCGGCTCCCGTCGGTGACCTCAGGTTCCGTCCACCCCAACCGGTCCGGCCGTGGGGGACGTTGACGGCCACCGACAACACCAAGGTGTGCCCGCAGTTCCGAGACACCATGACCGAGGAATACCCGGACGACAAGCCGATCTACACCGACGAGGACTGCCTGCGGCTGAACATCTGGGCACCGCGCACACCCGGAAAGCACCCGGTGATCGTGTTCTCGCACGGCGGTGCGGCCCGGTTCGGCACGGGCAACGAACCTCGGTACGCAGGCACTCAACTAGCCGACACAGGCGACGCTGTCGTGGTCACGTTGAACTACCGGTTGGGACTACTGGGCTGGGGTGAACTTGGCGGGTTGGATCCGGCCTACGCGGGTTCGGGGAACAACGGGGTGCGCGACCAGATCGCGGCACTGGAGTGGGTGCAACAGCACATCGCGGACTTCGGCGGGGATCCGCGCAATGTCACCGCGATGGGCCAGTCCGAGGGCGCGTTCTCGCTGAGCGCGATCCTGGCGACCGACAACCCGCAACGCCTGTTCCGCCGGGTCATCCTGGAGAGCGGCAGCGGCTACATGATCCATTCTCCGCAGCTCCAAGCCAGTTTCGCGGCTCGTCTCAAGGGACTCAGTGTCTCCACGTTGAAGGCAATGAGCCCGTCGGACCTGCTTGGCTTGCAGGAGAAGCTGATCGGTCCAGGTGCCGTGGGCGGAGCCGTCTACTTTGGACCTGCGATCGACGGGACGCTGATCAAGGCACCGCTCATCGACCGGATCCGAGCCGGGGGCGCACGCGGGATCGACGTGCTGATCGGGACCAACCGTGACGAGATGCAATTCTTCGCCCAGCTCGACCCTTCGTTGCTGAACTTCACCCAAGAGCAGTACAACGCGCTGTTCCCAGCGCAGCTGGCTGCTCGGCGCGAGCAGATGATCCGCACGTATCGAGCCGGACGGCCCGGGCAGAGCGAGTCGGACATCGCGTTGGCCATGCTGAACGACCAGGCCATGCGGGTTCCCGCGACCCGGATCGCCGCCGAGCAGAGCCGTTGGGCGCGAACGTATCTGTATCAGTTCGACTGGTCGCCAGCTGGCGGGCTGGGTGCGATCCACACCGCTGAGCTGCCGTTCGTGTTCGGATCACTGAGTTTCACCGGCATCCCCGGTGGCGCGGTGTCCGGTCCGGTGCGGCAGTTGTCCCGGCAGATGGTGTGTTCGTGGACGTCGTTCGCCCGGTCCGGCGATCCGGGCTGGCCGCGGTACAGCACGACCAGCCGGATCACCCGGATCTGGGACACCCCAAGCCGGATCGCCTCGGCACCAAGGGATGCCGAGCGAGCGGCCTGGGACGGGTACGACTTCCCGTCCCTGGCGTTGAACTTCTAGCCCGCCTTCTGGAACTCGAAGGACTTGGCCGCATCGGAGGTGAAGTTCACCTTCACCGACTTGAGGCCGAACGGTTTCGACGGGTCGACCGCGAACAACGTGTTGACCCGTGGCGGGTTGCGGGTCTCGGCGGGGCCGTACTGGTAGTCCCCGCTGAGGCCCTCGAACGACACCGTGCCGAGCTGCTTGGACGCCTCGAGGATGCCGTCGCGGGACAGGTTGCCCAGCTGGACGGCCTTCTCCAGCACGGCGGTCATCGCGCGGCCCTGGTTGTAGCCGAACGCCAGGTAGTAGTCGGGCTGCTGGCCCGGCCCGAACTTGGCCATCCCGTCGACCATGCCCTTCATCCCGGGCACCTTCTCGTCGCCCCACTCCGTGCCCTCGGCCACGATCAACGTGGTCTGCTGCAGGTACGGGGTGAGCGGCGACTTGGCAAGCGCGGCCGCGTAGGCGGGGGACTGGGCGTACCACTTCGGTGCGAACCGGGCCTGCGCGGCCGTGCCCCAGATCTTGCCCGCGTCACTGGGCGTCGCGGTGAGGAACACCATCTGGCAGCCGGCCCCGGCCAGCGCCTGGATCTGGCCGGCGAAGTTCTCCGTGCCGGTCTTGTACCGCTGGGTGGTGGCGATCGAGAAACCGTACTTCTGGGCGGCGAAGGTGAGGCCCGCCAGCCCGGCCTCGCCGTACACGTCGTCCTGGATCATGTTGCAGATCTTGGAGTCCTTCGTGCCGCCGCCCTCGGTCAGGTAGTAGTCGATCGAGTTGATGACCTGGATCTGGTAGGGCGCGCCGACCGGCAGCAGGTTCGGCTCACGCACCCAGAACGCGTCCAGCGACGCGGGCGCGGCCAGCACCTTGTCGGTCTTGAGCTGGGGCAGCACCGCGAGGGTCGGCGCGGTGCCCAGCACCTGGGTGAACGCGACCACGTTGCCCTTGATCTTGTTGTACTGCTGGACGGTCACGTCCGGCTTGTACTGGGTGTCCTCCTGGACCAGCTCGACCTTGTACTTGCCCGCGACGCCGCCCTTGGCGTTGAGCGCGTCGAACCAGATCTTGTTGCCCGCGGTCAGCGGCAGCCCGATCACCGCCACCGGGCCGGACAACGGACTCAGCACACCGAGCTTGATCGTCGTGCCGTCGAACCCCGCCGTGCTCTGCGGGGCCCCCGCGGTGCCACCGCTCGCACCGCCACTCTTGTCGCCCGCGCCGCCGCATGCTGCGACCAGCAGCGCGGCGGCCACCGCCAGTGTGATCATGCCTCGCATGGCAACTCCTCCTTGAGTCTCAGTACGAGAACGGCCAGGACTTGAAGTAGGCCTTGATCCGCAGCCAGATCCCGGCGAGCCCCCTCGGCTCGAACACCAGGAAGATCACGATGAGCACCCCGAAAATCGCTTGGTTCAGGGCGAACACGCTGATGAAACCCTCACCTCCGACACTCGTCTGGACCCCAGGGATGGCATCGCCGAACCGGTCGATCAAGGCGGGCAACGCCCCGACGAACACCGCGCCCAGAATGGAGCCGAACACCGTCCCGAGCCCACCGACGATGACGATCGCGATGTACTGGATGGACAGCAACAGGTTCCACTCATCCGGACTCACGAACTGCTGGTACGCACCGAAAAGTGCGCCCGCGACGGACGCGATCGCGCTGGACACCACGAATGCGCCGATCTTGTACCGCCCCGCCCGGACGCCGATCACCTCGGCCGCCTGGTCGCGGTCCCGCACGGCCTGCAGCGCCCTCCCGGGCCGCGTCCGCACCAGGTTCTTGACCAGCAACGCGATCACCGCGACCAGCGCCCACACCAGCCAGAAGTAGCCCTGGTTGCGCGAGTACACCTCGCCCGCGAGCTCGACCCGGTTGAGGTCCAGGGGGCCGAGGCTGAGGTCCGCGTTGATCGACGTCCCGGAGTTCCCGCCGGTCAGGCCCTTGAAGTTGCGCCAGATGTGTTCGCCGATGAACACCAGGCCGAGCGTGACGATCGCCAGGTAGTGACCTCGCAGCCGCAGCGCGAACGGTCCCACCACCGCGCCGAGCAGACCGCCGGTGATCGCGGCCAACGGCAGCCAGAGCACGAGCGGAAGCCCGAGTTTCCCGCCGAACCAGCCGGTGATGTAGGCACCCGCGCCGATGAAGAACGCGTGCCCGAGCGAGATCTGTCCACAGTAGCCGGTGAGCAGGTTGAGCCCGATCGCCCCGACCGCGGTAATTCCGACGTAAATGAGGACCGACAACCAGAAGTCGTCCTGGATCACCATCGGGAGGAGCAAGAGCACGCCCAGCATGAGCGCGAGCCCGGCTTTGGCCATCGGCGACCCGAAAAGCCTGAGGTCCTGCTTGTAGTCGCGGACCAGGTTGCGATGCGCCTTCCCCATCAGACCCGCCTCACGTCTTTGGTCCCGAGCAGCCCGTAGGGCCGGATCAACAGGATCACGATCATCAGCAGATAGGGAACGATCACACTCACGTTGTCCCCGGCCCACGAGAACAACTGGTCCTGGTACCCACGCGTGAGCGCCTCGGCCAGCCCGATGACCAACCCGCCGAGAACAGCTCCCGCGGGCGAGTCCATCCCACCCACGATCATCGCCGGGAACGCGGCCAACGCGATGAACCCGATCGACGGCGACAACCCTCCCGGCCCCGCCGCCATCGCGATCCCCGCCAACGCCGCCAACGCCGCCGCGATCGCCCACGACACCGCGTACACCCGCTTCGCGCTGATCCCCTGCGCCAACGCCGCCTCGGGATCGAACGCCGTCACCCGCATCGCCAACCCCAGCGACGAGTACCGGAAGAACACGAAGAACCCGGCCACCACCGCCGCCGTCAACCCAATGGTCCACAAGTCCCGGACCCCGAACACCAACCCGCCGACCTCAACGGTCTGGATGTTCCAAGGATTGCGCACCTGCTTGTTGTCAAATCCCCACACCGCCGTGATCAACGGCTCCAGGACGAACAGAAGCCCGATGGTGATCATGATCACCGCGAACGGAGGCTGCCCCACCATCCGCCGCAGAACAATCCGCTCAAACCCCGCCCCCACCACACCAGCGGTAACACAAGCCAAGACAATCGCAACCCCAAACCCCAGCAAGAGATTGTTCGAGAACGTATACCCCAAATAAGCGCCCAGCGCCAACAACCCACCCTGTGCGAAATTAATAACCCCAGTCGACTTGAAAATCACGACAAACCCCAACGCCACCAACGCATAAGTCGACCCCAGCGCCAACCCCGCAAAACAGTTCTGCAAGAACACAGTCACCCCACCGCCACCCCCTCCCAACTCCGGTCCGCCACATTGCGCGCCACTCGCACCCAACAGTTATCCACACCCCGCGCCACCCCATAGCCCCACCCTGCTACCCCCGATAGACTGACCTTGGGGCCGCCCCCTGGGAGCGGCGGGGGATTCCTGTTGGGATGAGGGGAAGCGGCTCTTTGGCGGTTTGCCCGCTTGGGGGCGGCATTTGATGGGCGCCGTTGCGGTTCGATTTTGCGCGGGGCGGCGGCGCCCATACGCTTTCCGGCAGGGCAGGTCGCCAGACCTGTTTGCCTTTCGCCTGCCCGGGCGCCGCGGACGTCCCCGCACAAAATCGAACCGCCCCAGCCACAGAAGGCGCCGCCCCCACCCGCAGGCCCGGGGCTCATCGGTACATCTCCTCGATCTGGGTGGCGAAGCGGCGGGCGATGGCGGTGCGTTTGACCTTCTGGGTGGCGGTGAGTTCGCCGTCTTCGTGGTCGAGTTCTTTGTCGAGGAGGCAGAACCGCTTCACGTGTTCGACCTGCGCCAGCTGTCGGTTGGCGGCGTGCACGACGTTGCGGATCAGCGCGAACACCTCCGGCTTTCCCGATAGGTCCGCGTAGGTGGTGTAGGGGAGGTCGCGGCGGGTGGCCCAGTCGCCGACCGTCTCCAGTTCGATGCCGATCAGCGCCGTGACGTATTTCCGGCGGTCTCCGATGACGATCGCTTCCCTGATGTACGGCGAGACTTTGAGGAGGTTCTCGATTTCGGACGGCGAGATGTTCTTGCCGCCGGCGGTGATGATGATGTCCTTCTTGCGGTCGGTGATCCGCAGGTAGCCGTCGTCGTCCAGCGTGCCGATGTCGCCGGTGTGCAGCCAGCCTTCGTCGTCGACCGGTGACGACGTGATGTTGAGGTAGCCCTGGAACACGCCCGCCGAGCGCGTCAGGATCTCCCCGTCGGCCGCGATGCGCACTTCCACGGACGGACTCGCCACTCCCACTGTCCCGAGTCGCACATCGGTGGCTGGGTTGAGGGTGCAGATGGCCGTGTTCTCCGTTTGGCCGTAGCCCTCGCGGACCTGGATCCCGATGGCCCACAACCATTCCAGCACCTGGGGGGCGATCGGCGCGGCGCCGCTCAACGGTACCCGGACCCGGGCCATCCCCAGCTTCTCCCGCAGCGAACGGAAAACCAGCAGCCAGCACACGCCAAGCACAGCTCTGTCCACAAGCGACAGTGAGCCGCGCATTCGCCGCACCGAGATCCGGCGCCCCGCGGAAACGCAGGCCCGGTAGGTAACCCGCTTCAGCCAGGAGGCGTCGGCCATCCGGATCTCCACCCCGGCCATCATCTTCTCCCACACCCGCGGCACCCCGAGGAACACCGTAGGCTGCACGTCCCGCAGGTCATGCGGGAACGACTCGCCGCCCTCCCCGAAGTTCACGGTCGCCCCGGCCCACAAAGCGTCCATCACGGACAACAACCGCTCGGCGACGTGACACAAAGGCAGGTAGCTCAACAGTTCGTCGGAGGGCCCCGCGGGCAACGAGGTCACGAAGGACTGCCCGGCCGCCACGAGGTTCGCGTGCGAGATCATCGCGCCCTTGGGTGGCCCGGTGGTTCCGGAGGTGTACACCAGGATCGCGGTAGCCGAAGGATCCAGCTCCGCGACCGAAGCCGCGTAAGCGTCCAGAACGTCCTCGCGATCGGCCACATCAGCGAAGGTCAGCACATCCGGCGACCGCACGCCGCGAGGGTCGATCACGATGATGTGCTGCAGGGCCAGCAACCGGTCCCGCACGGCGAGCACCTTGTCGAGCTGCTCCTCGTCCTCGGTGACCAGTACCTCAACGGAAGCGTCCGCCAGCACGTACTCAACCTCTGCCGCCGGCGAAGTGGGGTAGATGCCGACGCTCACCCCGCCGAGCCCCTGCACGGCGAGGTCCGTGAATATCCACTCAGGACGGTTCTCCGCGTGGATGGCTACCCGCGTGCCCGGCCCGACGCCCAGGTCCCGCAACCCGGCGGCGATCCCGGCGACCCGCGAAGCGTAAGCGGCCCAAGTGAACTCCTGCCACTTGCCGAACTGCTTCCACCGCACGCCAACATCCCGCGGCCGCGACGCTGCCAGTTCAAGTAACCGCGCAGGCAGCGTGGTCTTCTCTGCCGGGGCAGCTGTCATGCCGCACCGCCGAGATAGGCCTCCACGACCACCGGGTCGTGCTGGATCTCCGCCGGGGTCCCGGTCGCGATCGGCACGCCGAAGTCCAGCGCCAGCACGCGGTCGGCGAGGTCCATGACCAGCCGCATGTCGTGCTCCACCAGGATCATCGTCAGCCGCAGCCGGCGCCGGACCTCGGTCAGGTACCGGGCCATGTCCTCGGTTTCCTCGAGGTTCATCCCGGCCACCGGCTCGTCCAGCAGCAGCAACCGGGGCTCCATGGCCAAAGCGCGGCCCAGCTCGGCCCGTTTCGCCACGCCGTAAGGCAGAAGTCCCGCTGGGGTCCGCCGGTAGGCCTCCAGCTCCAGCAGTTCGATGACCTCCTCGACCGCCGACCGGTGCTGGATCTCCTCGCGTTTGGCCCGCCCCCACCACAACATCCCGGACACCATCCCGGTGCGCATCAGGTGGTGCCGGCCCAGCATCAGGTTGTCGATCAGCGACAGGTTCTCGAACAGGCCGAGGTTCTGGAACGTCCGCGCCACGCCGAGGGAGGCGATGCGGGCGGGCGACTTGCCGGTCAGCTCGACGTCACCCAGTTTGATGCTGCCCTGTTGCGGGCGGTAGACGCCGTTGAGGCAGTTGAAGATCGAGGTCTTGCCCGCGCCGTTCGGACCGATCACCGCGAACAGCTCACCGGAGTGCACGTCGAAGCTGACGCCGTTCAACGCGGTCACCCCGCCGAACCGCAACGTCAGGTCGCGCACGGTCAAGCGCTCCACCGCTTCCTCCTCCGGTAGGTCTTGATGTCGGCGAAGGACCTTCGTTCGCCGGAACCCAGGTAGAACTCGCGGATGTCCTCGTCGGCCAGCAGTTCCGCGGCCGGTCCGTCCTTGACGACCTTCCCGTTCTCCAGCACGTACCCGGCCTGCGCGATGGCCAGCGCCATCACCGCGTTCTGCTCGATCAGCAGCACGCTCGTGCCCTGCCGGTTGATCTCCACGATGATGTCCCGCACCTGCTCGACCAGCCGAGGCGCGAGCCCCAGCGACGGCTCGTCGAGCAGCAGCAACGACGGTGACGCCATCAACGCCCGCCCGATCGCGAGCATCTGCTGCTCCCCGCCGGACAGATAGCCCGCGATCGACTTCCTGCGCGAGGCCAGCAGCGGGAACAAGTCGAGAACCCGCGCATACGACTCCCGCGCCTCGGCGCGTGACCGGGTGTGCGCGCCCGCCCGGAGGTTCTCGTCCACGGTGATCTCGGCGAACACCCGGCGACCCTCGAGCACCTGGGCGATGCCGCGGCGGACCACTTTGGCCGGGTCCATGCCGGTGATGTCCTCGTCGTCCAGCCGGACTGTGCCCTTGGTGATCTTGCCGCGGTGCGGCATCAGCAAACCCGAGATGGCCCGCAGCAGCGTCGTCTTGCCCGCGCCGTTCGCGCCCAGCACGGCGACCACCGCCCCGCTGGGCACCTCGAGGCTGAGGCCACGAAGTACGAGGACTACGTCGTCGTAGACCACTTCCAGGTTGCTCACCGACAACACAGTTGTGCCCCGTCCTTCGCGCCGTTGACAAACCGGGCAAACCGCTTGTGACCTAGATCACGGACGCTAGCTGCGGGTTCGGGGCTGGGCAAGCCACCTAAGTCGGATTGTGACCTCTGGTTACTCGACAGTTAAATACCGCAGGCCGCGGATCACGAACTCGGGACGACGCTCGGGTTCGGCGGCCAGGTGGAGATTGGGCAACCGGGTGATCAACGCGCCAAGCGCCGCCGAGATCTCCACGCGGGCCAGTGGCGCGCCGACGCAGTAGTGGATCCCGGCGCCGAACCCGATGTGCGGGTTGGGGTTCCGGCCGACGTCCAGAACGTCCGGTCGCACGAACACCTCGGGGTCGCGGGCGGCGGCGCCGAGCAGGGCGGCGATCTTGTCGCCGGGCTGCAGGGTCACGCCGCCGATGGTGACCTCCGCGGTCGCGGTCCGTTCGAACAGCTGCAGCGGCGCGTCGTACCGGATCAGCTCCTCGACAGCGGTCGGGAGCAGCGCGGGATCATCGACCAGCCGCTGCCACTGCGACCGGTTGCGCATCAACGCGAGCACCCCGTTGCCGATGACGTTCACGGTCGCCTCATGCCCCGCCATCAGCAGCAACACCGAGGTGGCGACCAGCTCGTCCTGGCTCAGGCGGTCCCCGGCGTCCCGCACCGACACCAGGTCGCTGATCAAGCTGTCCGGTGCCGGATCCGCGGCCAGTTCCCGCAGGTAGGCGACGAACTCGGAAGCCGCCTCTTCGGCCTTCGCCCGCATGTCCGCGGGCAGGCCGTACTCGTACATCTTCACGATCGCGTTCGACCACGGCACCAGCCGCGCCCGGTCCGCCAACGGCACCCCGAGCAGCTCCGCGATCACCTCGACCGGCAGGGGAGCGGCCACGAAGGCCAGCAGGTCGCCGTGCCCGTCGGCGGCGATCGCGGCGGCGAGGTCGTCGACCAGACGCGTGGACAGCTTCTCCACCCAGGGCCGCAGCCGCTCGACATGACCGCGCAGAAATGCGGTGGATACAAGCTTGCGCAGCCGGGTGTGGACGGGCGGCTCGTTCTCCAGCAAAGAGTTGCGATGCAGCAGGTTGAACGAGGTGAACTGCTCGATCGGGGTGGCGTCCGACCAGATCCGGCCCAGCGACCGGTGCCGCAGCACCTCCGAGCACGCGGCGTGCGACACGGCGACCGCCAGGCCGAGGCCCGGGTGCTGGTGGACCGGGCCATTCGCCCGCAAAGCGGCGAACGCGGGATACGGATCGGCGACGAAATCGGGGTCCTGCGGGTCGAACGGCATGTCGGTCACCGTATGTCCGCAGTTCACACGGTTGCCAGCGGGACGTGTCACTATCACTGAGTGTTGCCTGAAGTCGTAGCGCACCGTGGTGCCTCCGCCGAACGGGCCGAACACACCCTGGCCGCCTACGAGCTGGCGCTCGCCCAGCAGGCCGGCGGGCTGGAGTGTGACGTCCGGCTGACCAAGGACGGCGAGCTCGTCTGCGTGCACGACCGGACCCTGGACCGCACCTCCGACGGCTCCGGCGTGGTCAGCACCAAGACCCTAGCCGAGCTGAACAAGCTCAGTTTCGGCGACGAGAACCCGGGTGTGCTCACCCTGGACGACCTGCTGGGCCTGGTCCGGCCGGGGGTGCGGCTGTTCGTCGAGACCAAGCATCCGGTCCGCTACGGCGGTCTCGTCGAGGCCAAGCTGGTGGCGTTGCTGGCCCGGCATGGACTCGCGCGGCCGAAGGACAAGGACGAGTCGCCGGTCGTGGTGATGTCGTTCTCGCAGCGCGCGATCCTGCGGATGCGACGGCACGCACCGCAGCTGCCGACGGTCATGCTGACGAGCACACGCGTCACGCCGCGCATAGGCGACTACGTCGGGCCGAGCATCGACCGCCTGCGCACGGACCCGGACTACGTGGCCAAAGCCGGACGTCCCACGTATGTGTGGACCGTGGACGAGCCGGCCGACGTCCGGCTGTGCCGCGAGCTGGGCGTCCGGTTCCTCGCGACGAACAAGCCCGCGGCGACCGCGGCCGTGCTGCGCGGTACGGTCCCGGGGACACAACCGTCCGAGATGACTTAGAGGAGTACCAGGTGGGCAAGGGCGCCGGGGCGAAGCAGGCCAGACGAGCACGGCGCGCGTCCGCCGGGGACGAGGGCATCAACCCGCGCCAGGCGTGCCCGTGCGGTTCGGGCAAGCGGTACAAGGCGTGCCACGGGGCGCCCGGCGGTGCCGCCGACCTGTCCGGGGCGCGGCCGTTCGAGGGCCTGGCCGGCGAGTGCGAGCTGGTCGCGCTGCGTGAGTTCGTGCCGTCCGCGACCGTGACCCTGCCGCTGAAGACCGAGGCCAAGCGGACCATCACGCTGGGCACGGTGCTGCCACTGGCCTCCGCCGCCCTGGTGCGGGCCGGTGAGGACGAGGCCGCGTTCATCGGCCTGCAGGTGCAGACCCGTTCGGAGAACATCAGCCGCGATGTGGCCGAGGCGATCGAGTGGGCGCTGACCGCCGAGGCGGGCGAGGTGCTCAGCATCGTGCCGCAGACCGGGACCACCCGGCTGCAGGACCTGATCGACGCGGACGCCGTGGTCGAGCCCGAGGTGCACGAGGACTTCGGCTGGTGGCTGGCGCCCGGCACGGACGCGACCGGCGAGGTCGCGCTGTCGCTGGAGCGGGCCAACGCGGCGATCATGCCGACCCACCGGATCGGCCCGGCCGCCTACTGGACCCTGGCCGGCGACAAGGCCTACCTGCGCTGGGTGCGCCCGGAGCCGGAGGAGCAGCTGATGGCCGCCATGGCCCGGCTCGCCGCCGCGGGCACGCTGACCGTGGGCGAGGGCTCCAAGTACGCCGGCTCGTTCCGCGCGCACGGCCTGCTGGTGCCGGTGTTCGACCTGGACCCCGAGCCGCACGCCCGCGAGTGGGAGAAGCCGGCCGCCGAGCTGGGCGAGCGCCTGGCCGAGGCACTGGCGTCGCTCGAGGGCACGCCGCTGACCGGTGAGGAGCGCCGGTCCCGGGACGGGCTGATCGGCCGCCAGGTCACCATCCGATGATCCTGCACATCTGCGGCCGTTCGGAATGGCCGGAGAGTGGCGACTACCGGGCGGACTCGCTCGACGAGGTGGGCTTCATCCACTGCGCCGACTACGGCACGGTGCACATGCCAGCCGGTCAGTTCTTCGCGGGCCGGTCGGACCTCGTCCTCCTGGTCATCGACCCTGACCTGCTGGAATGCCCGGTACGGTGGGAAGAGGCCGATCCGCCCGGGGACAACCTCCCCTGGTTCCCGCACGTCTACGGACCGATATCGCGACGAGCGGTGGTGGCCGTGCACGAGTTCCCGGCGGGTCCGGACGGCCGGTTCCGGCTGCCCGCCGCCCTGGCCGGAAACGGGAACTGAAAGACAAGGCAACCCCCGCGGGCCGACTGGCGTGTTCCGCATGTCCAGTGAGTCGTCTCGCGGGGAGGGTGGATGACCTCGGTTCTGTCCCGGGCTGCGGTCCATCCAGCTGACTCGGGGGATAACGCAGTGGACGACTTCGGCGAGTTCGTCCGGGCGGCGTTGCCCGGCCTGCTTCGCTACGGGTATGCCCTGACGGGCAACCCGCACGACGGAGCCGACCTGGTCCAGGCCGTCCTGGAGAAGATCGGCGCCCGGTGGTCGACGGTCGTGCGCAGCACAGGTGACCCGCTCGCCTACGCGCGCCGCGCGATGTCGAACACGCACATCAGCTGGTGGCGACGAAGAAGGAAGGAAAGCCTGGTCGCCGACCTGCCGGAGGTCGCGGGCCCGTCCGTACCTGACTCGTTCGACAACGAGCCCCTCTGGCAGGCTCTACGCGCGTTGCCCCAGCGGCAGCGTGCGGTGATCGTGCTGCGCTACTACGAGGGTCTGTCCGAGGCGGAGATCGCCGAGACCCTGCGGATCAGCACGGGAACGGTGAAAAGCCAGGCGAGTAAGGCGATGGCGAGTCTGCGGACCAGGCTGGGCGCGACGGCGGAAGGGAGGCACTGAGGATGGACGACCTCGAGGAGGAGCTGACCAGGCTCTTCCAGGACAGGAGGCTGGACGTCCAGGTGGCCGCCGACGCCGAGAAGACCGTGGTCGCCGGGGCCCGCCGGGTTCGCCGCAACCGCATCGCGCTGGTCAGCGCGGCGGGTGTGGTCGCCGCGGCCGTCCTGGCCACCGGAACCATCGTGCTGACTCACGGACCGTCGAAGTCCAACCAGGTGGCGGACGCACCCACACTCTCCGTCACCTCGACCTCGACCGACACCACGTCGCCGGGAACCACACCCCAGGTCCAGACCCCGTCGGCGGCGACCACGCCGCCGGCATCCGGGCGCGCGAACGCGCCGACGGTGATGACCAGTCCGCGTGGACCGGCCGCGTCGACCTCGAAGCCGGCGGTCGTGCCCGCGGTCACCGCCACCGTGCTCGGTCCGAACGGGTACGGGCCGTTCCGGCTCGGCATGACCGCCGAGCAGGTGGTCGCCACCGGTCAGGTGAACCAGCCCGCCGCCCCGGTCCCGGCCGGCCAGTGCGTGACCTACACGATCGGCGGCCAGCCGGGCTCCCGGATCGTGGTCTCGCCCCGCTCGGGAGTGGTCCTGATCGACCCGTCGATCAAGGTGCACACCCCCGAGGACGTCGGCGAGGGAACGAACATCGAGATCGCGCTTTCGCACTACCGCGACTTCGACGCGCAGAAGTCGCCCTCGGTGGTCGCGGTGCCGGGCCGCACGTCAGCCTGGTACTCGATCTCCTACGACATGGACACTTCGAAGGTGACCGGGATCATCCTGCTCGGCAGCCAGACGGAATGCTGAGGAACTAGACCGAACCACCGGCGGCACGCGGGGCGCCGGCGTCCGAACCGGCGTCGCCGACCGTTTCCCGGGCGATGAAGTTCTCCACGTCGAACAGGTTTCCGTTGGCCCGCTTGAACACGTTGAGCAACGTGGACATCTGCGCGACCTCCTCGACCTGCTCCTTGAGGAACCACTGCATGAACTGCTCGCCCTTGTAGTCGTCCTCGTCGCGGGCGGTCTTGGCCAGCCGGATCACCTCGTCGGTGACCTGCCGTTCCTGGTTCAGCGCGAGCTCGACCAGCTCCACGGCCGTGCTGAAGTCGTTGCGCACCTCGTCGACACCGGGGACGGTCACCTTGATGTCGTTGTCGAGCAGGTACTGCACGATCATCATCGCGTGGTTCCGCTCTTCCAGCGCCTGGTGGTAGAAATGCTTCGCGAGCTGGGGGAGGTCCTGGTCGTCGAACCACACGGCGACCGCGATGTACTGCTGGGAAGCGGTGAACTCGTTACGGATCTGCTGCTGCAGCAGCTCGTGGAACTTGCTGGTCATGTCCGCAAGATAACCAAGAGCCCTTGTTTCCACAATTTGGCGATGCTAATTTAGGCAAGCCTATCGAGAATGCATTTAGGTAAGGCGTTCCTTATTTCCCGCGGGATTTCCGGGGTGGGACGGCCTTGGCCGCCCCACCGTTGATTCCGGGTCAAAAAGCCAGGCCCATGCCGTTGGGCCGGTCACCGCCGCCCTTGTTCCGGTTACAGGGAATCGCGGTTGATCGGGCAGGACATGCAACGCGGCCCGCCCCGGCCGGAGCCCAGCTCGGACCCGCTGATCCGGAGGACCTCGATGCCGGCCTCCTCGAGCCGCGCGTTGGTCTCCACATTCCGTTCGTACGCGACGACAACACCCGGCGAGAGGGCCAGCGTGTTGTTGCCGTCGTCCCACTGCTCGCGTTCGGCGGTCACCGAGTCGAGCCCGGTGTCGATCACGCGCAGCCGCTCGATCCCCATCGCCTCGGCTGCGGCGCTCAGGAACGGCACCGGCCCGGAAGCGGCGACCCCGCCGGAGCCGTCGGGCCGCATCGGGTACGCCATCAGGGAGTCGCGGACGGCGGGGTACATGACCACCGCGTCCTTGTCGACCATCGTGCACACGGTGTCCAGGTGCATGGTCGCGCGGTCCTGAGCGATCGGCACGGCCAGCACGGTGTGCGCGAGACCGTCCGCGAATGCCGACCGCGCAAGGGATTCCGCGCCTGCCGGAGTCGTGCGCTCGCCGACCCCGATGGCGAGCACGCCCGGCGCGAGCAGCAGCACGTCGCCGCCCTCGACCGGAGCGGAGTGCGCGCCGTACGCGCGGCCGGACAGCCGGAACCGCGGGTGGTAGGCGTACACGAGATCCAGCACGGAGGTCTCGCGGACCCGCGCGGGCATGGCCAGCGAGGCGATCGCGACCCGGTCGCCGATCCAGACCGACGAGTCCCGGCTGAACAACAGGTTCGGCAGCGGGTCGATGGCGAAGTCGTGCGGCCCGTGCATCCGGCGCACCAGCGACGCGCCCTCGGCGACCGGCAGCTCCTCGAACGTCATCCCCGCGGTCAGCACGTGCGCCAGGGTCTTGCTGTCCACGCTGGACAGGTGCGACCGCAGCGAGTCGGCCAGCTCGTAGCCCAGCCTGCGCTCGTCCACAGCAGTCAAGACGCCGGTGGCGCGGGCGCGGCCGTCCTCCAGCGCCTTGCCCAGCACGTCGGCCAGCAGCATCACTTCGACGCCCCGGTCGGTGAGGACCTGAGCGAACCTGTCGTGCTCCTCCTGCGCGCGGTCCACCCACGGGATACCGTCGAAGAGCAGCTTGTCGTTGTTGCGCGGGGTGAGCCGCTTGAGCTCGGCCCCGGGGCGGTGCAGCAGGACGGTACGGAGCGTGCCCACCTCGCTGTCGACTCGGGGCTGCGCCTGGGGCTCGACCTCGGCTGTCACGTCTGTTGCGGAGTACGCGGTCACGGTTCGAAGGCTACCGGCTGGATATGCAAATCGTCGCGTACCGAGGTGATTTCTCATCGAAACATACGGTGCGGAGTGATCGAAACAGTGATTCGTTTCGCCTGGTGACGGAAATGTACGCGGTTTGTTGCGTCCCGGATCGGCCGGTACGGTCGGATTCGGTGGCAGGAGTCGGGGAGCGGTCTTGATACGCGCAGTAGCGGCATTGTGTGTGCTGCTGGTGGCCGGCTGTGGGAGCAGCGGCGCACCGGCAGGGCCCAAGCTGACCATCGGCATCCGGTTCGACCAGCCCGGCCTGGGCCTGCGCGGATCGGACGGCGGGTACACCGGGCTGGACGTCGACGTGGCCAAGTACGTAGCCACGCGCCTGGGTACCGACAGCCGGAACATCACGTTCGTCGAGGCGCGCGCGGCCGACCGCGAGTCCATGCTCGAGCAGAGCAAAGTGGACATGGTCGTGGCCACCTACTCGATCACCGACGCCCGCAAGCAGCACGTGGACTTCGCCGGTCCGTACTTCGTCGCGGGCCAGAGCCTGTTGGTGCGCAAGGCGAACGCGGACATCGACGGGCCGGAGTCGTTGAACGACAGCGACTGGCAGCTCTGCTCGGTCACCGGGTCCACTCCGGCGCAGAAGGTCCAGGCGACCTATGCGGCTTCGGTCACGTTGGAGCAGCACGGTTCCTACCGGGAGTGTGTGGACGCGTTGCTCAAGGGCGACATCGACGCGGTCACCACCGACGACGTGATCCTCGCGGGCTACGCCGCCGAGCAGCCCGAGCGGCTCAAGCTCGTCGGCAAGCCGTTCTCCACCGAGCGCTACGGCATCGGCCTGCACAAGGGCGATCCGCGCCGCCGTCAGGTGACCGAGGCGCTGCGGTCGATGATCGCGGACGGCAGCTGGCAGAAGTTCGTCACCGACAGTGTCGGCCGGTCGGGTTACCGCGCGCCGGTCAAGCCGCAGGTGGCCGACAGTCCGTAGGGTCGTGCCATGGGCATCCTCGACGGCAAGGTTGTGATCGTCACCGGTGCGGCGCGGGGCATCGGCCGCGGTGAGGCGCTGGAGTGCGCCCGGCAGGGCGCTTCGGTGGTGCTCGCCGACTTCGACCCGTCACCGGCGTACGACGTGGCCGACGAGATCATCGCCGCAGGTGGCCGAGCCGTCGTCGCCTCGGGGGACGTCGCCGACACCGACTTCGCCGACCAGTTGGTCACCGGCGCCGTCGAGGAGTTCGGTCACTTGGACGCGCTGGTCAACAACGCGGGCATCCTGCGCGACCGCACGCTGGTGAAGATGACCGACGAGGAGTGGGACGCGGTGGTCCGGGTCCACCTCCGCGGCCATTTCGCGCCCACCCGCGCGGCCTGCCGGTACTGGCGTGCCGCCCAACGCCCCGGCCGGATCGTGCACACCAGCTCGACTTCCGGTCTGCTCGGCAACTTCGGCCAGACCAACTACGGCGCCGCCAAGGCCGGGATCGCCGCGTTCTCAACGATCGTCTCGATCGAGATGGCCCGGTTCGACGTGACCTCCAACGCCATCGCGCCCTCGGCCCGCACCCGGATGACCGAGCCGTTGTTCAGCGCGGTCGCCGAGGCCGAGGACGGTTTCGACTTCTTCGACCCGGACAACATCGCCCCGCTGGTGGCCTACCTGTGTTCGCCGGACGCCGGGCACATCAGCGGCAAGGTGTTCGGGGTGCAGGGCGACAGCGTCGAGATCTTCCAGCCCTACACCTCCGTCGCGGAGATCAAGGCGGGCGGCAAGCGCTGGGACCCGGCCGATCTCGCCGAGCAGATGGGCGGGTTGTTCACCTCGTCCGGGATCCAGCCGGGCCCGGAGAACATGATGCAGCGGATGCGCTACAACGTCACTTAGGCAGCCAGGAAACCCCGCTGAGCAACGAGTATCCGACGAACGCCACCACATCCAGCAGCGTGTGCGCGATGACCATCGGCCACAACCTGGTGGTGCGCTGCCAGATCCGCCCGAACACCAACCCCATCACCAGGTTCCCGACGAACCCACCGAACCCCTGGTACAGGTGGTAACTGCCGCGCAGCACCGAGGAGAACAGCAACGACTTGTTCTCGCCGAACCCGAGCTGCCGCAACCGGGTGATGAGGTACGCGATCACCAAGGTCTCCTCGGCCCACGCGTTCCCAAACGCGGACAACGTCAGCGCGATCGGCCGCCACCACGTGTCCGTCAACGTCGTGGGCACGACCTGCAGGCTCACACCCAACGCATACGCGAGCAGGTACAACCCCAGCCCCGGGATGCCGATCAGCGCCGCCAGCCCCACACCCCGCAACGGGTCACTGCGGAAGTACCGCAGCCCCACGTCCCTCAGCTGTCTACCCGCCCGCCACAACAGGTAGACGCCCAACGCACCCCACGCCACCAGTTGCACCGCGCTGAGCAGCTGCTTGAAGAGGTCGATCAGGTCCGCCGTGGCCTGCGGGACGTTCAACGCCACCTTCTGGTCGCTCAGCGGCGCCGGCGCCAGCAACGAGTCGACCAGCGACAACAGGCTCCGCAGCCCCGACATCCCCAGAGTCACCAGGAAGACGATCCACAGCTCGATCTTGATTGCTCTGCGCTGCTCGGGGTCGGTCACGACCTCCCGATCGCGCCGCGGCGCCAACCAGCCGCGTAGTCCGTTCGCCACCCCCGCACGCTACCCTCCGCCCATGGCCCGACGAATCGCGACGAACACCAAAGTGGACCGTGCCGAGCTGCTCGACTTCCTCCGCCCCCGCCACCGCACGATTCTGGTCACCCACAAACCCGACGGGACCCCACAAATGTCCCCTGTGACATACGGAGTGGACACCGAAGGCCGGGTGGTGATCTCGACCTACCCGCAGCGAGCCAAAGTCCGAAACCTCCGAACCAACCCCCAAGCCTCCCTCTGCATCCTGTCCAACGACTGGGACGACCCCTGGGTCCAGGTGAACGGCGAAGCAGAAGTCCTCGACCTCCCCGAAGCCCTCGAACCATTGGTCGACTACTTCCGCAGCATCTCCGGTGAACACCCAGACTGGGACGAATACCGAGAGGCGATGCGGAAACAAGGAAAAAGCCTCATCCGCATCACCCCCACCACCTGGGGCCCCATAGCAACCGGCGGCTTCCCCGCCCACCTGGCAACCGACTAGTCAACCAACCAACTAACCCAATTCCACCAAGCACCCACTCCACCCCACCCCAACGCACGCAAGCGCCCAGAGGGCACGCACCCAACCCACCCCAAAGGATCCGAAGGATCCCTTGCCCCTCTTGGCGGCCTGCCGCGCGGCGAGCGCATTCTTTCCACCCCTCAGAAAAACTCAGCGAACGCGATCACCAGTGGGTTGGCAATCCGGGTCGAGAGCAGCAAGCTCAGCCCCCAGCCGAGCAACCTCAGCCACCCCCAACTCGGTATACAACCGCAGCGCAGCCCCCCAATGCTTCCGAGCCGTATAGTGCTCCCCAACGGCATGCTGAGCCTGAGCAATCCCCCGGTGCGCCCGCCCCTCCTGATGCCGATTCCCGGTATCAATCGACATCGTCAACGCATGCCGATACTCCGTCAACGCCGCCATATGCGCCCCCGCCGCGGCATGCGTCTCCCCAAGATCATTATGGATCTCACTCTCCAGATCCGTATCCCCGATCTGCCGCGCCAGCGTCAGCGCCTGCTGCTGATGCGAAAACGCCTCAGTCGTCCGCCCCAGCTGACAGTACGTATACCCAAGGTTCGCCAGCACCGCCGCCTCCCCCTGCCGATCACCGAGCGACTGATGCAGCGCAAACGCTTTCCTCTGGTGATCCAGCGCCTGCGGATACTGGCCCAGCCGCTGATGAACAATCCCGATATTGGCCAAAGCGATAGCCTCCCCAAGCCGATCCCGGATCAGCTCGAACTTCGCCAAAGCCTGGCCGTAGTGCGTCAAAGCCTCGGGATAACGCCCCAGTTCCTCGTAGATGACCCCCAGGTTCCCGAGCGTCCGAGCCTGCTGCCGGACATCCCCCAACCGCTCCTGCAACACGAGCACCTGACCGAAATGATCCAGCGCCTGGGGATACTGCCCCAGCCGCTGATGCACGATCCCGGTATTCGACAAAGCCGTCGCCGCCCCCACCTCATCGCCGATTTGTCGATAAATTCCCAAAGCGTCAAGGTGATGATCCAGCGCCTGCGGCAACCGGCCCGCACGTCTGTGCGCGGTCCCCAAATTGTTCAGCGTTTCGGCCAGCGCCATGGGGTCGTCCAAAGCGCGCGCGGCGGTCAAAGCGAGCTCGTGGGTGGTGTGCCAATCGTTCAGGTGACCCCGGATATAGAAATATGACCACAACGCATGCGGCAGCTCCCACGCATACGAATGCCACCCCCGCGCGGCCGCCGCGACGGTGACGGCGACGAGTGTCGACCGTTCGGTCTCCAGCCACGTCATCGCCGAGTCGTAAGACGGGAACTCGATGTCGACCGGCGGCGGCAGCAGCTTCCGCCGGTTGGGGTCGATCTGCTCCATCGCGGCCATCGCCATGTCCAGGCACCAGCCGAACAACCGGTGCAACGCCGCCGAAGTCTCCGAATCGTCCACCAGCGAACCGGCATAGGCGGACAAGAGGTCGTGACAGCTGAACCGCGACCGCTCCTGAACCACCAGGTGCGCGTCCACGAGCCGGGCGAGCAAAGGCCGGGCAGCCTCCACAGTGGACCCCAGCAGTGCCGCCGCGCCCTCAGCGGAGACGTCCGCCCCGGGAATGCAGGCCAGCAACCGGAACATCTCCCGCTCGGCAACCCCCAGGTGCTCGTAGGAGTAGTCGAGCTGGGTACTCACCGCCGCACGGGAGTCACCGTCGATCACCAACTGGCCCAGGCGGTTCTGCTCCAACGTCTGCACATAAGACGCGATCGGCTGCGACCCGAGGTTCGCCGCGGCGATCCGCAGCGCCAACGGCAACCGCCCGCACAACGACACCAACCGGTCGGTGGCCTGCCGCGAGGCATCGACACGATCGCCCAGCAACCGCCGCATCAACGCGAAAGACTCGTCGTGGGACAACAAGTCCACGTCGATCCGCCGCGCCCCGTCCATCGCCACCAGTCCACCCAGCCGGTCCCGGCTGGTGACCAGCACCAGACACCCAGGCTGCCCGGGCAGCAGCGGCCGCACCTGCCCGGCACTGTCCACATTGTCCAGAACGACCAGCATCCGCTTGCCGGCCAGCAACGACCGGTACATCGCGGCCCGGCTCTCCACCGACGCCGGGATCTGGTCACCGGGCACACCCAGCGACTGCAACATCAGATCCAAGGCCCGCGCAGGTTCGACCCGTGGCGCCGACGAGTACCCGTTCAGGTTCAGGTACAGCTGCCCATCGGGGAACTCCGGCGCGATCTGGTGCGCCCACTGCACAGCCAACGCCGTCTTGCCCACTCCGGCCGTCCCCGCGAGCGCGGTGATCACCAACGCGTCCGCGGACACCAGCGAGTTGAGCTGTTCGATTGCGTCCGCACGCCCGATGAAGTCGGCAACGGCAGCGGGCAACTGAGCGGGCTTCGGCACCGCGCGCTCGTCCGGCTCCTGCAGCAGCGACATGTGCAGCTCACGCAGCGCCTGACCCGGTTCGACCCCCAGTTCGTCGATGGTGTGCTGCCGGATCCGCGCGAAGCACTCCAGCGCCTCCGCGGTCCGGCCCATCGCCCGCAACGCCCGCATCCGGGCCGCGACCAGCGGTTCCACCGACGGCCACGCGGCCACCGGACCGGCCAGCCGGCTCGCGACATCGGCCGCGCGCCCGTCGTCGATGGTCAGCTCCGCCCACTCGGCCAGCGCGGCGATGTACTGCTGCTCGATCTTGTCCCGGACCTGGACGACCCACTGGCCGTCCAGGTTGTCCAACGGACGTCCCTGCCACAGGTCCAACGCGCGGTCGAGGAACTCCATACGCTCGCCGTCGGCAACGGCAGTCCGCGCCTGCTGTAGCAGTTCGTCCCACTGCCATAAGTCGACAGCATGAACAGGGGCTGCCACCTGGTACCCGCCCGTGCGCTTGTCCAGGGCGAGCCCGTGCTCGGTGAGGATCCGACGCAGGCGCGCGATGTAGCTGTACAGCGTGTTGCGCACGGAAACCGGCGGGTCCGCGCCCCACACCCGGTCGACCAGGACGTCGAGCGGCACCGGGCGGCCTGGCGAGGCCAGCAGCGCCGCGAGCACGCAGCGCTGGCGGACCGTGCCCAGGTCCACCCGTTGCTCGCCGGCCCAGCCTTCGACCGAGCCCAGCAGAACGAACTCCATCTGTCTCCCCCACGCCCAGCCGAGCAGCCCTCACAGTGACAACACCGGCCAGACGGGATTGGTTGCACGATTTTCCTACGGTCGTGCCAACCGTTCTGGGTGCCCGACACCAGCGCAAGACCCAGAGGAGTGATGGAGCGCGGCGAGAGGTACTGCTTGCCGCCGGTTACGCCGTTTTCCGCTCGGCTGCCAGTCCATGATCATCGCTCGGCCGCCGGGCCTGAGTGCCCTGCGCCGATCCGTTCGCCGAACGTGTACGCCCGGCCGCTGACCATGTCCCAGTAGCGCTGCTGAACACCCGCGTCGAGACCCGGCTGCGCGACGGCAGCCCGGACGGCGGTCCGATCAGGACACTGCTGCTGCAGATGCTCCCGCTGGACGGGGAACGCCATGCCGAGGCGCAGGTCCTCGCGCCGGTTCCCGGCCCGGGCCGCGGTCACCCCCGCGATCGCCGAGGAACTCCTCAAGGGCGTGGCCGGGTTCGAGGAGTACATCGCGAGCGGGATGGCGCGTGCCGACGTCCCGACGCCCGCCGGCACGCTGCCGCCCTGCTGTCCATGCTGGACGGTCCGACCTCGCACATTCTCATCGGGCTGCAGACCCCGGAGTCGGCGGTCGCCGCCCTCGACACGCACCTGGACCGGCTCCTCGCCCGGTGACGGGCGGGGAACCGGCATGCGGGTCAGTGGTGGTCGAGCTGGGCGCGGATCTCCCCGCCCGGGAACGTCGCGCTGTGCACGTTGACGTATGTGACCCCGGCCCGCATGGCCTTGGTCAGCTCGGCGAACTCACCGGCGGCGATTCCCTGGCCGGTGGGCCCGATGATGTCGGTGGCCTTGATGGTGCCGCTGATCGTCGCCGGGGCGGCCGGGCAGGCCTGGGTGCCGGCCGGGCCGTTGCCCAGGTTGGTGCAGAGGAACACGCTGATGCCGCCGCTCTGCGACCGGCCGCCGAAGTGGATGTGGGACTGGGTGACGTTGCCCGCCAGGCCCGAGTAGCTGAGCTGGTAGGAGATCTCCATGGTCCGGTCGTTGATCGACGCCCGGAACTGTCCGCCGCCGGTGGTGGACAGCACCAGCGGGTCCTCCTGATAGCCGGAGAGGGACTCCCGGAAGGTGTTCCGGCCACCGAACGAGTCGGCGGCGGGGGACGCCGTGCTCGCCGTCGCGGACAGCGCGACCGCCGCGCCCACCGCGGCCATGACTGCGAGCAGACGCCTGTGACTAGTCATCAGTGTTGCCTCCTGGGGTGAAAGGCCACGCCAGGAGGTAACTACGCCGATGGTCTTGCGGCGGTTCACCGTCTACACGGGAACTCAGCCCTGTTTTCTGGTCTCCGCGAGGAACGGGCAGCCGACCAGGCGGCGCAGCTCGTTCGCCAGTTCGGCGGTGGTGGACACCGGCTGCTCGAACGCGAGGCGCACGTCGTGGTCGGCGTCGCTGGCCTCGACCCGCAGCCGTAGCCCGAACCGGTCCAGGCCCAGCGGCCGGATGTGCCCACCGCGCAACTCGGCTGGCAGGTGGCGGCCCAGCAGGGACACCACGTCGGTGTGCGCGAGTTCGAGGTGCCGCAACCAGTCCGCCTCGTAGACGCAGAATGGGTCGGCCGTGGCGCCGGTGAACTCGTCGATGCTGAGCGAATGCGTGCCCTCGGCGTCGGCCAGCACCATCGACGCGGGCACGACCTGCAGCATCGTGGCGCCGTGCCCGACGTCGAGCAGCCGCGGATCCGGCCGGTCTTCGGCGACCAGCATCGCCGCCCGCCGAGCCTCGTCCTCGGACAGCGCGCGAACCCAGCCGGTGAGCCAGAGCAGGCCGCGGACCGGTTCGCGCAACGGCACCGGCGCGGTGTCGGCCAGCTCCAGCATCGCCGCGAGCTCACCCCGTGGCGCCGCCCAGGCGGCCGTGACCAGCGGATGGCTTTGTGTGATCAGCACGCTGGCGGTGCCGTCGGCGTGCACGTGGTGAGTCAGTGGGGTGATCTTCCCGGCCAGACCCTCGGCGGACGGCAACAGGGTCGCCTTGCCGCCACGCGCCGCCATGGTGCGGGCGCGTTCGGCCGGAGTGGGGGTCTGGGTCACTGCTCACCTCCAAGTAAGGCGAGCCTAACTTGGAGGGAGCGTGGTTGGGAAGTGGGCATCACCCCGTCAGGGCAAACCCCACGGCGAAGCAGGCCCGGACGAGGCGACCGGGGCCGCCTCGAAGTCCGGCCGGTCACCCTTTCGGCTGATCAGCGCCTCGGCGCCGCGCGGCAGGTCCACCTCGATCGTGCCCGGGGCTTGTTCTCGCCAGCTGAGATCACGGCCCCCGCGGTCCTTGACCTGAAGCTCGCCGGTGATGCCATGCCGGACGACACAAGGCGCGCCCGCCTCGCTCTTGAGCCGGAGCCACCGGGTCTGCCCGTTCTGCCGGGACGCGCTGAGCAGGAACGCGCCCTGGGTGCGGAAGTTGTCGATGGCGATGTCCGGCCACGGCGCCGCCGGGAACACCCGCAGCACACCGCCCCAGCTCTGGCAGATCATGTCGTGCAGGGACTGCGCGGCCGACAGCGGCGTCTCGATGACCGGGCCGGACTCCTTGTACATGGTGTTCGGCTGGATGAACCGGCGCAGCAGCTCGGTCAGGTAGAAGTTCGCCTTGTCCGCCCGCAGCATCTGCGCGGAGATCGAGGACGCGCCGGTGAACGTGTAGCCCTGCAACGCGCCCTCGAAGGTGATCCAGTGCTGCAGCGACTTGTCGATCAGCTCGCGGTTCTCCGGCTGCTCCCAGGTGACCTCGTACAACGGGTAGATCTGCAGCAGGTGCGAGTAGTGGCGGTGCGACTTCGCGAACGGCACGCCCGCGCCGATCATGTACCCGTTGGCGTCCACTTGGTACGGAACGAGAGTGCCGAGCACCTCGCGCCACTTGGCTTCCAGCGGGTCGGAGATCCGCAGGATCGCGGTCGCCTCGAGCAAAGTCCGGCAACCCCAACGAATCAGCGCGAGGTCGTACGTGCAGTCCGGGGCGTTCACGCCGTACTCGGGGGAGAACGTGAACGGCAGGTGCAGCTTGCCGTCGGCGCCGGGCGCGAGGAAGTGCAGGTAGTAGTTGATCGCGCCACGCAGCAACGGGAACAGGACGTTGCGCAGGATCCGCTCGTCCATGGTGTGCCGGTAGGACAGCCAGACGTTGTGCAACGCCCAGGTCAGGTTGCCGACCTCCGGGGTGGGCGTCTCCTTGCCCGGGACGCCGACCGGGAAGCCCGCGGTGCCGGTTCCGCCACCGTTGAGCAGGGTCATGTCCGTCGTACGGGGGATGCCGTAGCTGCCTTCGCGGTACTCCGGCGCGACCTGCGAGTTGAGGTTGTCGCGGAACCGGTCGATGGCGTAGGTGACCGCGTCGAGCTCGAGGTGGTTCGAGGCGTGGATCAGCCAGTACTCGAGCTGGACGTTCAGGTTCCACCAGGTCGCCGGCCAGGGCGTCGGCTCCAGCCACGGCCCGCTGGTCGCCATCACCGGGGCGTCCTTCCGCGCGGCCGAGGCGACCTTGTAGAGCTGGATCCAGTAGAACGACTGCAGCCTTGTGTCCGAAATGGACAGGAAGCTCCTCCGGTAGTAGTCGTGCCACCATTGCTGGTGTTCCTGCGCCAGCTCCCACAACGGGCCGACGAGCCGGACCATCCGCATCGCCTTCGCACCCGCGGACCGCTCCGGATGCGACCACGCGACCGCCGTGTAGAGGGTCCTCGTCGAACCACGACTGGTCTCGCGCCAGGCGGTCACGTGTTCGCCTCCGGCGAGAAGTGACTGCACCGCAAGGGTTGTGTCGCCGCTGGTGTGGATGTCGGCCGGCGGGTTGGGCAGGTACCCTTCCGGCGGCGGCTTGCCGAAGACGGGGTCGGTCCGCGGGCTGACCGCCGTCGCGGGATGGAAGACCCACTTGAAGCCGCGTTCGCCGTCGGTCGGCGTGATCTCGATGGCGAGCACCGACCGGACACTGTGGACGATCGCCCGGATCTTCAGGCTGCCGTTCGTGGTGGTGAGCGTGCCCGTCAGCTCGGCGTTCCAGAGGTCGAGCCGCCAGTCGATCGCGGTGATCGTGCCGGCCGGCTCCAGCGTGAAGTACCCGATCGGCAGCCGGGCCAGGCCGAACAGCGAGCCGAACTGTGGCCGGTGGTCCTGCACCTGGCTGTGCTGGACGTTGAACCGGATCGCGTTGCGGCCGGGTTCGGCGTAGATCCCCGACCCGAGGAACCCGTTGCCCAGGAAGGGGCCGTCGTACCAGGTCGTCGGCATCCGCCGCCAGACAAGATCGGCCCCACCCAGAAACCCGGCCCAGTCGACGCCACCGCCAAGGCCCGCAGCTCCGAGGTCTTGTCCCGCGCTGTTGTCCTCGGCCAGCGCGGCCGCCGGATTCACCAGTGTCGCCCCGGCCATCCCGGCCAAGGCCCCTGAGAGGATCGTGCGTCGGTTGAGGTCGGCCACTCTGCCACCTACCCGTTCGTATACCTCCGATGTTTCCTCGAAACTAGGCTGCTCGGTGGAGTGCGGTCAAGACGTGAAAACGTTCACATACCTGAAGCCCTCGGACCTCTACCGGGAGGTCTCACGCTGTGGAAATTGCCGTGGACGGGCTGCGGCCGCGGGTTAGCGTGGGCGGATGATCAGTGCTGGGCATCTTCTGGCGTTCATGGGTGTGGTGTTGCTGGCGGCGATGTCCCCGGGGCCGGACTTCGTGATCGTGACCCGCCACGCGGCGGTATCGGGCCGGCGTGCCGGGATGGCGACCGCGTTCGGGATCGCCAGCGGTGTGTTCGTGTGGGCCGTGGTGGCCGCGTTCGGCGTGGCGAGCCTCCTGGCGGCGTCCGCGATGGCGTTCACCGTGGTCAAGCTGGTCGGCGCGGTGTACCTCGCCTACCTCGG
Source organism: Actinocrispum sp. NPDC049592 (assembly GCF_040675465.1). NCBI lineage: Bacteria > Bacillati > Actinomycetota > Actinomycetes > Pseudonocardiales > Pseudonocardiaceae > Actinocrispum > Actinocrispum sp. NPDC049592. The sequence continues at coordinate 815,659 of NZ_JBFAPA010000001.1, read as the reverse complement.
CGTCAAGGCCCTCATCGCGGCCCGGCGGCGCCGCGAGAAGGTCGAGCTCGGCCAGAGCGCGACCACTGTGCGGCCCTGGTCGGCGTTTCGCCAGGGTCTGTGGACGAACCTGCTCAACCCCAAGTGCGCGGTGTTCTTCGTGGCCTTGATGCCCCAGTTCCTCGCGGGCACACCAAGACTCGACCAGACGCTGCTGCTGTCTGCGCTGGCCGTCGTCGTGACGGTGGTGTGGTTCACGGTGCTGGCGAACATCGTGGGCGCCCTTCGGAAGTTCTTCACCTCGCCACGAGTGCGCCGCACGATGGACGCCGTCACCGGCACCATCCTGGTCGGCCTGGGCGTCAAGATCGCCCTCGACTGACGGCTCACCACATGACGCCGACGTGGGGACGGCCGGGCCGGTCCCACTCATCGAGCGACAGGTGGTCATGGCTCCCGCGAACAACCAGGCCGGGTCCTGACCCGCTATCGGCTGTCCCGGCCGATTCATCTGGACAGCACTAGCTATCTCCCGACGGCCATCCCCTCCTGTTCCGCCCAGGCGCCGACGTCTTCGCGGCGTAGCGCGGTGGCGAGCAGGTCCGGGAACATGTCCGGCGTGCACGCGAACGAAGGCGCGCCCAGGGCGGAAAGCCGTGCGGCCAGTTCGTGGTCGTAGGCGGGCGTGCCGCTGTCCGACAGGGCCAGCAGTACGACGACCGTCACGCCGCTGGCCACGAGTTCCCGCACCCGCCGCTGCAGTTCGGTGGCGACGCCGCCTTCGTAGAGGTCGCTGATCAGCACCATGACGGTGTCCGCGGGGCGGCGGACGTGTTGCTGGGCGTAGGCGACCGCGCGGTTGATGTCGGTGCCGCCGCCCAGCTGGGTGGAGAACAGCACGTCGACGGGGTCGTCGAGGGTGTCGGTGAGGTCGACGACCTCGGTGTCGAACAGGATCATCCGGGTGCTCACCGAACGCAGCGAGGCCAGCGTGGCGCCGAACACCGCGGAGTAGATGACCGACTCGGCCATCGACCCGGACTGGTCCACCAGCAGGATCACGTCCCGCAGGGCGGCGGTGCGCGAGCGGCGGTGCGCGCCGATCAGGCTCTCCACCACAAGCGTCTTCTGCTCGGGCTGGTAGTGCTTGAGGTTGGCCCGGATGGTGGTCGACCAGTCCACATCGGACATCCGTGGCCGCCGGGTCCGGCGCGACCGGTCGACGGCACCGTTGACCGCGGCGATCAACCGGTCCGCGAGCTTGCGTTCGATCTCCTCGACCACCTTGCGCACCACCGCCCGCGCGGTCTCCCTGGTGCGCTGGGGAATCGCGCGGGACAACGACACCAGCGTGCCGACCAGGTGCACATCCGGTTCGATCGAGGACAGCAACTCGGGCTCCAGCAACAACTTGGTCAGCCCGAGCCGTTCGACCGCATCCCGCTGCATGACCTGGACGACCGAGGTCGGGAAGTAGGTCCGCACGTCGCCGAGCCACCGGTGCAGCTTCGGCGAACTGGCCCCCAGTCCGGCGCCACGCTTGCCGGACTGGTCACCGCCCCCGCCGTACAACGCGGTCAGCGCACCGTCCCGTTTCATGTCGTCCTCGCCGAGCCCGGCCAGGTCACCGGCGTCCGGCCCGAGCAGCAGCCGCCACCGGCGCAGTCGCTCGTCGCTCATACCCTCGCCCCCTCGTACAGACCCCGCACGAACTCCACGAACCGCTCGGTCCGCTCGGGATCCCCGTCGTCGGTGATCAGGTCGATCGGGCTCGCCCCGGCCGCCACCCGCTCGGCCAGCGTGCGCCGCTCGGGCGCGCTGAACCCGGTGATCGCCCGGCGCAGCAACGGCAACGCGTCCTCGAACGCCTCGCCGGGCAGCCCGGTGAGCCACTCGTCGACCAGGCCGAGCAGCCGCGAGTCGGCCGCGAGCCGGACCGCCGACCCGCGCAGGAACCCCGCGACGAACGCCGTTCCCGCCCCGGCCGCGGACACGGCCCGTTGCATGCGGACCGCGACCGCCTCGGTGTCCAGGCGTTCGGCCTCCCACAGCAACCGGCTCGCGCGGCCGCTCGGCAGCCCGTGCGCGGGCGGGTCGATGCTCACCAGCCGGTGTAAGGCATCCCACCAGCCCGCGGTGTGCTCCTCGTCGGCCGCCAGCGCGACGGCGTCGTGCGCTTTGTCCACAACGGACAGTGCGACCTCGGCCGTCTCGTCGTCGATGCCGCGGCAGGCCAGCGCCAGCCCGGCCGAGCCACGGGCCAGCAGCCCGTGCATCGCCGACCGGAGCAGCTCGGGATCGGTACCCCGCACCGACCCGTACCGGACCGTGTTCGCCAAGGCGGGCAACGCGTCCAGCAGCTCCAGCGCGTCCGTCGCGGCCGCGGCGCACCGGTCGAGCGCGGCCCGGGCGGCCGCGACCGCATCCGCCAGTTCACAGGCCACGGCCTCCTGCAACACTTCCGCGGCCTTGCCGACCGTGTCGGCCGCCTTGGCCAGGTCGAGCAGGACGTGCTCGGCCGCGTCCTCGACCGTCGCGCCATGCCGTGCCGCGGCGGCGACCGCCACGGCCAGGCCCGGATCCCACTGGACCTTCCAGGCCTCCGCGAACGTGCCGAGCGTGCTCGTCTCGTCCGGCTCGCCCCACGCCACGTCCAGCACCTGCAGCCGGCGCAGCACCTGGGACCGGCCGCGGTCGATGTCGCGCCGCAGGTCCAGCCGGTAGGCCTTCTCCGCCGCGCTCGCGGGCATCCGGAGCTTGCGCTGCAACCGTTCCAGGTCGGTCGCGAGCGGTGAGCGCGGCACACCCGCGCCCACGACGCCCAGCTCCTCGCCCACGACCAGCTGGTCGTGCACGATCCGCAGGCCGACGTCGTCCCCGCCGCACAGCACCGCCAGCGTCGCTTCGCTCACCTCGGCGAGTCCCGGCGACGGGCGGCCGCGTAAGGCTGCCAACGTGTCCGCGAGCCGCACGGCCTCGACGGCGCTCGCCGTCGAGGCGGGCAGGCCCTCTTCACGCAGGACGTGTGCGGTCCGGGCCATCCACCGCGGGACCGTGTCCTTGGTGTGCTCCCACAGGTGCGCGTACCAGCCCGGCGACTCGACCCCGGCGCCATAGCCCGAGGTGGCCGCGAGCCGGCCGTGGCTCCACGGCACCCAGCTTCCGGCGATCTTGCGTTTCTTCAGTCCTCTCAACAGGTCCGTATCGGATTTGGCGGACGGGAAGTCCTGCAACCCGGGCACGTGCCAGGCGCCGCAGACCATCACTATCGGTCCCTCGACCTCGGTCAGCGCGCGCCGGATCGCCTGGCGCATAAAGGCTTCCCGTTGCAGGGTGCGTTCGTCGACGGTGTCGGCGAACTCGTCGCGCAGCGCCGTCATCGCCTCCGCGACGGCTTCGGCGAGCTGGACCGGTTCGGCGCTGGAGTGCTCGACCACGTCCTCCCACCAGCGTTCCGGGTCGTCGAACCCGGCCGCCTCGGCAAGCACACCCAGCGGGTCCACCACGACCCGGTCGGTGTCCTGCCGTTCGTAGAACATCGAGATCCCGGCCGGCATGTCGGCGAACCGCACCTCGACCTGGTTGCGCACACCCCAGTCGAGCGCCTGCCACTCCGGGGAGAACCGCGCGAACGGCCAGAACGCGGCCGCGGCCGGGTCGGCCGCGTCGTGCAGCAGCAGCGCGACCGGCGGTGTCACCTCGCGGACGTGCGGGACCAGCTGGTCCGCGTCCGGCGGGCCTTCAACCAGCACGAGCTGCGGGCGCACGACGTCCAGGGCGGCCCGGACCATTCGCGCCGAGCCCGGCCCGTGGTGCCGGATGCCCAGCAGGGTCACCCGGTCGTCGATGGTCTTCATCATCAGGCCGGGTCCAGCTCCCGGCACGCCCGGTAGAGGTCGCGCCATTCCTTGCGCTCCTTGACGACGGCTTCGAGGTACTCCTGCCAGGCCGCGGTGTCGGACACCCGGTCCTTGATCACCGCGCCCAGTAACCCGGCGGCCAGCTCGTCAGCGCCGAGCCGGCCGTCACCGAAGTGCGCCGCCAGCGCCATCCCGCTGGTGACCACCGAGATCGCCTCGGCGGTGGACAGGCTGCCGCTCGGCTTCTTCACCTGTGTGCGGCCGTCGACCGTGCTGCCGTTGCGCAGCTCGCGGAAGATCCGCACCACCCGGCGGACCTCGTCCAGCGCGGGCGGCTCGGCCGGCAGTTCCAGCGCACGGCCCAGCTGGGCGGCCCGTTGGCTGACGATCTCCACCTCGGCGTCCTCAGTGGACGGTGGCGGCAGCACGACGGTGTTGAACCGCCGCGCCAGCGCCGAGGACATCTGGTTGACGCCACGGTCGCGGTCGTTCGCGGTGCCGATGATGGTGAACCCGGGCACGGCCTGGACCTGGAAGTTCAGTTCCGGCACCGGCAGTGCCTTCTCGGACAGGACGGTGATCAGCGAGTCCTGCACCTCGGACGGCATCCGGGTCAGTTCCTCGATCCGGGCGACCGTGCCGAGCCGCATCGCGCGCATGATCGGGCTGGGCACGAGCGCGGCCTCGCTGGGTCCTTCGGCGATCAGCCGCGCGTAGTTCCAGCCGTAGCGCACGGCCTCCTCGCTCGTGCCCGCGGTGCCTTGGACGATGAGCGTGGAGTTGCCGCTGATCGCGGCCGCGAGGTGCTCGGACAGCCAGGATTTGGCCGTGCCGGGCACGCCGACGAGCAGCAGCGCCCGGTCGGTGACGAGGGTGCCGACCGCGACCTCGACCAGGCGACGGTCGCCCACGTACTTGGGGCTGATCACCGTGCCGTCCGGCAGCGTTCCGCCCAGCACGTAACGCACGACCGCTTGCGGGGACAGCTTCCAGTGCGGTGGGCGGTGCTTGTCGTCGGCAGCCGCGAGCGCGGCCAGTTCCTCGGCGTACTGCACTTCCGCAGTCGGGCGCAGCACATTCGTTGCCGTCACTGGTGTTCTCTCCGTTCGATCTCTTCGTGAAGTTCGGTGCGCAACCGCAGGACCAGCTCTTCCGCGCCGTGCACGGGCCAGCGCGCGGCGATCCGCGTCCAGTGGTCACTGAGGACTTTCAGGTCGCCGCGCCGCAGTAACACCTCCGGCGGCCGTCCCACCCGCCAGCCGCGGTCGGCCAGTTCGGCGAACCGCTCCAGCACGACCCGCGTGACATCCGGATTCCACGGTGAGGGCAGCAACGTGCAGAAGTGGTCCAGCTCGTCGTGGTTCCACGTGCCGGCGAGCTTGATCAGCACCCGCGACAACATCTCCGCGGGCAGTTCGTCCAACGCGTCCAGCAACGCTGTCGAACTGATCGCCGCGGAAAGCTCGGTGAGCCAGGGCAACGGGTCCTCGGCCATCCGCAGGTTCGCCGCGACCCCTTGCAACAGCGCCGATCCCCACGGGCTGGCCCGCAGGATCCGCGGCGCCTTCGGCCCCAGCCACGCGAGCCAGAAGTCCGGCGACACACTCGACGCGTCCGCCCTCAACCGCGCGGATCCGGTGCGGCGGACCGGCGAGTCGCGGTACTCCTCCCGCGTGGGTTCCTTCTCGTACGGGCCTTCCGAGTTGAGGTCGAGGAAGAGCTTGACCTCAAGGCCTGCTTGAAGACGTTCCTCCGCACGTCGGGCGAGCTGCGATCCCGGAAGCCTGCGCAAGAGCACGACCGCTTCTTCGCGGACGTTGCTGGACCGGTCATCGAGCGCCTGCTCCAGCAGCGGCTCGTCCTCCGGCGCCAGCTCATGCACCAACGCGCCCACCAGGAGCTTGCGGTCCTCGACCCGCCGGAGCTCGTTCCAGTTCTCGGTGACATACGCACGGAACCGCGCCGGGTCTTGCTTCCGCGCGGCCGCCAGCCCCGCTTTCCGCTGCGCGGGCGAAAGGTCGAGGATCTCCTCGATGTCGATCTCCTCGGACTCCATCGCGCCTGCCGCCCACGACCACGCGGGACGCCGTTCGGCAAGCCACCGCCCCCGGCTGCCCAACGCCGGAATGACAGCGTCCCGCACCACAGACCGAGCCGTGCCAGCCGCCAAGACGTCGGGCAACTGCCGGTACGGCACCACCAACCCCGCGCGGTACATGGCGAGGCAACACTCGCGCAGCATCTCGTTGTCCTCCGACCCCAGAACCTGCGCGAGGATCCCGCCGATCCGCGGCCCCGCCTCCCGCCGGGTCTCCGGCGGCGCGGGCGGAATCGGCGGATACTCCGCCTCCGGCGCAATCCTCGCCCCCCTGCGCGCCAACCCAAAAGCCGCGCACTCCGCCAAAACCTCCTCCGGATCACCCGAACCGACAACAAGCCGCTGCGTAGCCTGAGCCCAGCTCATCCCGCCTCCCCACCGAAACGCGGAAAAGCAGGAAGGCCGGGCGGTGAAATGCGGGTCATGCGATGGCCTCAAGGGGAGAGTCGGGAGCTGCGGTCGCGCCGAGCCGGAAAGTGAAGCCGTCCCAAAGCCCCGCCGCGTCGAACGGGTTGCCGCCATGGATCGCCAGGGCGCGGTCCGCCGCGATGTCATCCGCGACAGGCAAAGCACGCCCGTCGACATCAATGGCAAAGAGAGTCGGCCCATAGCCTGGGGTGGTCGGCATCGCCATTCCGCTGCGGCCGTACGAGGTGGCAGCGCTACGTGAGGCCGAGTTGGCGCCGACAGCGCTCGATGACAGGGGCGCGGCGGGGGAGACCGGGGCTCCTCCGGTCGGGGTGCTGAGGGCGGAAACGTTGAGGGACGGCGTAATCAGGGACAGCTCGCCGGATGGCGTGGTCACAGATGGAGTGCCGGGCGGGATGACGAAGGACGGCGCGCTCGGAGACGCCGCACTAGGTGCGGCCGTCGGACCCGAGTCCGCCGTGGTGCCGGGCGGGGTGCCCTCGGCGCCCGAGGCGGTGGCGCTGTCCAGGGACGCCGCGTCCGTGGTGCCGGGTGGGGCGCCGTCGGCGTCCGAGGTGGCGCTGTCCACGGATGCCACGCCCGTGCTGGCGTCCGGCGACGTGCCGTGGGCGCCGGGGGCGATGGCGGTGCTCAGGGACGGCGTACCGAGCGTCGCCGGGAGGCTGAAGCTTGCACCTGCGCTGGCGCCTGGTGGGGCGCCCTGGGCGCCGGGGGCGGTGTTCTGGGTGTTTGGAGTGGTGGGGATGCCCCGGGCGGCTGGCGACAGAGCGTCGGGGATGGCTGCGGGATCCACGCCCGTGGTGGTGCCGGGTGGGGCTCCTTCCGGGCCCGTGGTGAGTGCAGCGTCCTCGGCGGCGGGGGCGATGGCGGTGCGCTCGACGTTTGGGGTGGTGGCGGTGCTTTGAGTGGCCGAGTCGGTGGCGGTGCCCTCAGTGGCCGGCGTGGCGGCTGCGTCGTGGGTGGCCGGGATGGTGGTGGTGCTTTGGGTGGTTGGGGCGGTGTCCTTTACGCCTGGGGTGGTAGCGATGTCCTGAGTGGCCGAGTCGGTGGTGGGTGTGGCGGTGCTGGGGGTGGGTGAGGTGGTGGTGCTCCCGGTGTTTGCGGTGGCGCTGGTGTTGTGGGCTGCCGGGGTGGTCTGCGTAGGGATGGAGAGGCGGATTTTGCGGCAGGTGAGGGGGTGGAGGCGTTGCCAGGGGTCTTGGCGGAGGGCGGGTTCGAGGGAGGCGAGGGCCTCGGTCCAGTTCTCGTGCAGCTCGATCGGCCCGGCGGGATGGGTGGGCTCGCGGTCGCCGACGGCCACCCGGCGCGGGGCGCCGGCGGGGTAGGGGTGGAGTTCGCCGGTGAACTCGCCGAGGGGCAGCGCGGGGCCGGCGGGGGCGTTGCCGGCGGCGTGCCGGAACACCACCACCCACTCCCGGCGAGCCCGCCCCCACACCCACTGGCGGGTGGTGCGGACCTGCCCGTTGTCCTCGTCCTTGCGCAGCAGGACCACCCAGTTGTCGACCCAGCCCGGCTTGGCCTTCACCTCCTGCTCGGGGGTGGTGAAGCCCAGCCGCATCCGGATCACGTCGGCCAGCTCGGGCGGCGGGTCGACGGCGAGCGTCGCCAGCAGGTGCAGGCCGCCCAGCCGGTCGGCGGCGCGCTCGGCCCAGTGCGGGCCCCCGGCGAACACGACCGCCGCGAGGTCCTCGAGCGCACCGGCCAGACCTGGCGCCTGGGCATCGACCATCCGCCGGGTGATCGACTCCCACCAGGCCCGGTCGCGCCCCGGCAGCTCGGCGATGCCCCGGCGCGCGGTGTCGGCCAGCCACTCACGCAACCCGGCGATCCCGCCCTGGACCGCCAGCTCCCGCGCCTCACTGGTGCGGGCGCGCTGGGCCGCCCGGCGCTCGACCGCCTCGGGTGACTCGTCCAGCTCCCGCGGAGCGCGCCTGACGTCGCGTTTGTGCTGCCACTCGCTGACCCACGGCGGCGGCTCACCGGCGGTGGTCCCGCCGCGGGCATGCAGCACCTGGACAGCCACGGCGTGCTTGCACGGGAACTTCCGCGACGGGCAGGTGCACTTCGTCACTCGGTCGTCCAGGTCGACGCAGACCTGGTAGGGGGTCCGGCCGCTGCCACGGCACAACCCCCACAGCGCGTGCTCGTCGTGCCCGAGCCCGCTCCAGTTGCCCGGCGCGGCCAGCTTGGCCGCGCTCGTGGCGACCTGCTTGTCCGGCGCCATGGCGAGCACCGCGTCGACGTCCATACTTGCGAGACCCCCTGTCAGTTGGTTCGACGGCCACTTTAGGACCGGGCACCGACAGTTTTGAGATCCCCAGGTCAGCCGTAGAAAAAGTCCGCCAGATCGGCGAGTCGGTCATGCAGTGCGGCGCGCTGCGGCGAGGCGGTGCCGACCCGGCCGGACAGCTCCTCAAGGGCCCGCAGCATCGCCGGGTCCTCGGCCTCCATCCGCTCGATGCCCGGCTCGGCCACGAGCGTGAAGAACTCGGCCAGCAGCGCCCGGACCTCCGCCGACGGACCGCCCTCGGCGATGAACCGCTCGGGCTCCGCGACCAGCCACCCGGCCAGCTCGCCGTCGGTGAGCAGCAGGTCGACGCCCGGCGCGACGGTCACCCGGTCGGCAATGGCGTCCATTGTGTACAGACACGCCAGCCGGGTGGAGTCCATGCACCGCAACGCGGCCGGCTCGTGGTCGAAGTCCGACAGCGAAGTCAGCCGCAACGAACCGGGGACGCCGGGCGTGACCGGCGACGAGTAGCTGGTGGCGTTGCGCTCCGGGATGTGCAGCTGCAGGCTTTGCAGCACACCGGTCACCGGGTCGAACCGCAGTTCGTCGTACTCCGAGAAGTACCAGTTGCCACTGCCGACCGTCCGCAGCACGTGCTTCTCATGCTCCTCCGGGCCCGCATACGGCCCGATGGTCAGCGACATGCCGGAAAGCGACAACCGGGGCGCGCTGTCGAGCTGCGCACCGGGAACGATCTCGAACATGGCAAGAGCCTAGGACCCGAGCAACCGGGCGGAGAGCCGGGCGTCTGAACAATGAGATGGGGGGACAAAAACATGAATAGTGCGGGTACGAACACATCCAGACCGTTGTCCGTGGTGATCGCGGCCGGAGGCACTGGTGGGCACATCTACCCAGGTCTGGCGCTTGCCGAGGCGATCAAAGCCGCCGAGCCGGACGTCCGCGTGACGTTCGTCGGAACGCGCCGCGGCCTGGAAGGCAGGATCATTCCCAAGGCGGGCTACCCACTGACCACAGTGGACATGGTGCCGCTGACCAAGAAGGACGGCTGGCGGTTTCCCGTCGCACTCGCCGTGGCCTCCCGGCAGTGCCGCAAAGTCTTACGTGACAACGAAGCGCACGTCGCGGTCGGCATGGGCGGGTATACCAGCGCTCCGCTCGTGCTGGCCGCGCGCATGGCGGGGCTCCCGTCGGTCATCCACGACGCCAACGCGGTTCCTGGCCGGGCGAACCGGTTTTCCGCGCGGCTGACCGAAAACGTGGCGCTGGCGTTCGAGGAGGCCGCGGACCACCTGCCCCGCAACATCGACTCCCGCACCGTCGGCATGCCGTTGGTGGCAAGCCTTGCGACGTTCGACCGGGCCGCGTTGCGTCCGGTCGCGCGCGAGGCGTTGAGCCTGCCGGACAGCAAGACACTCGTTCTGGTGAATGGCGGCAGCCTGGGCGCGGATCGGCTGAACGAGGCGGCGATCCAGCTCGCGTTGCGCTGGCGCAGGCGCACCGACGTACGCATGATCATCAAGGCGGGCAAGGGCGGTGCGGACGCGATCAACCAGCAGCTCGACGAGTCCGGCGCGCGGCACATCGCCGAATCGGTGCACTACATCGAGAGCATGGACATGATGTACGCGGCGGCGGACGTCGCGGTCTGCCGGGCGGGCGCGGCGACGATCGCCGAACTGGGACAGGTCGGCCTGCCCGCGGTGCTCGTGCCCTACCCTTATGCGCCTCATGATCATCAGACCCGGAATGCCGAGGCGTTGGTCCAGAATGGCGCAGCGGTTCTGCTTCCGGACAACGTGACCACCGCGGCCGCGTTGGAGGTCGTGCTCGGCGGTCTGGTCGACGACCCCGGCCGCCGGGAGAGGATGGCCGCCGCAGCGCTGCGCACCGCTCGTCCCCACGCCGCCCGTCACCTGGCCCGCTGGGTCACCGAACTCGCCATGGAGCACCGATGAACCCCTGGACGGGACGAAGAGTCCTGGTCACTGGCGCGGAAGGGTTCATCGGCAGCACGCTGACCCGGCTGCTGCTGGCCGAAGGCGCCCATGTCAAGGCGTTCACGCACTACAAACCCTATGGCGGGAAAGGGAATCTGGCCGGGATCGACGTCCCGGTGATCACTGGTGACGTTCGCGACGCGGGTCTCGTGCTGGACGCGATCGCCGGCTGTGAGGTCGTGTTCCACCTGGCTGCGCTGGTCGGCATCCCGTACAGCTACCAGGCGCCGGAGTCCTATGTGGCCACCAACGTGGTCGGCACGCACAACGTGGTCGCCGCCTGCCAACGCAGGGGCGTGCGTCTCGTGCACACGTCCACAAGCGAGGTCTACGGCACCGCGCGCAAGGTACCGATCGCCGAGACACACCCGTTGCAGCCACAGTCCCCGTACTCCGCGTCGAAGATCGGTGCGGACATGGTGGCGTTGTCCTACTGGCATGCCTACGAACTGCCCGTGTCTGTAGTGCGTCCCTTCAACACCTACGGGCCTGGGCAGTCCGCTCGTGCGGTCATTCCGACGATCCTGGGGCAACTGCATGCGGGTGTACGGGACATCAAGCTCGGATCGACCGCTCCCACAAGGGATTTCACGTTCGTGGAGGACACCGCCCGCGGCTTCATGGCGGTCGGCGCGAGCGACAAGGCCATCGGCCAGGTGGTGAACCTGGGCTCCGGCAAGGAGATCTCGATGGGCGCCTTGGCCGGGTTGCTGATCGACATCACCGGCGCGGACGCCAAGGTGGTGTTCGACGAGAGCAGACGCAGGCCCACGCGCAGCGAGGTCGACCGCCTGCTGGCCGACAACACCAAGGCGCACGACCTCACCGGCTGGCAGCCGCGGGTGAGCCTGCGCGACGGCCTGGCCCGCACCTCCGAGTGGGTCCGGACCCGCCGCCGTGCCGATCTGTCCGATCTGACGTACTTGGTCTAGGTCCAGTCCGGCCCGCGCTGCGCCCAGCTCCACGCGTAGCGCGGGTCCTCGCACGCGTCGGCCGCCTCGCCGAGCTCCAACGGGCGGAACGTGTCGACCATGACCGCGGTCTCATCGAACCGTTCCGCTCCCAGCGAGGCCTCCACGGCGCCCGGCTGGGGCCCGTGCGTGCAGCCCGAGGGGTGCAGGGACAACGAGCCGAGGCCGATCCCCGAGCCCTTGCGGGCCTCGTAGTCCCCGCCGACGTAGAACATCAGCTCGTCGGAGTCCACGTTGGCGTGGTTGTACGGCACCGGCACGGCCAGCGGGTGGTAGTCGACCTTGCGCGGGCAGAACGAGCAGACCACGAAGTTCGGGCCCTCGAAGGTCTGGTGCACCGGCGGCGGCTGGTGCACGCGCCCGGTGATCGGCTCGAAGTCGCGGATGTTGAACGCCCACGGGTACAACGCTCCGTCCCAGCCGACCACGTCGAACGGGTGGTTCGCGTAGGTGAACCGGGTGACGCCCGCGCGGTGCCGGACGAACACGTCCACATCTTCGCCGTCGACCAGCAGTGGCTCCGTCGGGCCGCGTAGGTCGCGTTCGCAGTACGGGGAGTGCTCCAGGAACTGGCCCTTGGCCGACAGGTACCGCTTGGGCGGTCCGATGTGCCCGGTGGCCTCCAGGACCAGCAGTCGCAGATCGTCACCCGGGACCACGCGATATGTACACGATGTCGGGATGACGACGTAGTCACCGTCGCCGACCGTGAGTGCGCCGTAGATGGTCTCCACGACGGCAGTACCCGTCTGCACGTACAGCAGTTCGTCGCCCGCAGCATTGCGGTACAGCGGCGACGGCTGGGTGGCGGCGACGAAGCAGATCTTCACGTCCGCGTTGCCGAACAGCAGGCGGCGCCCGGTGACCGCGTCGACCTCGGCGGGGGCGTCCCACTTGAGGTCCTGCGACCGGAAGTGCCGGGGCTTGAGCGGCAGGTTGGGACTGGTCGAGCGCTCGTCCGCCACCTGCACCGCGTTCACGATCGCGGTCGGCAGGTTCCGGTGGTAGAGCAGCGCGGAGTCGCTCGAGAACCCCTCGACACCCATGAGTTCCTCGGCGTAGAGCCGCCCGTCGGGCGCGCGGAACTGGGTGTGCCTCTTGCGCGGGATCTCGCCCACCTGACGGTAGTAGGGCATCAACCCTCCTGCGTTCGATATGCGGACATCTTTGTTCGGTTCCGGGTACGCTACTAGCGTGTCAGCCGTGTCAAGCGCAGTAGAACTCCCGCCGCCCGGCCCTCGAGGTGTTCCGCCCCTGCTCGCGAGGCTTGTCGACGATGCCGCCCTGTTCCCGCCGGGCAACGCAGCCATGCCCGCGGCGGTCGCCGCGCACCTCGAGTCGCGCGGCGGCAACCGCGCGGGGGTGATGGGCCTCTTCCTCTGCCCCGCGTCCCGGCTGCCGGAGCTGATCACCGAGCTGATCAAGGCCAAACCGGTCAAGCCGGTGGCCCTGTCGCTGGTGATCGACACCGGCCTCGGCGGCGTGCCCAAGGCGTTGTCGATCATCGAGTCCCGGACCGAGCTGCTGGCGCTGCGGATGGTGGAGATGCCCGCCCCGTCCGATGTGGACGACCAGTGGCTCGAGCGGGTCTCCGAGTTCGTCCCCGAGGACGTGATCCGGGTGATCGAGCCACGCCGCGGCGGCAAGGAGTGGCTGGAGAGCATCCGCAAGGTCGCCGAGCACGGCAGCTGGCCCAAGCTGCGCTGCGGCGGGCTGAGCCAGCAGGCCTTCCCGACCATCGACGAGGTCGCGGACTTCCTGTCGGTGGTCGCCAATGGCGGCACGTCGTTCAAGGCCACTGCCGGCCTGCACAACGCCGTTCGCCACACCGACGACGAGACCGGCTTCACCCACCACGGGTTCCTGAACCTACTCGTGGCCACGGGGCGGTCGTTGTCCGGTGGCGACGTCCGTGAGGCGCTGGGCAGCACGGATGCGGAGGCGCTGGCCAAGGAGGCCGGTGAGCTGACCGACGACGCCGCACACGCCGTGCGTGGTGTCTTCGCCTCCTACGGGTCATGCTCACTCTCCGAGCCGGTGGCCGACCTGGAAGAACTGGGGCTGCTGTGACCTGGGTGCAGGACGAGGGGTTCACCGCTGACGCCCCGTTCGGGCCGCAGACGCTGCCCTACGGCGTCGTCGACGGGCAGCTAGCAGTCCGCGTAGGCAACCAGGCACTGCCGTTGCGCCCGATCGCGCACGAGTTCGGTGCGTTGGCCGACGTGGTCTCCGCGGACTCGTTGAACCCGTTGCTGGCCGCGGGCTGCCCGGCGTGGACCGAGGTACGCGCGCGACTGACGGAGCTGACTACAGCCTTGTCGGCACCGAGGGGTGCGACGCTGCTGCCGATCGACGACGCGGTGCTGCCGTTCACGGTCGCGGACTACGTGGACTTCTACTCGTCGAAGTACCACGCGGAGAACGCGGGCCGGATCTTCCGGCCGAAGGACGAGCCGCTGCTGCCGAACTGGCTGCACCTGCCGGTCGGGTACCACGGGCGTGCGGGCACGGTGGTGGTGTCCGGGACGCCGGTGGTGCGTCCTAACGGCCAGCGGCGCAGCAAGGACGGCCCGGTGTTCGGGCCGAGCCAGAAGCTGGACATCGAGGCCGAGGTCGGGTTCGTCTGCGGCGGCCCGGTCACCTCGCGCGTGTCGACGTCGGCCGCGGCGGACCACGTGTTCGGCGTCGTGCTGGTCAACGACTGGTCCGCGCGGGACATCCAGGGCTGGGAGGCGCAGCCGCTGGGCCCGTTCCTGGGCAAGTCGTTCGCGACGTCCATCTCCGCCTGGGTGACGCCGTTGGACGCGTTCTCCGCGGCCCGTGTGCACACCCCTGCACACAAGCTCCTCGACTACCTCGTCGAGGACGCGCCGTGGGGCCTGGACCTGGTGCTGGAGGTCGACTGGAACGGGACCGTCGTGTCCCGGCCCCGGTTCGCCGACATGTACTACTCGTTCGCCCAGCAGCTGGCGCACATGACCGTGAACGGCGCGACCGTGCGCCCCGGCGACCTGTTCGCGTCCGGCACCGTCTCCGGGCCGAACCGCGACCAGCTGGGCTGCTTCCTGGAGATGAGCTGGGGCGGCCGGGACAAGATCACCCTTGCCGGTGGCGAGCAGCGGACCTTCCTGGAGGACGACGACACAGTGCGGATCACTGCGACCGCACCCGGTCCGAACGGCTCCGTGGTGGGCCTGGCCGAGGTCGCCGGCACGGTATCCCCGGCCCTGCCGTGACCTCCACCGCCGGTGCGCACGGCAAGGAGAGTTCGCTCACGCTGGACCGGGGGCTGGCGCTGCTGCAGGCGGTCGCCGACTCGGAGTCCGAGGCGCCGACCATCAGCGACCTCGCCGCGGCCATCGGCGCCAGCCGGGCCGCGGTGTACCGGTTGCTCGTGCCGTTGCAGGCGCGTGGGCTGGTGCGCCGTGAGGGGTCACGTGTCCGGCTGGGACTGGGGTTATTGCGGTTGTCCGCACGGGTACTGCCGCAGCTACGGCATGCCGCGTTGCCCGCTCTACGGGAGCTGGCGGAGTCCATCGGTGCGACGGCACACCTGACAGTCGCCGACGGGGACGAGGCACAGGCTGTGGCTGTCGTCGAACCGTCGTGGACCGCGTACCACGTCGCCTACCGCGTGGGCACCCGCCACTCGCTGCGCAAGGGGGCCTCAGGCAAGGCGATCCTGCTGCCGTTCGACGGGCCCGAGTGGGTCGCGACCGCGGGGGAGCTGCAGGCCGGGGCGTACGGGATCGCGGCGCCGGTGCGCGGGGTCGCGGGCCTGCGGGCGAGCGTCGGCGTGGTCACTTTTGAGCGTCTGCACGCGGAGGTCGTCGGGCCTCAAGTGGTCCGGACGGCTGCCGAGGTGGCCGCTGCGTTGCGGTGACCGCCGGGATCGCCGCCGCCGAGATCACCGTCAGCGTGATCCACAACAACGGCAGGCTTACGTCCAGCAGGCTCGTGAGCAGCGCGGGGCCGACGGCGATGGCAGTACCCCAGGAAAGCTGGAACAGGGCGCTGGCGCGGCCCTGAGCGCCCGCAGGCGCTGCCTCTGCGGCCGCGGCCGTCGACAGCGGGCTGAAGATGGTTTCCCCGATCGACATGACCGCGCTCGCCGCCACCATCACCGCTAGGGTGGCCGGTGTTGGCAGTGCGGTTGCCGCGGCCATCGCGGCGAACGACCCCGCGAACAGCGCCGCGCCCAGGCGCATGCCGTTGCTTCGCGGGTGTCGTTCCGCGACCCGCAACACCGGTTCCTGCGAGACCACGTACACCGTTGTGCCAACGATCATGGCCACGCCCGCGACCCACTGCGGCCCGTGCAGCACGTCGATCACCACGATCGGCAGCACCGAGTACTTGCTGGTGCTCGCCAGGCAGAACAGGAGCTGCGTGGCACAGATGGCCACATACCGCCGGTCCCTCAGCACGACGGACCAGCGCGCGGTCACCGTGGACTCACTACGGGGCAGCTTGATTCCCCACAGCATCGCGCCGCACACGCCCAGCACCCCAGCGATGACGTACGTGACGACGACGTACAGCGTGGGGTCACCCGTGTTCGGCATGACTGCTGTCAGTCCCGCGCCCACTCCGAAGCCTGCGAATCGCCCGATGGACTGACGGCCGAGCAACCGCTCCACGTCACGTGGACCAGTACTCACCGCACGCGCATAGGGCGCGTTGGCGGTCCAGAACAGCCGGTCGCCGACGCTGAGCACGACGGCGGTCAACGCGGCCTGCCAGATGGTCGTGACCTGGGGGTAGTACGCGAACCCCAGCATCCGCACCACATTGGACGCCACCACGAGTGTGTTCGGTCCCACACGGTCGAGCAGCATGCCCACGGCGGGACCAACGGTCAGTCCCAACAGGCCGCCGATGGTCTGCCCCAAGCCTGCCGTCGTCAACGGCAAATGCTGTGCGTGCACCAGAAACAGCAGCGTGAACGGCGGCCACAGTCCGCTCGCGGCGGAATCGATCGTCGACGCGATGGCGAACCGCGTACGCACGTCACACCCCCAGTAGGACCTAGGTCCCGGCAAGAGGGGACTGGCGACCGAGGCGGTCATCCCTGGCCGGAACGAACATAAGTCTCGTGGACGTTCTCGACTTGGCACGATGGCAGTTCGGGATCACCACCGTCTACCACTTTCTGATGGTCCCGCTCACGATCGGGCTGGCGGTGCTGGTCGCCGGGATGCAGACCGCCTGGGTGCGCACCGGCAAGCAGAAGTACTTCGCGATGACGAAGTTCTGGGGCAAGTTGATGATGGTCAACTTCGCCATGGGCGTGGTAACCGGCATCGTGCAGGAGTTCCAGTTCGGCATGTCCTGGAGCAACTACTCGAAGTTCGTCGGGGACGCGTTCGGCGCGCCGCTGGCGATGGAGGGCCTGGTCGCGTTCTTCGTCGAGTCGACCTTCCTCGGCCTGTGGATCTTCGGCTGGGACCGGCTGCCCAAACGGGTGCACCTGGCCTGTGCATGGGCGTTCTCGCTGGCCACGATCGGCTCGGCGTACTTCATCCTGGCGGCCAACTCGTGGATGCAGCACCCGGTCGGCGTGTCCCTTGTGGACGGCAAGCCGCGGCTGAACTCGATCTGGGCGTTGCTGACCAACAACACCGCGTTGGCCGCGGTCCCGCACACGGTCGCCGGGTGCTTCGCGGTCGGTGGGGCGTTCCTGGTCGGCATCGCGGTCTGGCACCTGAGCAGGCGCAAGGAGAACACGGACGTCTGGCGCGCGTCGCTCAAGCTAGGCGGGTGGGTGAGCATGGTGGCGTTCGCCGTGCTCGCGATCACCGGCGACATCCAGGGCAAGCTGATGTTCCAGCAGCAGCCGATGAAGATGGCGGCCTCGGAGGCGTTGTGCCACACCGAGCAGCCGGCCAGCTTCTCGGTCTTCGCCTACGGTGACGTGGCCCGGCCGGACTGCGAGAACGTCAAGTCGATCACCGTGCCCGCGCTGCTGTCGTTCCTGGCACACAACGACTTCTCGTCCGAGGTCAAGGGCGTGAACGACCTTGTCGGGGAGTACCAGGCCAAGTACGGCACGAACTACCCGGTCGACCCGGCGCTGGGCGAGCTGTCCGGCAAGCCGATCGACTACGTGCCCAACCTGCCCGTGACCTACTGGGGCTTCCGGCTGATGATCGGCCTGGGCGCACTGTCCACAGTGGCCGCCGCAGCCGTGTTGTGGCTGACCCGCAAGGGCCGGATGCCCGCGTCGAAGTGGTTCCGGTGGGGCGCGCTGGCCGGGATCGCCATGCCGTTCCTGGGCAACAGCGCGGGCTGGATCTTCACCGAGATGGGCCGTCAGCCGTTCGTGGTGGTGCCCAACCCGACCGGTGTGGACGGCGTGTGGATGTTCACCGCGCGCGGCGTGTCCGGGCTGACCGTCGGCGAGGTGCTCACCTCGTTGATCCTGCTGACGGTGACCTATGGCGCGCTGGCGGTGCTCGAGTTCTTCCTGATCCGGCGGTACGCCCGAGCGGGTGTGTCGGGCGTGCTCCCGCCGGGTTCCGCCGACAAACAATCCGACGCCTTGGCGTTCGCGTACTAGGGAGGTGACAGCGTGGACCTCGCCATGGTCTGGTTCGTGATCATCGTGTTCTTCTGGCTCGGCTACCTGTTCCTCGAGGGTTTCGACTTCGGTGTGGGCATCCTGCTGCCGGTGCTCGGCCGGGACGAGACCGAGCGCCGGGTCATGGTCAACACGATCGGCCCGGTGTGGGACGGCAACGAGGTCTGGCTGATCGTCGCGGTCGGCGCCACCTTCGCGGCGTTCCCAGGGTGGTACGCGACTTTGCTGAGTTCGGCGTTCCTGCCGCTGCTCGCCGTGCTGCTCGGCCTGATCGGGCGAGGCGTCGCGTTCGAGTACCGCGGCAAGGTGGACTCGGTGCGGTGGCGGCGGAACTGGGACCGCGTGATCGTCGCCGGGTCGCTGCTGCCCGCCCTGGGGGTCGGCTTGTTGTTGTCGTGGAACGTGCTCGGCCTGCCGATCGATGCGTCGGGTAACCGGGTCGGGTCGCCTTTCGCGGCGCTGCAATGGGAGACGCTGCTCGGGGCGCTGGCGATCGTCGGGTACTCGGTGGTGCACGGCGCGGTGTTCATCGCTTTGAAGACCGTGGGCGAGATCCGGGTGCGGGCCCGGACGCTGGCCCTGCGGATCGGGCCTTGGGCGTTGGCTCCGCTGCTGGGGCTGCTGCTGGTGGTTCAGCTGCGGTCCGGGTCTTCGTGGACCTGGGTCTCGTTGCTGGTCGTGGTCGCCGCTGCCGGGCTCGCCCTGATGCGGCTGACAGGTTCGCACGAAGGTCAGGCGTTCGCGCTACTCGCGGTGACCATTGTGGGCGCTGTGGTGACACTTTTCGGGGCTTTGTACCCGAACGTCCTGCCGTCCACTGTGGATCCGGCGTTCTCGTTGACCATCACCGACACCGCGTCGAACCCCTACACGCTGCAGGTGATGACCTGGGTCGGCGGGATCGGCGCGCCCGCGGTCCTGGTGTACCAGGGCTGGACGTACTGGGTGTTCCGCAAACGGATCGGCACCACGCACATCCCGCCGGTGCACGTCCCATGAGCTCTCCCGGCCGGCTGACTCCCGCCCTTGTCCGGACCGGGAGAGGCCCGCTCGGCGCGTTGCCTTCGGGGGCGCGCCGAGCGTTGGCCCTCTGTTTCGTGCTCGCGGTCCTGTCCGCTGTGGCACTCGTCGCGCAGGCTTGGTCGTTGGCTTCGGTAGTCACTGGCCATGGTCTGCTGTGGGTGCTAGCGACTGCCGTTGTCGCGCGTGCACTGCTGGGGTGGGCTACACAGGTCGTCGCCGCTAGGGCTGCGGCTGGCGCTAAGGAGTCGCTGCGGGCTTCGGTGGTGGCGACTGCGGCCGCTCGTGGGCCTGAATGGGTCGCCTCTCAGGGCGCTACTTCGTTGACCGTCGTTGCCACAAAGGGGCTGGACGCGCTCGACGGGTACTTCACGACGTACCTGCCGGCACTCGTCACCGCTGCCGTTGTGCCGGTGTCTGTTGGCGCTGCTGTGTTGTTCGCGGACTGGCCGTCGGCTGTGGTGCTCCTCGTGACCGTGCCTTTGGTGCCGGTGTTCGCGATCCTGATCGGACAGTGGACCGGCGACCGGGTGGCTCGCGCCGCCGACGCGACCACCCGGCTGTCGAGTCACTTGCTCGAACTCATCCGCGCTTTGCCTGTGCTGACCGCCTTCCGACGTGCGTCGGCACAGGCTTCGGCCGTTCGCCGGGTCTCTGACCAGCACCGCAAGACCACGTTGTCGACCTTGCGCGCCGCCTTCGCCTCGGCCTTGGTGCTGGAGCTGCTGGCCACGCTCTCGGTGGCGGTGATCGCCGTGATCATCGGCGTCCGCCTGGTGTCCGGCGACCTGACGCTGACCATCGGCCTGTTCGTCCTGATCTTGGCCCCGGAGTGCTACTTCCCCTTTCGCGCCGCCGGGGCCGCCCATCACGCCAGCGAGGACGGCCTCGAAGCCGTCCACCGCGTCCAGTCACTCACCGCACCTACCCGGCCCTCCGATGGGGTTGTGTTTGTCCCTGATGGGTCTGTCGACGTCCGGGTCTGCGGGGTGCGGGTGGCGCGGCGGGACGGGTTCGCGCCGGATGGGGCTTCCTTCGAGGTCCGCCGCGGGGAGATCACGCGGCTGGAATGGGCCAGCGGCGGCGGGAAGTCGAGCGTTGTCGGAGTTCTGCTGGGGTTTGTGGAACCTGCTGAGGGCGTCGTCGAGGTTCGCGCGGCAGACATCGACTGCTGGCGCCGGAAGGTTGCCTGGGTCCCGCAGCGACCCGCTTTCGCCGGCGAGACCGTCGCGGACGAGTTGCGGCTGGCGGTGAGCGACCGGAACGTGCCGCCGAGCGTTGACGAGCTGCGCGAGGCCGCCGCGCTCGCGGTCGCGGATCACCTGCTGGACCGGCGGATCATCGAACTGTCCACAGGGGAGCGTCAACGGGTCGCGATCGCGCGGGCTCTGTTGCGGGTCCGACGCGGTGCACGCGTGTTGCTTCTGGACGAGCCGACCGCACACCTCGACGCGGCGACCGCAGGCCGCGTGATGGCGGCGATCTACCAGGCGGCCGACGACGGTGTGGCGGTTCTGCTTGCCACACATCGCAAGGCCGAAGTCACCGATGTGGCGCCTGTCCAGTCCACTGTGGAGGCTGCAGACGTTTCTGTGGGGGATGCGAGGGCCAAGCCGAGGCTGACCCGGAGGATGGTCGTGGGGGCCATCCTGGGAGCGGTCGCGCTCGCGAGCGGGGTGGCGCTGACCGCGACCTCGGCTTGGCTCATCGCCAAAGCGGCCACCCAGCCGCCGATCCTCACGTTGTCCGTGGCGATCGTCGGTGTGCGGACGTTCGGCCTGGCCAGAGCCGGTCTCCGGTACGCGGAACGACTCGTCACCCACGACGCTGCTTTCCGCGCGGCGACCGATCTGCGGGTTCGGCTGTGGGAACGGCTGGTTGCGTTGGGCCCGGCGCGGACGGCTGGCCTTGCGCGTGGCGAAGGCCTGCGGAAGCTCGTCGACGACGTGGACGCTGTGCGTGACCTGACGCCACGGGTGCTTGTGCCGCCGATCGTCGCGGCCGTGGTGTGCGTGCTCGCGGTGGCGATCTGTTCGGTCATCGACCCCGTTGCGGGTTTGGTGCTGGCCGGAGCGATGCTTGTCGGCGGGATCGGTGCGCCGGTTGTGGCCTGGCTGTTGGACAAACGGGCGACTCTCGCGTTGGCTTCGGGGCGTCGTCAGGTCGCGGAGGGTGTGCTGGGGTTGTTGGAGGCTGCGCCGGAGCTGATCGTTTTCGGTGCGTACCAGCAGAAGCAGGCCGATCTGGCGGCCACGGACGCTGCTTTGACTGCGCGGGCGCGTCGGCAGGCGTTCGGTGCGGGTGCTGCGACGGCGTTGATCACCCTGGCTACTGGGTTCGCTGCTGTTGTTGGCGCTGCGAGTGGGATTCCTGTGCTGGCTTTGGTTCCGCTGGCGCTGGCTGAGGCTTTGGCTCTGTTGCCACCTGCGCTGCAGCATCGGGAGGCGCTGGTCGCCGCCTATTCACGGGTTCAGGCCTTGTTGAACTCGCCTCTGCCGCAGACAGAGCTTCCGGCGCACAGTGCGGGCGTGCACTTGAAGAACGTCGATGTGCGGTGGCCGGGCGCGGCGGCTCCGAGCCTGCGCGATGTGACCCTCGACATCCCGGCGGGCTCACATGTGGCCGTGGTGGGGCCTTCCGGGGCGGGCAAGTCGACGCTTTTGGCGCTGTTGCTGGGGTTCCTGCCACCCGAACGTGGCATCGCCCAGGTGCCTGCGCGGGTGGCGTGGTGCCCGCAGGAGCCGCAGCTGGTGTCGACCACCATCCGGGAGAACCTGCGGCTCGGTGACCCTTCGGCGAGTGACTCCCAGCTGGCCTCGGCGCTGTGCGAGGCGGGTCTCGGGCACTGGGCGGACCGGCTGGACGACCTCGTCGGCATGGTGTCCGGCGGCGAGGCCGACCGGTTGGCGCTGGCCAGGGCGTTGGTCGCGGCGCCGCACGCCGACCTCGTCGTGCTCGACGAACCGACCGCGCACCTCGACGTGCCGACCGCCACAGCGGTGCTGCACGGGCTCGCGACCCGGCTCAAGGGACGGACGTTGGTGCACGTCACCCACCGTCCCGCCGAGGCGGCCGCCGCTGACCTGGTGATCCACGTGGACCAGGGACGGGTGGCATAGCCTGGTGCTTGTCATGGATCCGACCCTTGCCGCGCGGGCACTGTCCGCGTCCACCGAGATCGCCACGGCTGCCCTGTCCGGTGACGACCCCGAGGCAGTGCTCAGCCGTGTCGTCGCCTGTGCCGCGGAACTCGCCGAAGCCGACCTCGGCCTGGTGATGGCCCGCGGCGACGACGGCAGGCTCACGATCGAGGCCGCGCACGGCCACGCGGGCGGCGAGAATCCGGTCGGCCTGGTCCTGTCCACCCGTAGTTCTGCGGCCCGCGTTGCCCGCAGCGGCATCCCCATCGTCGTCGACGACGTCACCACCGATCCCCGGACGTCGCCGTTCGTGCCCAAGGAACTCTGGGGCTTCGGACCGTTCGCCGCCGCGCCATTCGGCACACGGGAACGCCGTCTTGGCGCGCTGACCGTGTACCGGCGTCGCGGCGGCCCTCCGTTCACCCCGGCCACCGTCGAGGTCCTCACCGCGTTCGCCGCCCAGGCCGGGCTCGTCCTCGTTCTCGCCGAGGGCTCCAACGCGCGGCAGCGGATCGCCGTGTTCGAGGAACGCGAACGCATCGCCCGCAACCTCCACGACGTGATCATCCAGCGCCTCTACGGCGCCGGCATGCAACTGGACCTCCTCGTCCGCCGCCCCACCAAACGCCTCGCCAAAGCCGACGCCACCCGTCTCGCCGAAGCCGTCGACGAACTCGACGCCACCATCGCCGACGTCCGCGCCACCGTCCGCGCTCTCCGAAGTCCAGATCCCACCTCCCCGGCGGACCTCGCGGAATCGGTCCGCCAAGAGGTCGCCACCGCAGGGGAGTTGCTCGGCTTCCAGCCGGTTTTGGACATCTCCGGCGACCCCTCGGTTGTCCCTCCGGACGTCGCCGACCACGCCCGCGCCGCACTGCGCGAAGCACTGTCCAATGTGGTCAGACACTCGGGTGCGAGCCAGGTCCGCGTCCGCCTGCTGATCGACAAGAACCTCGAACTCGACGTCATCGACAACGGTTGCGGCATCCCCCCGGGCGTCACCCGCCGCGGCCTCAAGCACCTCGAGGAACGCGCCGAGGAAGCCGGCGGCCACTGCCAGGTCAGGTCTTCGGCCCGCACCGGCACCATGGTCACCTGGAAAGTCCCCCTCCACCCATAGCCCGCCACTCGCGCTGTCGGCCGCTTCCCTCGCGAGCCCGGTTCCGCCCAACCCCACCCGCTTGTCCACATCTTCGGCCGCTTTCCTCGCGGACGGCCGCGGCCAAGCAAGCCGTCCTCTCAACTTGCCACTCGCATCGCTGGCTTCTTAACACCTCCGGCTGCTTCCCTTGCGTCGCCTGGGATCGAGCGAGCCCTGTCCACACAACCCGCCACTCACGCCGCCAGCTTGTCCACAGCTGGCGCCGCTTTCCCCTCCGCAGGCTCCATCGCCGATAGACTGGCATTGGGGCCGCCCCCGGGAGGGTGGGGGCATGCCGGGGGGTGCATGCGGCAGTCCGGGCAGCCCTCACACCACCGTTGTTCTTGCTCCGGGAGTGGTGGTGTCAGCGGGTTGAGCGGCGGGCTACCCAGGCGGCTGCTTGGGTTCGGCGTTCCATGCCGAGTTTGGCGAGCACCGAGGTGACGTAGTTCTTCACCGTTTTCTCCGCCAGGAACATGGTTTCGGCGATCTGGCGGTTTGTCAGGCCTTCGCCGATCAGCTCCAGCACCCGCCGTTCGCGGTCCGTGAGGGTGTTCAGTTCGTCGGAGTCGGCGGCTCGGCGCATGCGTTCCAGCACGCGGCCGGTGGTCACCGGGTCGAGCAGGGAGCGGCCGGCGGCGACTTCGTGCACGGCGGTCACCAGGTCCTGGCCGCGGACTTGTTTCAGCAGGTACCCCGACGCGCCCGCCATGATCGCGCCGACCAGGGCCTCCTCGTCGTCGAACGCGGTCAGCACCAGGCACCGGGGTCCGTCGGGCATCGCGCGCAGGGTGCGGCACAGCTCGACGCCGTTGCCGTCCGGCAGCCGCACATCGACGATCGCCACGTCCGGTCTGCTGGCTGTTACCTGCGCGATGGCCTCGCCGACGCTGCCCGCCTCGGCCACCACCTCGATGTCATCCTCGCCGTCCAGCAGGCCGCGCAGCCCACGGCGGACGACCTCGTGATCGTCGACGAGCAGCAACCGGACAGTCATGCCTAGAGCTTACGGAGCCGCACCCGGCCGACGTTGTGTTCGGCGTCCTTGCGCAGCACGAGCGTGGCCCGCGGCCGGGTCGGGAGGATGTTCTGCACGAGGTTGGGCTCGTTGATGGTGGTCCACAGCTGCATCGCCTCGCACCGGGCCTCCTCGTCGGTCAGCGAGGCGTAGTGGTGGAAGTGCGACTCGGGGTTGGCGAACGCGGTGTGCCGCAGGGTCAGGAACCGCTCGACGTACCAGCGGGCGACGTCCTCGGTGTGCGCGTCGACGAAGATCGAGAAGTCGAACAGGTCGGCCACCGCGAGCCGCGGCCCGGGCTGCAGCACGTTCAGGCCCTCGACGATGAGGATGTCCGGTTGCCGGACGATCTGCTCCTCGCCGGGCACGATGTCGTACAGCAGGTGCGAGTAGACCGGCGCGCGCACCTCCGGCGCCCCCGCCTTCACCTCGGAGACGAACCGCAGCAGCGCCCGGCGGTCGTAGCTCTCCGGGAACCCCTTGCGGTGCATGATCCCGCGGCGCAGCAACTCCGCCCGCGGCCACAGGAACCCGTCGGTGGTGACCAGGTCCACCTGCGGGTGGTCCGGCCAGCGCGCGAGCAGTGCCCGCAGCACCCGCGCGGTGGTCGACTTGCCGACCGCGACACTGCCGGCCACGCCGATGATGAACGGCACCTTCTCCTTCTCGCCGAGGAAGGTGGCGGTGGCGTCGCTGAGTCTCTGCCGCGCGGCGACCTGGAGGTTGATCAACCGGGACAGCGGCAGGTAGACCTCGGCGACCTCACTGAGGTCCACCGGGTCGTTCAGACCGCGCAGCCGGGCCAGGTCGCCGGCACTCAGGGGCAGCGGGGTCGACTTGCGGAGTTCTCGCCACTGGTCCCGATGCAGCTCAACGTACGGGGTCAGGTCTCGCACGCGCGCCATCGCGCCCACTCCTCGCCGAGGCAGGGGAAAACAACAGGTCAACGGTAGGTGCTGACTGGCAACCTTGCGCTGTGACGAACTACACGCTGCGTGCCCTTGTCCCCGCCGACCAGGACGTCGTACGCCAACTGGTGACCGAAAGCTGGGGTGCCCCAACGGTTGTCGTTGGACAGGCCCGGGTGGTGGACCCGGGCACGTTGCCAGGCCTGATTGCCGAAGATCACGCTGAGATTGTCGGCTTGCTCACCTATGAGATCACCGGGACTTCGGCGGAGATCGTCACGCTGAACGCCTTCCGCGCCGGCAGCGGCATCGGCAAAGCGTTGATGAAAAGAGCCGAGGAGATCCTCCGCGCCCAGGGCATCAAGCGCATCTTCCTGATGACCACCAACGACAACACCGACGGCCTGCGCTTCTACCAACGCCTCGGCTACCGGCTCAAAGAACTGCGCGTGAACGCCATAGCCGAGTCCCGCAAGGTCAAACCCGAGATCCCGCTGACCGGCGAGCACGGCATCCCGATCCGTGACGAACTCGAACTGGAACTAACCCTCTGAGATGGCCCCGTCCACGGTCAGCCCGTACTTGAGCAACTGCTCAGCCTGCGGCAGGACACCGAGGTAAGCCAGCTCGGCCAGCTGACGCCCACAGTGCCGGTCGCCGCGAGCGGTGCGGTCACGCAGTTCGGCGAACTGCATGCGCTCGGCGAGCAGCTCCGCGCCGAGCACCCCGATACCCCGCTGGGCCTCGGCGAACTCCCGCATCAGGTCCAGCGCTTCAGCGCAACGGCCCGCCTTCCGCAACTCGATGACGAGGAACTGCTGCGCCAGCCCGTTGCCGGTACGCGCGAGCCGCCGCAACTGATCCAGTTTGCCCAGATCCGCGAGTTTCTCGACGAACCACGACCGCGACGAAGGCCTGGCGTCCCGCAGCATGCTCAGCACCTGCGCCCAGTCACCCTGGTCGGCCAGCAGATCCAGCAGCTGCTCCTCGGCCGTGGCATGAAGCCAATGCTCCCCGGACTCACCCGGCGCGATCAGCTTGCGCAGCATTCGTTCTGCCTCGTCGGTCCGGCCATGGGCACGCATCGACCGGATGAGGGACTGGAACAACGTGGTGCTGCCGTCGCCCTCGCCCGGACCCTGCCGGTTCACGACCATGTCGACGACGCGGCTGGTCTCGCCGTGCGCCACCAGCGACTCCACCACCCGCTCGCTCGGCAGGTAGTTCAGGCCCTCGAGTGTCCTGGCGTCGTACAGCCGCATCGCCTCGGTCACCGCACCGCTCGCGAGCAGCGCGGCCATCAGTGGCTCGAATGTCTCGGCGGGGTACAGCGCGCTCAGCTCGCGCAACCGGTCGAGCCGGCCGCTACCCGCGAGCCGCTCGGCGAGCCACCGGGTCCGCCAGTCGTACTCACAACCACGGACGAAAGCCAGCGCCTCTGCCCACTGGCCGGTGTCGGCGAGATGGTCGGCCAGCTGTTCCGCCGCTTTCGAGTCGCCCGTTCCGGCGCGCTCCCGCAGTTCGTCGATCCGCTGGTGCGCGGCCAGGACTCTGGCCAGCTTCATGCGGATGACCTCCGATTTGGCCAGGTGGCGAAGCGCCTGCAGAGCCTGTTCGGTGGCGCCATGGTCGAGGAACATGTCGACGACGTCGACGTCCGGGGGATAGGACTGGCTTCGTTCGACTGCGCTCAGGTAGAGCCGCAGAGCGTCGTCCGGGCGGTCCTTCGCCAGCAGCAGCCGGACCATCGTCTCGCGGCCGTGGTACAGGAAACCCGGGTCCTCCTCCTCGATGGCGATCGCCGCGTCGAGGCGCCCGTACTCGACCAGCAACTGCGCCACCAGCCTGCGCTGGTCCCCCGAAACTCGCTGCAGCAACACGTCTGCATACCGGTAGAGCAGCCGCGGATAGGCGACGTTCAGCAGCCGGACAAGGTCGTTGCCGTTTGTGGCGTGTGCGGTGAGCGCTTCCCACAGCGACTCCGGCGCGGGGAGCCGTTGCCGGGTGACCTGGCCGTGCTGGTCGAGGTAATCGTGCAGGTCGTAGCCATCGGGCGGTCCCACGCCTGACTGCAGCCGCCGCCCGGTCAACGCCGTGATCCCGTACACCGGGTCCTTCGCGGCCTGCGCCAAGCCCTGGGTGAACCAGTCCGGCGGTGGGTCCGTGCGGTCCTCGTCGCTGAGATACCCAGAGGCCGCGTCCGCCAGCAAAGCCAAGGGGAGCAGGGAGCGGAAGCCGAGGCGGCGGGCGTCAATCGCCGCGCTGATGATCGCGGCGGCGTAGCGGTCCGTCGGGCGGTCGGGGTGTTCGTAGCGTTCGACCAGGGCGGGGCCGCCGGCGAGGGTCTGGATGACGTGACCATCTTTGGCGATCGCCGCGGCGGCCAGGCGGGGGTCGATGTCCTCGTTGCCGCGGACTTGAGAGAGTTGTTCAGGAGTGAAGCGTTCGGCCACGCGCACCCGTTTAACGCTGTGCTGTAGTAGCGCGCGGGTGTGGGGGTTCTCGACCGTGGTGAGGTCGGCCCAGTACTGCGGCCACAGTGTGCCCAGTACGACGATCGGGCCCGGTACGGAGCCGTCCAGGACCGCCCGTAGCCATGCGGCCACCGCGTCGCCGCTGGGGCCGGACAGGTGGTTCTGGGTCTCGTTGAGCCACAGCACGGTCCGGGGCTTGATGCGCTCGTGCTGGATCAGGCCGAGCAGGGTGTCCGAGGTTCGGGGGTAGAGCAGCGGCCAGTCGCTGAGCAGCTCGCGCACGGCCTCGTAGAGGGCGCGAGTCTTGCCCGTCGAGGAACCGCCGGTCAGGACCACCAGGAGACTTCGCTGGGGATCGGCGATCAGCTGGGCGAGTACGTCGTCGTGGTCGCGGCGGAGGTAGCCGGGCAGTTCTGGCAGCTGGGCGTCGGCCGGTGTGCTGATGGCTCGGTGGACGTCGAGGTCGAACGGGTTCCACTCGCCGATCGGCCGGGCCACGACAGCCGGGTCGGGCCGCATTGGTGCCTGGTGGACGTGCATGACCCCGGCCTGCAGGACACTGCGGGCCACACCGGACATCTCATTGCGGATCCGGTCGGTCACCGGGTGGCGAACACCTCGTCCCAGGCGGCCATCACCTGGCGGGCGCACGTCTCGGGCGCGACGCCGCCGGTGCCGGTGCCCAGCCCGGGTAAGCCGATCGACCGGACGACCTCGCGGATCAGCACGCCCTCGTCGAGTAAGCCGGACTGCCATAACCGGAACACGCCGCGCGCCGCGAGGTAGGGGTGCACGGTGTCGTGGGGGAGTGACTCGCCGGGCCGGCGCATGGTCGGCGCGCTGATCAGCCAGGCAGGCATCGGCACACCGGTGGGCACGATCAGGGCCTCGCCGACGGGCAGCTCACCGCCGTGGAACGCCAGCACGCCACTGCGCACGGTCTGCTCGACGTTCGGGAACACCTCGGCGTAGAGCGCGTCGATCCCGCCGCGCATCCAGCCGAACGAGTTCGCCGGGCTGACCACGGCCTGCACCTGAACATCGAGCACGGACCCGTGGTGCACCCGTATCCCGGAACGCCCCTCCGCCGCCGCCTCCCACGCCCGCGCCAGGGGTTGTTCAACCGCGCACAGCACCAACTCCAGCGGATACGTGCCCGACACGCTTGTCGTACTGGCCTCCGATTCGGCGGTCACAGTCCCAGCATGTCAGGCCCGGCGCGGGACGAAAACCACCATCAGGGGTCAACCACCTACCCCGTATTGTGGTCCAGTGACACGTATCGCCTACTTCGGACCGCAGGGCACGTTCACCGAGCAGGCTGCCCGGACCTTCGGGGAGGCCGAGTTCATCTCGGTCGAGACGGTGCCCCAGGTGCTGGCCGCGGTCCGGGCGGGTGAGGCCGACTACGGCTGTGTGCCGGTGGAGAACTCCGTGGGCGGCGCGGTCACCGCCACGATGGACGCGCTGGCCGAGGACTCGCCGTTGATCGCGATCGGCGAGGTGATCCTGCCGGTGCGGTTCTCGATCCTGGTCCGGCCGGGCACCCAGGCCGAGGACATCAAGACCATCGCCTCGTTCCCGCACGGCCTGACGCAGGTGCGGCAGTGGACGGCCGAGAACCTGCCGAACGCACGCGAGGTCGTCACCACGTCGACGGCTGCCGCGGCCGCCCAGGTGTACGACGGGGAGTACGACGCTGCTGTGTCCGCGCCAGTGGCTGCTTTGCACTACCCGCTGGAGGAGTTCGCTACCGACGTCGCGGATGTACGCAACGCCGTCACCCGGTTCCTGCTGTTGAGCCAGCCCGCCGCGTTGCCCGCGCCGACCGGGTCGGACCGGACGTCGCTGGCCGTGGTGATCGCCCACGACGAACCGGGTTCGCTGGCGAGCACACTGTCCGAGCTGGCGTTGCGGGGGATCAACCTCACCCGGATCGAGTCGCGGCCGTTGCGCGGGCTGTACGGCGAATACCGGTTCTACCTGGACTTCGACGGGCATGTCGCCGAGCAGCGGGTCGCCGACGCGCTGGCCGCCCTGCACCGCAGCAGCCGCCAGGTGCGGTTCCTCGGGTCCTATCCGAAGGCGGACGGGTCGCCGTCCGAGCCGATGCCGAAGAACTCGGACGACGACTACGCGGCCGCCCGCGCCTGGGTGACCCGGATCCAGGAGGGCCGATGAGCACGCTGCAGCTGCTGCTCGTCCGGCACGGCCAGACCCCGTCGAACCTCGCCCGCGCGCTGGACTCCAAGCCGCCGGGCGCGCCGCTGACCGAGGAGGGCCACTCCCAGGCGGCCGCTTTCGCCGCCAGGATCGCCACCTCACCGGTGGTCGCCGTGTACGCGAGCACCGCCATCCGCGCCCAGCAGACCGCCGAGCACATCGCCTCGACTCACGGGCTGGACGTGCAGGTCATCCAGGGTGTGCAGGAGGTCTTCGTCGGCGACCTCGAAGGCAAGACCACCGAGGAAGCGCTGAAGACGTTCATCGAGGTCTACGACAAGTGGACGCAGGACGACCTCACCGCGTGCATGCCCGGCGGGGAAAGCGGCCAGGAGGTCCAGGCCCGCTACCTGGCCGCCGTCGAGGCGATCAAGGCCAAGCACCCCGACGGCCTGGTCGTGCTGGTCAGCCACGGTGGCGCCATCCGGCTCGCCGCGGAATGGCTCGCGGCGAACGTCGACGGCCGGGTCGCCAAGATCGGCATCCTGCCCAACACGGGTCACGTGCTGCTGGAGGCCAACGGCGATGGCTGGCAGTGCCTGGAGTGGACCGGCCTCGAGCTGATGCACGACTAGTGGCCCTCTCGAATACCCGATAACTGGCACTTTCGGAAGTCCACATCGGCGTTCAGGCTGGTGGCATGCTGGTTCACCCGTGGGATGCCGCAGTACCCGCCGAGTGGCTGAAGTGGCTGCCGGACTTCGGCCAGCTCATCGCGACCGGCCGCGACCGGGACTACCCGGTGGTGACACCGGCGCACTTCGTCCTCGACGGCGACCGCACCATCTGGCTGCACCTCGCGCGCCCCAACCCGATCTGGGCGGCGTTCGACGAGAACCCGCGCGCACTGCTGTCAGTGGTAGGGGACTACACGTACATCCCGTCGGACTGGAACACCCTCGACGACCCCGCGCTGGGCGTGCCGACCTCGTACTACGCGACCGTGCAGTTCGAGTGCGAGGTGACCGTGATCGACGATCCGGCGGCGAAGGCCGAACTGCTCAACCGCCAGCTGAACCACTTCGAGCCAGACGGCGGCCGCACGCCGCTCGACGCGGAGGATCGCCTGCTCAAGGGCATCCGCGGGATCGAATTGTCGATCATCAACGTCCGGGCGAAGTTCAAGTACGGCGGCAACAAGACGGTCGAGCACCGGGTGGTGATCGGCGAGCGCCTGGCCGGCCGGGACGGCCCGATGGACCAGGCCGCCGCCCGCCATCTTGGTGAACGTCTGACGCAACCTCAGTAGGTTTCGGTACGTCCTCACAGTGGGCATCCAGACGATGACACTGGAGGCGAACGCCATGAACGTTCCACTCACCCGGATCCTGGCGGCGGGCAGCCTGGTCCTGCTGGCGGCATGCAGTCAGACCACGCCGAACGCCGGCCCCTCGGTCCCCGACATCACCACGTCGTCGCCCTCCGCGTCCGCACCGCTGCCGGAGACGCCGAGCGACACACCGGCACAGTCGCCCACGTCGGAGGCGGCCGGAGCTCCCGCGCCGCCGCCCCAGCAGGCCACCGGCGGCGTCGGCGAGTGCAAAGCGGCCGACCTCAGCCTGAGCCTCGGCCAGGGCGACGCGGCGGCCGGCACCGTGTACCGGCCGATCATCTTCAGCAACAAGAGCGGCCGGACCTGCACCATGCAGGGCTTCCCGGGCGTTTCGTACGTGACCGGCGACGACGGCCACCAGGTCGGTCCGGCGGCCGAGCGCGTCGGCGCCAAGGGCCCGGTGATCACGCTGGCGCCGAACGGCCGCGCCCAGGCACCGGTCGGGTTCGTGCAGGTGCGCAACTTCGACACCAACGTGTGCCGGCCGACCGAGACGCGGGGCCTGCGGATCTACCCACCGCACGACACCGCGTCGATGTTCCTGCCGCTGCCGGGAACGGGCTGTGCGGGCAACCCGCCCGGGCAGCAGCTCAGCGTGAAGACGATGGAGAAGATCTAGAGAACCTGGTCGGTGGGCCGGACGAGCACTTCGTTGATGGCGACGTGGTCCGGCTGCGTCACGGCCCACACGACCGCGCCGGCGATGTCCGGCGCCTGCAGCTGACGCATCTGCCCGGCCCGAGCCTCGGCGTTCGCTTTGGCCTCCTGGTCGGTGATGTGGGTGCGCAGCTCGGTGGCGACCATCCCGGGTTCGATCAGGATGACCCGCACGTTGCGGGCGGTCACCTCCTGGCGCAGCGCCTCGCTGAACGCGCCGACCGCGAACTTCGAGGCGTTGTAGGCGCCGGAGCCGAGGCGCGCGACCCGGCCGGCCACCGACGAGATGTTCACGATCGAGCCGCCGCCGGCGAGCAGATGGGGCAGTGCCGCATGCGTCATGAACATGAGCCCCAGCACGTTCGTGTTGATCATGCGCGTCCAGTCGGTGGTGTCCGCGCCCTCGATCTTGCCGAGCAGCATCAGCCCGGCGTTGTTGACAAGGACATCCAGTCCGCCGAACTGGTCGACGGTCTGCTGGACCGCTGACCGGCACGCGTCCTCGTCGGTCACGTCCAGCGCGACGCTCAGCACCTTGGTGCCCTGAGCTGCGAGTTTCTCCTCTAGTGCGGCCAGCCGGTCGACGCGGCGGGCGGCGATCACGACGTTCGCGCCGGCCGCGGCCAGCGCCTCGGCGGTTGCCTCGCCGATCCCCGACGAAGCCCCCGTGACCAGAGCGACCTTCCCCTGCAAAGTCATGCCCTCTATCAGACACCCTGCGGCAGGCCCCGGGTCAAATCGGACGTATTGTGAGCCGCCCGATAACGATGAACTTTTCGCGGTCTGGGGCGTCATGTTAAGTGGGGAATCGAAGCAGCCGAGAATGCGCGAGGAACGATGACTGAACGGAACAAAATGCTCCTAACGGGCGCGATCCTGGTCGGCGTCCTGTTCGCGGGGGCATGCAGCTCAACGGACTCGCCGCCGGCCGCTGGGGACGGCTCGACGGGTGGCTCAGCTGGTAGTTCTTCGGCCGCGCCGCCGCCGGTCAAGATCGACGTGACGCCGGCCGGGGACAACATCTCGCCGACCAATCCGGTCGTGGTGAAGGCCACCGGCGGGAAGCTCGATTCGGTCACCGTCACGAACTCGGCCAAGGGCTCGAAAGTAAAGGGTTCCTATTCCGATGACAAAACTTCCTGGACGTCGAGTGAGCCGCTCGCATATGGCTCCTCCTATGCCGTCCAGGTCTCGGCGGTCACCGACGACGGTAAGAAGGCCGACCAGAACGTCACGGTGAAGACCCTGGCGCCCAAGGCCACCGCGTTCCCCTCGTTCATCCCCGCGCCCAGTGTCACCGAGGTCGGCGTCGGCCAGCCGCTCGTGGTGAAGTTCGACAAGGACATCACCGACAAGGCCGCCGCCGAGAAGGCGCTGAAGGTCACCGCGACCCCCGACCAGCCCGGCGGCTGGTACTGGATCAGCAAGCGCGAGGTGCACTACCGGCCCAAGGTGTACTGGCAGGCCGGTACCACGATCAAGCTGCACGCCGGTGTGTACGGCATCGACCTCGGCGGCGGGGTCTACGGGCAGACCGACCGCGACCTCAACCTGAAGGTGCACGACTCCTGGGTGGCCAAGGCGGACGGCAACACCGAGCAGATGCAGATCTTCCAGAACGGCACCATGGTCAAGACGATGCCGATCAGCATGGGCAAGGACGCCACCCCGACGCACCTGGGCGCGCACGTCATCTCCGACAAGCAGCGCGACTACACCATGGACTCCTGCACGTACGGCGTCTGCCCGCCGAACCCGAAGGCCTACCGGTCGCTCGAGCACTTCGCCATGCGCATGTCCAACGACGGCGAGTTCGTCCACGAGAACCCGAACAGCGTTGGCGCGCAAGGAAGTTCGAACGTCTCGCACGGCTGCATCAACCTCAACGCGGCGAACGCCTCCTGGTTCTTCGACCACTTCAACCTCGGCGACGTCGTCGAGGTGACCAACTCCGGCGGCCCGCAGCTGCCGGTCTGGGACACCTACGGCGACTGGGCGCTGGATTGGGCCACTTGGCAGGCCGGTTCCGCGCTGAAGTAAGTACCGTGGAGGCGTGCGGAAAGCCTTCCTGACCGGGGTCTCGGTGCTGCTGGTGGCGGCGTGCTCGACGACATCGCCACCCGCACAGCAACAGGCCCCGGTCGTGGCATCTCCGGAGGCCGTCATCGGCCAGACCGTGGTGCCCGGAAAGCCCGCCCCCCAGGGCAACATCGTCCCGGACGTGGTCGGCAAGAACCACCAGGAGGCCCAGGACCTGTTGCAGGCAGCCGGTTTCTACAACCTCGGCGAGCAGGACGCGACCGGCCAGGGCCGAAGGCTCCTGCTCGACCGCAACTGGGTCGTCGTCGACCAGATCCCCAAGGGCGGCACGGTCCTGCTCACCAAGGAGCGAATCACCCTCCGCTCCAAGAAGTACGACGACAAGTAGCTCAGTTCATCAGGCCCGTGCGCCAGGCCCAGGCGGCGACCTCGACGC
Organism: Actinocrispum sp. NPDC049592; assembly: GCF_040675465.1. Taxonomy (NCBI): domain Bacteria; kingdom Bacillati; phylum Actinomycetota; class Actinomycetes; order Pseudonocardiales; family Pseudonocardiaceae; genus Actinocrispum; species Actinocrispum sp. NPDC049592. The sequence goes on along the minus strand of NZ_JBFAPA010000001.1, from coordinate 781,101 downwards.
GGTTGCGGGCGTCGATTTTCGCTTGGACGGCGGCGAGATGGGTCTTCACCGTCGACAGGGACATGTAGAGCTCGTTGCCGATCTCGGTGTTGGTCAGGCCGCGGGCGACTGAGCGCACGACGTCCTGTTCCCGCTCGGTCAGCGCGACATCCGTTGACACCGAAGACCTCGCGGGCTGGGAGAAGTGCTGCAGCAGGCGGACGGTGATCTGCGGGGAGATCAGGGCGTCGCCGCGGACGGCTGCGCGCACAGCTTCGAGCAACAGCGCGGGGCCGGCGTCCTTGAGCAGGAACCCGCTGGCGCCGTTGGCCAACGCGGTGTGCACGTACTCGTCGAGGTCGAACGTGGTCACCACGACGACCTTCAGGGGGTCGGTGACGCCGGGGCCCGCGAGGACCTTGGTCACCTCGAGGCCGTCCATCCCGGGCATCCGGATGTCCAGCAGGCACACGTCGGGGCGCAGCTCCCGGGCTCGCTGCACGGCCGACAGCCCGTCGGCGACGTCGGCGACCACCTCGATGTCCTCCTGGGTCTCCAGGATCATCCGGAACCCGGCCCGGACCATCTCCTGATCGTCGGCGATCAGCACCCGGATCGTCACTCGCCCTCTTTTCCTAGTGGTAGCCAGGCCTCGACGCGCCAGCCGGCCGGCTCGGCCGGGCCGGCGGTGAACCGGCCGCCGAGCAGCTCCACGCGTTCGCGCATGCCGACCAGACCGTATCCGCCCGACCCGCCAACCGGGTCGGCGCGCCTGGCCACGCCGTCGTCGCTGACCCTGACGTACAGCTCGTCCACCCGCAGGGTGACCTGGACCTGCACGTTCCGCGCGCCCAGCGCGTGCTTGCCGACGTTGGTCAGCGACTCCTGCACCAGCCGAAGCACCGACCGGCCGACCTCGTGCGGCACCTGCTCCGGGAAGCTCAGGTCAAGCGTGACCGGCGGCCCGCCGAAGTGCTCGACGACGGTGTGCAGGTCGGCCGCGAGGTCGGTGGTGGCCTGCTCGGTGGCCGCGGACGCGCCCACCGGTTTCTGGCTGCCGCGCATGCTGGCCACCAGGAACCGCATGGCCTTCAACGCCTCCACGCCGCTGACCTCGATCTTCGCCAGCGCGCCGACCGCGACCTGCGGATCCCGCCCGGCCACCAGCTGGGCCGCCTGGGCCTGCACCACGATGCCGGTCACGTGGTGGGCCACGACGTCGTGCAGCTCGCGGGCGAGCGCCATCCGCTCGGACTGCTGGGCGCCGGTGACCGCCACGCTGATGGTCTGGGCGCGTTCCCGGTCGCGGGACCGGAAGTACAGGCCGGTGGCCACCGAGACGACGAACAACAGGCCCAGCCACACGCCGAAGCTGGACCACCGCTCCTTGCCGGCGAACTCGGAGCGCAGCTGCAGGGCGATCAGCGACGACGTGGACAGCGCGAGCGTGCTGAGGATGGCCGGCCAGCGCGGGCCCCAGCGGGTCACGAACGCGATCAGCGCCATGGTCGCGGCGACCTCGCTGAGCACGATCGGCTCGCCTACCCGGCCGACCGAAACAACGCTCTCGGCCACCCACAACGCCAGCGGCGCCAACGCGATCCCGGCGGTCGCGGTCAGTGCCAGGGGGACCGGGGCGCGCGGCGCGAAGAACGCGCAGATCCCGGCGAAAACCGCGCCGCCCATGGCCAAGACATGCGTTGTCGACGTCTCGATCACCCCGACGTCGAGGAACAGCAGGATCGCGAGTGCCGCCGCCAGCGGCCATTGCCGCCGGACCAGCGAACCCAGCTCGGTCACCGTGTGCCGCTCGGTCGTCCCGCGCAGGTAGACCCCGATCACCACCGCGCCGACCAGCAGCAACAGCCCGATCTGCAGGGAACGGAACATCGAGAACGAGCCGAACCGGCCGGTCCGCCCGAAGGTCGCCACCAACCCGGCCACCACCAGCAGCGCGGTGCACGGGATCGAGATCAGCGGCTTGCACCGCCAGATGACCAGCACCACCAGCGTGACCCCGGCGGCCATCTCGGACAGCAGCAGGTCGTTGATGCCCAGCGAGCGCGGCACCGAGTCGCTGAACCGCACGAACGCGGTCGACATCAGCATGGTCAGCCCACCGGCCACCGCCCCCTCGGCGGGCTGCCTGGTGCCCAGCATCGCGCACGCCACCATCAGCGCCCCGCCCGGCAACGCCCCCAACGCTCCCAGCCCGGCACCCACCGCCAGCAGGACGTCGATCAGGAAGGACCCAGCGAGCAGGGCTAGCAGCCAGCGGTTGTTCGCTGGCACGAGAGGTGGCGCCGTCACGGCCTAGAGCTTGGCACCCCTAGGGGCGATCCGCCTCGGTCAACCGGTGCGGGCGGGTCGGCCGATCGGCCATCCACGGGTCTGTGAGCAGGGCCGATCGGTGTCGCCCGCCGACTCTTCGGCCGATTCGGCGACACCGTTTCCCGGGCGATGCTGGTGGCACGTTCGAAACAGCGTTGGAAACAGAGGAGACCGAGATGTTCGCACTGGTGATGACCTGGATCGGGATCGCTGTCGCGACCACCTTGCTGCTGCTGATGGCGCTCGGCCCGGTGATCGTCGAGCTGGACGGCTGGCTGGCGCAGCGCCGCCGGGACCGCCGCCGGACCCAGGTGCAGGCCAGGGTCGCGCGCAAGCAGGCCACCCCCACCGTGGTCGCCCGTCCGGCCACCATGTAGTCACTGGGGTATGAGCTTCGATGAGCTGACCGAGCGGTTGCGGGCGTTTCGCCAGGCCCGCGACTGGGAGCAGTACCACACGCCGAAGAACCTGGTCATGGCCTTGTCCGGGGAGACCGGTGAGCTCATCTCGCTGTTCCAGTGGCTGACCCCGGACGAGTCCACGCAGGTGATGGCCGATCCGGAGCAGGCCGGGAAGGTGAAGGACGAGCTGGCGGACGTCCTGCTCTACCTCGTGCAGCTGGCCGACACCCTCGGGGTGGACCTGGCCAAGGAGGCGCACGCCAAGATCGACCGCAACGAGCACCGCTTCCCACCGGTCGCCGGAAATTCCCGGTAGAAAGGCGGTGGGGGTGGGAGCCCCCGCAGGGGCCGGTTATAAAACTGTCGAGGCCGCGCGTCGCTGATCGACGTGGGGGTGTGGCCGGCCACGAGGGCCGGTCTGACGACAGGGAGTATGCGATGCGGTTCCTTCTGATGCACCGGCTGGACGAGAGCGCCCCCGAGGCGTGGAACCCCAGCAAGGAGTTCATCGAGTCGATGGGTGCGTTCATCCAGGACTCGATCGACAAGGGCATCCTGATCACCGCCGAGGGCGTGCACCCGTCGGCGAAGGGCGCGCGGGTGCGCAAGACCCGCGGCGCCGCCATCAAGGCCACCGACGGCCCGTTCACCGAGGCCAAAGAGGTCATCGGCGGGTTCGCACTCATCAACGCCAAGGACAAGGCCGACGCCGTGGCGTTCGCCGAGCGCTATGCCGCCCTGTTCGACGAGATCGAGGTCGAGGTGCGCCAGGTCGTCGAGTTCGAGGACATCGAGGCCCTCAACGGCTGACCGCGACGACCTTCCGCAGCCGGGTGAGCGCCCGGTGCTGCGCCACCCGGATGGCCCCCGGGGTCGAGCCCATCACGTCCGCGACCTCCTCCGCGGACAGCCCGACCACCAGGCGCAGCACCAGGATCTCGTGCTGGCGCGGCGAGAGCACCTTGCGCAGCAGGTTCTCGATCCGACTGGTCAGCTCGAACTGCAGGGCGTGCTGCTCGGGCGTCGCCTCCTGCGAGGCCACGTCCGGGATCTCCGGCACGGGCAGCGCGGCGGCGATCCGGGCCGCGTTGCGCCGGGCGTCGGCGACCTTGTGGCCGGCGATGCCGTAGACGAACGCCAGGAACGGGCGGCCCTGGTTGCGGTAGGTCGGCAGCGCGCGGAACAGCGCGAGCAGGACCTCCTGGGCCACGTCGTCCACCGCGATCGCGGTGCGGTGACCGCCGATCCGGGACTGGCAGTAGCGCAGCACCAACGGCCGCACATAGGACAACAGCCATTCTGTGGCGGCCGTGTCCCCCGACACGGCCGCCTCCACCACGGCGTTCAGCACGATCTCATCCACGGGCTCCCCAAGCCGTGTCTGAGCAGTGTCCGGCCGTTCCGCCAACGCACTAACGGACATTCGTGCCTCCTCGCCGCGGGCCTCCCCGTGAGGACAGGAGTCAGCGGCGAACCGCCAGATACGCGAAGTCAGCAGGAAATCTGCTGCGTAGCCGGTCAGTTACGGAATCGTTCTGTGGGCCATCCCTCGAGCCGGTAGGCGCTGTCCCAGAACAGCCACTCGTACTCGCTCGCCCGGGAGAAGGCCGCGAACATCCGCTCCTGTGTATCGCTCCCGACGGTCTCCGCGGCACGGTCCACGGCTTGGCGGCAGTTCGCCACCGCCGCCCCGAAACTCTCGTCGGCGTACGTGTCGATCCACGCCTGGTACGGGTTGTCGCTGGTCTGGCGCTTGAGGATGTCGGTGCCCACGTGGTGGTAGACCCAGAAACACGGCAGCAGGGCCGCGATGAGCTCGGCGTACGAACCGGTCTGCGCGACCGCGAGCAGATACGACGTGTACGCCAGGCAGGTCGGCGAGGTCTCCACGTCGACGATCCCGTACCCCTCGTGCAGCTGGCGTTCGACCGCGATGGCCTCGTGCGCGGCGTTCGCGAAGAAAACCACCTCGTCGTGGTCGTCCGCGCGGGTGGCGGCGACCGCCAACGCCCGGCTGAACCCGACGAGGTAGCGCGCGTCCTGCGCGATGTAGAACTGGAACCGGTCCCGGGACAGTGAACCGCCGGCCAGCTCGGTGTTGAACGGCAGCTCGAGAATGGCCTGCTGCAGCCGCTCGGTCCGTTTCCATGCCTGCTCGGAGAATCCGGTCACGCGCGCGATGGTCGCACGCCGAATATCGCTCGTGCCAGGACTTTGGCGGGCTCTAGCCTGGTCGGCGTGAACGCAACCGTGATCCGCGGCAAGAACGTGGACATCCGACTCTGGACCCGGCCCGAACAGGTCGAGGAGCAGGCCATGCGCCAGCTGCACAACATCTCCGCGCTGCCATGGGCCTTCAAGCACGTGGCCGTGATGCCGGACGTGCACTACGGCAAGGGCGCCACAGTCGGGTCCGTGATCGCCATGCGGGACGCGGTTTCGCCCGCCGCGGTCGGCGTTGACATCGGCTGCGGCATGGCGGCCGTGCGGACCTCGTTGACCGCCAACGACCTTCCGGACGACCTCGGCCGGATGCGCTCGGCGATCGAGGCGTCCGTCCCGGTCGGGTTCGGGATGCACAAGGCGACCGCGTTCGACGACCGGGACGCCTCGGACTGGGACGCGTTCTGGCGCGGCTTCGACTCACTGGCGGAGGCGGCCAAGCTGGAGATCACCCGTGCCCTGCACCAGATGGGCACCCTCGGCGGCGGTAACCACTTCATCGAGGTCTGCCTGGACACCACCGGCCAGGTCTGGGTGATGCTCCACTCCGGATCGCGCGGTATCGGCAACATCCTCGCGCAGCACCACATTTCGGTGGCCCGGGGCCTGGCGCACAACGAGGAGCTGCCGGACCGCGACCTGGCGGTGTTCCTGGCGAACACCCCGGAGATGGCGGCTTACCGGCACGACCTGTTCTGGGCGCAGGACTACGCGCGACGCAACCGTGCGGTGATGCTGCGCCTGGTCTGCTCGGTGCTGCGCGCGCAGTTCCCCCAGGTGACCTTCGAGGACCCGATCTCGTGCCACCACAACTACGTGGCGGAGGAGACCCACTTCGGTGCGGACGTGATGGTGACCCGGAAGGGCGCTATCCGTGCCGGGGTCGGGGATCTCGGGATCATTCCGGGGTCGATGGGCACCGGGTCGTACATCGTGCGGGGACTGGGAAACCCGGACTCGTTCGAGTCGGCTTCGCACGGCGCGGGACGGCGGATGTCGCGGACCAAGGCGCGCAAGCAGTTCAGTGCGCGGGATCTGGCCGAGCAGACTCGCGGCGTCGAGTGCCGGAAGGACTCGGGTGTGGTGGACGAGATTCCCGCGGCGTACAAGGACATCGACGAGGTGATCCGGAACCAGTCGGATCTCGTTGAGATCGTGGCGAAGTTGAAGCAGGTGGTCTGTGTCAAGGGGTGATTGCTGAGAGGGCTCGAGCTTGTGTGCGCCGCCACCCCGCACAAAATCGCGCCCGAGCCCGACCAGGTTCATCCCCATTTCGAGGTGCCCGGGTGTTGGGGGGTGTCCACTTAGGACGGGTGGTTGTGCTACCCGTTCGTGCTAACCCTTGGTGCTGGTGCTGGTCCTCGTGGCGGTGCTCAGCCCCAGCCGAGGTCGTGGAGGCGGGCGTCGTCGATGCCGAAGTGGTGGGCGATCTCGTGCACGACGGTGATGGCGACTTCCTCGATGACGTCTTCCTCGGTGTCGCAGATCGAGAGGATCGGCTCGCGGTAGATGCTGATGCGATCGGGGAGCACGCCGCCGTAGTTGGAGGTGCGCTCGGTGAGGGCGATGCCCTGGTAGAGGCCGAGGATGGAGGGGGACTCGGGGTTGAACTCCTCGACGAGGACCACGACGTTGCTCATCGCCTTGGCGAACTGGGGCGGGATCAGGTCGAGGGCGTCGCTGACCAGGTCCTCGAACCGTTGCCGGGACATCTCGACGGGCATGGTGGGGTCAGCCGCCGCTGCCGGACTGGCTGGGTTGCTGGCCGCCGCCGGAGTCGTTGCCGCTGTTGGGTTGCTGGCTCGGCTGGTCGTTGGCTGGGGGCTGCACCGCGGAGGAGTCGACGGGGGCGGCCTTGATGCTGCCGGTCACCAGGGCCAGGCCGGAGCCGTCCTCGAGGGTGGCGCCGACCTTGCACACCGCCTGGTGTGAACCGGCGTCCCAGCTCTCCTGCTTGCGGGTGTCCCAGGTGAGGGTCAGCTTCTTCTCCTGGAGGTTCGCGTTGCCCGAGTAGGTGGCGACCTGTTTGGTGCACTGGTCGAGCATGGCGGCCTGTTGCTGTTCCTCGCTGGGGAAACCGCCTTGGGTGAAGACCTTGCCGAGGTCGACGACGCCGACGATCTCGTAGGCGTGCCCGTTGGTGCAGGGGACGGGGTCGCCGACTGTCTTGCCCACCAGTGCGAGGCAGGTGCCCGGGTCGTAGATGTCCGACTGGTCCTGCTTCACCGCGGTGCCGGTGGTCGGGACCAATGTCTTGCCGGTCAGGCCCGCGCGCTGCAGGCCGCAGCGGAGCTTGCGGTCGCCGGAGCGCCACTGGTCGTCCGACGGTTTGAGGGCGCCGACGCTGAACTTCCCGAAGGGGTCGAGTTTGCCGCCCAGATAGTCGGCGGCGCTCTTGGCGCACTTCTGCTTCGCGATGTCCCGCCACGCGTCGAGGCTCAAGGGGGCCTCGTCCTTGCCGTGTTCGCCGGAAATGTCCACGTCCCCGGTGACCTCGAACAAGTGGGGCTGGTCACATCCGATCGGCCGCATGTCGGCGCCGTCGGGCTTCCAGGTCAGGCAGCTGCCGGCCGGCGCGTCGAAGGCCTTCTGCAGGTTCTCGGCCGCCTCGTCGCCCGCGTTCGCGGTCACCCGGACCGGCCAGGAGAAGACCATGCTCAGGGTCAGCACCACGAGCGCACCCACGAACGCACCGCCCATCACCAGGCGGGTGCTCAAGGTCCGGTCGTTTGAACGAAACCGTGCGGCGCTCTTCGACATCTATTCCATCATGCCGTACTCCGCAGGGGTGAATCATCGGTGTGTTGCGATCAGGACACCACACAGCGGGTTTCACACCGGCGTATGTACTGTCCGCAGAGGGAGGGCCTGCGATGACTGACAGGAACGACGAGACCGACCCGGCCAAGGACGCCGACGAGCCGGAGCGGCAGCCGGCCGAGCCGGTGGAGCCCGACACCGAGCAGCCCCGGCGTGGCAGCGTCCGCTACCAGGACGCCGAGACGACGACCCCGCGCGAGCCGACGCTGGCCGAGAAGCGGGCCATGCGGCGCGCGATGGAGGAGGAAGAGCAGCGCGAGAGCGCCGAGGTCGCGGAGGTCGAGCGCAAGTCGCTGCGCCGCCGCCGGACCATGATCGGCGCCGGGGTCACCGTGGGTGTGGTGGCCACGGTCGCGCTCTGGTACTCGGCCGCGGCCGGTGGCGGTGAGGTCACCGCGAGCTGTGTCGACGACAGCAGCACTCTGTCCTCCGACGAGAACATCTGCACCGACGACTACGTCTACAGCCACGGTGGCTACAGCAGCGGCGGGTTCTACTACATCCCCCTCGGTGGCGGTGGCTACCGGCAGTACCACTACAACTACGGCGGCACGGTCACGCCCGGGACGAACCGGGTGACCGGCGGGACGACGACCGCGCCCAGCAGCCGGACGACCGTCAAGACGTCCAAGGGCACGACCATCCAGCGCGGCGGCTTCGGTGTGAGCGGCGGCGGCAAGAGTGGGGGAAGCTGAGTTGCACCGGGAGTCCTCGCAGCCGCGGCGGGACTGGCAGAACAAGATCGCCGAGCAGGGCCTGGTCTTCGGCTCGCCCGCCCGTGACGGGGCCGGTAACAGCCGTCCGTACTGGGACGAGTCGGTGCACTACGTGTTCAGCCTCGACGAGATCCTGTCCCTCGAAGCGGACGTCGAACTGCTGCACTCGATGTGCCTCGAGGCCGTCGACACGGTGGTGACCGCCGAGCGGTACAAGGAGTTCGGCATCCCCGAGTGGGCATGGCCGCACATCGCCGAGTCGTGGCGGCGCAACGACCCGCACGTGTACGGCCGGTTCGACCTGCGCTACGACGGCTCTGGCCCGGCGAAGCTGCTGGAGTACAACGCCGACACGCCGACCTCGCTGCTGGAGGCCGCGGTCGTGCAGTGGTTCTGGAAGACCGACGTCTTCCCGGACGACGACCAGTGGAACTCCCTGCACGAGAAGCTGGTCGAGCGCTGGCGTGAGATCGGCGACAAGCTGCCGTCCAACGAGCTGCACTTCACCTGGTCGACCGCGGACCCGAGCGGCGAGGACCACGTCACCACGGCGTACCTGCAGGAGACCGCGGCCGAGGCCGGGCTGGACACGATCGGCCTGGCCATCGAGGAGATCGGCTGGCACCCGCTGCTCAAGCGGTTCGTCGACCTCGAAGAGGCGCCGATGAACACGATCATCAAGCTCTACCCGTGGGAGTGGGTGATCGACGAGGAGTTCGGCAAGCGGGCGGTGGAGAGCCTGCCGCAGACGCTGTGGATCGAGCCGCTGTGGAAGATGCTGCTGTCCAACAAGGCGCTGCTGGCCATCCTCTGGGAGATGTACCCGGGCCACCCGAACCTGCTGCCGGCCTTCCTCGACCAGCCGGGCCTGCTCACCGAGTACGTCCGCAAGCCCCGGCTGGGCCGGGAGGGCGCGAACATCCAGATCGTGGCGCCCGGCTACGAGACCCAGACCGGTGGCGTCTACGGCCACGAGGGGTACGTCTACCAGGCGTTCGACCCGCTGCCCGAGTTCGACGGGTTCCGCCCGGCACTGGGCGCGTGGATCGTCGGCGACTCCGCGGCCGGGCTGGGCATCCGGGAGACCGCAGGTCTCGTTACGGACGACGGTGCGGCGTTTGTCCCCCATCGCATCCCGGAATCGTGATAATTCACCCGAAGACCGCGCAGTCCACTTAGGCCGGAGGGACCAATGCTCAATCTTGCTCTCGATCCCGACTTCGGGTCGCAGCTCGGCAAGGGGATCGGCGCGATCGCGCTGTACGCGATCGTCGGCCTGGTGCTGATCCTGCTCGGCTTCTACGCCATCGACTGGACCACCCCGGGCAAGCTGTCCGAGCTGGTGCGCACCGGCAAGCCGAACGCCGTGGTGGTCACCTCCGCCGGGCTGGTGAGCATGGCGTTCATCATCGTGGTGGCCATCGTCAGCTCGGCGACGGACCTGACCGCGGGCCTGATCACGTCGCTGGTCTACGGCCTGATCGGCATCGTCGTGCAGGTGGTGGCGGTGCGGATCGTGGAGTGGGCGACCCGGATCGACATCGGCACGATGATCCAGAGCGAGAAGTACTCGCCGGCCAGCACCGTGGTCGCCGCGGCACACCTCGCCCTCGGCCTGATCGTGGCCGTTGCCATCAGCTAAACCCCATCGAGCCCCTGCACCTTGCCGTACTAGAGTTTTCGTGTGATTGACCTACGGATACTGCGCGACGACCCGGAGGCGGTGCGCGCGTCCCAGCGCGCCCGCGGCGAGGACGAGGGGCTGGTCGACCAGCTGCTGTCCGCCGACGAGCGCCGGCGCGGTTCCGTGTCCCGGGCGGACGCCCTGCGCGCCGAGCAGAAGCAGTTCGGCCGCCAGGTGGGCAAGGCCAAGGGCGAGGAGCGGGACGCCCTGCTGGCCAAGGGCAAGGAGCTGGCCGCGGAGGTGAAGGCGGCCGAGGCCGAGCAGGCCGAGGCCGAGCAGGCCGTCGCGACCCTGCACCGGGCCATCCCGAACCTGGTCAACACCGCGGTCCCGGCCGGCGGTGAGCAGGACTACGCCGTGCTCAAGCACGTCGGCGAGCCGCGGAAGTTCGACTTCGAGCCCGCCGACCACCTCGACCTGATGACCAAGCTGGGTGCGGTCGACATGGAGCGCGGCGCCAAGGTGTCGGGCTCGCGGTTCTACTTCCTCACCGGCGTCGGCGCGCAGCTGCAGCTGGCCCTGCTGAACCTGGCCGTGCAGCAGGCGGTGGCCAACGGGTTCCAGGTGATGATCACGCCCGCGCTGGTCCGCCCGGAGATCATGGGCGGCACCGGGTTCCTCGGCGCGCACGCCTCCGAGGTGTACAAGCTGGCCGACGATGATCTTTATCTGGTCGGCACGTCGGAGGTGCCGCTCGCCGGGTTCCACGCCGACGAGATCCTGGACCTGTCGACCGGCCCCCGCCGGTACGCGGGCTGGTCGTCGTGCTTCCGGCGCGAGGCGGGCTCGTACGGCAAGGACACCCGCGGCATCATCCGGGTGCACCAGTTCGACAAGGTCGAGATGTTCTCCTACTGCAAGCCCGCCGAGGCCGACGCCGAGCACGAGCGGCTGCTGGGGTGGGAGGAGCAGATGCTGGCCAAGATCGACGTGCCGTACCGGGTGATCGACACCGCCGCGGGCGACCTGGGCACCAGCGCGTCGCGGAAGTTCGACTGCGAGGCCTGGTTCCCCTCGCAGAACGCCTACCGCGAGCTGACCTCCACCTCGAACTGCACCACGTTCCAGGCCCGCCGCCTGGGCGTCCGGTACCGCGACGAGGACGGCAAACCGCAGACCGCCGCCACCCTCAACGGCACCCTGGCCACCACCCGGTGGATCGTCGCCATCATGGAGAACCACCAGCAGCCCGACGGTTCCGTCGTGGTCCCGGAGGCCTTGCGCCCCGGCCTCGGCGGCATCGAGGTCCTCGAACCCAAGTAAGCGAAAGGGCAGGCCGGCAGGCCTGCCCTTTCTGCTACAGCGCGACGTCCGCGTAGCTCGTGCCGAGGCGGGCACCGTTGAGGTAGGCGTTGGCGTGGCCGCTGTTCCCACCCGACCGGTACACACCCCACTTGTGGTTCACGTGATCGCCCCAGATCGTCGGCCCGGGATAGCGGGTCTGGCCGTTGCTGAACTTCTGCGGGGTTCCGTTGTAGTAGAACTCGCACCAGCCATCGTTGCCGCGGGACAGCTTGAACCCGATGGCGAACCGGTTCCAGGCGTTCACCGGGAACGATGTGGACCACAGGTGCCGGTCGGAGCCGTCCGGCGAGATGTGCTGGAAGTACAGCTTGCCGTCGCCGAGGGTCCTGAGTACGAACGGGCCGACGTTCACCTGCGACCCGCTCACGCCGGACACGTGCAGCTGGTAGACCGCGATCCACTTACCCGCGTTCGGGTTGACCTGCCACAGGCCGCGCCACCCGATGTAGAGGGTCTTCCCCAGATACGAGTCGTTGATGCGCAGCACCGAACCGTCCGGCTTGCGCAGGCCGCGGCTCTCACAGCGTTCCTTGGTGCCGTCGGCGTTGTCCCAGGTTTCGTAGCGGAACGTCTTGCCGAACTGGCCCTGCGGGTCGTTCGCCACCGTGATGTTGCCCGGGGCCTTCTCCAGGCCGTCGAAAACTCCGGTGCCACGACCGGGATCGCCATCCCACAGCACACTCTGCGTGCCGACGTCGGCATTCGCAGTGGTGGCAAGCAAAGGAACGGCGGCGAACGCGCCTAGTACCGTTCGCCGGGACATGCTGGACACAGATACCTCCGCAGGGTCAATGCGGCGGTAGTGCGTTCGTACACCCGCTGTCCCAGTCGGTCAAGATTTGACTTGGTCCGCCACGTACCTGGCGATCTCCAACGCGCTGGTGGCCGCGGGGGAGGGCGCGTTGAGCACGTGCACCTGGTGCGGTGCGGTCTCGATCAGGAAATCGTCCACAAGGGACCCGTCCGGCCGCAACGCCTGCGCCCGCACCCCGGCGGTGCAACGGACCAGGTCCGAGGCCTGAACGGCGGGCACCAGCCGGGCCAGGCTGGCGGCGAACCGCTTGCGGGACAAGGATCTGAGCACTTCGTCGACCCCGGTCCGGCCGTACTTCTGGGCCAGTTTCCAAGCACCGGCGAACCGGGCGGTCTCGACCACATCGCCGATGGACACGTCCCGCCACCGATATCCCTCACGCCGCAAGGCAAGCACGGCGTTCGGTCCGGCGTGGACACTCCCGTCCAGCATCCGGGTCAGGTGCACGCCCAGGAACGGCAGCGCGGCGTCCGGCACCGGATAGATCAGCCCGCGCACGAGATGCCGCCGTTCGGGCCGCAGTTCGTAGTACTCCCCGCGGAACGGCACGATCTGGGCCCGCGGCGTCAACCCGGCCAGCCGCGCGACCCGGTCGCTCTGCAGTCCCGCGCAGTTCACGAGGGCGTCGGCGCGCACGATGTCCGACCCGGTGGCGATCTCGACCCGGCCCGCCCGGGACCGGATCGCCAGGGCCGGAGTGGACAGTCGCAGCTCGGCGCCGCCCGCGACCAGCTTGCGGACCAGCGCGGAACATACGGCGGGGAAGTCGATGATCCCGGTGCTGTGCACGCGAAGCGCGGCCACACAGGACACCTCGGGCTCGTAGTCCCTGGCCTCGGCGGGCGAGATCAGCTTCGCGGGCACGCCGTTCTCGGTCGCCCGCTGCGCCAGCACGTACAACGCGGGCAGCTCGTCCTCGGAGGTGGCGACCACGAGCTTGCCGCAGACCTCCACCGGCACGCCGTTGTCCCGCGCGAACGCGATGATCGACTTGTTGCCCGCGACCGACATCCGCGCCTTGAACGACCCGGGCTTGTAGTACAGGCCCGCGTGCACGACGTTGCTGTTGTTCCCGGTCTGGTGCGCGGCCCAGCGCTTCTCCTTCTCCAGCACCGTCACCTGGTCGCCACGGGACATCAGCTCATGGGCGACGGCGAGCCCCACGATCCCGCCGCCGATGACCGCAACACGTCGCACACCCATGACCTTAGAACCAGCGTTCCAGCACTTGGGCCACGCCGTCGTCGACGTTGGCCGCGGTGATCTCGTCGGCGATGGCCAGCACATCAGGGTGCGCGTTGGCCATGGCCACGCCGCAGCCGGCCCACTTGAGCATCTCGATGTCGTTGGGCATGTCGCCGAACGCGATCACGTCGGCGGAGTCCACGTTGTGCAGTTCCGCGGCGTCCGACAGGCCGGTCGCCTTGGTGACGCCGCCCGCGGAGATCTCCAGCAGGCCGCCACTGGTGGAGAACGTCACGGTCACGCTGTCGTCCAGCACGCCGTGCGCGGCCGCGGCCATCTCCTCGCTGGTCATGTCCCGGTGCCGGATGAGCAGCTTGACGGCCAGCTCGCCGAGCACCTCCGCGCGCGGCGCCGTGTTGTTCTCGGCGTTGCCCCACGGGTTGATGTAGCCGGGCTCGGTGCGGAACGCCGGCTGGTCGAGCACCGGTCGCTCGGTGGCCAGATGAATCCCGGGCATGGCCTGTTCGAGGGCGTGCGCCACGTCGTGCAGCTGCATCGGCTCGAGGCCGTGCGCCTTGACGATCCGGTCGGCGCCGATGTCGTACAGCACTGCCCCGTTCGCGCACACCGCGTACCCGGTGAGCCCGGCGGCTTCGGCGACCTTCGGGATCCACCGCGGCGGACGGCCGCTGACCAGGATGAACGGCGTGCCGGACGCGGTCACGCCGGCGACCGCCTTGGCCGTCCGTTCGCTCAGCTGCTCATAGGTGCCGAGTAACGTGCCATCCACATCCGACGCGACGAGTCCGGGTCTATCCACACCATCAATCCTGCCTGATCATGCGGACAGCCCGGAATCGTGTGATGGTCGTCATGACCGTCCCGCCTATCGGCCATTGAACCTAAAGTCTGGATCACCTTCTGGGCGTATCGCATTGCGCCGTTAGCGGGACACGATACGGTCGATCATTGTGCGAGTTGGTATCGAGATCCTGCCGGAGTACCGGTGGTGGGCCGCCGAGCCCAAGTGGCGCGCCGCCGAGGAGTACGGCTTCGACCACGCGTGGACGTATGACCACCTCGGCTGGCGGACGCTGGTCGACGGGCCGTGGTTCGGTGCGGTCCCGACCCTGACCGCGGCGGCCATGGTGACCTCGACGATCCGGCTGGGGACGTGGGTGGCCACGCCGAACTTTCGGCACCCGGTGTCGTTCGCCCGGGAGCTGACCGCGCTGGACGACGTGTCCGACGGCCGGTTCATCCTCGGTGTCGGCGCGGGCGGTGCGGGGTACGACACCAAGGTCATGGGGGACACGGCGCTGCCGCCGGGCAAGCGCACCGAGCGGTTCGGCGAGTTCGTCGAGCTGCTCGACCTGTTGCTGCGGCAGGACCGCACCACCTGGCAGGGCTCGTTCTACGAGGCGGTCGAGGCGCGGATGATGCCCGGCTGCGTGCAGAAGCCGCGCCTGCCTTTCGTGGTGGCCGCCAACGGGCCGAAGGCGATGCGCATCGCGGCCAGGTACGGCACCGGCTGGGTGACCACCGGCATCGGGACCGACGACGTGGACGCCTGGTGGGCGTCCCTGGGCGAGCTGACCGGCCGGATGAACGACACCCTGACCGCCGAAGGCCGCGCCGTGGGCACGATCGACCGGTATCTCAACTTCGACGGTCTGCCTGGCTTCACCCTCACCGGCGTCGAGCACTTCCGCGACCTGCTCGGCCGCGCCGAGGCCCTGGGGTTCACGGACGTCACCGTGCCCTGGCCCCGCCACGACGGCATCTACGCGGGCTCCGAGCAGATCGTCGAGGACATCGCAGCGGAGGTCCTCCCGGCCCTCCGTTAGGCCATTCGAGTGACGCCGCGGAACCCCTTGGTGATCTCGCACGTCTCATGTGATGTGCGAGGGGGCACAACGGAGGGTGGGGGGCGTCGCCCTCGTGCGGTGGACCGGGGAGGCCACGCACGGGGGCTGTCCACCCCGGTCATGTCAAGCCCGTTACCCTGGGGCCCCGTGAGCTACGAGGGCTATGACCTGGTGATCGTTGGGGCCGGTTTCTTCGGCCTGACCGTGGCCGAGCGCACCGCGACGCAGCTGGGCAAGCGCGTGCTGGTGCTCGAACGGCGTCCGCACATCGGCGGCAACGCGTACTCGGAGGCCGAGCCGGAGACCGGCATCGAGATCCACAAGTACGGCGCGCACCTGTTCCACACGTCGAACAAGCGGGTCTGGGACTACGTCACCCAGTTCACCGAGTTCACGCCGTACCAGCACCGCGTGTACACCAACCACCAGGGCCAGGTGTACCCGATGCCGATGAACCTGGCGATGATCAACCAGTTCTTCGGCCGCGCGTTCACCCCGGACGAGGCGCGCCAGCTGGTCGCCGAGCAGTCCAGCGAGTTCAAGACCGAAGAGGCGCGCAACCTCGAGGAGAAGGCGATCTCGCTGATCGGCCGCAAGCTCTACGAGGCGTTCATCAAGGGCTACACCGCCAAGCAGTGGCAGACCGACCCCCGTGAGCTCGCGCCGGGCATCATCACCCGCCTGCCAGTCCGCTACAACTACGACAACCGGTACTTCAACGACACGTTCGAAGGCCTGCCCAAGCACGGCTACACCGCGTGGCTGGAGAAGATGGCCGAGCACCCGAATATCGAGGTGCGGCTGAACGTCGACTACTTCGAGGTCCGCGACCAGATCCCGGCCGGGGTGCCGACCGTGTACACCGGCCCGCTGGACCGCTACTTCGACTACTCCGAGGGCCGGCTGGGCTGGCGCACGGTCGACCTCGAGCAGGAGGTCGTCACCACGACGGGTGACTACCAGGGCACCCCGGTGATGAACTACGCCGACGAGGACGTGCCGTTCACCCGGATCCTGGAGTTCCGGCACTTCCACCCGGAGCGGGACTACCCGACCGACAAGACGGTGATCGTCCGGGAGTACTCGCGGGCCGCCAAAGAGGACGACGAGCCCTACTACCCGATCAACACCCCGGACAACCGGGCGATGCTGGAGCGCTACCGCGAGCTGGTCAAGCAGGAGGCCAAGGAGCGCAACATCATCTTCGGCGGCCGGCTGGGCACCTACAAGTACCTCGACATGCACATGGCCATCGGCGCCGCGCTGAGCACCTTCGACAACAAGGTCGCGCCGCACCTCACCGAGGGCAAGCCGCTGGACGGGTCGCTCGATGCCTGACCCGGAGATCGCGGTCCTGCGCATCGTCCAGGGCGCGATCGCCAAGCCCGCCGTGGTGAAGGTGGCCCGTGGCATGTCCTTGTTCGGCGAGCACAGCCTCGGCTGGCTCGCCGTCGGCGCGGTCGGTGCCATGGTGGACCGGGACCGCCGCAAGGACTGGCTCGTCGCGGCGGGTGGCGTGTTCGCCGCCCACGCGGCCTCGGTCCTGGTCAAGCGTGTGGTGAAACGCACTCGTCCGGACGACGAGGGCGTGCAGGTGCTGGTCGGCACGCCATCGCGGCTGAGCTTCCCGTCGGCCCATGCAACCTCGACCACCGCCGCCGCTGTTCTGTATGGGGGATTGATGGGACGGCGGCTATCACCGCTGCTGGTTCCGCCGATGCTTGTATCGAGGATGGTCCTCGGGGTGCATTATCCGAGCGACGTGGTGGCGGGCTCGGTGCTCGGCGCGGCGATCGGCGGTGTGGTGCGTCGGAGGCTGAGCCGGGGGAAGGAACGAGATGAGCAAGGTCGAGACGACGGCTGAGACCACGCCGCCGGCGGTGCCCGTCCAGGGCAACCTCGTCGGCGGCGTGGTCCGGACCGCACGGCCCCGCCAGTGGGTGAAGAACGTGCTGGTCCTGGCCGCGCCGTTCACCGCGAGCAGGATCACCGAGGGGCAGGTGCTGCTGGACGCGGGCATCGCGTTCGTGGCGTTCTGCCTCGCGGCCTCGGCGGTCTACTTCGTCAACGACGCCGTCGACGTCGAGGCGGACCGCGCACACCCCACAAAACGCAACCGGCCGATCGCGGCGGGCGTCGTGCCCGTCCGGGTGGCCTACGGCGTGGCCATCGTGCTGTTCCTCGCCGCCCTCGGCCTGTCCGTGGTGGCCAGCTGGCAGCTCGCCGTGGTCATCGGCGTGTACGAGGTCATCCAGCTCGGCTACTGCTTCGGCCTGAAGCACCAGACCGTCATCGACCTGTGCATCGTGGCCTCCGGGTTCCTGATCCGCGCGATCGCCGGCGGTGCGGCCACCGGCATCCCCCTGTCCCAGTGGTTCATGCTGGTCACCGGCTTCGGCTCGCTGTTCATGGTGTCCGGCAAGCGCTACGCCGAGATCATGCTGTACGAGACCACCGGCGCCAAGATCCGCGCGTCCCTGGCCAAGTACAAGCCGACCTACCTCCGGTTCGTCTGGGCCACCTCGGCCGCCGTGCTGATCATGAGCTACGCCCTGTGGGCCTTCGAGATCCGCGTCGGCCACCACCCGGTCTGGTCGGCCGTGTCGATCATCCCGTTCGTCGTGGCCGTGCTGCGCTACGCCGTGGACGTCGACGGCGGCACCGCCGGCGAACCCGAGGAAATCGCCCTCAAGGACCGCGTCCTGCAAGTCCTCGGCCTCGCCTGGGTCGCCAGCCTCGCCCTCGCGGTCTACCTCCCGCACTGACCCCTATTCGCCAGGTGTCACAACGGCGTGGCCCGCATCAGCAGCGACAGCAGCGAGCCTTTTGTCGTAGGTGACGAACGCCGTCAGGGTCTTGCCGGAAGCGACCAACGTGTCCGCTGTCGCCAGATGAATCGCGTCCAATGACCGCAGGTTCGGATCCGGATATGCGCCAGCGGTCGCGCGCACCGCGGCATCCACCTTGATCCGGTTCACATGCGCGAGCACAGCCGGCATTGCCGCCAGCCTTGTTGGAGCACTGCGGCGAAGTGCACGAGGCACTTCGACCTCAGCCAGTTCGGAGGTCACGACGGTCTCGTCGGAATTGGCATTCAGCCAGGCGGCGAGCTGGACACTTTCCGCCTCTGGGCGGATCAGCTTGATGATCGCGCAGGGTACTACGAGATGTCTGACATGAATGGGCGATGGGCTTGTCCGGTGGGCAATCAGAACGGGAGGCGGCGGAAGATCACGCGAGGGACGTGCCGGAGCACGGTCATCACCGGGCGGAACGCGGCCGGGGCCCAAGCCTGTTCGCGGCGGTTGCGGACAGTGCTGACGATGATGTCCGCGACCTGGTCGGGGGTCTGGGCGAGCGGGGCTTGCTTGAGGCCCTCGGTCATCTTGGACTTCACGAAACCGGGGCGGATCACGCTGACGGTGATGCCGTGCGGCTTGAGGGCATAGGTCAGGCCCGTGTAGAACGCGTCGAAGCCGGCCTTGGTCGAGCCGTACACGAAGTTGGACCGGCGGGCCCGCTCACCCGCGGCCGACGAGATGGCCACCAGGGAGCCGTGGCCCTGCTTGCGCAGGCGCTCGGCGAGCGGCACGCCCACGGTGACGGCGGCGACGTAGTTGACCTCGGCCAGCTCGCGGGCGACGTCGATGTTGGTCCACGCCTCCTCCTGGTCGCCCAGGACGCCGAAGGCCACGACGGTCACGTCGATGTCCCCGTCGGCGAACGCCTTCTCGATCACCTCTTCGTGGGTGTCCGGCTTGCGGGCGTCGAACGGCACGGTCGAGACGGTGGCGCCGAGCGCGCGCAGCTGGTCCACGGCGGCGTCGAGGCGCGGCGACGGACGGGCGGCCAGTACCACGCGAAGCGGCTTCTGCCGGGCGTAGCGAGCCGCCACCGCGAGGCCGATCTCCGAGGTGCCACCGAGCACCAGCAGGGACTGGGGGCTGCCAACTGCGTCGATCACGTGAGCCTCAACCTTCTGGCCATATCCGACACGAAGATCCCGTCCGGGTCGACCGAAGCCCGGATCTTGCGCCACTCGTCGATGCGGGGGTACATCCGCTGGATCATCTCCGCCGAGGTCCTGGACTCCTTGGCCAGGTACAGCCGCCCGCCCGCGTCCAGCACCAGCTTGTCCAGGTCCGCGCACAGCTCGGCCAGCCCGCGCCGGACCGGCAGGTCCACCGCCAGCGTCCAGCCGGGGGCGGGGAACGACAGCGGCGCCTGGTTGCCCGCGCCGAACCGCTTGAGCACGTTCAACGCCGACACGTGCCCGGAGGAGGCGATCATCCGCACGCTCTGTTTGACGGCCTCTTCCTGGCCGAACGGGATCACGTACTGGTACTGCAGGAACCCGCGCGGCCCGTACGCCCGGTTCCACTCGCCGAACATGTCCAGCGGGTGCAGGAACTGGGTGATGTTCTGGATCGCGCCATGCTTGGTCGGCGACTTGCGGTACCAGAGCTCGTTGAACGCGCGGCCGGTGAGCTTGTTCAGCATCCCCGGCGGGAAGATGTTCGGGAACGTCAGCAGCTGCGGCGCCTCGAACCTCAGCGGGTTCGCGCGCAGCTTGGCCGGCAGGTCGTCGAGGGTGGCGTGGTTGGCGCGGGTCAGCAGGCCGCGGCCGAGGTGCGGGCCGGTCGTCGTGGTGTCGAACCAGGACACCGACTCCAGGTACTTCTCGTCGTCGACCGACTGGCGGGCCATCAGGTCGTCGAGGTTGTCGATCTGGTCGGTGTCCACCTTGAAGTACGCGGTCTCGACCCGGTTGAGCTTCAGCGTGGCCCGCACGACGATCCCGGTCAGGCCCATGCCGCCCGCGGTGGCCCAGAACAGCTCCGCGTCCGGGCCTTCCGGGGTCAGCGTGCGCACCGACCCGTCCGCGGTGACCAGGTCCATGGACAGCACGTGCTCGCAGAAGCTGCCCTCGACGTGGTGCGCCTTGCCGTGGATGTCGGCCGCGATCGCGCCGCCGACGCTGACCTGGCGGGTGCCCGGCAGCACCGGCAGCCACAGGCCGAACGGCAGCAGCCGCCGCATCAGGGTGTCCAGGCTGACGCCCGCGTCGGTGTCCACGACGGCCGCGTCGGCGTCGATGGAGTGGACCTTGTCGAGCCGGGTCATGTCGATGACCAGGCCGCCCGCGTTCTGCGCGGGGTCGCCGTACGCGCGGCCCAGGCCGCGGGCGATCACCCCGCGATCGTCGGCCGACCGCAGTGCTTCGGCGACCTCGGTGGCGTTCGACGGGCAGAGGACCCGCGCAGTGCTCGGCGCGGTCCGCCCCCACCCCGCAAGCGTTCGCAACTCGGCATCCACCCGGCCGAGCCTACCCAGTAACGACACCTACACTCGCAGCGGTAACCCAATCGCGGCGGGGATACGGGGCCGGAAACAACACAGTAAGGACTTGTGGTGACAGCTGTGGACGCGGAGGCACGGGAAGTCGGGCTGCTCGCCCAGATCACCCGGTTCGTGCTCGTCGGCGGCCTGTCCGCGATCGTCGACTACGGGACCTACCAAGCTCTCCTGGCCCTGGGCGTGTGGGTGCACCTGGCCAAGGCGATCAGCTTCATCCTCGGCACCACCTGCGCGTACCTGCTCAACCGGCGTTGGACGTTCAACGCCGAGGGCGACACCGCCTCTGTGGTGAAGTTCGCACTGCTCTACTCGGTCACCTTCTTCGTCAACATCGGGGTCAACGCGCTCATGCTGACCCTGCTGCCGGACTTCACCGGCGAGAAGTCGGTGGCATGGGTCATCGCGCAGGGCACCGCGACAGTGATCAACTTCGTGATGCTGCGCCTCGTCGTCTTCCGCCAGCCGGCGAAGTAGCCGGGCCCGGCGGCCAAGCACCGGGCCCGTCACCCCCTCAGCCGTTGAAGCCGCGCGTGCTCCGCGAAGCGCTGCCGTAGATCCGCGACAACGGCGGCAGCTCGTCGAAGTGAGCGGTCACCACGTGGGCGAAGTTGATCGCCACCGAGGAACCGTCCTCGAGCTCCGGCGTGACCACCGCCCCGGTCGTCATCAGCGTCTGCAGGCGGCCGGCGAGCTCCTTCGCGGCCGCCACCGACAGCGCGTACACCAATGGCTCGCCGGCGCTCACCACGTGCAGCACCAGCGCGTTCTTCTTCGGCTCGGTCATGAACCCACTCCAGCACCGGGCCGCTCGCCCGGCAACGCGGGTTCACCGTCAGCGGATCTGCTCTGAGCGGAATAGTTCACCGCGAGCGCCGTACCGAGCAGGACCGCGCCCGCGATCCCGGTCGGTCCCAGGCTGTCGTGGAAGAACGCCACCGACAACACCGTTGCTGTCAACGGTTCCAGCATCGCCGCGAGCGCCGCCATCACCGGATGCGCGTGCCGCAGCCCGGTGAAGTAGAAGCCATAGGCGACAGCCGTCGGGACCGTGCCGAGAAAAGCCGCTGTGAGCAAGACATCCGTGTGCATCGGGAGCGTCATGCCCAGCGGCAGAGCCACCGGCAGCAACAGCAACCCGCCGACCAACAGGCCGAGACCGGTCGTGACGCCGGTGCTCAGGCCCGCGACGCGATGCCGGCTGATCATCGTGAAGATCGCGAATCCGGTGCCTGCCACCAGTGCCAGCGCCACCCCGGCCAGCGTGTGCCAAGTGTCCCTTGTGGACGGCATGCCGGCCAGCATGGCCAGCCCGGTCACCGCGAGCGCGATGCACAACGCCGTTGTGCGTTGCGGTAGTTGACGTTCGCGGATCGAGGTGACCACCGCGACGACCACCGGCGCGCTGCCAATGGACACCAAAGTGGCGAGGCTGACCGACGTCAGCGTCACCGCGGCGAAGTACGTCGCCTGGAAAACGGCGAGCAGCCCGCCCGCGGCGAGCAACCGCCTAACCGCCATTCCGCTGCGGGGCAAGGCCTTCGATCGGGTGACCACTGCCACGGTGGCCAGCCCGCCGCCGATCAGCAGCCGGTAGGCCGCGACCGCGAGCGGGTGCAGGCCGGTGAGCTCGCCCAGCAGGGCTCCG
This sequence comes from Actinocrispum sp. NPDC049592, assembly GCF_040675465.1. Taxonomy (NCBI): domain Bacteria; kingdom Bacillati; phylum Actinomycetota; class Actinomycetes; order Pseudonocardiales; family Pseudonocardiaceae; genus Actinocrispum; species Actinocrispum sp. NPDC049592. Next base: position 758,772 of record NZ_JBFAPA010000001.1, on the reverse strand, counting down.
GACAGGCCGCCGGTGCCCCACAGCACCCCGGCCAGAATCAGAAAAATCTTGTCAGACAAGGGAAACGCTCCATCAACGGAGGAACAAGGGGAAATGTTCGTCCGCGGGGCGAAGTGCATGTTCTTGCAGCGTGCGGCCACCGGCCGCACGCATTCGCTCAAGCCCCGCTCAGGAGGCCGGCGGCGGGGTGATGGGGAACATGCGATGCACGTCGAGAACGGTAACCGAGCTGTCAAGCGGCATTTGGCTGAACCTGCCTTTGGGGGGCCCACTGACGGTAGAATCGTCACGGACGGTAGCGATCACTAGGTGTCGCCGGACCACAGGACAATGCTGCATTCGGTGGAGTTCGACCAGGCAGCCGGGTGTTTTCGCGTATTTCCGGCGCGATTGTATGCACATACTCGTCAGTAGCGCGGACTCGGTGACGGCTAGTTGGCAGTGTGAACCCTCGAACGGCGGATCGACCCTCGCGGGCCGGTGTGCGGGAATTGTTTCTACTCGGGCGCTATGGGCGGGAATAAAAGGGACGGGGAGGCGCGTGCCGGCATGGATCTGCGGTACGAGGCGTTCAGCTTCGCGGATCGTTGGTTCTATGACATCGAGGACCATGGCGTCGAAAATTCAGACAGTTGGGTCAGCACACTTTCCGGATGTACACACGGCTGGCGGCGAGTGGACCGCAACGGCTGGCACGTGTGTCTCCCGGACGGGGTGGAGCTGCCGATGCAGGGCTGGAAGGTCCACGTGTCCGCTGGTCACAGCGATGCGAGGCGGGTACTGGAGATCGTCCGGCCATACTGCGTCCATCACCGGATACCGTTCAAATTCCTCCGCTCCGCACGGATTCACGCGACCCGGAACGGGAAGTACGCGGACCGGGCGGTAAGTGGAAAATTAATCACCATATACCCGGTCGACGAGATCCAATTGCGCCGTGTCCTGCAGGACTTGGACCTCGCACTGGCCGGCCTGGCCGGTCCGCATATACCAGGCGAGGCACGCTTTGGGGAGGGTCCTCTTTACGTCAAGTTCGGTGGATTTATCGAACGTATGATCATCGATGAGAACGGAAATGGTATACCGGCGCTGGAGCGTCCGGACGGCGTCCTCGTCCCCGAGGAGAATCGGCGCCTGCCCGAGTGGGTTGGTATACCCGAATTCCTCTCCGAGCATCTTGTCCCCCAGCCGGAACCCGCACCATCCCCGTACCGGGTGGATAAAGCGCTTAGGGTGACAAATGCCGGCGGGGTCTACCTGGCCACGCGCCGTGCTGATGGCCGCCAGGTCGTGCTCAAGGAGGCCCGTCCGCACACCGGCCTGGACCAGGACGGCACCGACGCGGTCACGAGGCTGGAGCGCGAGGCCCGCACGCTCACCGCGCTGGCCGGCGTGCCGGGGATCCCCGAGCTGCACGGGCGGTTCACCATGTGGGGCAACGAGTTCATGGCGATCAGCGCGCTGCCCGGCATCCCGCTGGCCACCTGGCTGGCGCGGAACTTCCCGCTGGGCCAACGGGATGCGAGCAAGATCGACAAGAACAAGTTCATCGAGCGCGTGCAGGCGCTGCTCGGCCGGGTCGAGCGGATCCTGGCCGACGTGCATCGCCGCGGCCTGGTCTTCGGCGACCTCAACGACCGCAACATCCTCGTCGACGAGGACGACTCGGTGTCCCTTGTGGACTTCGAGCTGACGTTCCCGGCCCGCGACCCGCGGCGCCCGCTCGGCGGTACGCCCGGGTTCCGCGCGCCCAACGACCGCACCGGCTACGAGGTCGACCGGTACGCGTTCGCGGTGCTGCGGCTGTGGATGTTCCTGCCGATGACGATGGTGCTGGACCTGGAACCGGACAAGCTCGCCGACTTCGTCCGGCACGTGCGCAAGCGGTTCGACCTGCCGCTGGGCTACCTGGAAGAGGTGATGGCCGAGCTGCGGCCGCGGTCCACCCGATCGGCCCGCCGCCGCACCGCGCTGGACCAGCCCGAGGTCAACTGGGTCTCGGTGCGCCGCTCGATCGCCGACGCCATCCTGGCCAGCGCGACCCCGATGCGCGCCGACCGGCTGTTCCCCGGCGACATCCACCAGTACGCCACCGGCGGCACGAGCTTCGGCAACGGCGCCGCGGGCGTCCTGCACGCGCTCGACGCCACCGGCTGCGGCCGGTTCCCGGCGCACGAGCAGTGGCTGCTGGAGGCCGTCCGGCGGGATCCGCCGCGCACGGCCGGGTTCTTCACCGGCGCCCATGGTGTGGCGCATGTGTTGGACAACTTCGGTTACCCAGACGCGGCCGACGACCTGATCGACCGGTTCGACAGCCAGCTGGGCTCGATCACCAACCACGGCTTCAAGGCCGGCCTGGCCGGGATCGCGCTGAACCTGCTGCACCTGGCCGCCAGCCGGCAGGACGCGGGACACCTGTGGCACGCGGTGGAGATCGGCGACCGGCTGACCGGGATGCTGGCCGGCGCGCCGCTGCCCGGACCGGGCTTACGCGCGAAGGCGGGCCTGATGCACGGCTGGTGCGGCCCGGCGCTGTTGTTCGTCCGGCTGTTCGAGCGCACCCGCGACCGCAGCTGGCTGGATCAGGCCGACCTGGCGATCCGGCGTGACCTGCTGGAGTGCACCCGCACCCCCGACGGGGCCCTGCAGGTGCGCGACGGCCAGCGCACGCTGCCCTTCCTCGAGGTGGGCAGCGCGGGCATCGCGTTGGTGATCGAGGAACTGCTCACGGTCTGGCCGGGAGCGCCGTGTGCGGTCGAGCTGCCCCGGTTGCGCAAGGCCCTGTACACGGAGTTCGTGCTCCAGCCGGGGTTGCTGCTCGGCCGGGCGGGGCTGATCGGCGCGCTGGCAGCCGGGTTGCGCCGGGAACCGGACGGGCTGAGTACCCGCGCGCTCAACCAGCACCTGGACTGGCTGGCGTTGCACGCGGTGCCCTACCACGGTCACATCGCCTTCCCCGGCACGCACTTGCTGCGGCTGTCGATGGACGTGGCCACCGGTGGTGCCGGGGTGCTGATGGCGCTTGTGTCCGCAGTGGACGGTGCTCAGCTGATGCCGTTTCTGACCGACACGGTCAGTGTGGCGCTCAGCGCGGCCCTCAGTAGCGGAAGAAGTGTTCGCGTTGGCCCTGGCGGACGAGTTTGAGCCACTGCAGGAACGCCTTGGGGTCCTTGCGCACGGCCAGGAAGTACAGGCCGAAGCGGAGGACCTCAAGGGCGCCGATCTTGCGCATCCCCGGGCGGGACAACAGGTAGCCCCGGTTGCGGTAGGTGTAGTAGCGCTTGACCTCGTTGTCCGGGTCCTGCGCGTGGAACCGGCCGCCCAGCATCGGCTTGAACTCGTCCGAGCCGTCCGGGTGCAGGTAGGACACCCTGAGCGAGGTACCGAACGGCAGCCCGGAGCGGACCAGCCTGCGGTGCACCTCGACCTCGTCGCCGCGGACGAACAACCGGTAGTCCGGCACGCCGACAACGTCCAAAGCAGACGCACGGAACAGCGCCCCGTTGAACAGTGACGCGATGCCGGGCAGGAAGTCCGTGCCCAGCTCCGAGGTCTGCCGCTTCCAGGTCAGCCCGCGGCGCAACGGGAACGCGAGCGTGTCCGGGGTGTTGATGTTGGTGACCATTGGCGAGATCTCCGCGAGACCCCGGCGCTTGGCCTCGGTGAGCAGCACCTCGAGCACGTTGTCACTGGCCGGCCTGCCGTCGTCGTCGGCCAGCCAGACCCACTCCGCGCCCATCGCGAGCGCGTGCAGGATGCCCAGGGCGAACCCGCCCGCACCGCCGAGGTTGCGGTGCGAGGCGAGGTAGGTCGACGGCACCGGGCACGCCTTGACGATGTCCTCGGCCGGCTGGTCGGGCCCGTTGTCCACCACGATCAGGTGGTCCGGCGGGCGGGTCTGCGCGCCGATCACCTTCAGCGAGTCGACCAGCAGGTCACGGCGGTGCCGCGTCACCACGACGGTGACGACGGAGTCCGGGCCGAGGGGGGCGGTCATCGCGCTTCGCCACCCGCCGCCACGCCGAGCCGTTCCAGCATCTCCGGGCTCAGGTTCTCGTACGGGTCACGGCCCTTGTACGCGGTGAGCACCTCGCGCAGCCCGCCGTGCATCTTCATCCGGCCGCCGTCCATCCAGATCGCGGTGTCGCACATCTCCAGCAGCAGATCGTCCTGGTGGGAGGCGAACACCAGCAGGCCGGACCGCTTGACCAGGTCGATCAGCCGCTCGCGGGCCTTGTCCATGAACGCCGCGTCCACCGCGCCGATGCCCTCGTCCAGGATCAGGATCTCCGGGTCGATCGAGGTCACGATGCCCAGCGCCAGCCGCACGCGCATACCCGTGGAGTACGCCCGCAGCGGCATCTGCAGGAAGTCGCCCAGCTCGGAGAACTCGGCGATGTCGTCGACCCGCTTCTCCATCTCCTTGCGGTTCATGCCGAGGAACAGGCCGCGGATCATGATGTTCTCGATCCCGGAGATCTCCGGGTCCATGCCCACGCCCAGGTCGAACACGGGCGCGATCTTGCCGACGATCTTCGACCCGCCGGTGATCGGCTCGTAGATGCCCGACAGCAGCCGCAGCAGCGTGGACTTGCCGGCGCCGTTGTGCCCGACGAGCGCGACCCGGTCGCCGGTCTTCAGCGAGAGGTTGATGTCCTTGAGCGCCTCGATCACCGGCACCCTGCCCTCGGTGCCGATGTGCCCGCCGACCTTGCCGAGAACCGCCTTCTTCAAGGAGCGGCTCTTCGCGTCGAAGATCGGGAAGTCGACTGAGGCGTTCCAGACGTCGATGCTGACCATGCCCTGCCTCACTCAGACCCAGTAGGGGATGCGCGCGCGGAAGTTCCGCAGCGCCACAACTGCCAGTATCCAGCCGAAGACCGTGAACCCGCCGACGACCGCCCAGTGGTGCCAGCTCTGCTCGTTGCCGATCAGCGGGGCGCGGATGATCTCCACGTAGTGGTACATCGGGTTCAGCTCGGCGATCAGCACCCGCCAGCTCGCCGTGCCGGGGTCACCGCCGCTGAACCGCAGCAGCGTGTCGGTGGTCCACACGATCGGCGTGCCGAAGAACACCAGCTGGATGAAGGCGTTGATGACCTGCGGGATGTCCCGGTAGCGGGTGGAGATGATGCCGAAGAACAACGTCACCCAGACACCGTTGAACGCCAGCAGCAGGAACGCGGGAATGGCCAGCAGCACCAGCCAGCTCAGCCCCGGGTGCTGGTGCCCGCCGTCCTGCAGCCGGTAGGGCTCGCTCAGGGTCGGGAAGAAGATCGCCACCAGCACCACGTAGACGAGCAGGTTGTGCAGCATCATCAAGGTCTGGCGCCACACCGTGCGCAGCGCGTAGACGGTCAGCGGCGCGGGCAGGTGCTTGATCAGGCCCTCGTTGCGGATGAACGTCTCGGTGCCCTCGATGACACAGCCGACGATGAAGTTCCAGACGATGAAGCCCACCGTTATGTACGGCAGGAATGTCGAGATCTGCTGGCCGAGCAGCTGCGAATACAGCAGGCCCAGGCCGATGGCCGTGACCGCCATGCCAAGGGTGATCCACAGGGGTCCGATCACCGAACGGCGATAACGCTGCTTGATGTCCTGCCAGCCGAGGTGTCCCCACAGCTCGGTGGACCGGACACCCGTGCGGATGTCCTCCCACGCCCGAGCGAAGCTCTTGCTGGGGTTGGTCGGCGGCGCGTCCTGCGTCGTCATCGGTCGGTCGATCGTGCTCGTCGCATGCACGGTTGTTGAGGGTACCGGCGGCCTGTCGGACTACTCGTGACCGGTCGGTCACCGCCACTGGTTTTCCGCGTGCTTGGCATGAGCGCAGATCGTAGGTGGGTCAGCCGTGCGGCAGCAGGGCCGGGCACCCGTTGACGTAGCCCGGGTCGTACTCGAAGTGCCAGGGCTCGTTCTCATAACGACGGCACCAGCCGTACTTCCCGGCACTGCGTTCCACCCAGCCCGCGGCCGACAGCGGCTGGATGTCCGCGGCGATGCCCTTCACGTGGTTGGACAGCTCCGGCGGCAGCGCGTACTGGCGGGCCAGCTCGTAGGTGCCGAACCTGCGCACGTACTCGTCGAACTGGGCCTGCTGCTGGCGGGAGCTGCGCTTGCCGTCCTGCAGGCACATGGTGATGTTCTCGGTCTTCGCCTTGGCCTTCAGCTCGGTGAACTTGGCCTTCACGTCGTCGCGCATGCCGGTGGGGTCCTCGTCGACGTACCGCTTGTCGACGGGGCAGACCGGCCCGGTGTCCGGGCCGGGCACGCCTTCGATCTGGAACGTCGCCTCGCCGGTCAGGCGGTTGTAGCCGATCGCCTTGGTGACCCACAGGCCCGCCAGCAGCCCGCAGACCAGTACCGGCACACCTATGACCAAGCTCAGCCGTTTCCATCCCCACACGTAGGTGGAGACGTCTACGGCCCCGCCGGGGTTGTGTGATCAGAGATACTGACCGGTCCCACGCTGGGGAGCCCCCTCCTGCTGGCCCAGTCCTGGCGGCAGCGCGCCGCGGCGCATCTGCTCCAGTTGCACCCGGGCGGACATCTGCTGGGCGAACAGCGCGGTCTGGATGCCGGCGAACAGGCCCTCCAGCCAGCCGACCAGCTGCGCCTGCGCCACCCGCAGCTCGGCTTCGCTGGGCACCGAGTCGTCGGTGAACGGCAGGGTCAGCCGGTCCAGCTCCTCGCGCAGCTCCGGCGACAGGCCCTCCTCCAGCTCCTTGATCGAGGACTGGTGGATCTCGCGCAGCCTGGTGCGGGACGCCTCGTCCAGCGGAGCCGCCCGGACCTCCTCGAGCAGCTGCTTGATCATCGTGCCGATCCGCATCACCTTGGCCGGCTGCTCGACCATGTCGCTGATCTGCTCGCCACCGTCGGTGTCCGGCTCGTTCGGAATCTTGGCCGCACCCAGCGGCTGACCGTCGGGCCCGACTACGACCACGTGGTGCGTGTTGTCCTCGGCCTCGCTCATCTGTCCCATCCTGCCCGCGTCCACCTGCTGAAGGTTCCCCCACAAGTCCACGTACCCGAGGGTACCCACCGGTGCGTTTGGCGGGCTCCGTACGGTGTGGACATGGCGTTCGACGTCGCTCGGATTCGTGGGCTGTTCCCCGCGTTGGGTGACGGCTGGATTCATCTGGACGCTTCGGCGGGCATGCAGGTACCCGAACAGGTCGCCACGGCGGTCTCGACGGCCATGCGCGCGCCGGTGTCCGGACCCGGTGGCGCCTTCCCGGCGTCGCAGCGGGCCGAGGCCATCGTGGACGCCGCGCGCCGGGCCGTGGCCGACCTGGTCGGCGGCGATCCGGCCGGCGTGGTGCTCGGCCCGAACGTGCCCGTGCTGCTGCAGCGGCTGGCCGAGGCGATGGGCAGCGGCTGGCTGATCGGCGACGAGCTGGCGGTGTCGCGGCTGGACCACCAGGCGAACATCGCCCCGTGGCTGCGCGCGGCCCAGCGGCCGGGGGCGGCGATCCGCTGGGGCGAGATCGACATCGAGACCTGTGAGCTGCCGGCCTGGCAGTACGAGCAGCTGGTGACCCCCAGGCGGACGAAGGTGGTCGCGGTGACGGCGGCCTCGGGCGCGGTGGGCACCCGGCCGGACGTGCCGAAGATCGCTGAGATCGCGCACGGCGCGGGGGCGTTGATGGTGGTCGACGCGTCCTACGCGGCCCCGTACATGCCGATCGACATGCAGGCGATGGGCGCGGACATCATCGCGGTGTCGGCGTCGGCCTGGGGTGGGCCGGCGGTGGGCGCGCTGGTGTTCGCGGATCCGGAGCTGATCGACCGGCTGCCGGCGTGTTCGCTGGACCCGGGCACCCGCGGCCCCGAACGGCTGGAGCTGGGGCCGCACGCGTACCCGCTGCTCGCAGGCCTGGTCGCCTCGGTCGACTACCTGAGCTCGCTGGACGACACCGCGACGGGTTCTCGCCGTCAGCGCCTGGAAACCTCGCTGGGATCGGCGAAGTCGTACCTGGCGGGGCTGGTGGCCAAGCTGATCTCGGAGCTGCGCGCGATCCGGAACGTGATGGTGATCGGGGACGCGATGCGCCGGGTTCCGGTGCTGGCGTTCACGATCGCCGACATGAAGGCCTCGGATGCGTTGCTGGCGCTGGCGGACCGGGGCATCTGTGCGTTCGCCGACGACGTGCCCAGCGGCGTGTTCTCGGCCCTCGGCGTGAGCGAGGTCGGCGGCGCGGTCCGCGTCGGCCTGGCCCACTACACGACCTCCGGCGAGGTGGACCAGCTCGTGGACGCGGTGGCAGAGCTCAGGAACTGAGCGCGGCAACCCAGGCACTGTGCACTTCGGACAGACACACGTCCGGATCGGGAGTCGCGGCCATCTGGTGGTCGAGCTGCACGGACCACCCGGCCCGCGTCCCCTCGGGCATCCGGGTGAACTCGACGGGGTACACGGTCCGCCCGATAGTGTTGCGCAGCAACGCAATAACGCCCGCGTCGATCGCGCCGAGACGCGCCAGCTCCCGCAGATCGGCAAGGTCCCGCGCGGCATGCCGACTCTCCCAAGCAAACGCCTTCATCCCTGCGAACGCCCGCAGCGTGGGAACTCTGAGTGAGACGGCCTCGACATCGCTGTACCGCATGATGATCGGACGCACTTCGGTCGGCCACCGCGCCCGGTCCGAGTCGAGAACGCCGACCTGAACCCGCACCTGCACACCGTCCTCAGTGGACAGCAGCGCGGGATCGGCCTCGCCTACCCGGGAAGGCGCGACAACCCACTCAACAGCGCCGAACTCCCGCCGTAGCCGCCGCGGCAGAGTACCTTCCAAAGCCCCGGCAACAGCGGCCCGATCCTTCGCCAGCAGATCGATGTCCTCGGACAACCGGAACTCGGGCAGATGCGTCCGCGCCAACGCGGTCCCACCGTAGAAGACGAAGTCCTGCCCCATCCCGGCCAGCGCGGCCAGGACGTGACTGATCAGGTGGTCACGGACAACCTGATCATCGGCGACCAGGAACCGCCGCGCAACCTCCCGCCGCTCCTCATCGTCCAGCATCAACTCTCCCAAATCCCAAGGCGGACAACGTCATCCTCCAGCAACCGATCGGCCCCCGCACCGCAGTCCGGCATTGCTGACTGAGCTGAGCGGCCCGGTCAAGCACGTGACGGTCAACGGTGTGCGTTGCGCGGCGCGTGCCGCCATCCTCGCGATGGGCGCCGCGGCCCATGCCAGCCGGGCGAGTGTCAGCTCTTCTGTATGCCGAAGAAGCTGGCCTCGTCGTCGGCCGGCCACAGGTGGAGGCCCGGGACGGGGGTGCGCGGCTTGAGGATGGGAGTGTCCTCTGGGACAACGTTTTCCGCGACCCAGCGCGCTCGCACGTAGGCCGCGGGGATGCGCTGTTCCTTGGCCAGTGCCAGGGTCTCGGTCCAGTCGGCGCGCAGTGCCAGTGCGCGGATGGCCTCGGCGGCCTCGGTCGTGGCGAGGTCGCCGAGGGTGGGACGGTGGGCGATGTCCAGCATGGTCTGCTCGATGGTCGTGACGTAACCGGTGACCATGGGCGTACGGGCGCGCGTGAGCTCCAGCCGGTCGGTCTGGCGCTTCACGAAAACGATGCGGCCGTATGCGGTGTCGAGCGCCGGCCGTTGCTTGGGGACGGCCACGACTGCGGTCCCCAACGCCCGCGGCAGCGCCCCATGGAACCGGGCGGCGCTCGCGGCCATCAACGCTGTCGCCTTGACCCCGTAGTCGGCGACGGCGAGCCCCAATGCGAGCGCCTCGACCTCGGGGCGCCAGTCCGGGTCGTCAAGGCGCTCGATCGGCGGGATCGCCCAGTACCCGGTGGCCACCGGCCGCAACGCGTGCCCCGCCAGCCTCCGGACCTCGAGGTCGGGCCGGGCATAGACATCCCGGAGGTCCCTGGGCCGGACGACCATCGTCGCCCGCGCCCACAGGTTCGGGGGAGGAGTCATGCCACCCCTGCAATCAGTATTATGAAACCCTGTCGTGAGCAGTGTCTCATAATACTGATTGCGCAAGTACCGCGCTCGCCACCGCGCCTCGCCCTCGCAACCCGCTCGGCGGCATGTCCCGCTGCAGTCCGAAGAGCCCGTCCTGGAACCTGGTGCTCGAACCGCTGCTGCCGGTACCTGCCTGCCGGACCCCGCGGGGCGGCCGCCCGGAGAAGCACCACCGCCGCGACGTCCTCGACGCCCTGCGCCACATCACCGACAACGGCATCACACGGCGTGCCTTACCCGCGGAGTTCCCGCCCTGGCAGACGGTCCACGGACTGTTCACCCACTGGAGCGCGGCCGGGGTGTTCGGCACGATCCGCCACCGGCTGCGTGAACTCATCCGGGTGCGCGCGGGCCGCACCGCCACGCCCAGCGCTGCGGTGATCGCTGCGGTGATCGATTCCTAGTCGGTGCGCGCCGCGGAAACCGTCGGCAGGCCCATCCGCGGCTATGACGGCGGCAAGAAGATCGACGGCCGCAAGCGGCACATCGCCATCGACACGCAAGGGTTGCTGCTGGTCGTGCTGGTCACCGCCGCCAGCAATCAAGACCCCGCCGGTGGGTGGCCGAGCGGACGTTGTCCAGGATCTGCCAAGCCCGCCGCAATGTGCGCGAATACGAACGCCTGCCCGAGCACCTTGCCGCGTTCATCAACCTGTCCGTGATCAGGCGCCTGACACGCCCGTAAAAGCGCGCCAGGACCACCTGACCACGTTGAGACAGGCTCTAACGTGACCGTTGCGGACGACGCCGGGCAGCCCGCACGACAGGATGTCCGGTGAGGTCAGACCGTCAGGATGATCTTGCCGAAGACGTCGCCGCCCGACTCCAGTGCGCGGTGGGCGTCGGCCGCGTCCGCCATTGGCAGGGTGGCGTGCACGATCGGCTTGACCTGCCCCTTGGCGATCAACGGCCACAGGCCTTCGCGGACCGCGGCGACCACGGCACCCTTGCCGTGCGGGCCCTCGAGTGGCCGCGCCCGCAGGCCGAGGGAGGTGATGCTGGCCCGCTTGGGGAGCAGCTTGCTCAGGTCCAGCTCGGCCTTGCGGCCGCCCTGGAACCCGATCACCATCAGCCTGCCGTCGGCCGCCAGCGCCTGGAGGTTGCGGTCCAGGTAGGACGCGCCCATGTTGTCCAGGATGACGTCGGCGCCGCGCTCGCCGAGTACCTCGACGAAGTCCTGGTCGCGGTAGTTGATCGTGATGTCCGCCCCGAGGTCCGCGCACTTGGCCAGCTTCTCGGCCGTGCCCGCGGTCACCGCGACGGTCGCACCCAGCGCCTTGCCGACCTGGATGGCGTGCGTGCCGATCCCGCCCGCTCCGCCGTGCACGAGCAGCACCTCGCCCGCCTTGAGCCCGGCGTGGCTCACCACGTTCGACCAGACCGTGCACGCCACCTCGGGCAGCGCCGCGGCGGTCACCACGTCCACGCCGTCCGGCAGCGGCAGCACCTGGGCCGCGGGCACGGCCACCTTCTGCCCGTACCCACCGCCGCCGAGCAGCGCGCACACCTCGTCACCGACCTGCCAGCCGGTCACGTCCGGGCCGAGCCCGGCGATGGTGCCCGAGCACTCCAGCCCGATGATGTTCGGCGCCCCCGGCGGGGGCGGGTAGAACCCCTGGCGCTGCAGCAGGTCCGCCCGGTTCACCGCGCTCGCGGCGACGTCGATCAGCACCTCACCCCGGCCCGGCTCGGGGTCCGGCACCTCGGTCCACTCCAGTACGTCAGCTCCGCCCGGCTCGCGGGCCACGATTGCATACACATTGCCACGGTAATCCGGTCGCGGTGTGTAGGCCCTTCCGGGACCATCTTGCGGATGGAGGACCCCTGGCCACTGCGGCACCTCGTGCTCCGCACACCCCGCCTGGAACTGCGCCCCGACGACGACGCCGGCCTGCTGGAGCTGTCCGAGGAGGCCCAGCTCGGCGTGCACCCACCGGACTACATGCCGTTCGGCGTGCCGTGGACGGACAACAAGCCGAGCGAGTGGATGCAGTTCTACTGGTCGACCCGGGCCGCGTTCCGCCAGGACAGCTGGACCATCCACTTCATGGTCCGCCGGGACGGCCGGGTGATCGGCGAGCAGGGCATCGGCGGCAAGGACTTCGCCCTCACCCGTGAGCTGCACACCGGGTCGTGGCTGGGCCTGCGGCACCACGGCCAGGGCCTGGGCACCGAGATGCGCGCCGCGGTGGCGATGTTCGCCTTCGACCACCTGAAGGCCGAGCGGCTGACCTCGGCGGCCTTCGACGACAACCGCGCGTCACACGGCGTGAGCCGCAAGCTCGGCTACGTCCCTGACGGCACCGACCGGGTCGCCATCAAGGGCCGGGCCCGCACGCAGATCCGCCTGTTGCTCACCCCCGAAGCGTTCGCCGCAACCCGGCCGGACTGGTCTGTCGAAGTGACTGGGCTGGACGGTTGCCTCCCCTTGCTCAATTCAGGCGTAGTGGACAACTGACGCATTGACCGCTCACGCGGCACCGGGACAAGGTGGCGGCCCATCCGGGAGGAAGGACCTTCATGCTCCGGTTAGCCGTCGCGCTCGTCGCGGCCACCGCTGGGCTGACGCTCAGCACGGTGCCTGCCACCGCAGCACCCGACAGCCTGCCCCGCAAGATCTCACGCAACGTGACGGTCGAGGGCGTCAACCGCCATCTCATCGCGTTCCAGCGGCTCGCCGACCGCAACGGCCGCACGCGGGTCGCCAGCAGCCAGGGCCACCTGCAGTCCGCGGCCTACATCGAGGGCCTGGTGCGCAACGCCGGGTTCGACGTCTCGCGCCAGGAGTTCCCGTTCGTGTACTTCGTGGTGCAGACCGAGACCCTGACCGCGGGCGGGAACGCGATCCCGACGCACATGATGACCTACAGCAGGTCAACGCCCGCTGGCGGAATCACCGCCCCGGTCGTGCCCGTGCCGGTGGACGCGTCCCCGGGCTGTGAGCCCGCCGACTACACCGGCCTCGACGTGGCCGGCAAGGTCGCGCTCATCAAACGCGGTGTCTGTTCTTTTGCTGTCAAACAACAAGTGGCCGCCGATGCCGGCGCCATCGCTGCGATCGTCTACAACAACGTCCCGGATTCCGAGCCGTTCGGTGGGACCCTGGGCGATCCCGCCGCCGCCCGGATCCCCGTCGTCGGCATCACCCTGGCCGCGGGTGAAGCCCTTGCCGCCCAACCGGTCCCGGTGACCCTGGTGGCCACCGCGGTGCAGGAGAACCGCACCTCGGTCAACCTCATCGCCCAGACCAAGACCGGCCGCGAGAACAACGTCGTCGTGGCGGGCGCCCACCTCGACAGCGTGCCCACCGGCCCCGGCATCAACGACAACGGCACCGGCTCGGCGACCCTGCTGGAGACCGCCCTGCAGCTCGGCGGGTCTCCGAAGGTCAACAACGCCATCAGGTTCGCCTGGTGGAGCGCCGAGGAGTTCGGCCTCGTCGGCTCCACCGCCTACGTGCGGTCGCTGACCTTCGAGCAGCAGCTGGACATCGCGCTCTATCTGAACTTCGACATGGTCGGCTCTCCCAACGCCGGGTACTTCGTGTTCGATGGTGACGACTCCGACCACGTCGGCGCCGGACCCGGCCCGGTCGGCTCGGGCCCGATCGAGGCCGCCATCCAGGCGAGGTTCGCCGCCGCCGGAATCCCCACCGAGGGCAAGGACTTCGACTCCCGCTCCGACTACGCCGAGTTCGTCGCACAGGGCATTCCCGCGGGCGGGACGGCGACCGGCGCGGAGGTCATCAAGACCGCCGCCCAAGCCGCCAAATGGGGCGGCCAGGCCGGCATCGCCTTCGACCCCTGCTACCACAAAGCATGTGACAACCTCCTGAACGTGAACCGCGAAGCCCTGGGCCGCCAGGCAACCGCGATCTCCTACGTGATCACCGCCTACGGGATCAGCACGACCGACGTCAACGGCGTCCCCGACCGCCCGGCCCGCGCCACCGCTCGCGCCAGGACCAAGGCCCTGGCCGCGCCGGCGACCCACGACGTGGCACTCTGACCCCCATGGGTGCGGTGAGCAGGACAGAACACCTGCTCACCGCACCCCAACCTGCCACCGGCGCGGCCGGCCGGACACGGCTTCATCGGAGACGAGGGGTTCGGATCTCGAAAAGCAGCGCCCAGCCATCACCGCAACAGCCAGGGGGTAAGGCCGTAGCCGATGACAGGAGCTCAAGGGAACACACACCGACGGGATTGCCGGTATGGCAAGGGAATCATCGAAGCGTCCGCAGGTGACGGAACTCGGACAGGGTTGCGGGGAACGCCGGTGCTCGTAGGCGGTCCGGCGTGGATCTACTTGTGTGGCATGGGAATCAGCAGCAGCGCTACGAAGCCCAGGTGCAGCTGGGAAGAGGACCGTCGGTGCTGTTGGCCGCGGCTGCGGACAGCCGGTGTGCCGGACCGGCCACGAACGGACCACAACCCGTTGAACCGCAAGGACTACCTGCTCGTGAGCGGCGCCGGATGACGTCGGCTCACTAGCGGAGCGACGGTTATGGGGGCGTGGTCGTCCAGCCTGACATCTGTCGCAAGTGGACGGTGCAAGGCAGGTGAGTGGTGTAGGCGGGGCTGGGTGTTTGTTGCATGTTTCTAGAGTGGCGGGTGGCGCCACCCGTGGGCAAGGAGATGTCCGTGCGAGTGGACCGTTCGCACGGACATCTCGGGATCAGCCCAGGTTGGAGGTGTCGAAGGTGTTGCAGTTGGCGGGGTTTCCGCTCTTGATGCCGGTGGTGAACCACTTCTCCCGCTGCTGCGAGGTGCCGTGGGTGAACTTGCTCTGGTCCACCCGGCCGCCGCCGAGCTCCTTCTGGATGTAGTCGTCACCGATCCTGGACGCCGCGTCCAGCGCCCGGCTGATGTCATCGTCCGAAATGGACTTGATCAGCGGCTTTCCGCTCGAGGTCGGCGTTGTCGTGGCGTGGTTCGCCCACACACCCGCGTAGCAGTCGGCTTGCAGCTCAAGCCGGACCGAGTCGGAGGTGGGGCCGCTGCCTGACTTCACCCGGTTCGAGGTGCCGAGCAGGTTCTGCACGTGGTGGCCGTACTCGTGCGCCAGCACGTACGCCTCCACGAAGGTGCCGCCCTGCGCGCCGAACTTGGTCTGCAGCTCCTGGAAGAACGACAGGTCGACGTACACCTCGGAGTCGGCCGGGCAGTAGAACGGGCCGGTGTCCGAGCTCGCGCTGCCGCAGCCGGTGCGCACGCCGCCCTTGAAGAAGTTGGTGGGCGCCTTGCGGTAGGTCTTGCCGGTGCGGGCGAACTGGTCCTGCCAGTAACCCTGGATCGAGTTGATCGTGGCGACCAGCGCGCAGTCGTGGTTGCTGTTCGCGTCCTTGCCGGTCTTGCACTGCTCGGAGATCTTCGAGTTGTCCACCGACTGGCCGGAGCCGACGTTGCCGATGCCGCTCGCACCGCCGCCGCCACCGATCCCGCCGAGCTGCGACATCACGAAGTAGATGATCAGGCCGACGATGCCGAGACCGCCGCCGCCGAGCAGCACCCGGGGACCGACCCCGCCACCGCCGCCGCTGGATCGCATGTCCTGGACGTCCGAGGTGTCCAGGCCCACGTCGTCGTTGAATTCCACGTCGCCCTCCGGGTCGTTGGAGACCAACGATATACAGCCCGGGCGCGCCGTCGCATGGACTGGCGCGCCCGGGTTCGGATGGACTTGTCAGTGGCCGCTGCCGCTGGGCCCGCCCGGCGCGGAGTCCCGACCGGGACTCAAACGACGTCCTGGTGCGATGCACTTCTCGGAACGGGCTTGTGCCGCTCGCAGTCGCGACTGGGCCGATGTTGTCGCCTCAGCCGCGGGGATGCGGCAGGGAGCGCGCGACCACTTCCCTGGAGTTCTCTGCCACGGCACCACCTGCCCTTTCCGTGCTCGGGGAACAACCTCCTCCGAGCATGCCCCTTTGTGTGTCAAGTCACAAGGGACCCGAATCGGTGAAGTTTCGATCACTGTTCATCCAGTGGTCACGCAACGAGACCGGGGCGCGGCCGGTGATCTTCGCGACGACGTCGGTCCGCACGTCGAACCAGCCCGCACGCTGCTGGATCCCGGCCTCGGCCCACAATCCCGCGAACCGTTCCGGCAGTCCCATGGCGATCAGCCGCGCCGGCAGCTCGTCGTCACCCACCGGCACGTACTCAACCCCGAGCGCCGCCGCGAAGTCCTGGTCGGAGACCGCGTCCGGGCCGGTCACCTCCAGGATTTCGCCCTGGTGAGAGCCTTTCAGCAGGACACGGGCGGCGACCTCGGCGCAGTCGTCCTTGGTCACGTAGCCGCACCGGCCGTCGCCCGAGTTGCTGAACCATTGCCCGTGTTCGCGGGCGGCGGGCACCAGACCGATCACGGACAGTACTTCCGGCCAGATGTTGAACCGCAGCACCGTGAACGGCACGCCGGACTCGGCGAGAACACGCTCCGTGGCACCGTGATATCCGGCCAGCGGGACGGGATTGCCAGAATCCCCCGCCCGGGTGAGCGAGGTGTACACGATGTGTCCTACGCCCGCTTTGGCAGCCGCAGCAACGGCGTTCGTCTGCCGCTCCAGGTCGCCCGGCTGCAACCCGCCGATGCTCACCAGCAGAAACCGGTCCGCTCCAGCAAGCGCCGCCGTCAGCGACCCGGGGTCGTCGAAGTCCGCGTACGCCGCCGGCACGAGAGTGACCTTGTCCGGCGTCCGCGACAACGCGCGCACATCCGCTCGCCCCGCGAGGTGCCGCAAGGTCCGGCTCGCGAGGTCCCCGGACCCGCCGCTGACCACGATCATCTGCTCTCCTTGGCTACTGTCGAAGGTGACCCCCAGCCTGCGGGACCACCGCGACCGCGCGAAAGAAGGCACTTTCATGTCCGGTGCGCACATCGATGTGCCTGTCACGCTCGCGAAGACCGACGAATGCCAGGCCAGCGGGCTGGTGCGGCGAGTCGGCGAACGGTGGACCGTGCTCGTGGTCGCGCTGCTCGCCAAGCGGCCGTTCCGGTTCAACGAACTGCACCGCGCCATGGAGGGCCTGAGCCAACGCATGCTCACCCGGACCCTGCGCACCCTCGAACGCGACGGCATGGTCACCCGCACCGTCCACCCGACCGTGCCGCCGTCGGTCGAGTACGCCCTCACCGACATCGGCCGCGAGTTCTACGGCCATGTCGAGGCGTTAGGCGTCTGGGCGTACCAACGAGCCGTTGACGTCCAAGCCGCCCGGGATCACTTCGACGCGCGCGACTGAACCGGTTGTTCCGTTGCGGCAGCGGCTTCAGCGGCTGAACGGCTCGGCATCAGCAGCAGTGCCACCACGCTGAGCAGCGCGATGCCGATCAGCGTCAGGAAGACGTGGTGAGTGGCGTCGAACAGGGATGAGCGGACGAACACCGCTGTCGGGGAGGTGTCGCGGGTGCCGAGGATCGCGGCGGTCGCGTCCACACTGGACGGTAGGCGGCCGGCGAGATCCGCGGGTGGGTTGGCGAAGCGGTCGGCCAGGGTGGCGTTGGCGATCGCGCCGAACACAGCCACACCAACGGCACTGCCCAGTGACCGGCTGAACATGTTGGTGCCGGTGGCGACCCCGCGACGTTCCCAGCCGACCGATGACTGGACGGCGATCATCGACGGGCTCGATGAAAGCCCAAGCCCCACACCGAGAACGAACGCGGCCCCGGCGGCCTGCCAGACCGCCGCGTTCGGTGTCAGCATCGCGACCAGGATCGCGCCGGCGACCACGAAGACCGCGCCGAACAAAGCCGTGTTGCGCAGACCGATCCGGATGTAGAGGTGACCCGACATGGTGGCGGCGATCGGCCAGCCGATCGTCATCGCCGCCAGCGCGAAGCCCGCGACCAGCGCACCCGTGCCGATCACGCCCTCGACGAATGTCGGCAGGTACGAGCTCAGGCCCATCATCATCGCGCCGACGATCAACGCCATCAGGTTGCCGCCGACCAGGGTCCGGCTGGTGAACACCCACAGCGGCAGCACCGGCTCGGCCGCTTTGCGCTCCACGAAAGCGAATGCGACCAGCAGCCCGGCACCGGCGACGAAGATCAGCACGCTGGGTACCGAGTTCCACGCCCACGCCACGCCGCCTTCGAGCAACCCCAGCAGCACCAACGCGAGCCCCGCGGTGAGCAACGACGACCCGGCGTAGTCGATCTTCGGCTTGCCCGGCCGCACCTGCTCCTCGGTGAACTTGCGCACCAGCAGCACCACGGCCAACGCGCCGACCGGCAGGTTGATGAAGAAGATCCAGCGCCAGTCGATGTACTCGGAGAACAACCCGCCCAGCGCCGGCCCGATCAGCGAGGCACCGCCCCAGATGCTGGTCACGTAGCCCTGCACCCGCGCGCGTTCCTCCAGTGTGTACAGATCGCCGAGCATGGTCATGCTGATCGGCTGCACCGCGCCCGCGCCGATGCCCTGGATGGCCCGGGCGGCGATCAGGATCGGCATGCTCCAGGCCGCGCCGCACAGCACCGAGCCGAGCAGGAACACCGCGATCCCGAAGAGCATCACGGGTTTGCGGCCGAACTGGTCGGCGAACTTCCCGTACAGCGGCACGGTCACCGCTTGGGTCAGCAGATAGATGGAGAACAACCAGGGAAACTGCGAAAAGCCGCCCAGATCCGCCACAATGGACGGCACCGCCGTCGCGATGATCGTGCTGTCCAATGCCACCAACGCCGTTGACAGCATGATCGAGCCCAGCACCGGTCCCCGCTCCGAGCGCAGCCCGACAGCACTCCGCACGACTTCAGTCATCCGTCCTCCAGGCAGACGAGATCCCATGATCCCCTTGGGGGCAACAACGGGGGAGCCCGGAAAACTCCCACCGTCCGCAGTGGACCTCGCCCGCTAGACCGCGACCGCCTCCCCGCGCAGGATCGTCTGGTGCAGTTCCTGCAGGTGCGCCGAGGGATTCGTGCCCAGCCGCTCGGCCAGGCGCCTGCGCAGGCCGGCGTAGAAGTCCAGCGCCTGGGCGCTGCAGCCGCTCGCGTGCAAGGCCCGCATCAGCGCCGCGGCCAGCGACTCGGCGAGCGGGTACTCACCGGTCAGGCCGACGAGGGTGGCGACGATCGCGCCACCGTTGCCTCGCCGGAGTTCGGCCTGCGCCCACAACACGGTCGCGTCCAGCCGCAGCTGGTTGTAGGCCTGCCGGATCCCGGCCGCCCAGTCGCCGGGCAGGTCGGCCACCACGTTGCCGCACCACAACCCGAGCGCCTCCTGGAGCATCTGGACGCGCTCGCCGTCCGGCCGCTTCGGCCAGCGCGCGGCGGCGATCAGGCCCTGGAACCGGTGCAGGTCGATCACGTCCGGGTCGGCGTCCAGCCGGTAGCCGCCCGACGTGCGCTCCAGACTCATCGATGTGCCGGCCGCCGATAACACTTTCCGCAACTGGCTGATATACACATAGACCGCCGCCCGTGCCCGGTTCGGCGGATTGTGGCTCCACAGGCGTTCGACAATGGTGTCCACTGAGACTGGACGACCGACATCGACCGCCACCGCGGCAAGGACGCCGCGCTGCTGCGGCGGACCGGCCGAGAACGGCCGTCCCCCCGCCAGAACCTCAACAGAACCAAGAAGCCGCAGCTCCATCAAGCCCCCACAGTGATGGACACCGTCCTGGCGACGTTGTCGTCTAGAGCATCGTTAAGAAGCCACCAACGTTTCATTTAGATCCGATCTCCAGTATCGGGCAAATGACTAAGGGGAGAGCTGCCCGCATGCTGGCAGTGGCCTTGACGGTGACCGGTCTGGTCACCTTCCAGGCCGGCCAGGCGGGTGCGCAGCAAGACAACAAGTTCGACAAGACCACCACCAACGCCAAGGGTGCGCCGGGGGGCGCAGCGACTGGCGGCGTCCGGACGCCACGGACGAAGACGCCACGTACCAAGATCAGCGCCGACCCGGCGGAGCAGCAGGTGTTCGTTTCCGCCCCGGGCTCGGCCAGCACGCTGAACGGCGCCCGCATCGACGCCGCGCAGTCGCTGTTCCTGGAGGAGAACAACCAGGTCCTCGACAGCAAGGTCACCTTCAAGAGCTGGAACGCCGCCACCGGCTGGGACACCGAATGGCAGGACCTCGGCCGCCCGCCGGCCGGCGTCTACGACACCGCGAGCGTCACGTCGGCCCCGGGCGGCGGGCGGATCGACGTCTTCGTGGTCGGTGACACCGACCTGCACACCTACCAGAAGTCCTTCAACGCCGGCTCCGGCTGGACCGGCTGGGTCGACCTGGGCGGCGAGCTGGTGAGCTCGGCCTCGGCGGCGTGGACCGCCAACGGCAACCGGCTCGACGTGTTCGGCTTCGGCACCGACGGCCGTCTCTACCAGAAGGCCTGGAACAACGGCTCCGGCTGGACCGGCTGGGTCGGTTTCGCCCCGCCGCCCGGTGGCTGGGCGTCCAACCCGGGCATCACCTGGACCGCCAACGGCGGGCGTCTCGACGTGTTCGCCGCTGGTGGCTCGAACCGCGCGCTGTTCCAGAAGTCCTGGAACGCCGGCGCCGGCTGGACCGACTGGGTCTCCCAGGGCGGCGCCCTGCAGGTCGGCACCAGCCCCTCGGCCAGCTGGATCGGCGACGGCAGCCGGATCGACGTCTGGGTGACCGGTACGGACAACAAGCTGTACCAGAAGGTCTGGAGCAACACGACCTCGCAGTGGCGTGGCTACTTCGGCTTCGACGGCCCGGCCGCGGGCAACTGCTGCACCCCGTCGGCCACCTGGGCGGCCAACGGCAGCCGGCTCGACGTGCTCGTCACCGGCTTCAGCAACGGTCACCTGAACCAGAAGGCCTGGACCAACACCACGGGCTGGAAGGACTGGGTGGACGCGGACGTCGCCCCCTGAGGTCGTTTCCTGACTGAAGCGCCGGCCACCACTCCCTCGGTGGCCGGCGCTTCGCCGTCGCAGCAGCAGAGGAATCGAGGCTTTTCGATGTTGAGGACAACGCTCGCCCGCGGCCTGGTGGCCGGCCTGGTGACGGCCGGTCTGGTCGTCGCGCAGGCCGGTCCGGCCGGGGCGCAGCCACCGAAGACCACACCCGGGACCATGCCGCTCACCGGGCTGCCCACCGCTCCGGCCGGGAGGTTCGAGCCGGACGGCATCTCCACACCGGCGACCGTGTCGGCTCAGGATGGCACCAAGCTCGACGTGTTCCAGAACGTCTCCGGGCAGATCCAGCAGAAGACGTGGACCGTCGCGGACGGCTGGAGCCGTCCCCGGGTCGTCGGGCCGATGCCGTTCACCGTCCAGGGCACGCCGGCCGCGGTGACCACGCAGTCCGGCGACCGGATCGACCTTTTCGTTGTCGGACAAGACAATCACCCCTACTGGACGGCCTGGACCCCGGGCACGGGCTGGGGCACCCCCGAGGACCTCGGCGGCCGGCTGATCTCCTGGCCGTCCGCCGCGTACGCGGGCGCCCCGGACCGGATCGACCTGTTCGGGATCGGCACGGATTCCCGCCTGTATCAGAAGACGCACACCGCAGCGGGTGGTTGGACGCCGTGGGTCACGTTGTCGTCGCCGCCTGCCGGGTTCGGTAGTGCGCCCAGTGCCACCTGGACGGCAGACGGCAACCGTTTGGACGTGTTCGTGCGCGGGGCCGCGGACGGTCACCTCTACCAGCTCGCGTGGAACGCGTCGCCGGCCGGTTGGAGCGGGTGGGCCGACCTCGGCGGCGTGCTCACGTCGGCGCCGTCGGCGTCGTGGGTCTCCCTGGGCAACCGGATCGACGTTTTCGTCGTCGGCACGGACGGCAAGCTGTACCAGAAGGTGTGGAGCAACGACACGAACGCGTGGCGCGGCTGGTTCCCCTTCGAACAGCCGCCGGCGGGTGCCGGCGGTGCGCCGAGCGTGAACTGGTCCTCCTTGCAGACCCGGCTTGACGTGTTCACCACCGGTGAGTCGGACGGCGGTGTCTACCAGAAGAGGTACGAGCAGTCCGCCGGATGGCGGGCCTGGGAGAACGTCTGACCCCTGAAGTGTCAATGCCGGTCACTCCGCGTGGGTGGCCGGCATTGTCGTCATATCCCACGAATTCAGTGCGTGACGCGCCCGCTGTGTAGCTTTATCTTGATGTCGAGCTAAGTGGCACACTGAATGGCGTGCGCGACGCGGTGGACACGATCATCGACCAGTGGCGGGCGGAACGGCCCGATCTCGATCCCAGACCCATGGGGGTGACCGTGCGGGCGGCGCGATTGGCCGCGTTGCTCGAACGGGGAATGGACGACACGCTGGCCGGCCACGGCCTCGCGGGGTGGGAGTTCGAGGTGCTGGCCTCGTTGCGCCGCAACGGTTCCCCGTTCGAGATGACGGTCGGGCAGCTGCTGGCCACGATGATGATCAGCTCCGGCACGATGACGCACCGGCTGGACCGGCTGGAGAAGCGGCGGCTGGTAGTGCGGGCGAAGGACCCGCACGACCGCCGGGGGATCCGCGTCCGGCTCACCGCCGACGGGCGCGAGCTGGCCGACGAAGTCGTTGGCACGCACCTGAACCGGGAGCGCGAGCTGATCGCCGGGCTGGATGTTGAGGGACAGCAACAGCTTGCCGAACTGCTGCGCAAGTTGTTGCTGTCCCTCAACGACTCCTAGGGCAGGCGGGTGATCCGGTCCAGCGCGGGCGGCGCCAGGCCCGGGTGCGCCGTCAGGTAGGCCGTGAACGCGTCGAGGTCGACGGGCCCACCGGCCAGGTCGGTGCCCTTGGTGAACTCGGCGAACCCGTCACCGCCGGCGGCGAGGAAGTTGTTCACCGACACGCGGTAGGACCCGTTGGGGTCCACTGGAACGCCGTTCACCGTGATGTTCGAGATCCGCGAGCCGGCGGGTGCGCTCGCCGACCACGAGTAGTGCAGCGACGAGGAGATCTGCAGGATCCGCACGATGTTGTTCGGCTGCCACTGCTGCTCGAGCACGTTCTTGAGGTTCGTGCCGGTGAGCGTGATGGTCTGCATGATGTTGCTGAACGGCTGGACGGTGAACGCCTCGCCGTAGGTGACCACGCCGTCGCCCTCACCGGCGGGGGAGGATGCGAAGGTCACGTCCGAGCGGATGCCGCCCGGGTTGGTGATGGCGATGACGGCGTTGTTGCCGGTCGTGGCGGCCAGCTGGCCGTCGGCGAGGACATCGCCCAGCGGCGACTCGCCCGCCGGGTTGGTGGCCCGCACGAGGTCCGCGGTGATCGTGCCGACCTGGCGGTTGGCGATCGGGCCCGACTTGGTCACCGCGTCGTTCACCAGCGCGCCGACGGTCGGGTCGGGCGTCACGGTGCGGGTGACGATCTCGTTGTGCGGCTTGGCCTCGACCACGTCCCGGGTCCGGCGGTCGATCTTGAAGTCGATCACCGACAGCAACCGGCCGAACGAGGAGCCCTGGATCATCGGGCGCAGCTTGTGGTCCGTGTTGTTCTCGACCATGCAGTTGTACTGCTGGTGGCTGTGGCCGGTGAAGAAGGCGTCCACCTTCGGCGAGGCCGCCTGGACGATGGTGCGGGCGATCCCCGGGACCGTCTTGCAGTCGTCCGGGCCGCCGCCCTCGGTGCTGTCACCCTGGTGCATGAGGACGATCTGGGTCTTCACGCCGAACAGGTCGAGCAGGTTCGCGGTCCGGTTGATCGCCTGGACCTCGTCACCGAACTTCAGGCCCTTGATCGCGTCCGGGGTCACCACGCTGGGCAGGTCGTGCAGGGTGACGCCGATCAGGCCGACCGGGACACCGTCGACGATCTTGACCGTGGCCGGCAGCAGCACGGGCAGCCCGCGGTCGGTGGTCACGTTGGCGCCGAGGAACGGGAAGTTCGCGCCCTTGAACTTGTCCCGGAACTGGCAGCCGTCGGTCGGGTGACAGCCGCCGAACTGCATCCGGCGCAGCTCCTGCAGGCCCTCGTCGAACTCGTGGTTGCCGACGACCGACGCGTCCAGGCCGATGTCGTTGAGCATCTCGATGGTCGGCTCGTCGTGGAACAGCGCCGACGACAGCGGCGACGCGCCGATGTTGTCACCGGCGGACACGACCAGCGAGTTGTTCGTCCGCAGCTGCTTGACGTGCGTCGCCAGGAAGGCGGCGCCGCCCGCGTCCACCGTGGAACCGTCCGGCAGCACCACCCGGCCAGACGAACCCGCAGGTGGCTGCAGGTTGCCGTGGAAGTCGTTGATCGCGATCACACGTAAGTCGGTGGTGGAAACCGGCCTGGCAAGCGCGGGGGTCACCGCGAGCCCGCCGAGGCCGACCGTCGTGACCGCGGCGAGGGCCGCGATACGACGGATGGTCGAAACGCTCATCATTCCTCCGTCCGGGAAGCACCCGGGCCGGGAGTCTGCCTGCTGAGCGGGGCGAATGCCAGCCATAGGTGATGGATCGCCGAAGATTCGTGACTAGCCTGGTGAGGTGACCGCCGCAGAGCCCCGTTGGCTGACCGAAGCCGAGCAGAGATCCTGGCGCGCCTACGTGATCGGCAGCGAACGGCTGCGCCAGCGCCTGAACACCGAGCTGCAGGAAGGCCACAACCTCCCGCTCGCCGACTACGAGGTGCTCGTGCGCCTCTCCGAGCAGCCCGGCTGCCGGATGCGGATGACGGTGCTCGCCGACGAGGTCGCCCAGTCCAAGAGCCGCCTGTCCCACCAGATCTCCCGCCTGGAACAAGCCGGCCTGGTCCGCCGCAGCAACTGCCCCAACGACGCCCGCGGCATCCTCGCCCAGCTCACCGACAAGGGCATGGACCAGCTCCGCGCCGCCGCCCCCACCCACGTCGAAGGCGTCCGCGACCACCTCATCGACCTGATCAGCCCCGAGGAACGCGCCGTCCTGGCCACCGTCTTCGAGCGAGTGCAGAAGCACCTCGACGGCTGCGAGCCGTAGCAAGATACGCTTCGAAGTGGAGGCGTGGCAGAGCGGCCGAATGCATCCGCCTTGAAAGCGGAAGACGGGAGACCGTCCGGGGGTTCAAATCCCTCCGCCTCCGCAGCTCAGGCCCCCGGTGACCACTTCGGTCCCGGGGGCCTTCGCATGGCCGGTTGCAGTTCTGATTGCAATAGCCGATCTCGTGCGGTCGAAGTTGCTCAAGGGAGCACTACCGCACGTCTCGCGCCGCCGCGCTTCAGCGACGCACACGAGGCGCCCGACCCGTGTGCACCTCTGGTGGTGCCGGTACGTCGGCCGGGCCGCGCGGGTTGCCGGAGTTTCGTTTTATTAATGAAATCAGCCATCTTTCGTTGACAAAACAAAACAGAAAACGCGAGGAACGACGACACTAATAAATAGGATCTGGGTATAACGCTCACCCGCCGTGTAGCATACGGTTGCGCCTATGGCGTCAGGTTATCCAGATCGCGAGCTGGACGAACGTCGGCGGTTTGTTCACAGTTAGCGAATTATCGCCATTTCGACCACGGGGCATTCATTGTGGCGCTATCTGCATGTCCAACGGTGATTCACGGATATTTAGGAACAGTAGGTCATGTGTTGGTCAATCGTCTGGATAGAGCCGGGCTGTCCTCTAGTGTCGTTGGTTGGGAACGTGTGTCCCCGTGCTGACTTATCGGCAAGGGTCACCTTGCACTCATAGGTGACCAAAAGGTCACCTGTCAACTTGTCCGATACCAGGTCGCCGAAGTCGAGAACGCGAGTATTGGCGCTTGTCCGTGGTCGCACACTGTCCCGGGACGCGCGGTCGACCGCAGGACCTATCGTGTGCCTTCGGCCGGGGATGCTCAGTTCAAGAGGTAAGCCGAGTGTGGACGGAGATCGGAGTGACCGCAGCCGTAACCACCGTGGTTGCTGTCCTCGGGCGTGCGCTGATCACCTGGTTAGCCCTGCGTGGGTCCCGGCCGGAGGATCGACCGGCGGACCTCCGCGCGTTGGCCGCAATCTTTGGTCAGCCCCGCGGGGAGAAGCGCGCGAACGCGGAGAATCGCAGGTGAGCACCTATGACCACTACGTGGACCGGCGTGGTGTCCGTCCCGGGGTCGATAACGCCCAAGTGGAGCCCGGCCCCAGCGGGGACTCAAAGATGGACTCGGGTTGGACCACTTCGAGGGGTGGGACGGCTCGAGGCGCAGCAGATCGGCCCGCCTTCGAGATCCATCTGACTCCCTACTCGTATCGCTCAGTGTGTATGACCTGTCACTCATAGCCAGCGGTGCGCTTTCGCGGTATTGCTTGAGGGCTTCCAGGAAACGTCAGTGTGGAGTCGGGCGATACGTCAGCTATGGACCCAGGATCTTGCACCAAGTTTTCTTGCAAGCGCACAAGCAGGAGGCTAGGTCAAGGTTCGATCGTGCGGTCTTCTGCTGCCGTCTGGGTGATCGTGGGATCGCTCGCGGCGCTCATTGATCTAGCGAGAAATCGATTGGAATGTTATGGCTGATCAATCGAATCCTGACATCCTGACCCTCCAGGAGAGGGTTCGGACAAACCTAACGCTGGGTGAAAGTCATTTTCGGGAGTTCAAGAGCGCGCTGGAAGGCCCACCGTTAAATAAGACTCCTCGCAATCCGAAAGCGGTCAAGCGAGATATTGGCGAGACGCTCGTAGCATTCGCAAATGCAGATGGCGGACAGATGTTGGTAGGAGTCGAGGATGATGGCACTGTTACCGGAGTGCCGCACAATGAGGAAACGATCCAAAGCTTCCTTTCCGCGTATATCTCGCACGTCCATCAACAGACGCCTCTGCCGCATCCGCAGGCTATAAGCCTCACTATCGATGGAAAGAGAGTTCTGTACTTCTCGATACAAAAAGGAACTGAGTACGTTCATCTGACGCAAGACGGGCGTTGTTTGCAGCGCAAAGATCGGGAATCGGTTCCTGTATCGGCTGAGCGGATAAGCTTCGAGCGACAGGAACGCCAGTCACGCGAATATGATCGACAGTATCTAGATGGCGCCAGCGTGTCAGCGCTAGACTCACGACTTCTCGAAGCAGTCGGCGACAATGTTGCGCCTGGTCTATCTATCGAAAAAGTCCTTCAGCTTCTTGATCTCGTAGACTTCTCAGATGGAGGGCTACGGCTTCGTCGCGCGGCAGCCCTCCTTTTTGCGAGCGAAGTTACTCATTGGCATCCGCGTTGTGAAGTACGCGTACTGCGCGTCTCTGGAAATGAGTTGCGTACGGGACGAGATTACAATGTTGTGTCGGACAAGCACGTTGTCGGAAACATCTTAACGCTGCTCGTGGCTGCGTGGGATGAGATTCGGCCGTATCTTGTTGAGACGAGGCTCGGGCCAGACGGCCGCTTTCAGGAGCAAGTTCGATATCCAGAGGACGCCTGTAGAGAAGCGCTGACAAACGCCATAGCTCATCGAGACTATTCGGTTGAGGGTCGGGCCATCGAGGTTTATGTCTTTGACGACCGTGTGGAGGTCCGTAGTCCCGGCCCGCTGCTCTCTACGATAACTATTTCTGGCATCAAAACGTTGGACGGTCTGCATCAGTCGAGAAATACCACGATAACTAGGACGTTGCGCGAACTAGGCTATATGCGAGAAATGGGCGAAGGCTTTCGTCGCATGTTCCAGTTGATGCGGGCGCACGACTTGGTGGAGCCGGAGCTGCGTTCAGATGACCAGGGGTTTTCGGTTGCACTTAAGCATCAATCCGTATTCTCGGATGAAGATCAGCGCTGGATTTCCGCCTATGAGAATTTTGACCTCGAAAGGGATGAGGAAAAAGTTCTCTTGTTGGGCCGGGCTGGAGATCCCCTGAGTGTCCAGCAGATCATGGATGCCGCCGACCTTGTTGACACAGAGGACTACCGCACCCTTATTGAGAGATTGCTGCACAAGGGCCTGATTCTCGGCATTAAGAAATCTGCCACTAGTGGCAAGCGAACCCGAAACCAACCGAGATGGCGGGTAGTGCAACCGAAGGATGCCAATAGGTACTACGGTGAGCTCATTAGTAAGGCACAAGAGGCATATAAGGGCGATTTGCTTGCGGCCCGCGGGTACGCAGACATTCTTAGACTGCTAGGTGCTGGAAGTCCCTATCTCAATAACGGTCGAAGTCTGCAAAAGACGTTCGTTAGGTTAGGGCTGGCAGACGCTGCGGGGAACCCGGCTGGTCGCTTCCTTGCGATACTTGAACAAGATGCTGGTTCGGCGAAAGATGTGTCGTCACGCAATTTTCAGGGTTCTACTGTGATGAATTCCGATAAAGATCCTGAATTTGTTGAGCCAGTCAGCGTCGAGCTTGATTCAGACGGGATCGGCGATGTTGAATCCCGGCGCGAGCCAACGAAGTTGTATATCGGAAACCTTTCGTACTCAACCACGGCGGAGTCGATCAGGAACCTAATTAGTTCGCGCGGCAATGTCCTTCAGGTTCAGGTTCCTTCTAGTCATTTCTCGGACAGGGAGAACCGAGGCTTTGCCTTTGTGGTTATGCGTGCTTCCGCAGATGCAAAAGCGGTGAAGAATGACCTTGAGGGTTATGAGCTCGACGGACGTCGTATTACCCTGGAGTGGGCGCGCTCGTAGGCATTTGATTTGCTCGGCGAGGTGAGGAAAGTGACCAGGCTCGGAGCGTCGGAAGAACTGCAAAGACTCAACGGCGAGTTGAACGCAGAAACCGCCTGCAACGCCAAGCGCGGACGCTCGATGCGAACATCCCCCCTCGGATAAGGCTAGTGTCCGGGGACGATCTTGCTTGCTAAGCACACGACCGGTGTAGGCCGATCATGCGCCTCGACCTGTCCTAGCTAGTGCTCTGACCGGATACGTTCGCCGGGGTGTCAGGCCGCTTCGGTGATGGGGCGGCCGCCCCAGCGGATGCCTTTCTCGCTGCGGATGCGGGCGCGTTCGCGGCGTTGCGCTGCCAGCACCTCGGGGTGGCGGGCGTTGGCGTTGCGCCACCGCAGATAGGGATGCAGGGCATGGGTTTGCACGATGTGGTTCGGGAGCTGCGAGTTGGCGAGGGTGAACAGCCGCAACGGCCCGAAGTGCGCCTCGATCGGGTTGGTCCAGGAGGCGTTGGTTGGGGTGAAACACAGCCGGACCTTGTTGTGCCTGGCCCATCGGCGGATCACCGGTCCCTTATGGGCGGACAGGTTGTCCAGGATCACGTAGATCGGGGCACCGCCCGGGCGGGCGGCCCGGATCGACTTCAACGCCGCCAGGGTGTTGGCCGTGCCCTTCCGCTGACGGTTCACACCCCACAAGATGTCCTCGCCGATCGAGTAGCAGCCGTGGAAATAGGTGACGCCGTGGGTGCGGTGGTAGGTCGCCGAGACTCGCTCGGGCCTGCCTTGCTCAGCCCAGCTCTTGGTGCGCTGAAAGGTGATCCCGCGGCGAGCCAGCAAACAGCGCAACGCCTCACGCCCGATCCGGATCAGCCCGCCTGCGGTGCTGCGCAGGTAGGCGCCGAGTTTGCGGATAGACCAGCGCGTGAACGGCTGGGCGAGTTTCGCCGGGCGGGTGGTGGCCGTCGCCACGACGAGGTCTTCCTGGTCAGGACTCAGCAGGCGGGGACGGCCGCCCGCCCCCTGAGGGTCCAGACAGGCCAGGCCGATCTCGTTGAACCGGTGGATCACTTCCCGGACGGTGTCCTCGTCTGCCTGCACCAACTGCGCGATCACCGGCACCCTGTTGCCACCGGCCGAGGCCAGGATCATCATCGCTCGCCGGTAACGCACCGAACTTGTACTGCCCCGACGCACGATCTGCTGCAGCCGCTGCCCTTCCTGATCGGTCAGCCTGCGCACTTTCACTAGTTCGGCCACCAGCAGCACCTCCACGCACCCGGTTCGACGACATCCCTCATCGAACCGGTCGCATGGCATCACAGGCCGACGACACCCCGGCGAACCATTCCGGTCAGAGCACTAGACACAAGCACCGCGCCGGTAGTGACGGCGCGGTGCTTGTTTATCAGGCTATCAGCTTGTCTAGACCTTCGGCGAGCCGTCGTCTTGCCTACTCAGCTCGTCCGCCATGTCTAACAGACGCTTGACCTGCGGAGACGGGTTCAAAAGCCCTCCGACAAGGTCCGTGCTCGGGGGACCTGTGTCTGCGGAGAGCGCAGACCGGGTCGTCCGGGATCATGTTGGGGGGGACGACCCCCCAAACCCCCCGATGCTGCGCCTTGGTGGCTGGGATCTTGGGGTTGGTCGGCCGTACGGGCGTTAGTGGCTGTTGGGAAGGCACCTCGCACCGAAGACTCGAATCGGCGAGGGGCAGGCGCCAATCGCAAGGGGGTTAGGGGAAGCGGCGGCGGCTCAAGGCTCGGGCGCGGCGGACCAGGGAGTCGACGATTTCGGCGGCCGAGACTGGGGCGGCGCCGGTGGGGGTGCAGCAGGAGGGTTTTGTGCGGGTGTGGGCATTGGGTGGGCGGATGCCGGCGAGTTCGTAGAGGCGGTCGTAGACGTCGAGGTCGGGGTCGGTGCCGTGCGGGCCGACGAGGAGGATCCAGGCGAGGGTTGAGGACTCGAAGGCGACAACGACGCGGTCGGAACCGCGGAGGTGCTTGACGCACAGGCGGGGCAGGGGTTCGGGGCCGGTGACGCGGTAGCCCAGGGCCGCGCAGCCTCGGTGCGCGAGGTCGTCGAGGAAGGCCTCGTACGCCTTGCGCGCGGGACCCCGGAGGATCGCCGCCTGGGCACTGGCCAGTGGGGTCTCCGCTATCTGGACTGAGGTCACTCGCGGACGACGCGTCCCTCGCCCTGGCTCATCTGGGCCAGGCTCGTGGCGAGGTCGACGCGGTCCAGCAGCGCCTGGTCGGCCAGCCGCCGGTACACCTCGTCCAGCAGCCCCCGGTGTTTACCCGCCCGCCGTAAGTCGGCGACGAGGTGCAGGACCTGGTGCAGGCGGGACGCGTCCAGCAGCATCCGCGGGGAGGTGTGGCTCACGGTCAGCACGCCCTCCTGGGCCCAGGCGCGCACGGTCTTCTCGGTCAGGTCCAGCAGCTCACCTGCTACCACCGGGCGTACGGGCGGGGCCTGGGCGAGGGCGCGTTCGACCACGCCGATCAGCCGGGACCGGCGCTGGTCGTGCTCCGGCAGCGTGTCCGCGACCGACTCGATCTCCTCCACCTGGGAGAACAGGTCGCGGAGCTGTTGCGTCTCCGCCATCACGGTCATCACGGCCTCCCCACCGAGAGCAGTACACTACCGAGTATAGGCGACTTTTTCGGTAGTCGAGAAGGGGTGGCGTTGCGTTCACTGGACGGGCTGCGGTTCCGGGCCGCGGAGCACACCGAGGGCGGCGAGGTCGAGCCCGCCACCATCTTCACCTACCACGAGCAGGACGGTGAGATCTGGGCCGAGTACGCGGGTGGCAGGATCAAACGCGGCTACCTTGTCGGCACGCGTGACCAAGACAGGCTGGAGTTCCGGTACGCCCAGCTCAACGTGCGGGGCGAGACCAGCACGGGCCACTGTGTGTCCACAGTGGAGGAGTTCGGCGGGAGGATCCGGCTGGTGGAACGCTGGCAGTGGGAGTCCCGGATCGGCAGCGGCACCAGCGTGGTGGAGGAGATATGACCCCGGACGAACTGCTCACCACGACCCGCTCGGTCCGCAAGCGCCTCGACCTCGACCGCCCGGTCCCGCTCGAACTGGTCCGCGAATGCCTCGAGATCGCTTTGCAGGCGCCCTCCGGCAGCAACCGGCAGACCTGGCACTGGCTCGTCATCACCGACCGGGACCAACGCGCCGCGGTGGGCGAGCTGTACCGCCGAGCGGTCGAGGCCTACCTCCAATCCCCAGGTGCCGCCGGGAAACTCTTCCGCGACGACCCGGACCGCGCGCACGTCCAGACCCGTGTGGGTGACAGCGTTGCCTATCTCGGCGAGCACATGGGTGAGGTGCCGGTGCTCGTCGTGCCCTGCCTGAAAACCAAGCTGGGTGAAGGCAACCAGGCCGGCACCTGGGGGTCGGTGCTGCCCGCCGCCTGGAGCTACATGCTCGCCGCCCGGTCCCGCGGCCTCGGCACGGCATGGACGACGCTGCACCTGACCTTCGAGCAGGACGCCGCGGAAATCCTTGGCCTGCCGGAGGATGTGCACCAGGCCGCGCTCATCCCGACCGCGTACTACACCGGCGACACGTTCAAGCCCGCCGCACGCGTCCCTCTTGATCAAGTGCTGCATCTGGACCGCTGGTAGGCCGTCCGCCAAGATCAATGGTATGACGATTGAACGACCTGGCGACATCATCGCTCACGTGAACAGCACGTACGCCACTGACCTGTTCATCGCGGTCGTCAGCGACTTCGACATGTTCACCACACTGGCGGGACGGGACAGCACGTCCACGGCCGAGCTCAGCGCGCTGCTGGGGATCGACGAGCGCGCGGCCGACGTGACCCTGACCTACCTCGTGGCACTGGGGCTCCTCGAACGACTGCCGGCCGGTTCGGTCAAGCTCTCGCCTGTGGGACAAGAACATCTGGTCGCTGGGGTGGATGTCGACCTGCGCTACTACGCCGCCATGGTGGCGGACCGGCCTGGTGTCCGCGACGCCGTGACGGTACTGAGAACGGGGCGCCCGGCGCCCTGGGAGAGCGCGAGCGACGGCGAGGACTGGATCACCAGGATGTCCTCGACGACGGAGTTCGCGAACACGTTCAGCGCCGCGATGGACGCGCGCGGCCGGTACCTCAGCCCGCCGCTCGCGGAGGCGTTGCGCGAGCTGAAACCCGAACGGATCCTCGACGTGGGCGGCAGTTCCGGTGTCTACGCCTGCGCGATAGCCAAGGCGTTGCCGGAGATCACCGCTGCGGTACTGGACATTCCCTCGGTGGTGGACTTCTCCCGCAGCTGCATCGCGGCGAAAGGCATGTCCGACCGGGTGGGTGTGATCGCCGGGGACATGTTCGCCGAGCTGCCAACGGGTTTCGATGTGCACCTGTACTCGAACGTGTTGCACGACTGGGGTGTGGACGACATCGAGCGGCTCGCGGCCGCCTCGTTCGCCGCGCTGCCCTCCGGCGGTGTGCTCGTCGACCACGACATGCACATCGACGACGACAAGACCGGATCGCTGCGGGCGGCCGAGTTCTCCGTCCGGATGATGCTCATCACCGCCGGAAAGTGTTACTCCACGCCGGAACTCGCCGAGATCTTCCAGCGTGTGGGCTTCGCCGAGGTGACCACGACGCCGACCACCGCCGGCTACAGCATCGTGGTGGCGCGCAAACCATGATCACAGTTTGCTACGCCGGCGAACAACCGCCGGAGGAGTGGGACGCCTCGGTGTTCCTGGCCGGGCCCACACCGCGCGACCCGGGCGTGCCGTCCTGGCGGCCCGAAGCGATCGCCGAGCTGGAACGCCAGTGGGACAACGGCGTTCTGGTGGTGTTCGTGCCGGAACCGGCCGACGGCAAGCGTTATCCCGGCTACGACGACCAGGTGGACTGGGAGGAACGCTGGCTGGACGCGGCCGACACCATCATGTTCTGGATCCCGCGGGCGATGGCGACCATGCCCGGGCTGACCACGAACATCGAGTTCGGCCGGTACGAGTCGTCCGGCCGGGTGGTGCTCGGCGCGCCGGAGTCCGCCGAACGGATGAAGTACCTGCGCATCCACGCGTTGCGCAACGGTGCCCCGGTCACGACGACGCTGGCGGACACCGTGCGGATGTCGTTGTCGCCCATCGGCGAAGGCGTGCCGCGCTCCGGCGGTGAGCGGTTCGTGCCGCTGAAAGCCTGGCAGTCGCCCACCTTCCGCAACTGGTACGCGGCCCAGCAGAACGCGGGCAACACCCTTCTGCACGGCAAGCTGTTGTGGACCAGGAAGGCGTTCCTCTGGGTGTTCCACGCGCGGATGCACATCGCCGCGGAGGACCGCGTCAAGTCCAACGAGATCGTCCTCGGCCGGCCGGATGT
The DNA here is from genome assembly GCF_040675465.1 of Actinocrispum sp. NPDC049592. NCBI lineage: Bacteria > Bacillati > Actinomycetota > Actinomycetes > Pseudonocardiales > Pseudonocardiaceae > Actinocrispum > Actinocrispum sp. NPDC049592. Next base: position 724,948 of record NZ_JBFAPA010000001.1, on the reverse strand, counting down.
GGTGTCCATTGTGGCCTATCACCCCGGCGAGACCGTGCTGGAGCACCAGGTCGTGCTCGTCCGCGAGTTCCGGCTGCCCTCGTGCTCACCGGACGGCTATGTCCGCGAACTTCCCGGCGGCGGTGTGCTGCACGGCGAACCGGTGGACCAGGCGGCGCACGAGCTGGCCGAGGAGACCGGTCTGCAAGTTGCGGCGGACCGGTTGCGCGCCGGTCAGGTGCGGCAGGCGATCGCCACCCTCTCGGCCCACCGGGTGCACGTGTTCACCGTCGAGCTGACCGCCGACGAGATCGCGAGCGCGCGGGAAAATCCCGGCCCGCACGGGATCATCGAGGACTCCGAACGCACCTTCGTCGAGATACGAAGCTACTCGGACATTCTGGGCGAGCAACTCGTTGACTGGGCGACGGTCGGCGTGCTCAGCGCCGCGTTCACCGGACCCGCACGGTGATCCATGAGTCCAGTTTGACCGGTTGCCCCTCGCCGTCGATGGACACCACCGTCCATTCCGGACGGAAAGTTGCCGACGTCCCGTCCCCGGACGAGTAAAGGATATTGGCGAAACCGAGGTCTCTGAGCTGGTCGTCAACGTTCGCCGCCGAGCGGCCGGACAGGTTGCCGGGAATGGTGATGACCGGCTTGGAGTCGTCGAAGTCGAGAAAGGTCAACAGGATCACGGCGGCCGCGAGGACACCGGTGACCCACATGGTGGTTTTCGACTCGGTCATCACTCACCTCCGCGCACCTGCTTGTAGTCGCGGTGGCAGCGGTCGTTACATACGTACGCCGGCTACGCACCCGTCCCGGTCACTAGCCCTCGCAAGCGATCCCGTTGTGGTTGCGGTCCAGTTCTTCGCGATAGCCCGGTTCGTCCTCGTAGATGGGCGCCGCGCCGACGGCCTTGGCCACCTCGCAGTTCGGGTAGTAGATCGGCACGTCGGGCAGGGTGAGCGTGATCGAGATCCGCGGCGGCGACGGTGGGTTCTTGGGGCTGGGCGGCGGGGCCGTGGCCGAACTGGTCGGCTTCGGTGCGGGCGGCGGGGTCGTTGTGGTTTTTGTCACAGTGGTCGCGTCCATCGTCGGCGACGCGATGATCATCCCGCCGTTGTCCGGCTCGCGGTAGGCGACCGTCGGGAACGTCTGCGCGCTGATCGTGGTGCCCGGTGTGCTGTCGTTCAGCAGCACCGCAGCGAAGACCGCGAGCACGGCGAGACCCGCCGCCACCCAATGCCACTGTCTGCCGGCCATGGACATCCTCACCATCGGATACCGGTCTTGTCCGCGCGACGGGTCCCGGTGTTACAAGCGGATCTCCCTCCTGCGGGGGAATGCCGTCACTCGCGCGATCGATGTACTCCGTTTGCCGGAAGACGACCGTGTCGGTCATGCGGATGGTTACCAGTCAACGCTTTCCCAGTGCGCGGGCGGCGGTCGAGGCGGCCGGAGTGGACCTGCGCGCCGAGCTTGACCAGGTGGAACACGGATTGCGGGCCACCCTCCGGGATCCGGAGAACCCCTTTCTCAGCAAGGCCGCCACCCACCTGATCGAGGCCGGTGGCAAACGGTTCCGCCCCTTGATGGTCCTTCTTGGAGCATGCTTCGGCACCGACCGCACCAGCGTCGTCGACGCGGCCCAGCTGGCCGAGCTGGTGCATGTTGCGACGCTCTACCACGACGACGTGATGGACGAGGCGCCCGTGCGGCACGGCGTCGTGTCCGCGAACACCAGGTGGAACAACACAATCGCGATCCTGCTCGGCGACTACCTGCTGGCCAGGGCGGCCGCATTGGCGGCGACGCTGGGCGATGAAGCGGTTCGCTTGCAGGCACGCACGTTCGCACGCCTGGTCCGCGGTCAGATCGACGAAACCGTCGGCCCCGGCAAGGGTGTTGACCGAATCGGACACTGCCTGCGGGTGATGGCCGACAAGTCCTCGTCGTTGATCTCTATGGCGGTACGGCTTGGTGCGACTGTCAGCGGCGCGCCCGGCCAAGTGGCGGATGCCCTTGCGCTGTACGGCGAACTGCTCGGCATCTCGTTCCAGATCTCCGACGACGTGCTGGACATCTGTGCCAGCGAACACCTCCTGGGCAAGCAACCCGGGACCGACCTGCGGGAAGGGATCGTCACGCTGCCGGTTCTCTATGCCGTGGAAGACAATCCTACGCTCGCGGAGATTGTGCTGTCGGGTCCGTTGACCGACGAACGAACCCGGTCACACGCCATCGCCCTGCTGCGGGAATCGCCTGGCTTGCAACGGGCTCAACGGGAAGCCTGCCAGCATGCGGAACGTGCCAAGGAGCTGCTGTACGACTTGCCTGACATCCCAGCGAAAACCGCGCTGATCAACCTCGGTGACTTCGCCGCCGGGCGGGCGTTCTAACCCTGCACGTCGACGAAGTTGCTGTCGATGTTGATGGTCACGTTGTTGTACGACTCGTCATGGCCGCCCGTGTACTGGTGGATCCGGCGCCCGCCCCACCGGTCGCCGGGCAGGAACTTGCCGCCGTCCGCGTTGGCCTGCCCGTTCCACCAGCCGAACCAGACGTGGTCCGGACGGCTGTACGCGCGGTTGTCGAAGTTGCGCACCAGATCGGTGATCCCCGAACCGGCGCTGCTGTACACACCCGAGCGGAACCCACGTTCCCGCAACCGGTCCGACCAGCCGCTGAGGAACGACATCACCGCGCCGCTGCAGTTGCCGTCCGCGGTGTTGTAGCCCTCCATGTCGTTGTAGATCACCGTGCCCGCCGACAGGCCGAGCCGTTTCGCCTGCTCCACAGCGTCGTTCGCGCCGTCCCGGCCCTGGTTGCGGGCGTTGCCGGGGTCCCAGTCCACCTTGTACTTGAAGTTCGTGCAGGGTGCTTGCAGGCCAACATAAGTGGGGATGATGTGCCAGCCGGTGCCGGCCTGTTTGCTGATCCACTTGGCCGTCAGGTTCGGTTGGGCGCAGGCCCGGTGCACACCGCCGATGTACACGCCGATCGCCCGGTACGGCGACGCGCCCCACGCATCCATCGTGGCCTGCGACGGAGCCGCGCACGCGTCGAAACCTTGTCCTGTGTAGACACCCGGCTGCACGGTCCGCATGGCCGGCTGCTCGACCCGTTCGACCGGCGTGGCCATGGACCTGAACCGGTCGCCGGAGACGGTCACCCGGCCGTCCGGTTCGATCAGCACGGCGTCGGTGACGTCCCGCAACCCGCTTGGGCAGCGCTGGTCCGCGCCGGGCGTGCCCAGGTACACCGCGTTGCGGTCGAACCGGACACACGCGGTGGGATGAGCGGTGAGGTCGACGACCGGCCAGCCGGCGGGCACGGCGAACGTCCGGCCCCCGTAGCTGATGGTCTGATCAGCACTGACAGGGCTCACCAGGGCGGCGGCGAGCGTGACTGCCCCCGCACCCGCGATCCACGCACGCATCGATCCTCCCCGAAGGTCACTCTCCGTACACGATGTGAGACATCTTCGGTGATCTCGGCGACCACGGCCACTCGAACGCACTAGCCACGTGTCACCATGCAGGTAATGACACCCATCGAGGCGATCGTGGTCGCCGTAGCAGGCATGTGTGCCGGTGCCATCAACACGGTCGTCGGCTCGGGCACGCTGATCACGTTCCCGGTACTGCTGGCCATCGGCTACCCGCCGGTGGTGGCCAACGCGTCCAACAGCATCGGCCTGGTCCCCGGCGGGGTGACCGGCGCGATCGGCTACCGGCGGGAGCTGGAGGGCCAGCGCAGCCGCCTGCTGCGGCTGGGGATCTGCTCGTTACTCGGCGGGGTGACCGGGGCGCTGCTGCTGCTCTGGCTGCCGCCGGGGGTGTTCAAGGCAGTCGTGCCGGTACTGATCGTGATCGCGCTGGTCCTGGTGGTGATGCAGCCGTGGCTCTCGCGGCGGCTGTCCGAGCGGGAACGGCACGAGCACGGCGGGATCGGCGCGCTGATCGCCACGTACTTCGCCGGCGTGTACGGCGGCTACTTCGGCGCGGCGCAGGGCGTGCTGCTGGTGGGCCTGCTCGGCATCATGATCGACGAGGGCCTGCAACGGCTGAACGCGTTGAAGAACGCGCTGACCGCGGGCGTGAACCTGGTCGCGGGCATCATCTTCGTGGCGATCGCGGACGTGGACTGGCTGGTGGTGCTGCTGATCGCGGCCGGCAGCACGGTCGGCGGCGTCATCGGCGCCAAGATCGGGCGCAAACTGCCGCCGGCCGTGCTGCGTGGCGTGATCGTCGTGGTCGGTGTGGTCGCGATCGTCAAACTGCTGACTAGCTGAAGGACCGCGCGGCCGCCAGGAACATGTCGTTCTCCTCCGGCGTGCTGACCGTGACCCGGGCGCCGTCGCCGGCGAACGCCCGCACGATGACCTTGTTCGCCATGCAGTGCTCGTTGAACGCGGCGGTGCGCTCGCCCAGCGGCAGCCAGACGAAGTTCGCCTGCGTCTCCGGCACGTCGTAACCCATCGCGACCAGCTCGTCGCGGACCCGGCCGCGCTCGTTCTTGATCACGTCGACCCGTTCGAACAGCTCTTCCTCGGCGTCCAGCGACGCGATCGCGGCGGCCTGGGCCAGGTGGTTGACGCTGAAGGGCACGTAGACCTTGCGCAGCGCGGCGGTCACGTGCTCGGGCGCGACCGCGTAGCCGATCCGCAGGCCGGCCAGGCCGTACGCCTTGGAGAACGTGCGCAGCATGGCCACGTTGTCGCGCTCACGGGTGATCTGCAGGCCGTCCGGGGCGTCCTCGTCGTCCACGAACTCCCAGTACGCCTCGTCCAGCACGACGAGCACGTTCTCCGGCACCGCGTCCAGGAACCGGGTCAGCTCGGCCTTGCGGATCAGCGTGCCGGTCGGGTTGTTCGGCGTGCAGACGAAGATCAGCTTGGTGGCCGGGGTGACGGCGGCGGCCATCTCGTCCAGGTCCAGCGCGTGGTGCTCGGTCAGGGGCACGCGGATCTGCTGCGCGCCAACGACTTGGGTAACGATCGGATATGCCTCGAATGAACGCCAGGCGAACAGGACGTCGTCGGCCGGGCCGCACATCGCCTGGATCAGCTGCTGGCACAGGCTCACCGAACCACAGCCGACCGCGATGTGCTCGGCCGGTTCATCGAGCTTCGCCGACAGCCGCGTGGTCAGCTCGCCACAACCCATGTCCGGGTAGCGGTGCACGTCGGCGGCCGCTTCCGCGATCGCCCTGGCCACACTGGGCAGCGGCCCGCCGGTGACCTCGTTGCTGGCCAGCTTGATCGCGCCGGGAACCGACCGGCCGGGCACATAGGACGGCAACGTCGCCAGGTCGGGCCGGGTCTGGACGTTGCTCAGTTCGCTCTCACGCACCCCCGCACGGTAACCCGCCGGCGGCACACACGCGCCAGGGATTGGACGGGAATTGAAGTATTCCGGGCACAGCGCGGACGGACTATCGTGAACGCCTCGTTCGTTTGGTCACGTTGACTTACGTTCACCCCCGGATGATTGGGTGGGACCATGACCGAAACACGCACCGAGACGTTCGCGCTTGACGACGGCAGGGCGCTGACCCTGACCATCGCCGAGCCGGAACGCGTGGTCCGCGGCGGCATCGTCGTCCTGCACGAGGCCTGTGGCGTGACCGACGGAGTGCGCCTGCTGGCAAGCGCGTTCGCCGCCGAGGGGTGGCTCACCGTCGCCCCGCACCTCTACCGACAGGACGAGGTCAGACGGCTGTCCGGCGACTCGGTGCTGGCCGACACCGACGTGGCCTTTGCTTTCCTTGCGCAGCGCGGGATCGCGCCGGACCTGATGGGCGTGGTCGGGTTCGACCTCGGCGGCGCGATCGCGATGATCGTGGCAGGCGAGCGCACCATCGGCGCCGCGGTGAGCATCGCGGCAGGCGGGATCATCAACCCGGTCTCGCCCGCGCTGCCGGCGTTGATCGAGATCGCGTCCGAGCTGAAGTGCCCGTGGCTGGGGCTGTACGGCGACCAGGACGACGAGATCGACTCGTCCGAAGTGGAGAAGCTGCGGGACGCGGTGATCGAGTCGGGAATGGCCACGAACGTGGTCCGTTTCGCCGACGCGAACCACCGGTTCGACTCGGCGCCCGAGGCAGCGTACGAGTCCTGGCAGCGCACGCTCAACTGGTTCGACGCACATCTGCGTTAGGAGTCTCAGAACGGTTGTCCTGGCCATGCCCGTGAGTTAGAACGGGGGCATGACATCGCCGTCGCCAGAGGCCCCTGAGCTGCTGTGGCAGCCCGATCCCGCGCACGTCGCGGACACCCGGATCGCCGGGTTCCGCGCGTGGCTGGCCGCTCACCGCGGGCTGGACCTGCCGGACTACGCGGCACTGTGGGAGTGGTCGACGACGGACCTCAGCGGGTTCTGGGGTGCGGTCGCGGAGTACCTGGGTGTGATCTTCCACTCGCAGCCGACGGCGGTGCTGGGGTCGGCAGCGATGCCTGGGGCCTCCTGGTTCCCGGGCGCGACCTTGAACTACGCCGAGCAGGCGTTGACCGGACAGGCGGACGACGACCTCGCGGTGATCTTCCACCGCGAGGACGGCGTCGCCTCGTACCTCAACTACGGGCAGCTGCGGTCGCATGTGGCGGCTTTCCGGGCCGCTCTGGTGTCTTTGGGCGTGCAGCGGGGCGACCGGGTGGTCGCGTTGGCGCCGAACTGCCCGCAGACCCTGGTGGCCTTCCTGGCGGCGGCCTCCCTGGGGGCGACCTGGTCATCGTGTTCGCCGGACTTCGGGCCGCGGGCGGTGTCCGACCGGTTCACCCAGATCTCGCCGACGGTGTTCGTGGCCGTGGACGGGTATGTCTACGGTGGACGGTCGTTCGACATCCGGCCCACCGTCGACGAGCTGCGTTCACAGCTTCCCGGGCTCCGGGCGACGGTGTTGATCGACTACCTCGGCAACGGCGCCGCGCTGGACGGGGCGGAGTCGTGGGATGCGCTGCTCGCGGCGCATTCCGGGGCTTCACTGGAGTTCTCGGCGGTGCCGTTCGACCACCCGTTGTGGGTGTTGTACTCGTCCGGGACGACGGGGCTGCCCAAGGGGATCGTCCAGGGGCACGGCGGGATCGTCCTGGAGCACCTCAAAGCCCTTGTGCTGCACGGGGACATGGGGCCGGGGGAACGGTTCTTCTGGTTCACCACCACCGGCTGGATGATGTGGAACTTCCTGGTGTCCGGGCTGATGACCGGCGGCACGATCGTGCTGTACGACGGGAACCCGGCCTACCCCGACCTGAACGTGTTGTGGCACCTGGCCGAGCAGCACCGGATCACCTACTTCGGCACGTCCGCCCCGTACATCCAGTCGTGCCTGAAGAAGGGCATCACACCGGCCGCGCAGTACGACCTGTCGGCGTTGCGGGCCCTGGGATCCACCGGCGCGCCATTGACCCCCGAGGGCTTCCGGTGGATCGCCGAGGAGGTGGGGCCGTCGGTGCAGATCTGCTCGATCTCCGGCGGAACCGACCTGTGCACGGCGTTCGTCGGAGCCGCGCCGGATGTCCCGGTGTGGCTCGGCGAGCTGTCCTGCCGGGCACTGGGCGCCGCCGTCGCCGCGTACGACCCCGACGGCAAGGAAGTGATCGAGACCGTCGGTGAGCTCGTGGTCACCCAACCGATGCCGTCGATGCCGGTGTACTTCTGGAACGACCCGGACGGCTCCCGGCTGCGGGCGGCCTACTTCGAGGACTTCCCAGGGGTGTGGCGGCACGGCGACTGGATCCGCATCACCGACCGCGGGTCGGCCGTGATCTACGGCCGGAGTGATTCCACTCTCAACCGCGGCGGCGTCCGGATGGGCACGAGCGAGTTCTACCGGGTGGTCGAGGCCTTCGACTCCGTCGCGGACTCCCTTGTGATCGACACCACTGCGGTCGGCCAGCCGGAAGGAGAGCTCCTCTGCTTCCTGGTCCTGGCCCCCGGCGCCTCCCTCACCGAGGTCGAACCCCAGCTCCGCGCCGAACTCCGCACCGCCCTGTCCCCCCGCCACGTCCCCAACAAGTTCATCGTCGTCGAGGCCATCCCCAGAACCCTCAACGGCAAGAAGTGCGAGGTCCCCATCAAGAAGATCCTCGCCGGCACCGCCCCTGACCAGGCAGTAAGCCGAGACGCACTGACCAACCCGGACTCACTGGCCCCCTTCGTGGCGATGGCCCAGACCTAGAAACCAGGGGGCGCTTTGCAGGGGCCGGGCAGGCCCCTGTACTGTAATCACCCGAAGCGGCCGAGGGGCTCGGGAGGCTTCGCCTAGTCTGGTCTATGGCGCCGCACTGCTAATGCGGTTGGGGTTCAAGCCCCTCCCGGGTTCAAATCCCGGAGCCTCCGCGCAAGACGTTCAGCCCCGGCTGAACGACAACTGAACAAGCGCCCGTAGCTCAACGGATAGAGCATCTGACTACGGATCAGAAGGTTAGGGGTTCGAATCCCTTCGGGCGCGCTCGACGACGGGCGACCCTTGTCTGCGGAAAGCGCAGACAGGGGTCGTCTCGCATTATGTTGGGGGGCCGAGCCCCCATGCCCCCCACGTTGCGCCTTTGGCGCGGGGCGCTTTGCGCCGTTGGGGGCTGCGCCCCTGTCCCCCCTTTGGCCGACATCTACGCGTTGATGGGGGAGTGTCGAACCTTCGCGGTGCGGGGTTGATAGTGAGCTTGTGGACTGCGGGTGTTGTGTAGGTGGGGTGCTTTTGTTGGTGGGGTGGCAATGGGGGGAAGATCGGCATTTGGTTGCGGGGCGGGTGGGTTGGGGGCTATATCCGGGTATTGGAGTGGGGGTGGGATCTCGTTTGGTCGAGTGGTGGGCACCCATGTGGGGTCTTGCGTTGGTGGTGTCGTAACGTCTTGCAGTTGGGTGCGCTCTTCCTGAGAAGGTTTGTGCTTGTGTGTCATTTTGCCGGGACAGGGATGACAGTGCCCTCATAATGGAGGCCGTCGGCCGGTCGCCGTCGGACCGACACCCGGGGCTGCGGGGAGGGATGGCTGGTGACGCAACTTATGCCTGCGCCCCTCCACAGAACGATCATTGTGGTGGATGTCGCCGGTTTCACCAGCCCTGGTCGCAACGCGGTGGATCGGCTTGCGGTGCGCCAAGGGTTGTACGAGGTGTTGAGCGCTGCCTTCAATGCCTGCGACATCGACTTCAGCTCGTGTGTGCGGGAGGACCGCGGCGACGGCGCGTTGATCCTGCTCCCGCCCGGGGTGGCAAAAACCGTTGTCGCTGAGCGGTTACCGGACCGGATCGTGGTCGCGCTCCGCCGGTACAACTCGACGCGCATCCCTCAGGCCCAGTTCAAGCTGCGGGTGAGCATGAACTCCGGGGACGTGCTGTACGACGGAAACGGGTGGGTAGGAACCGCCGTCGACGATGCTTTCCGGATTCTCGAAGCCCCCGCGGCGAAGACCACCTTGGACCGCAGCGACCGGATGGTGGCCTTCATCTCCTCACAGCAGTTCTTCGCCGAGGTCATCGAGCGCGACCCCGGCCTGGTCCCCGAGTCGTACCAGCAGATAGATGTCTCGGTGAAGCAGTTCTCCGGAACCGCCTACCTGCGGATGCTCGGCGGTGACATGACCTTCGCGCCGCCCGCGGCGGCTGCTCCGGCACCGGCGCCCCCCGAGCCTGCCGACGCGCATGGAGTTCTGCTGGACGTCCTTCCAAGTGCGGACTTGGCCGGTCTGCGTAGCCGGCTCAGCCGGGTACAGGTTCCTCGGCTGAGCGTGCTGATAAGTCGCGCGCTCGGTCAGGGGGTTCCGCTACCCCCGCTTGACAACGTTGACGACGCCTGGAGCGCCTTCGTCCTGCTCACCGACTTCAACGCCGGTTCGGACGGCGTCCCACCCGCGATCACCTTCCTGCGCATGCTCGCCGAGGAACTCGGCGGCGACATAGGCCCCGCGATCACCACCTGGCTCGGCGACCACACCCGACGGTTGCGGCTGGGTCCGGCATTGGAGCGTCAACGGCTGGCCCATGTGCCCATTCCCGACCGGCCACACCTGTACCTGACGATCATGCTCGACCCGGACCCGATCGATCCGGGCCGCTGCACACTCGCGTCGTGGCGGCAGGACGACCCGTCCGTCTGGCCACCGACGCTCGGGGGTGTTCGCGAGGTCGCGTTCGACGAGCTGGAGTACCGCGTCGACGACGTGATCCTCGAGGCCGAGTCGATGTGGTCCGGGCAGAGCATCGCAGCGGCCGTGGAGTTCCTGCTGCCGCGAACGCTGCTGAGCCTGCCGGTCCAACGCTGGGCGAAGGAGCACGAGTCGGGACAGCCGCAGCCCCTCCGTTACGACTATCGCCTCAGTGTCCGCTCACTCGAACGGATGAAAGCCGGGCATTGGCATCGCGCGTGGAACCTCAAATTCGATTCGATGCTGCACAATCCCTCGGCGGACCGGTTGCACTATTCAGGCTCCGAGGAGCTTCCGATCAACGCAGTACTGAGCGACGACCGATGGGTCGGACTGGTGATGACGGGACCACCGCCACCAGAACCAAGGAACGTGCCGGACGAGTTGACAGCCGCACTCCGCAGTGGTCTTCCGGTGATCTTTTTCCACCCGCACGCAGGCCCGGACGATCTTCGTGAGTTGATCGACTGGATGCTCGACGGTGACAACGGTTTCAATGATCTACTGGCTCGCCGGAAATCTGCCAATTCGCCGACGGCACTGCCGTTCAACGATTCTCTGGTTCATGACTTGGTGGTAATGTGGGACGACCCGAAAAGAACAATCGTTCTCGACCAGCCGTTGACCCCGTCATGACAGTAAGGGGATACCGCGGATGAGCGTGAACAATCAAGATGGCGTGGTGTCGCCGAGGAGGCGCTCACCACATTTCGACCCGCCCGACTGGTGGATCTACCGCGGCACAGGTAGGCCGATCCACGATGTCGACCTCACCGAGATGCTGCCCGCGCCGCCGCCATGGCGCGCCTTCCAGGGCGGTCCGTTGCCCGAACCGGATGTGCCGCCGCCGGACGACGGCGATGCCCAACGGCGCCTCGGTGCCTCGTTCGAGATGTCCGAGGAGGTCGTCGAGCCGAACGAGCTGAACATGGTCAACGCGGCGCTCTACCTTCGGCGGCCCCTGCTCGTGACCGGCAACCCGGGCACCGGCAAGTCCTGCCTGGCGTTCCGCATCGCCCGCGAGCTCGGCCTTGGGCGGGTACTCCGATGGGCGATCACCAGTCACACCACGTTGCAGTCCGGTCTCTACGGGTATGACGCCATCGGTCGCGTCCAGGCGGCGGCGACCGGCCAGGCGCAGCGGGGTGCGGCGGTCGAGGAACCACCGATCGGCGACTTCATCCGGCTCGGGCCGCTCGGCACGGCGTTTCTGCCCAGCAGCCGGCCGCGAGTACTGCTGATCGACGAACTGGACAAGAGCGAGGCAGATCTGCCGAACGACCTGTTGTCGATCTTCGAGGACGGCGAGTTCCTCATCGACGAGCTTCAGCGCGTCCGTGAGCGGCACCCCGAAATGGTCGTGCACACCGCCGACCCGCAACGCACGGCGACTGTCCGGGACGGCCGGATCGCCTGTCGAGCCTTTCCGGTCGTGATCATCACCAGCAACGCCGAGCGGGAGTTCCCGCCCGCGTTCCTGCGCCGCTGCCTGCAACTGCGCATGGAGAACCCGGACCACGAGCAGTTGGCCGCGATCGTCGCGAGTCACCTGGTCGGTGCGAACGGGGAGCATCGTGACGCGCTCATCCGGCAGTTCGCCGACCGCAGCAAGGCCGAAGGCGGTCTGCCCACCGACCGGCTGCTGGATGCGGTCTACCTGGCCACGTCAGGCGCCTACCAGCCGGACAACATCGCGTGGCCACAACTTGTGGAGGCGCTCTGGCATCGGCTGACGGTGCAGTGACATGCCCGGCCCAGCCGACGCCTCGCGGCCAGAGGCACGCCCGCCGGTGACCGGCGACCCATCGGGGGTCAATGCGCGCAACACGGCGGGCAGGCTCGGTCTGGACGATCTGACCTGGACCGACGTGGCCGACATCGTCTGGTTGGCCGCTGCCACAACACCACCGGATTCGCCCACCTCGCCGGCGGCCAAGAGCAAGCCCGCATCCGGCAATGACAATGGAACGCGAATACGGAGCACTCCGTTCGAACCTCGGGACAACCCGAACGTGTCAGCACCGTCGCCCGGACCGACCCGGCCGGAGATCGCGGTTTCGGCGCGGGGCGAACAGGCGTTGACCTCCGCGGGTCATGAAGCGGATGCCGGCAACGGCGTCACGAATGTCGGCGCCGCACCAGTTGGTTCGCTCGACTACATTCGAGCGTTGCAACCCCTGAAACGCCAGGTGCCTTCTCGCCGACAGAACGACGTGGTCCTGAATGAGGAGGCCACTGCAGAGCGTGCGGCGGAGACCGGTCTGTGGTGGCCGGTCACCCGATCGAGGCAAGAGCGTTGGCTGGATCTGACCCTTGTGGTCGACAATGGACCGTCTATGGCCCTATGGCGCCGGCGGGTCGCCGCATTCGCCACTTTGCTCGAGCGATTGGGCGCTTTCCGGACCATTCAGCTCCGGTTGCTGGAGATCACCAAGGACAATGGCCAGCCAACACCGGTTCTGCGGGGCGGGACCGCTGAAGCGGTGGCGCGGCATCCAGATGAGATTCTTGAATCGTCCGGACGCCGAGTAGTACTCCTGATCACGGACGGCGCCGGCGACGCATTGCGACGAGATATTCTATACCCGTTGCTCGCCAGGTGGGGCCGCGTACTACCCGTGAGCGTTGTGCACATGCTTCCGCAATGGATGTGGGGCCGGTGCGGTCTTGGTGCGCAGAAGGCTAGGCTTTCCTTGCCTGGAAGGCTCATGCCGAACAGTCGCTGGAGTTGTGAGCTGGCCGATGCCTGGCTGGCACCCGATCCGGACGCATTGGTGCCGGCCGGTACGGTTCCGGTGCCCATACTCGAGCTCCAGCCCCGTTGGCTCAATTGGTGGGCCCGGCTGATCGCCGGTGAACAACGCGGTCCAACCGGCGGAACGGTTCTGCTCACAGCAGAACAAGTGCCACCGGCAACAGCGGCGTCTCATGGCGATTCCAGCACGTTGGCGCCGGTCGAGCGCGTCCATAGGTTCCGTAGTACCGGCTCTCCCGTCGCACAGCGTCTCGCGACTCTGTTGGCTGCGGTGCCGGTTCGGCTTGACGTGGCCCAGTTGATTGGACGAACATTCCTTCCTGAAGCCGGTCCAGAGCACCTCACGGAGTTGCTGGTATCGGGGATCCTGTACGCTCCCCGACTCAGGGAGGGGAAGTCCACTTGGGACACAGGTGGGGCCTTTGCCTTTCCCGAGGCAGTCCGTGAATTGCTACTCAGTGGCGCGCGGCGTTCGGAAACGGCCAGCGTGGTGCAGGTGGCGGCCACCCATTTCGGTGAACGGATTCCGGTACTCGGTCACCTCCGAGATGCCATCGCCGACCCGCACAACACGCCCGATCCGAAGTTCACCGAGGAATCTTCGGCCGACGTTGAACTTGAGAGCGCGGTCATGCGCGCTCTCTCGGGGCCGTACCTGTCGCGAGCCGACCGCTTGTGGAACTCGGTCCAGCGTCACGATCCAGCCCACCGTCGCTCTGAATCGATAAAGACTGCGAGTTCCACTATGCACGAGACGGCCGAACGTTCCTTCGACCCCGCGCCCGCCACGGAGGTCCATTCGGCCCAGCACGTCCAACCTGAGCCGCTCGACTCGCGGACCACGCCGATGGCGTACCCGGGGACTGCGAGCACGAAGACCTTCCCGGCTCGCCAGCCGGACGACCCGCCTCCCGTCTGGGGCAACGTTCCGCCGCGCAACCCGAACTTCACCGGTCGGAGTGAACTTCTCGACCAGCTGTCCAAACGCCTGACCAGCGGAACAACCGCGGTCCTGCCTTCGGCCCTGCATGGCCTCGGTGGTATCGGCAAGACGCAGATGGCAACGGAATACATCTACCGCCACCTGCAGGACTACGACCTCGTTTGGTGGATCGACGCCACCCATACGACGCAGATTCGATCCGGGCTGACGGAGTTGGCACGGGTGCTTGGTCTGCCTGGTGCGACCGAGGCCGGTGTGGCGGTCCCGGCCGTGCTTGAGGCATTGCGAACCGGACGTCCGTTCCGCAGATGGTTGCTGGTCTTCGATGCCGCGGAGAGCCCCGAGGCGGTGCTGCCGTTCTTCCCCCGTAACGGTCCGGGGAAGATCCTGATCACATCGCGTAACTCCGATTGGGCAGGGATGGCTCGCCCGTTGGAGCTGGCCGTCTTCAAGCGGGAAGAAAGCATCGAGCTACTGGGCAAGCGGGGCCCGGAGATCGACCTCCGCGACGCTGATGAGCTCGCTGAGCGACTCGGTGACCTGCCACTGGCGATCGAACAGGCTGCCGCCTGGCGTGCGGTCACAGGTATGCCAGTTCATGAGTATCTGCGCCTGTTCGACGAATCTGTTGCGGAAATTCTCGACACGACGACGGCGCCCAGCTATGAGGTCTCCGTTGCGGCGGCTTGGAACGTGTCTTTCGAGGAACTAAAGGACCGGAATCCCGGCGCGCACCAGATTCTGCACATTTGCGCGTTCTTCTCGCCGGAGCCGATTTCTCGCGATTTGCTGACCGGCGTCAGCCGGGTGTCCATTTCCCCGGAACTCGATGCCGTACTGCGTGATCCGATCAAACTGGCGCGCGCAATCCGGGACATCAACCGGTACGGCTTGGCCAAGATCGACCACGGCAACAACACCCTTCAGTTGCACCGCCTGGTTCAGTTGGTGCTGCGAAACCGGGTCATGGCGCGATCGGTCCACGCCCAGATGCAACACGGTGCTCATCAGTTGCTCGCGGCGCTGGACCCGAACGACCCCGAGTCGAACCGCCACTGGCAGCGATATCGTGAGCTGCTGCCACACGCCTATGCCGCGAACGTCCTGGACTGCGACGAGGACTGGCCACGGCAGCTCTACATCAACCTCATGCGCTACTTGTTCGAATACGGCGACCACGAGGAAGCCGCTCGGCTCGCGACCGCGGCGCGGGAGCGGTTCATCGAGACGCTTGGACCTACCCACCCGCAGACTCTCGAGGTGTCCTCGCGGCTGGGTTTGTATCTGTGGGCCATCGGTCGTTATGCCGACGCGGCCGAGCTCAACCAGCGCACTCTCGCGTTGCGGCTGCAGGTTTCCGGCGAGGAGAACGAGGAGATCTTCGCTCTGCAGCGGAACATCACGATCGACCTGCGTGCTCAGGGCGACTTCGCTGCGGGGACCAAACTCAGCGAAGAGATCTACGAGAAGTCGAAGCGCATGTTCGGCGAGGACGACCCGGAAACGCTCAACGCGGCCTTCCAGCATGGAATCAGCCTGCGCCTGTCCGGCGAGTACCGGGCCGCGGCTGAACTCGACGAAGACACGCACCGTCGTCGCGTGGAAGTGCTGGGCCGTGACCACACCCGAACCTTCAGCGTGCACGCCTCGATGATCATCGACCGGCGTGAAGCGGGCGAGTACGGGCAGGCACGCGTCCAGCAGGAGAGGCTCACGGAGTCGTTCCGAGCGAGGTTCGGGCAGGACGACCCGGGCACCTCGACGCACGAGTTGTATCTCTCTGTGGCGCGTCGTAAGGACGGCGACCACGATGCCGCGCTGGCTCTGTCCACTGAGGCCCTTCGACGGTTCCGGCTCATCTACGGTGAAGATCACTCGGTCACCATGGCGGCATCGCTCGCTCAGTCGATCGACCTTCGCCATGCGGGCAACTTCGCCGCGGCGAAGGAACTCGGTGAGCAGACATTCGACCGGTACCGCGCAGGACTGGGCGAACACCACCCGCACTCGCTCGTTGCCTCAGTCGACCTCGCGGTGACCTTGCGCCATCAGGGGAACATAGAAGGTTCGCGAGAGCTCAACGAACGTGCCCTTGAACATCTACGCGCAGGCATCGGCGCCGACCATCCCTATGCGATCATCGCCGGCATCAACCTGGCGAGTGACGTCTCCGCCCTTGGTGATCGGGAGCAGGCGATCGCGCTGGGCCGGGACGCTCTTGAGCGAGGCGAGCGGGTGCTGGGCAGTGATCATCCGACGGTGCTGGCGGCAGCGTTCAACCTGGGGCTGGACCTCGCCGCGGTGGGCCGTGACGAGGAGGCAAAGCCTTACCAGGAGCCGATTGTCGCCAAGTACCGCAAGGTCCTCGGCGAGGCCCATCCCGGCACCCAGGCTGCTCTCCGCGGCATTCGAGCCGACTGCGACATCGATCCGATGTTGATGTGATCTCCTGATCTCACGTGGGGCCTCCGCCGCCGTTGCGGCGCAGGCCCCAGGTGCGTTCAGGCGGAAACGAGCTGACCGATCCAGGCAGCGATCTCCTCCGGAGTAGGCCAAGGCCGTCCTGATTCTCGGAGCTGCCGATGGACGGCCCGCACCAGTTCGGGACATCGCAACAACGCACGACCCGCCGGGTTCGGCCCGATCGCCGACAGCGCGAGGCCGAGGCCGACCAGTGCGGTCGGCCGGTCCGGATCGGCTGCCAGTTCCGCGCGGTAGCCGTCGGCGGCATCGGCGAACCTCTGCTCCGCATAGGCAAGATCCGCGATCGTCGCGTCCGGCACCGTGTTCCAGACCTCAGAAAGGCGTGCCTCACTCAGGTTCAGCCTGATCAGGTCTGTCCTGGCTCGTGACCACACGCCGTCGGGTACTGGTGTCGGAGGCAGTTCAGTTCCTTCAGTGATGACCGGCGGTCGTGGGCGGCCGGACTGCCAAGCGTCGACCAGCCTCGCGACCATTGTGGGGTGGGGCCTCAGGTGCCGAATCCGCCATCCCGCGTGGTGGTCGCGGGCAGCTGCCTTGGCCAGGGTCGCGAGCTCGTCGGGCGTTGGCTCGTCTTGCCATGGCCCGAGGCACTCGGCGATGCCGTCGAGGAAACGTCGTCCGGCGCCGGTAAGCACCTCGTCATTGCGCAGTTCCTGGAGCGTTCGCCAGCTCTGTAGCCGCGAGTAGGCGAACTCGAACGTGGCCAGTGCGGATTTTCCGGCCAGGGCTCGCCAGAATGCTGCGACGCCGAAGAATGCGTAGACGCCTTGCATGGCCCCGCTGAACGGGCGGGGATCGTCCCGCCACGGCACGTAGATCCGCTCACGTGGATCAGCGTGGTAGAGCCGGGTCAGATGCAACACGCCGCCGAGGACGATGTGCTGGAACTCGTGGATCAGCGTCGCCGCCAACGATGCGCCGTCGGTCGGGCGTCCGACGACCGCGCTGCCGAAGGCTTCCCCGGTGGAGGCGCTGGGATTGCGATAAGGCACTTGAGGCTTTGGTACCAGCGACTGCAGGCCGATCGGCATGGTCTCGGCAAAAGTGGGCAGATGCTTGACAATCAGTGCGCACGCCTCGCCGATCAGCCGTTGCCAATTCGCGATCTCGGCGGTGTCCAACCGCTGCGGCGGGACAGGTTCATAAAGGCCTCGATATGGATCAAGATCGTCCAGGTGCAATACGAACCGATGCGAGCCAACGCGAGTGTGAACTCGCCGAACGCTCCACCAGCCGGGTGTTTCAGAGTCGAGTGGGTCCGGTAAACGCACTGCGCTGATCTCGTTGGAGACGGTGTACCGACCGTCTTCGCCACGAACCCTGGCTACTGAGAACTGTGCCGTGGTGGCAAGCCGTGCCATGCCCAGCGAGGGCAGTGCGACGTTTCCGCTCCAGGCAGGCACATCGACATCGAAGTCCAGGCCGGCGCGGATGGCCGCGGCGCCGGCCAGTGCGTGCAGGTGGCCAAGGTGGATCCACAGTGGACCAGTTCCGTCGATTCCGCTGCGCAGCAGCCGGGTCGTGTATCCGGCCCAAGTTCCGGTATAGGGATGGGTGAGCAGGTGATCGAATGCTTTGGATGACCAGCCTTCCACCCTCGCCAACAGCTCCCAGGCGGCGTCGAGCGGTGGCAACGGGCCTGTTAGCTCCGGTGACTTCGCGCACTCCTCCATCAGGGCGCGCAGCAGCAGTTTCCGACGGCTGCGTTCGGCACGTCGCAGCCGTCGGACCATGCTCGCGTCAGCCGCAAGACCAGCAAACGCGTCCAAGTCACGCCATGGCAAGCGGTGGAAAGAACCGCCCTCCTGCGCTGGGTGCGACATCAGTCGATACGTTCGCCGCTCCCCTGGTTTCCACTTCTGTATACGGCTCGCACCCGGCAGGTTCGTTCGACCACCTGGCCCAACGAGCGAAGCAGGGGCTCGCTGTCCAGGTCGCGTAGAGCGGTGAATGAAACACCGGCCAAGTCGTACAGCCCCGATTCGATGCCTGGTTCTGTGTCCGCCGAGAACGAATTCATGCCATCCATTCCCTCCGCCCGGAAGCAGGTATTCGGATGGTACCGCGTGCTGTTCGTGGTCGGACTGGTCACTTCTTCCCGGTAGGTGAGACCAATGTTCACAGTTGGCGTTGTGGTTTGCGTGCCGGGCGCGGTGGTGGTCGCTTGACTCGCGCAACTCTTCCGGTGTCATCCCTGCTAGAGGGACGCGACAGGTGAGCTGCCTGCTGTCAGGGGCAAGTCGTCCTGCTGATACCCGGTGTTGGGCGCAGATGCGACGGGCGAAGTGCTCTGTTGCGCGGGCTTGTGGAATTTCGGCCGCAAGCGGTAAATGCTGCTGCATGCGGTTCGCGGCCGTTCGGAGCAGCCTGCCAGGGCAAAGGGCGCCAATTGGCGCCAGCGAGGGCGAGATCAGCGCCGGGGTGGAGGTTAGGAGATGTGGATTTGGGAGAGGAGGGTTTTTGTTGCTTTGGTGAGGGCTTCGGTTGTTATCAGGCCGTCGGGGTTGAGCATGAGGGTTGCGTCGCCGGAGCCGTTGACGGGGATGTGGGCTATGGCGATGGTGCCGGTGGGGGTCAGTTTCACTTCGCCGGGGTCTGGGGGGTTCTTGAGGAAGTCGGCTAGCTGGGTGGTGGTGATGTGGGCTGCGCGGGTTATCGAGGGGCCCATGATGTTCGGCGCGCCGGGGGTGGGGGTGGCGACGAGCCAGGTGGCCACGGTTTTACCGTTGACCTCGTAGTCACAGTTGATCGAGACGCCCGCGGCCGCGTCCAATGCGGACATTCCCTGGTCCCGCTGGGCCGCAAGGGGATCGGGGGCGGGGGTGGTGGACTTCGATACCTGGACCTCGACGTCGCCCGGCTTCACCTGAGGGGAGTCTGGCAGTGCCGCTGAGATGTCGTAGGGGATCGGGCAGGTGGTGGGGGCTGGGCCTGCGTTCGTCGCTGTCTTGCGGAGGCCGTCGAGCGTGATTTCGCCGTCCGAAGAGCTGCAGCCGGCGATGGCCAGCATGCCGGCGATCAGGACCCCAGCCAGCACCGCGCGTTTGTCGATCACGGGCGGGCATGCTAACCATTCCGTGGTGGCCGCGGGGGCACTTCCGCGGAGGTCACCGGGTGCGGCCGGACGCTCACCGCCGCACATGCGTGACCGGCATGATCGAACTCCATACCGAAGAGCTGGGCCGCGGGCCTTCGACGGCCGGAATGCGACCCGGGTTGGCTAGGGTTGAAGGTGGTATGGGGGAGGAGCACATGGGCGGCGTCTTCATCAACTACCGGACCGGGGACGGGGACTGGGCGGCGACGTTCGTGTCGCGGGAGCTGGCGGCGAAGTTCGGGCCCGCGAACGTCTTCTTCGCCAGCAAGTCCATCCGGGTGGGCGAGGACTTCGTCACGCGCATTCTCGACCGGCTGCGCCAATGCGAGGTCTTTCTGGCGGTGATCGGCTCCCGGTGGCTCACCGCGACCGACCGGCAGGGCAACCGCCGCCTGGACAACTCCGACGACTGGGTCCGCCGTGAGATCGCCGAGGCGTTCAAAGCCGGGCTGCGGGTCATTCCGGTGTTCCTGGACGGCACCCCGCCGCTGACCGAGGCCGATCTGCCCGCGGAAATCGGGATGCTCGCCCGCTGCCAATACCTGCGCCTGCACCACCGCAACGACGACCGGGACATCGAACGGGTCCTCGACGAACTCACCGAACTGCTGTCCAGCGCCGAGGTCATGCCACGGGGAAAACCGGACGATATCGTCGCCCAACTGAAGAAAGCGCTCACCGAATCGAACAGCAAAGTCGCGGACATGGTGCACACCGCGACCGTCAAAGCGCTCGACGCACTGGGCGAAAGCCGATACCCGGTCACCGTGCGGTTCCCCGACCGGGAAATGCCCGGGAAACTGGCGGAACGGCTGGTCTCCTACGAACGGGACATGACCGAACTGCTCCGGCTCGTGGCCAACGGAATCGCGCACGGAGACTCCGGGCACGACGAACTCTGGGTCCGGGTCGTGGAACGGCTGCTCAACCGGGTGCGGCGCCGGATCTCCGGGCCGTGGATCTCCGCCGAGGCCTATCCCGCGCTTTTGCTCAGCTATGCAGCCGGTATCGCGAGTACCGCGACCGGCCGCGAGGACATCGCATACCAGGTGTTGATGTCGGCCAAGACCGGTGACACCCCGGCGATTCGCTCGCTGGGGCTGCGGCACGTGGTCGATCCGAGGTACGCGGCGGAGTTCCCGGAATGGAACGGCGTCCGCTACTACCACCCGCTCAGCCGTCACCTGCGCAAATCGCTGCGGCCGATCTTCGCCGACCTGCTCGACGAACACGAGTACGAGTACGCCTTCGAAGAATATGAATACCTCCGCAGCCTCCTCGAACTGCACGACTCCGCCTTCGCCTCACTCGGCGAGTTCGCCTACTCCCTGGCCAATGGCCACTCCGGCGTGCACGTCCGGATGAACACCCGCCTTGCGGACGGCTCACCGCTGCTCAAGGCCGGTGCCTTCGACGGCGACCCGACCCACGTGACCGCGGCCCGCCACCAGCTCGAAGCCTCCATTCGCGGCCGCTACCGCTAAGGGAGCGTGCAGCGAACCCGGCCGATGCAGCCGCTTTCGCCCTTCGTCGAGGTGTTCCGGCCACCATCGGCGACACCACGTGGCTCCGCCTTGATGTCGAACCCGATGTCGTCGCCGGTGTTCTCGGTGATGATCACCGAACGGCCCTCGACGCCGGGATCGACGAAAAGGCCACCGGAATCGGCCTCACCTGCCGTGCCGTTGCCCTGGAAGGTGTTGTGGATGACGGTGACCTGCCCGCCGCCGCCCTTGACGGCCAAACCGTAGCCCGGCGCGTTCTGGAAAGTGTTGCCGGTGATGGTTCCCTTGCTGCCCGACTCGACGGTGAAGCCGGTGAAGACGTTTCCCGAGATGGTGAAGTTGGCGTCCTTGACCGAGTTGAACGTGTTCGGTAGCGATGTGTTCCCGGTGAGCGTCAACTGTACCGGCGACATGGTTCCCAGGCTGATGGTGCTGTTCTCCACGGTGAGCGAAGAGCATCTGCCCCCAGTGCCGTCGGCGATGGCTCTCACCTGCGCAATGGCGTCCGCGGTGATCGTGATGTTCGATGTCGGCGCCTGATTGAACCGCTGGCAGAAGAAGTTCGCCGCGTTGATTGTGCCACCCGCGATGGTGCAGTCGCTGTTGCCCGAGCACTGCATTTTCGTCACCGGGGCCGTCGGGGTGTCATGGTATGCGATGGCCGAGTTGTTGACGGTCACCTTGGAGTTGTCGTCGAACACGAACCCCACGGCCCCTTCCAGGGTCATTCCATTCAAAATGGTGCCGGGAGCGCGAGTGGTCCGGACATCGCCGCCGACGAGAGTGGTACCCGAGTCGAATGACGAGGACAAGATATGGACGCCGGAAAGCGTCACCCCGGAAGCATCGGTCACGTTGATCCCGGTGGCGAAATTACTGATATTCCCGTTGAAAATCTTGCTGCCTGAGCCGTGCACCAGGATTCCAACGCTGCCGTTCGGGTCCGGACGCTGCGCCGAGATCGTTTTCCCCTGGAGGTCGAGCGTGATGTTCGGCGCGGCCAGCGTGAGCGTGGCGCCCTGGCCAGGGCAGATCAGGTCCCGGTCGAGACTGGCGCTCGCGGTGAGCACGGCGCCGCAGTGCACGGGCGGAAGCTTGTCCGCCACCGCGATGCTGCGCTGCTCCGGCACCCGCTGTGCGCCCCTGACCAGCGTCAACGTCACCTGATACGTCCCCGGTGTGGCGAACGTGTGCTCGAACGAGTGCTTGTCGGACCCCACCTCGAAGCCCTGCGGGCCGCGCACAGCCCACTCCCAGCGGTCGGTCCGGCCGAAAACGTCGGCGCCGAACGACACCGGCTGGCCCACCACCGGCGCGGCCGGAGTGATGATGAACCTGGTGATCCGCGGCGGGGCCTCCAGCGGATCGACGGTCACCGTCGTGCTCGTGATCGGGACGGCCTGGCCGGAGGTCAGCGTCGCGGCCACGCTCACCAGGAACTGACTGGGCCGATCCCAGTGATGGCGCACGTTCACCCCAGTGGCGTTGGTCCCGTCGCCGAACGTCCACCGCGCACTGGCGATCTCGGCCGAGGCGACGACGGTGAAGTCGAAGTCGTCGCCCACCAGGCCGTGGTCACTGGGCTTCACGACGATTGCCGCACCCGGCCGAACCGGGGTGTTCGGGTCGTTGCCTGGGCCGCTGATCGGCGGCTGCTGGCCGGTCCGGTTGGTGTTGGGCGGCGCGTTCGGCGGCCGGCGGGTGTCGTCACGGTTGTTGGCGACCTGGGCTGGGTAGAGCCTATCCGGCTTGGAAGTGTCGTACTTGACCACCGCCCGCACCCGGCCGTCCAGTTCCAGCACGCCCGCCTGGTCGGTGTCCGGGTCGTTGTAGAAGATCACGCCGTCCCGGGTGAGCAGCTCGAACTTCACCGGCCGGTCGAACAGCTGCTTCTCGACGACGACCCGCATGCTCGCCAGGTCGACGATCCAGACCCGGCCGGTGGCGTAGTCCGGGACGATCGCGTGCTCGTGCGCCTCCAGCGGCGCGCCCAGCTGGCCGGCGCCCGTGCCCAGCGGAATCGGGGCCGCGCAAGAGGATGTGCACACCATGAGCAGCCCCCGGGAGGCGACCGAGATCAGCATTCGTTGCTGCCTGGGCGATCCGCTCACCGCGACGACGTCGTCCGGCCGCAGGTCGGGCTGGGCCGACCGGTCCACCTCACCGGTCGACGGGTCGAGGAACGAGACCTGCCTGCCGGGCACGTCCATCAGCGCCGGTGCCCCGTTGGCCACCGTGAGCTGCGTTTTCCCTGGTGTCCCAGCGTGTCCGCGGGACTGGCGGCCGCCGTCGAACCACACCAGGTCACCGGTGCGGTCGTCGAAGACCCAGAGGTGGCCGTTGGCGTCCACCACCGAGCCGTCCGCGCCGATCTGCGCGGCCAGCGGCTGCGGCGCCCCACGTGGCGTCAAGGTGACCGGGTCGGCCGGGGCGAGCAACCCGCGGGCCGAGTTCAACGCGTGCAATGTCTCTGGAGTGGGGAAGATCGTGTCGGCCATCGCGGGTGCCGAGCGGGTGACGTCCTGCGTCGCGCCGTCCACGCGGATCACCGAGCCGTCGTGCCGGTTGACCGCGTACCCGTTGGATTCTTCTTGTGACACAGCAAGAGGGCTGCCTGCGGGGGCGACGTTCACCCGCGCGGCGACCTCGGCGGAGGCGCCGTCCAGCAGGGTCATCTGGCCGACTTTGTTGGACGCCAGCCATGCCGAACCGGCGTGCAGCTGGAGCTGCGGCGCCTCGTGTGCCTCCTGCGACCCCACCACGACGACCGCGGTGAGGAACCCGGCGACGGCTGTGGCCACCGCGCCGATCCGGATCCGCTTGCGAGTGATCACCCGACCCCCAGTCTTTCCAGGTTCCTGCGGCTCTGCCGGGTGTCCCGGCGGGTGGCGAGCAACGGCCGCGGGTCGAACCGGGTCCACAGCCGCCGCGGCGAGAACCGGCCCGGGGCGAGGGACCGGCGGATCTCCGGCTCCAGTTCCCAGGCCCGCTCGCCGTCCTCGTCGGTGACCTGGTCCGGCGCGAACACCGCCTTAGTCGCCAGCGTGGCCAGTGACCGGACCGCCCCAGTGTTCCCAAGCAGCACGGCGATCTCGTCGGCCGTCGCCGAGATCGGGAACCTGATCCCGCGCTCGCTCAACCGATCCGTCACCTCACGCCACGCCCCCAGCACCCGGTCCGCGCCCAACGCCTTGCGCCGGCGCCGCCTTCGCCGCGCCTTCGCGGCAGCGGTGCAGATCGCTCCCACGATCCCAAGCCCGGCAACGCCTATCGCCGCGAACGCCGTCGTCCGCAGGGCCGCACCCCAGCCGTTGCCGCCCTCACCGGACGTGTCCGGCTGCGGACCGAGCACCGGTGGCGCGGCGAGGGGCGGGTTGTCCTGCGGCGGGCCGATGACCGGGCTGTCCGACTGGGTACGGCGGTCGCTGACGTTCCGGGTCGGGTCGGTGGGTTCGAACGGGACCCAGCCGTAGTCGTCGAAGGCCACCTCGGCCCAGGCATGCGCCTCGGCGGTGGTGACGATTCCGTTGGCAGGCACGCGATACCCGACCGCGACCCGCGCCGGGAACCCGATCGCCCTTGCCAGCACGGCGAAAGCGGCCGCGTGCTGCTCGGCGTACCCGAGGTCGTCGCCCGGCTGCGTGCCGGTGAGCAACCTGGTCAACGCGCCGTACGAGTGCCCTGGATCGGCGTCGAGGCTGTAGGGCAACGACCGCAGGTACTGTTCGATGGCCACGAGCTGCCCGTAGGGCGCGGTCTGGGAACTGGTGAGCTCCTGGGCCATCAGCTGGATCTGGGCCGGCAAACCCGGTGGCAGCCTCGTGTACGGCACGAACCGCGCCGAAGCACTGGGCAACGCGAGCGTCAGGGAGTCGTCGCGGACGCTGATGTCCCCGGCGACGGTGTACCGCAACCCACGCGGATCGTTGTCGGTGGTGGCAAGGACACCGGCGGTGGCGCTGAACCCGATCCGCCCGGAGCCCGCCTCGGCCGAGTCGAACCGGGTCGGCCGCCCGAGCGCGGGCAGGAACGGCCCGCCCAGGTCGTCGATCTCGATCGCCGCGGACACCGGCACGGTGTGCGGCAGCGGCTGGTCCGCGGCGAGTTTCCGGCCCGCGACAACGAACTTGTCCGCTGAAGTCCACAGTGTCCCGTTGTAGTCGTCCAGCGCCGCGGTCCGGATCCGGTCTATCTGGTGGTCGGGCTGAACGGTGAACAACCGGCGCGCCGGCTGTTCCTTCAGCTGGTTCTTGACCTGTGCCAACGGAGTGAGCGTGTCGGCGATCGCGACCGGCGGCGGATGCAGGTCACGCGGGTCGAACCGGTCCTGCCCCGAGGCCAGCGGCAGGAACAACCCACCGGCGACGCCCAGCGCGGCGATGACGGCGATCACCGGCAGCCCGAACGCCAACCCGCTCGCGGTGGTCCGGTCCGAACCGTCGATCCGCCCGGCCCTGGCCATGATCAGCACCAGGATCCCGCCCAGCAGCAGCGCGGTCGGCAGCACCTGCACGCCCGGCCGGTTGCCGACGAGCAGCAACGCGATCACGAACGCGGCCAGCGGTGGCGCGATCGGCGCGAGCACGGACTTCGTCCTGGTGAGCCGGCCGGCCAGGATCGCGGCGACCCAGGTGACCAGCACCGGCGTGATCAGCAGGTCGCCGCGCACGTCCGCGGGCAGGCCGATGGTGAGCATCCGCGCCCACCCGCCGAGCACGCCCCAGAGCAGGTCCTTGCCGGTGTCGAGGGTCGGTAGCCCGTACCGCAGGCTGTCGGTGAAAACGCCATACGTGGCAACGAGAAGGAACCCGGCGAACCCGGTGATCAGCAGCGGGCCGGTCCGCCGTACGGCCGCGACGAGCACTCCACCGGAGGCCGCGGCGGCCAACGGCGGCAGGTAGTCCGGGGTCGCGAAGAACTGGCGGTAGAGCAGGCTCGCGCCCAGCAGCGCCAGCACGCACGCCGCTGCCTCGACGAGAACCGGGATCCGCCTTCTCATCCGGGCACCAGCTGGTTCCACACGGCCGCGAACCGTTCGCTGGTCGGCGCACCGACCGAGATGACTTCGCGCGGCACGACGTTGTGCGTGGTCGTGCCGATCTGCGCCAGCGTCACCGTGAGGAACCGGGGACGCAGAGAAGCAAGCAGCTCAAGGTGTTCCGCCGCGGGCCGCCCGGTGACGACCGCCAGCGCGGCTCCGTCGGTGAGCACGTCGTGCACGATCTCCGGCAACGCCGCCAGCCCGGGATCCTCGTCCGTGGGGTGCACAATGGACAGCTGGTCCAAGGCGGCGGTGGCATTGTCCGTCCACTGTGGAGCACGTGGGCCCTCGCCGGTGACCCGCAGATCGAGCGGGAACCCGGCGTCGACGGCGGCGACGCACAACGACGCCGCGACCCGCACAGCATCCTCGAACGACCCGTCACCGTACGATAACGCGCTCGTGTCGAGCACGATCAGCTGACGCGGTTCGTCCGGGATCACGTTGTGCCGCACGACAAGCGTGCCGGTCCGGGCGGTGGACTTCCAGTCGATCAACCGCCAGTCGTCGCCGGGCTGGTAGTCCCGCAGGCTGTGGAACGCCACCCCGCCCTGCGGCGACCGCGCGGTGGTCGGCCCTTCCACGTCCCGCGGCCCGCCGATCGGGACCGGCACGATGTGGTGCACCTTGGGATGCACCAGCAGCACCGAGTCCTCGCTCGCCGTCCGGCCGATTCGCAGCAGCCGCAACGGATCCGAATGGCCGATGGTCAAAGCCGGGATCTGGTAACGGCCACGGCGCCCGGTCGGCAGCGGATACGTTGTCTCGTGCACACTTCCGGCGCCGATGCTGGGCAACGGCACACTCACCCGCTGGTCGGCGACGGTCTCGGTGACCACCAGCGGCGGGCTGCGGCGCGGCCCGGTGTTCGTCACCGTCAGCACACCCCGGGCCGACGAGCCCTCGGCCACCCGGAACGGCAGGATCTCGCGGCTCACGCTCAGCTGCGGCCGGGCGATCATCCACAACGCGGCCACCAGCAGCGCGACGGCCCCAGCGAGGCCGATCATCACCAGCTCCGGGTAGTCCATCAGCAGCCCCGCCAGCAACAGCACCGCCGCGGCGATCGCGACCACGGCGCCGGTCCTGGTGATCATCGTCCTGATGCCCGCGGCACCGGCGCGCTGGCCAGGATGTCCTCGATGATCGCCTCGGACGTCTGCTTCTGGATCTTGGCTTCCGGCGTGAGCAGCAGCCGGTGGCCGAGCACCGGCACGGCGACGGCCTTGACGTCGTCGGCGGTGACGAACGAGCGGCCGGTCGAGATCGCGTAGGCCTGGGCGGCGTTGGCCAGCGCGATGCTGCCGCGCGGGCTGACGCCCAGCTTGACGTCCGGGTGGTTGCGGGTGGCCCGCGTGATGGTGGCGATGTAGCGCTGCAGCTCGGGCGAGACGTGCAGGTCCTGCACCGCCTGGATCATCAGCCGCAGGTCGTCGAGCTCCATCACCGAGCGCAGCTCCTCGGGCGTGCGCCGGGCGATGCCGTCGGCGATGATCGACACCTCGTCGGCCAGCTCGGTCGGGTAGCCGATGGTGATCCGCATCATGAACCGGTCGAGCTGGGCCTCGGGCAGCGAGAACGTGCCCTGGTGCTCGATCGGGTTCTGCGTGGCGATGCACAGGAACGGGTCCGGCACCGGCCGCGGGTCACCGTCCACTGTGACCTGTCGCTCGGCCATCACCTCGAGCAGCGCCGACTGGGTCTTCGGCGAGGCCCGGTTGATCTCGTCGCCCAGCAGGATGTTCGCGAACACCGGGCCCTCGCGGAACTCGAACCGCCCGATGGCCTGGTCGTAGACGTGCACCCCGGTCACGTCCGAGGGCAGCAGGTCCGGCGTGAACTGCAAGCGCTTCACCGTGGTCCCGGCCACCGACCGCGCGATCGCCTTGGCCAGCGACGTCTTCGCCACCCCGGGCACGTCCTCGATCAGCAGGTGCCCCTGCGCGAACAGGCACACCAGGGCCAGGTGCACGGCCTGCGGCTTGCCCCGGATGAAGTCGTCGATGTTCTTGGAAACCTCCAGGAAACGCCGCTGGAAGATCGCCTCGTCCGCCACCAATTCCCCCGACTCGTGGTTATGAAACCGGCGCGTGCAGCGCCGAGGTCAACCGGGGCTGGAGCTCACGAACTGGTTTGTGGGATGACCACCTGGCCAGCGTACGGGCGAGCCGGCGCAGGTCGAACCGGATGGTCGCCGAGTCCACCAGCTCGGCGCTGTCCAGCACGTCTTCGGCGAGCACGCAGGCCTGGTCGATCTCACCGGCCGCGGCGTGCGCGAGGGCGCGGCGGGCCCCGAACCGGGTGTGCGCCCGGCGGCCCATCGCGGGGGTCAGGTTGGTGTCGAGCAGCTCGGCGGCCTGGCCGGGCCTGCCCAGGTCATACAGGCACCAGGCGGTCACCAGCGGGCCCATCGAGGTGATCGAGGTCGTGCCGAGGACCATGCCGTCCGAGGCGCCGACCGACTCGAGCAGCTGCACGGCGCGGTCCAGCGTGGACCGGCAGTTGCGGTCGTCGCCGGCCAGCGCGTGCCCCTGGGCCTCGCGTAACGCGGCCATACCGCGGATCCGGGCGGGCGCCTTGGCGTCGGCCTGCGCCTGCTGGGCGAGCTCGATGGTCTGGACCGCGTCCTCGCGGTAGAGGGTGATCAGGGCGTGCCGGACCAGGCTGTGCGCGGCCACGTCGTGGTCTCCCGCGGCGCCGGCCATCTCCACGGCGGTGCGGGTCCACCAGAGCGCGGCCTTGTCGTTGCCGGTCTCCTGGGTCATCCAGCCGGTGTACTCGGCGTACCGCGAGGCCAGCCGGAGATACCGCTCGCGGGTCTGGCCCTTGGCGACCATGGCGAGCTCGCGCAACGTGTGGGTCTGCGCGATCAACGAGGGCAGCACCATCACCGGGCTCATCGTCTGGCCGATCTTCCGGTGCTGCTCGAAGATCGCCTGGAACGCCTGGAGGTTGGACTCGTCCTGCACGGCCGCGGAGGCCCGCCGCTCGGTCAGGCCGAGGGTGAGCAGCGCCGCACCGGAGGCAAGGGCGTCACGGCGGCGCACCGGGTTGAACCAGGTCGAACCCCCGGAGTCCAGGTTCATCATCCACACCTCGCCCGTCCACGCCTCTTCCGGGCTGTCGGGCCTGGTGGCGGCCGTGCCGGGCTGGGTGATCAGCGCGGTGAGCATGCCCTCCGCGCCGAGCGCCGCGTCGCACCGACGGGCCAGGTCGATCCCGGCGGCCTTCGCCCCGGTCTCGATCTTGCTGAGATATCCCTTGCTGTAGTGGACACGTTTGGCCAGTTCCGACAGCGACAGTCCGGCGGCCAATCGAGTACGCCGCAACTGCTCCGCGAACAGTCTGGACCCCTCGTCCATGCTCACCCCAGGTGTTGCCCGTTTCCTAGCCCCGAGTCGACATTCAACGCCTAGCGCGTGCGTTGGTCTTCATCGCATCCTGTATCCGGACACAGCGGGGAGCAAGACAGACTACCACGAGTGACGATTTTCACTCTTGCTAGTGACAGCAGGAGGGGGGTCGTGGCAGCCTGCACACACTGGTCTGGTCCATGTGGGGGGAAGGTCGGCGGGGCACGCCCGCCGGCCACCACTTCGGACCGTCGTCCTTCACGATCCGGGGTGCAGTCTTGATCAGCAGACCGTTCGCGCGCATCGGCGCGCTCCTGGCCACCATCGCCCTGGCCATGCCCGTTGTACCGGCCGCCGCCCAGCAGGATGCCCCCATCGACGTGAAGATCGTGTGGGACAAGACGGTCTACGAGTCCGGTGACCCCCTCACGGCCACGGTCACGCTGACCAACACCAGCTCGGCAGACCTGGAGAAGATCAGGGTCAAGGACTTCGTGTCGGGCTCCCAGCTGAGGTACTCCCTCGACGACTGGGCCGAGTTCGGCACCTACTCGACCGGCGGCACCCTGCACGCCGGTCAGAGCCGGACCTTCACCCTCAACGGGCGCAACCCCAGCGCCGAAGGCACGGACGTCAGCCTCGCCGGGGACCTGTTCACCGACGTCACCGGCCACAACCTCACCCACTACTACTCCGACGTTCCGGTGACCAAGACGTACGGCGTCGTGAGCGGCATCGCCTACGCGGACCGCAACACCAACGCCCGGTTCGACCCGGGTGAGGAGCAGCCCAACGCGAAGGTGACCGTGGGCTACTACGGCGGCTGGGAGGACTACGAGACCGCGGCGGACGACACCGGCCACTTCGCCATGACCCTCCCCACGGTCGAGTACGCCATCGAACCGACCGAGACCAATGGCTGGACGACGACCGGCCCGCGGTTCCGGCTCACCAAGGCGGGTACCTCCGACCTGAGGGTGCGGATGGTGCGGCCGATGAAGGACCTGCTGAGTGCGGCGATCACGTTCGACGAGCGCCAGTACCGGGTCGGCGACACCGCGCACCTCACGGCGACGTTCAACAACAAGACCGACTTCCCGATCTACAAGGTCACCGCCAACTGCAACACCCTCGGGGACGACTACGCGCTGTTCGGCCACGGCCCGGGCTGGGGCGACCTGTCGACGGACCGGGAGGGTGTGATCCTGCGGCCGGGCACGACGATCATCAAGATCACCGACGTCGTGCTGCCCGCCGCCCAGGCGGCAGGCGACCTGAAGGTCAACTGCAACTTCGGGTACGCCGGCATGCTGGACTACCTCAACAACCCGGAGTGGGAGGACAACGTCGACGTGCCCGGCGGGTTCGGCGGGCTCGAGGGGTCGATGGTCTATCAGTCCGGGGCGGACGACGAGCCCGTGCCCGGGGTCAAGGTCGTCCTGCTGGACAAGCGGTTCTGCCAGCTGGGTGAGCGGGTGACCGACTCGAACGGCAAGTTCGTGTTCGACCACGTGCCCGCGGGCCTGTGGGGAACCCTGCCGCTCTACATGTACCCGCCCGACGGCTGGATGATGCGCCAGGAGAACCCGGACCGCGATGTCCATGTCGTGGAGGGCGAGGTGTCGTCTCGGGTCTTCCGGGTCTTCAAGGGCACCGGCCAGGTCCCGGTCATCCCGGCTCCACCGGCCGACTGCGGCACCAAGCCGACGCCACCGACTTCGCCGACTTCCCCCACCTCGCCGACGTCTCCCACTTCGACGTCCACATCCACATCGACCTCGTCGCAGTCCACCAGCACACAGCCGGCTTCCTCGTCCAGCAGCACCACCCAGACGACGCCGGCGACCACCGATCCGGCGCCGCAGGCCAAGGGACTGGCGCACACCGGGGCGAACCTGCAGCAGCCGATGCTGTTCGCGGTGGCGGCCCTGATCCTGGGGATCGGCCTGGTCCTGGCGACCCGGCGACGGCCGGGGAAACAGTAGCGTCCGGGGGCCGGTCGAGCAGCGCTCCCGGCCCCCCATGTCTACTGTGGACAGGCGCGCGAATCGAATCGCCCCAACCACAACAGCCACCTGGTAGCGTGGCATGCCGCCCAGGACCGGTGTTTCCCGTTTCCTCACGCGCGGGCGACGAGCAACCACTGTGGTTTCCCCCCGCGCTCGTTCATGATCTAACAGACGGAAAGCCGCGGCGGCGAGCCGGTGGTCGATTGGGGGTATCACCGGCTTCCCGCCCCGGGTGGGAAGGTCCGTCGCCCCGTGAGCAGCGATCAGTTCGACGGGGAATCGCGACGTGAGTGTCACCGTCGTGACGCCGCTGAAACAGCCCGGCCCGGGCAGGGGACGCCCGGGCCGGGCTGTTTCCATTCGCGGCCCGTCGTGGCGAAAACAGGGAACGGGTTACGCCATCTGGACCAGTACCCTGTTTGTCTCATGTGGACGATCATTTCGGCGAAGTTGTCCACAGTGTGTGTACAGGCCGATCATCCACAGTCCCAATAACTTCTGCCTCGGGATCGGGTCCGGCAATCCACAGCTCGACCCGGTTATCCACAGAGTTGTCCACAGGTGGGAAACCGGGCCAGACGAACGGCGGGTACCGGCGGACTCATGCGTCCCCCTGAATGGAACGAAGCCGTCAAACCCCTGCGAACGGCACATTCAGGAGGAACCCATGAAGCTCCTCGCCGCCCTGCTGCTCGTCACCGGGCTCACCATCAGCCCGGCGCAAGCGGCACTGGCAGCGCCGGACATTCCCGTGGCGAACGTCCAGGCGCACCTCAACGAACTCCAGCGGATCGCCAACGCCAACGGCGGCAACCGCGCACACGGCCGCCCCGGCCACAAGGCCTCGGTCGACTACGTGAAGGCCAAGCTGGACGCGGCCGGCTACCAGACCCGCATCCAGACCTTCACCAACAGCGGCGCCACCGGCTACAACCTGATCGCGGACTGGCCGTTCGGCGACGCCAGCCAGGTGATCATGGCCGGTGGGCACCTGGACAGCGTGACCCGCGGCCCGGGCATCAACGACAACGGCTCCGGCAGCGCCGGTCTGCTCGAGGTCGCCCTCACCGTCGCCCGGCAGAACGTCCGGCCGGCCAAGCACCTGCGGTTCGGCTGGTGGGGCGCGGAGGAGCTGGGCCTGGTCGGGTCCACCTTCTACGTCAACAGCCTGACCAGCGCGCAGAAGTCGGTCATCAAGGCGTACGTCAACTTCGACATGACCGGCTCACCCAACCCTGGCTACTTCGTCTACTCCAGCTCCGGCCAGCCCAGCGGGTCGCTGGCGATCGAGGACCTGCTCGAGGCCGGGTTCGCGGCCAAGGGCGTGCCGACCGAGCTGACCAGCGTCGGCGGCCGGTCCGACCACGCCGCGTTCGCCCGCGCCGGCATCCCGACCGGTGGCACGTTCAGCGGCGCCGAGGTGCGCAAGACCGCCGCGCAGGCGCAGAAGTGGGGCGGTCAGGCGAATGTCGCGTTCGACCGGTGCTACCACCAGGCCTGTGACACGTCGGGCAACATCAACGTGACCTCGCTGGACCGGCACACCGACGTGATCGCGTACGCGCTGTATTCGCTGATAGGCGCGTGACACCGGCTTGCGGGCACGTGGTGAACTGGCCGCGTGCTCGCAACCACGTTCTACCTCCAGCAGACCAGCCCTGACCAGCTGCGCCCGGCCCGGAAACCGGACATCGACGTGCGGGTGGTCCGGGCCGAGGAGATCTCACCGGAGTTCAACCAGTACCTGTACGCCGCCGTGGGCAGCGACTGGTACTGGACCAAACGCCGCGACTGGACGTGGCAGCAGTGGTACGACTTCCTGACCAGCACGAACCAGCAGACCTGGGTGGCGTGGGTGCGTGGCACGCCCGCTGGGTACGGGCTGCTGCTGCCGGGCGACGGCGAGGTGGAGATCAAGGACTTCGGGCTGGTGCCGTCGTTCATCGGCCGGGGCCTCGGCGGGCACCTGCTCACCGAGGTGCTCCGCCGGGCCTGGGAAGTGCCTGGCACGCAACGGGTCTGGCTGCACACGTGCACTCTGGACGGTCCGCACGCGATCAAGAACTACGAGGCGCGCGGGTTGTCCATCTACCACCAGGAGGAGACCGTGGAGCAGGACGGCATCGTGCTGGAGCCGTGGCCCGGCGCTAGTCGTTCGCGGCCTCCTTCACCCGCGTGACCAGCTGGGTCGGGTTGACGAACCGCAACGCGACGAGCAGCAGCAGGACCGTGGACAGCATGTAGACCACCGCGATCGCGTCCACGGTCTGGTCGGCGCGGATCCCCGCCCCGCTCTTGGCCGCGTACAGCGCCACCACCAGGGTCTCGCTGTCCGCGCCCGAGGTGAGGAACGTCAGCTCGAACATGCCCACCGTGCGCACGAGCACCATCACCGCGCCGGCCAGGATCCCGGGCAGCAGCAACGGTCCGAGCACGCTGAACATGATCCTCGGCGTGCCCGCCCCCAGGGTCCTGGCCGCGTCCTCCACCCGCCGGTCGACCTGTTCCACGAACGGTGTCATGGTCAGCACGACGAAAGGCAGTGACGGCACCAGGTTCGCCAGCACCACACCGGTCATGTTGCCGCCCAGACCCCATTGGTAGAGCAGGGTCGCGAGCGGGATGCCGTAGGTGATCGGCGGTACCAGCAACGGCAGGAGCAGCAGCAGGCTGACGATCTTCTTGCCGGGGAACGTTCTGCGCGCGAGCACGTACGCGGCGGGGACCCCGAGCAGTACGGAGATCAGCACCACGAGCAGCGCGACCTCCAGGGTGACCAGGAGGGTGTTGCCCAGGCCGAATTCCGACCACGTCTGTTCCCACCACTTCCCGGTGAACCCGGCGGGCAGCCAAGTGCCGAGCCAGACCGTGCCGAACGAGCTGACCACGACCGCGACGATCAGCGACGTCACGAACGTCAGGAAAACGGCCACTCCCGCCCAGGTGAGCCAGCCACTGGGCGACAAGACGACTTTCCTCATCCCTTGCCTCCCGTGGCCGGCCCCGTGTACAGCAACGACCGCGCGCCCAGCACCAGCACGACGAAGATGAGCTGTGCCGCGGCAAGCAGCATCGCCACCGCCGACCCCATCGACGGGTCGAGCCGCTCCTGCGCCTCCTGGTACGCGATCAGCGCGAGCACCCGCGACGACCCGGAGGGATCACCGAGCAGCACGGCCGAGGGGAACACCGAGAACGCCATCACGAAGTTCAGGCACAACGTGACCGCGGCACCGGGCAGGAGCAGCGGGAAGATCACGTACCGGAAGCGCTGACTTCGGTTGGCGCCGAGCGTGGCGGCCGCGTTCTCCAGCGAGGGGTCGATCCCCGAGGCGTACGCGAGCATGAGCAGGAACGCGAACGGGAACCCGCTCACCACAAGGGAAAGAAAGACACCCCACCAGTTGTTGGTCAGCCGGATCGGGTCGTCGATGAGCCCGAGCCCCAGCAACGCCTTGTTCAGCCAGCCCGCCGGGCCCAGCACGTTCAGCATGCCGTCCGCGAGGAACACCGTGCCCAGACTGACCGGCACGACCAGCGCGGCCGCCAGCAGCCTGCGGCCGCGGAAGGCCCGCCGCATCCGCACGGCGATCGGGACCGCCGCGAACACGTTGACGAAGGTCGCCGGGACCGCGATGACCAGTGTGTTCAGCAGGCTGCTGTAGTAGTACGGGTCGGAGAAGAAGGCGCGGTAGTTGTCGAACGGGTTGGTGAACCGTTGCGGCGACAGGGAGAGCCGGATCCCGAACACGAACGGGTAGACGAACAGCACGAGGACGACGACCACCGCGGGCACGGCCAGCAACAACCGGAGATCCACACCCCGTTCGGCCAGCCGCAGCCGCAACGACGGCTGCACCACCGTGGCCGTCATGTCTCCTCGCCGAAGATCAGCAGGCGTTCCGGGTCGATGCCGATCTTCACCTTGTCACCGGGGGACATCGGCTCGGCGGAGACGGCGTGCAGCGCCTGACCGGACGGAGTTCGGACCTCCAGCAGGAACTGGCGGCCGTGGTACTCGACCACCTCGACCGTCACCTCCAGCGCGTTCGTCGTGATGCCCGCCCGGAGGTCCTCCGGGCGGCACATGGCGATCGCGGCGCCGGTGACCGTGGACCGGCCGGTCAGGCGGATGTCGTCGGCGACGAAGCCGTCCGGGCCACTGGTCCCGGTGATCCGGTTGCGGAAGCCCATGAAGTCCGCGACGAACGGCGACACCGGCTCCAGGTACAGCTCCTCAGGTCGGCCGATCTGCTGGACCTGCCCGTCCTTCATCAGCACCAGCCGGTCCGCCAGCGACAACGCCTCCTCCTGGTCGTGGGTCACGTAGATGGTCGTGAGGCCCAGCTCCTGGTGCAGGCGCTTGATCTCGGTGCGCATCTCCAGGCGGAGCTTCGCGTCCAAGTTGGACAATGGTTCGTCCATCAGCACCAGCGGCGGTTCCAGGACGATCGCCCGCGCGATCGCGACCCGTTGCTGCTGCCCACCGGACAGCTGACCGGGATGCGAGCGAGCCAGGTGCGAAAGATGCACCATGGACAGCGCCGTGGCCACCCGCGAGGCGATCTCCGCACGCGGCACCTTCCGCATGCGGAGTCCAAAAGCGACATTCCGTTCCACCGTGAGGTGCGGGAACAACGCGTAGTTCTGGAACACCATGCCGAAACCGCGGTTCTCGGCCGGCTGGGTGTCGACCCGCTTGCCGTCCAGCGTGATGGTGCCCGCGGTCAACGGCAGCAGGCCGGCCAGGCAGTTCAGCGCCGTCGACTTGCCGCAGCCGGACGGGCCGAGCAGCGCGATGAACTCACCCCCGGTGATGGTGAGGCTCAGCCCGTCCAGCGCGGTCACATGCCCGAACCGCCGGCTCACGCCGGACAGTTCGAGCGACGTGATCCGTGGCACTACTTCTTCACCTTGCTTCCGCCGATCTCCCGGTCCCACCGTTCGAACGCGGACACCATCGCGGTGGCGTCCAACGGGGTCTCGATCGGGTTGTTGGCGATCAGGTCCGCGTACTCCGGCCGGCCGAACTCGGAGATGGCCTTCTGCGAGTCCGCGGGCGCCATGGACAACGGCACGTCCTTGACCGCCGGGCCCGGGTAGAAGTAGCCCTGGTCGTAGGTCTGCGCCTGGGCCTCCTTGGTGAGCATGTACTTCATCAGCTCGTACAGCACATAGCGCTTCTCCGGCGAGACGCCCTTGGGGACGACCATGTACTGCGCGTCCGCGACCCAGTGGAACCCTTGCAGCGCACCGGTCTTCATGTCCTTGGGCACCTGGCCCAGCGCGCGCGGGTTGATGTCCCAGCCAGTGGTGGACAGCACGATGTCGCGCGTCCCCTGGGAAAGCTCCTTGAACACCGCCGAGGTGCCCGCCGGGTAGTACTCGACGTACTTGCCCAGCTCGGCCAGGTACGCCCAGGTCTTGTCCCAGCCGCCCGCCGGGTCCTTCGGGTTCTTGTCCCCCAGCAGGTACGACAGGCCCATCAGGAACGTGCGGCCCGGCCCGGAGTTCGCCGGCCGCGCGTACATCACCTTGTTCGGGTGTGCCTTCGCGTAGTCCAGCAGCTCCTGCGCGGACTTCGGCGGGTTGGGCACGGTCGCCGGGTTGTACTCGATCAGCGGGCCGGACGGGTAGTACACGACGATGACGCCGTTACCCGCGGCCAGTTTCTGCATCCGCTGGGCCGGTTCCTGCAGGGTGTCCTCGAAGGACCCCAGCACCGGCCGGGCGTTGTCGGCCACCTTCTCCCACAGGTTCTTCGATGCGCCCGCCGCCAACGCATCGGTCCCGGTGAGAACGAGGTCGATCTCCACCCGGCCGGCCTGCTGCTGGGCGTCGATCTTGCCCGGCAGTTCGGGGGCGGTGGACCTGGTGAACTCCACGCTGGAGATCAGGTCCTTGTGGTCGTCCCGGAACTTCTCGATCGCCTTCTGGGTCAGCTGCAGGTTGCCCGCGACGTCCGCCACGGTGAGTTTCACCGGCTGGCTGGGTTTCCTGACCGGCTCGGCGGCCGCGCTGGACTGGGACTGGTCGCCCTGCGCGGGTTGCTTCTGCTCGGGGGCGCCGCAGGAGGCCGATAACAGTGCGGCACAACAGATGGCCAGTAACAGCTTCGTCCTCATGGCCCTCCTCGCGGCGTCGGTGCCGCCCTCGGGGAATCATCGGATGAATACGTTTACATCTGTTACATCCTACCGCTGCTGTCAATGGGCCGGGTGGCGCCGGCGGGGTGTTCGCTGAGCGATAAATCGTTGGACGCGCACCGGGGATTTCGGCAGAATTAGTGCTGTCAGAACCGAGGGGAGAGGGTCCGATGAACATCTGGTGCAGCGTCGGCCGACGTGCGGATGACGACCGCGACTGGTTCGTTCCCGCAGGTCAGGAGTGGCTCGGTATGTGAGTAATTGTCGCTCACATGCGTGAGCCGCCGATTCGTTAATTCGAGTCGGCGGCTTTTTAAATGTCCTCGTAGCTCAGCTGGATAGAGCGTGGCGTTACGGCCGCCAAGGTCCGGGGTTCGACTCCTCGCGGGGACGCCGGCCCAGCACGGGTGGGTCTGGTGGAGAACTGAACAGTGGGGTGCTGGTGGGGACGGGGCCGTGCTCCCGTCCCCACACAACTGTCTAGCCGATGTCGCGTCGCCGCAGGCCAACCAGCCCGACGACGCCGAGAACCACTGCCACCACGGACAACCAGATCAGCGGACCGGCGCTGACCTGCTGGGTCAGCTTCGGCACGTGCGTGAACGGCGAGACGTCCATCAGCCACTGCGGCGCCTGCAGGATCGGCCCGAGCTGGCCGAGCAGCACGAACACGGTCAGCGCGGCCCAGCTGAGGATCACGAACCTCGGTGCCAGACCGAACAAAGCGAGCGCGATCGCGGCCACCACGAGCGTGGCAGGCAGCTGTACCAACGCATTGCCGAGCACCGAGCCGACCTGTCCGCCGACATCGTCGATCTCGATGCCGTACGCGATGCCCGCGCCAAGCCCGGCCAGCGTCAGCATGACCGCCGAGCCGACCAGCGGGTACACCAGATGGCTTGCCGCCCAGCGGATCCGGCCGGTGTTGGTGGCCAGCAACGGTTCCGCGCGGAAGTTCGTCTCCTCGGCGCGCATCCGCAGCGTCGCCTGCACCGCGTAGACCGAGACCACCAGCGCGACGATGCCCATGATCGCCGACATGAACGCGTCGATCAGCGTCGACACCCCGCCGAGCTGCTGCATCATCTTGGTCATCTGCGGGTCGTCCTTGAACAGGTCGAGCACGCCGCTGGCGACACTGCCCATCGCGTACCCCATCACGGCGAACCCGAAGGCCCAGCCGGCCAGCGACCACCGCTGCAACCGCCACGCCAGACCGAACACGCCGTTGAGCGAGGCGCCGGCGTCCGCGGGTCCCGGGCGCGGCGGGACGAGCCCGGCGCCGAGGTCGCGGCGGCCGACAAGGGCATACGCCACAACGAAAAGCACGATCGCGGTGACGGCCATCATGCCGATCACCCACCACCTGTCGCCCGCGTAGGCCCGGGTCTTCTCGATCCAGCCGACCGGGGAGAGCCAGGTCAGCCAGCCCGGCCCGTCCGCGCCGCTGGCATCCCCGACCAGCCGCAGGACGAACGCGACCCCGAAGACCGTGCCCGCGATCGCGTTGACCGTGCGGGCGTTCTCGCTCAGCTGAGCGGCGACCGCCGTGACCGCGGCGAGTACGACGCCCAGCCCGGCGAACGCGAACCCGGCCGCGAGCGAGCTGCCCACCGGCAGGCCTTGCCCGGCCAGGCCGAGCCCGGTGAGCAGGGCCAGCACGATGTTCGCGCCGATCGTGACGACCAGCGCGGCCGCCATCGGCGCGTGCCGGCCGACGACCGTGGCGCCGATCAGTTCCAGCCGCCCGGCCTCCTCGTCCTGCCGGGTGTGCCGGTTGATGGTGAGCATGCTCATCAGGCCGGCCAGCAGAGCTCCGATGATCCCGAGCCGCCACATCGTCACCGCGCCCAGCGAGGTGTCGTAGATCGGGCCGTAGATGGCCAGCAGCGCGGGATTGCTGCCGATCGACGCGGCGACCCGCTGGCGGGACGCCTCGTCCGGGTACAGCTGTTTGAACGCGCTCGCGGTGCTCAACGCGGTCACGACGGTGACCAGGACCCAGATCGGCAGCCGGACCCGGTCGAGCCGCAATGCCAGGCGCACCAACGAGAATGTGCCGGTGAGCGTGCTCATCGCAGGTCGTCCTCGTAGTGCCGGAGGAACAGCTCCTCCAGGGTCGGCGGCTGGCTGGTCAGCGACCGGATCCCGGCCGCCGACAGGTGTTTGAGCACGGCGTCCAGCTCCGAGGTGTCCACCTCGAACTTGACCGTCGTGTCTCGCGTGGACAGGTCGTGCACGCCCGGCAGCTGCGCCAGACCCGTTGGCGCGGTTGCCAGTTCGGCGTTGATGGAGGTGCGGGTCAGGTGGCGCAGCTCGTTGAGCGTGCCGGTCTCGACCGTGCGGCCGTTGCGGATGATCGAGACCCGGTCGCACAGCGCCTCGACCTCGGACAGGATGTGGCTGGACAGCAGCACGGTGCGGCCGTTGCCCTTCTCCTCGGTGATGCACTCGCGGAACACGGCCTCCATCAACGGGTCCAGGCCCGAGGTCGGCTCGTCGAGGATCAGCAGCTCCACGTCCGAGGCCAGGGCCGCGACCAGGGCCACCTTCTGCCGGTTGCCCTTGGAGTAGGTGCGGCCCTTCTTGGCCGGGTCCAGCTCGAACCGTTCCAGCAGCGCGGTCTTGCGCTTGACGTCCAGGCCGCCGCGCAGCCGGCCGAGCAGGTCGATGACCTCGCCGCCGGACAGGGTGGGCCAGAGCGTCACGTCGCCGGGCACGTAGGCCAGCCGGCGGTGCAGTTCGGCGGCTTGCCCCCAGGGGTCGCCGCCGAGCAGCTGGGCTGTGCCGCTGTCGGCGCGCAGCAGGCCCAGCAGGACCCGGATCGTGGTCGACTTGCCGGCGCCGTTCGGGCCCAGGAAGCCGTGTACTTCCCCAGTGGTGACGGTCAGATCCAGACCGTCGAGCGCACGCGTCCGGCCGAACGTTTTGACCAGGCCGGACACGGATATCGCAGGTGTCATGGCGCAGACGCTACGCTTGTTTCACAAAATCATGAAGTTAAGAAAGCGTATAAACTTACCTGTTGCAACTATCTACACGAGAGGATGCTTCGGTGAGCGAGGTGGCGGCCGGAGGCCGGGACAGAGCTGGGGTCCAGGAGTTCATCGAGCGGTTCGCCGGCCAGCTGGCCGACGCCGGGATGCAACGGATGGCGGCGCGCGTGTTCGTGGCGCTGCTCGCCGAGGACGCGGCCCGGCTGACCGCCGCGGAGCTGGCGGAGGTGCTGCAGGTCAGCCCGGCGGCCATCTCCGGCGCGGTGCGCTACCTCACCCAGGTCGACATGATCGAACGCCGCCGGGAGCCGGGCTCGCGCCGCGACTACTACTTCCTCAAAGCGGACATGTGGTACGACATGATCACCCAGCGCGAGCAGCTGATGCTGCGCTGGCGGTCCATCCTGGACGACGGCATCGACGCGCTCGGCGTGCACACCCGCGCGGGCCAGCGGATGCGGGAGACCGTGGCGTTCTTCGACTATCTGCACGAGGAGATGCCCGGCGTGATGGAGCGCTGGAAGGAGCGCCGGGCCAAGCTCCACCGCGAGTGGGGGCTCAGTGACTAGTGTCTTGTTATGACGAACGAGGCCAACGCACTGGCGGACGAGCTTGTCCAGCTTGAGTTCGAGCACGACCCCGTCGGTGCGTCGCTCTATGGCATCCCCGGGTACGACGCCCGGCTCGGTGACCCGTCCGCGGCGGCGGAGCGGGACTTCCGCGGCAAGGTGCTGGATATCGCCGAGCGGGCGGACGCGGCCGCGAAGTCCGGAGTGGACGCCGGCGACGCGGTGACGCTCGCGGTGATCGCGCAGCAGGCGCGGGCCGCGGCCGACCGGATCGACTCGCACATGGCCGAGTACACGATCACCGACCTGTTCATCGGTCCGGCGTCGGCGTTGCTGACCATGCTGCCGATGACCCAGCTGCCCAACGCCGAGCGTGCGGGCGACTATCTGACGCGGTTGTCCGGACTGCCGGACTACCTGGCGGTGGTCGCGGACCGTCACCGTGAAGGCGTCACAGCGGGCCGGGTGCCGGTGACGCATCTCGTTCAGGCGGCGATTTCGCATCTGGACCGTTATCTGGCTTCGGCCGAGACCGATGTACTGACCCGCCCGGCGCCGCCCGAGGACGCCGCCGAGTCCTTTGTGGCCGATCGCGACCGTCTGCTCGCCGAGGTCGTCCGGCCGGCTTTCGCCGCGTACCGGCAGGTTCTGGCCGAGGAGATCGCCCCGCACGCCCGTCCCGAGGACAAGCCGGGCCTGTCCTGGCTGCCCGGCGGTGAGCAGATGTACGCGTTGCTTTCGCGCTACCACACCACGACCGACCGCACACCCGACGAGCTGCACCAGACCGGCCTCGACCTGATGGACCAGATCCAGGCGGAGTTCGCCACGATCGGGGCGCGGGTGTTCGGCACGTCGGGCCTGCAGGAGATCTTCACGCGGCTGAAGACCGACCCCTCGCTGCGCTGGGAGTCCGGCGAGGAGCTGCTCACCGCGGCCCGCACCGCGATCCAGCGCGCCGAGGAGGTCGCGCCGCAGTGGTTCGGCCGGCTGCCGTCGCACAGTTGCAAGGTCGAACCGATCGGCGACGCCGAAGCCC
This sequence comes from Actinocrispum sp. NPDC049592, assembly GCF_040675465.1. Classification (NCBI taxonomy): domain Bacteria; kingdom Bacillati; phylum Actinomycetota; class Actinomycetes; order Pseudonocardiales; family Pseudonocardiaceae; genus Actinocrispum; species Actinocrispum sp. NPDC049592. The sequence continues at coordinate 682,879 of NZ_JBFAPA010000001.1, read as the reverse complement.
CGGGCGCGCCGATGGCGTACTACATGCCGCCGTCGATGGACGGCTCCCGGGCCGGGACTTATTTCGCCAATACATATCAGCCACAGGAGCGGCATAAGCACACGTCAGAGGTAACGGCGTTCCATGAGGCGGTGCCGGGACACCACTTCCAGCTGACAATCGCGAGTGAGCTCACGGATCTGCCGCTTTTGCGGCGGATCGCCAGCGTGAACGCCTACACCGAGGGCTGGGGCCTTTACTGCGAGCGGCTGGCCGAGGAAATGGGCCTCTATTCAGGCGATATAGCCCGGCTGGGGATGCTTTCCATGGACGCCGTGCGGGCCGGGCGGCTGGTCGTGGACACCGGCCTGCACGCCAAGGGCTGGTCGCGGCAGCAGGCCGTGGACTACATGACCGCCAACGTGCCCATGCCCGCGCTGGAGATCGGCACCGAAGTCGACCGCTACATCGCCTACCCAGGTCAGGCACTGTCCTATATGGTCGGCCGGTTGGAAATTCAACGAATCCGCGCCGCGGCCCAGACCGCGATGGGCGATCGGTTCGACATCCGCGCCTTCCATGACCTGGTGATCGGCGGTGGCCCGCTGCCGCTCAACGTGCTTGACCAGGTCGTCACCGATTGGGCGACGCCCTAAAGAGGTATTTGTGCTCCCTTTGTACACCCCGGAGTCGATCGTCATTCCGGGGTGTATAGAGTCACGCCGCTCGATGGTGTTCGTACACAACACAGAGTGATTGCGTTCCGGGGCACGGACCGAATAGAGGGAGCATCAGTCGTGAGGCGAGTCGGGAAGCTGCGCGCGGGTGCCGCGCTGTTGGGTGTGACTGCGATCGGCCTGATGGCATCGGCCATTCCCGCTGGTGCGGATGATGCCGTTACCGCCACGGCCGGTCAGGCGGCCAAGGGGAACGTCGGTTACAAGGTCAACGTCAGCGACCTGAACGACAAGGGCTCGACCCCGTTCGACGCGCTGCTGTTCGACCTGAAGGTCGGCGGCAAGACCCTCAACGCCTACTGCGTCGACATCGACACCAACATCGACTTCACCGCCGAGTACGTCGAGAAGCCCTGGGACCAGCACTCCAACAAGAAGAGCAGCTTCCCCAAGCACGCCGGTGAGATCAACTGGCTGCTGCAGCACAGCTACCCGAACCTCGACACCGACGCCGTCCACAAGGCGACCGGGCTGAAGCTCCACGATGGACTCAGCAAGCAGGAGGCCATCACCGCCACCCAGGCCGCGGCCTGGTACTTCAGCGACGACCGCAAGCTGATCGACGTGGCGGGCCAGGTCGACCCGAACAACCACGACAAGATCGACGAGGGCACCAAGGCCGACGTCCGCGACGTCTACAACTGGCTGGTCGACAACGCCAAGAAGAACGCGGACAAGGTCCAGCCCAAGCCGGCCCTCACGCTCACCCCGGACAAGCTGGCCGGCAAGCCCGGCTCGCTGATCGGCCCGTTCACCGCCACCACCAACGCCGACAACGTCGTGATCAAGGGCGAGCTGCCCAGCGGTGTCAAGATCACTGATAAGGACGGCAAGGAGCTCGACGGCAAGAAGCAGGCCACCAAGGACAAGTACGAGTTCTACGTGAGCGTGCCGGCCGGCCAGGCCGACGGCTCGGCGAAGATCAAGGTCAGCGCCGAGGCCACCCTCACCTCCGGCCGGCTGTTCGTGGGCAAGAAGGAGTCGCAGGCGCTGATCCTGGCCGGCAACGGCAAGGCCAACCTCACCGCCGACGCCACCGCCAGCTGGGCCGTCACCGTCAGCACCCCCACCACCGAGGCCCCGCCCGCCCCGCAGGCCAAGAACGAACTGGCCAACACCGGCGCCTCGATCACCCTGCCGCTCGTCATCGGCGGCGTGCTCGTGCTCGGCGGTGTCGGCGCGCTGATCTTCGTGCGCCGTCGCAGGGCTTGATGGTCCTCGCTCCGCTCGGACAGGGCTTGGCCGCCGGAAGCCGGTCATTTCCGGCGCGGCCAAGCCGGGGTCGAGCATCGGTTGAGTAGTTAAAGATCGGGCTTGGTGGGCGACCACCAGGCCCGATCTTTGTTTAGATGGGCACGTGGCGGGGACGACGGCGACGGGGAGGGATGTCGGCGCTCCGCATTGGCTGGTTCAGCTGCTGCGGCCGAAGTCCGTGCCGATCTCGTGGAGACGTGTTGTGCGGGCGGCGATCGGGATCGCCGGGCCGATCGGGCTCGGGATGGCGTTCGGGCGGCTGGACATCGGCGCGTTGATCTCGCAGGGCGCGCTGTGCGCCACGTTCGGCGACCAGGACGGGCCGTACCGGTACCGCGCGCGCCGGATCGGGTGGGCGATCTTCGGTGGCGCCGCCGGGTTCTTCCTCGGCGGGTCGGCTTCCGGGCACGGGTGGTGGACCGCGATCGTGCTGGTCGCGCTGGCCGGTGCGTCCGCGTTGATCAGCGTCAACGGGAACATCGCCTCGCTGTCCGCCTTGCAGCTGCTGGTGTTCGCGACGCTCGGCTCCGGGCAGCCGCGGGACGCGATCTTCGCGACGTTCTGGTTCGTCGTCGGCGCGGTGTTCGCGTGGCTGCTCGCGATCGCGGGCTGGACGGTGCGCGCCACCGGGCCGGAACGTGCTGCGGTGGCCCAGGTCTACGACGAACTGGCGGTGATGCTGGCGGCGTCGGGGACGCCTGAGGCGCGCGCGGCCCGGGTAGGCCTCACCAATGTCCTCAACGCGGCCTACGACGCGTTGCTGACCGCCCGTTCGCGCCTCTCCGGGCGGGACCGGACCTACCGCCGCCTGATGAACCTGCTCGCCGAAACCACGCCGGTGATCGAGGCGAGCGTGGCGCTGGTGAACGTGGGCCGCCATCCACCCGCCGAGGTCGTCGTGCACCTCGCGACCGTCGCCGAGGCGATCCGGCTCGACCGGCCGTTGCCCGCGCCGCCGGAGTTCGAGGAGGCCTCGCGGGGCCTGGCGGCGTTGCGCGCCGGCCTGGAGGGGCTGACTGCCAAGGGCGGCAAGAAGGACGCCCGCGACCTCGACGACGACGCGGTGCCGTGGCGCGAACGGTTCGATGACTGGCTGGACACCACGTTCGGCAGCTGGGTCGCCTGGTCGCACGCGTTGCGGCTGATGGCCTGCATGGCGTTGGCCGAGTGGCTCGGCTGGATCCTCAAACTGCAGTACCCGTACTGGGTGGCGTTGACGGTCGCGATCGTGCTCAAGCCCGACTTCGGGTCGGTGTTCGGCCGCGCGCTGCTGCGCGGGCTGGGGACGCTGGCCGGTGTCGTGCTGGGCGCGGCCGTGCTGGCGTTCGACCCGAAGGGCTGGGTCCTGGTGCTGCTGGTCGCGGTGATCGCGGCGGCGCTGCCGATCGGCCGGGACCGCAACTACGGGATGTTCTCCACGTTCGTCACCCCATTGGTGATAGTTCAGCTCGACTTGGCGCACGCCAGCAACTGGGGTCTGGTCCTCGCGCGGCTGATGGACACCGCGATCGGCTGCGCGATCGTGCTCGTCGTCGGTTACCTGCTGTGGCCGGGCAGCTTCAAGCCCCGGGTGGGAACCCACCTTCTAACGGTTCTGGACGCCCTGCAGAAGTACATCGAGTACGGGCTGTCCGGTTCGGACAAACGCGTGCAGCTGCGCCGCCAGATCTACCGGCAGCTCTCCGACCTGCGGAACGTCTTCCAGCAGGCCGTCGTCGAGCCGTCCGCCGCCGGGCTGCAGGCCGCCGCCTGGTGGCCGGTGATCGTGACCCTGGAACGCGCCACCGACGCGGTGACCGGCCTGGCCGTGGGCATCAAACGGGGCGCCGAGCCGATCACCCCGGACGCGATCGAGGCGCTCACCGAGGCCGTCGCCGAGGCGGCCGCCGCGATCCGCGAGGAAAGACCACCCGAACGAGTGGCTATGCCCGACGTGGATCGGCTGTCCCGACTTGTTACGGAACTGGTGTCCATGCTGACCACACTGCGTGGACCGGACTGGTACAGCCGGTCGCCGGGACAGATCGTCCGACGTCTGCTGCAGCCGGTCCGCAGAGTTGGGTAGCCTGCGAGACGGGACCGGGTGCGGTAAGGAGCGATCATGGGTATCGACTTTGGCGGGTTGGCGGACAAGGCCAAGGGCCTGATCAACGAGCACGGCGACAAGATCGAGGACGGCCTGGAGAAGGCGGGCGAGTTCGCCAAGCAGAAGTTCGGGCACGAGGAGCAGATCGACGGTGCGGTGGACAAGCTCCAGGAGCTGATCCCGGACAAGCCCCAGCAGGACGGCGAGAACAACGCGTGACGACCACTACTCTCACCCGCAAGCCAACCATCCTCACCTGGCAGGGCGTTGACGCGCCACGCCTGGAGTCGGTCCGCTTATTGGTGGCCGGGGTCCGGTTCAAGACCTCCGGCAGGCTGATCGCGGCGGCGACCGGCGACGCGGACGCCTACAGCACCTCGTTCGAGGCCGCCACCGACGAAGCGGGCACGTTCTGCCGGCTGCTGCTGCGCGTGACGACCGCGGAGGAGGAGCGCCAGCTCTCGGTCAACCGGACCGAGGACGGCCTCTGGCTGGTCGACCGCGGCCAGGGCAACGAGCGCTCGACCTTCGGCGGGGCCTTCGAGGTGGACGTGGCCGGCGCGGTCACGTTCAACGCGTTCCCGGTCCGCCGCCTCGGGCTGCACCGCGAGGCGGGCCAGCACGAGCTGCCGGTGGTCTACGTGTCCCTGCCGGACCTGAACATCCGCGTCTCCCAGCAGACCTACACGACGGTGTCGATCGGGGACGACAGCGCGGTGGTCAACTACCGCGACGAGAACTTCACCGCCGACCTCACGGTCGACAGCGAGGGCTTCGTGATCGACTACCCCGGCCTCGCCACCCGCGTCTGACCCCTCGTGAGTGGTTTCGGCCGTTGGAACGACCGAAACCACTCACTAGCTGGGGATCTGCCAGGGAATGGTGGTGAACTGGGGTGAGGTCACGCCGTCGGTGCTGATCGCCTTCAGCTCCAGGTCGCGGATGCCCGGCGGGAAGCCGGCCGTGTTCAGCGCCAGGCGCCAGTGGCCGCCGATCCCCGGGCCGTCGCGGTTGGTCGCCAGGCCCGCGATGCGCTTGTTGTCCACCCACACCTCGACGCCGGCGAGACCCGCCACGGGTCCGTCGGCGGTCGTCGTGATGTCCAGGATGACGCGGCCGCGCGGGCTGGCGTGGCCGCTCTCGATCTTGCCGCCGGACGCGTCGAGCAGGGTCGCCGTGGTGAGCGGCAGGGTCGGCTTGGGGCGTTCCATCGGTTCGTCGGCCGTGGTGACCTTGACCGGCATGGCCGGGTCGGGAACCAGTTCGAGGGCGGCGTGCACGAGCTGGGGTGCGAGGTTCGGCGTCGCGCTGTGCAGCTGGAGGCTGAGTTCGTTGCGGTCGTTGACGACCACGGCGTCCGCGGGCAGGTTCGCGACGACCGGGAACCGCAGCCCCGACTCGAACTGCTGACCCGCCACCGCGGGCTCGGCCGGGAATGTCTGCTGACCGATGGTCACGGTGAACGGGCCGGGCATGGCCTCGCCATAGCTCGACCGGATGGTCATCCGCAGCTGGCCGCCGAGCTGCCCGGGCATCTTCACGGCCGCGGCGGACGGGCGCGGCGTGGTCGTGATCCTGGGCGGCGGGACGAAGGCGGGGGTGTCGGCGTTCGACAGGCCGAGGGCGTCGATGGCCACGAACGTCAGCCCGTTGGCCGGACCGGTGAACGAGAACAGCGGCGTCGCCTCGTTCCACGCGGGCACCGCGGGCCCGCTGCCGACCAGGGAACCGTTGCGCCACACGCGGATCCCGTCGGCGGCGAGGGCGAACTCCCAGCGCGTGCTCAGCCCGGTCTGCAGCGGGTCGATCTGGATCGGTTGCGCCCCAGGGACTTCCAACGACGTCGGGGTGATCCGGACGCGCAGCGTGCCCGGCGGCGGACCGCTGCGAGTGGTCGTTTCGATCAGGTCGGCGGGTCCCGGAACCAGGTCCAGGGTCATCTCACCGGCGGCCCCGGGCGCGTCGGTCTCGATCATCACGCGACCGGCCTTGTTGTTGAGCCGCAAGGGAGTCCGCGACCGCAACGCCACGGACTCGTTGCCGCAGGCGGCACTGATCACCATCCGCCGGGCATCTTCCCCAGCGCCACGGGTCATGTGCGCGCAGGCCGCGTTGTACGCCAGCTGCCAGCGCGCTGGATCGGGCACCACCTTGCCGTCGAACTGGTCGATCAGCGGGTAGAAGCTCTCATCCGGGTACGACCCCGCCGGCTGGCCGTCCTGAGTGGCCGAGCCAGAGCGCTGGCCGAACACGTCCACCGCCCGTACCGAGACAGTGAACAGGCCGCCGCCCGGCAGGTTGTCGAACTGCGCGGCCGACCCGATGACCAGCTTGGTCTTGTCGAACCGGTCGCCGTGCACCTGGACCTCATAGCCGGCCATGTCCTTGTCCGGTGTCCAGATGGCCTGTAATCGGTGCGCGCCGGAGACGACGCGGAGATCCTTGGGCGGCGCGGGTTTCGCGCCCGGCTGCGGCACGAGGACGCCCTCGTCGGCGTAGTCGCGCACGGTGGTCTGAACCGGCGGCGGGGGCGGCGGCTTCTGCGCCGTGGGGGTGTCGGAGTTGCGCAGCGCGACCACGGCCCCGGTGACCAGCACCAGACCCCCGACCACGTACCCGGCCCGTTGCAGCAGACGACGCTCCACCCGCTCAAGCTAGGCATATTTGGGAGTCAGATCACACCTTTGTTGCTAGCCCGTGACCGCGAAGTCCCCTTCCAACCCGACAATTCGGCCACCGCGGGCGCCCAGGGCCAGCAACGCCTCCCTGCTGTCGGGCGCGGAGAGGTCGATCCGGCCGGCCGGGCGCGGGGTCGTGCGGTACTCGTTCAGCGCCTGCCAGCCGCGATGACCGGCCCCGACGGTCGCACCGAGCGACCCCGTCGACGCCAGCGCCCCGCGCGCCGCGCCGAGCCGCCCGAGGGCGTCGTCGACGGCGTCGAGCAGCGAGGCCCGGTTGCCTTCACACATCGCGCGCACGAGCTCCGGGCGGGTTCCGGCGACGCGGGTTCCGTCGGTGTACGAACCGGCCGCGAGCGCCAGCGGCAGCATTCCGGAGTCCGCGCCAACCGCGGCGAGCACCGCGGCGAGCAGGTGCGGCAGATGCGAGATCCGGGCGACGGCGTCGTCGTGTGCCGCGGCGGACGCCGGAACCGGTTGGGCACCGCAGTCCAGTACGAGCTGGGCCACTTCTCGCCACGCGCCCAGGTCCGTCTCGTCCTCGATCGTCAGCACCCAGGCCGCGTCCTTGAAGAGGTCCGCGGAGCCCGCGGCCCAGCCGGATGCCGACGTTCCGGCCATCGGATGCCCGCCGACGAACCGGGCCCGGCCGGCGAACTGCCGCGCGGCCTCGACAACGGGCGCCTTCACGCTGACCACATCGGTCAGCAGGCAGTCGGGGGCGTTGCGGGCGACCGTCGACAGTGTCAGGTCGACCTCCGGCAACGGCACCGCGACAACGACAATGGCGTCCCGCTCGCGCGCCAGCCGCAGCGCGACGTCCACACGCGACTCCACGCGGAAACCGTCCACTTTGGCGGCTTCAGTATCTACTGTGGACGCTGTCGCGCCCCAGGCCTCCCGTCCAGCCGCACTCGCCGCGCGCAGCAGCGAGCCGCCGATGAGCCCCAACCCGATCACACACACTGGACGCACGAGCACATAGTGCCCTACAAATCAATGGCCGGGGGGAAGCCGTCAGCCGCGAACCGGCGGATCTGTCCGGTTTCTTGTCTATCGCAACGTGTCCAGTGCGAACGCCGCGTACATCGCTACGCCGTTCGCGAGCGCTGACTCGTCGAAATGCACGCGGTTGGAATGGTTCGGATCGGCCTGGGCCGGGTCCACCCCGGGTGGGCACGCTCCCAGAAACGCGAACGCGCCCGGAACCCGCTGCAAGACGTAGGAAAAGTCCTCGGCGCCCATCAACGGGTTGGGCATCGGCGCGGCATGCCGGTTGCCCAGCACCGCACTGGCCAGATCGACCACGTGCGGGCCGATCTCGTCGTCGTTGACGGTCACCGGATATCCGGGCGTGAGCGTGACATCCGCGCGGCAGCCGTACCCGGCGGCGATGTGCTGGCACAGCTTCGGCAGCTCGGCCCGTATCTTCGCGCGGCTGGGCTCGGACAGGGACCGGAACGTGCCCTCCAGTTCGGCGGTCTCCGGGATGATGTTGGACGTCGTACCCGCGGTGATCCGCCCGACCGTCGCCACGACCGGTTCGAAAACACTGATCCGCCTGGTGACCAGGGTCTGGATCGCGCCGACCATCGCGGCCGCGGCCGGAACCGGGTCCAGCGCCTCGGACGGAATGGCGCCGTGCCCGCCCCGCCCGGTCACCTTCACCACGAACGAGTCCGCCGCGGCCAGCATCGCGCCGGCCTTGCTGCGGATCATCCCGGAGGTGTCGGTGGACGTGATGTGCAGGGCGAAGGCCCGTTCGATCGGCCGGCCACCGGCGTCCAGCACGCCTTCGTGGATCATGTACCGGGCGCCGTGGTGGCCCTCCTCACCCGGCTGGAACATGAAGATCACCCGCCCGGCCAGGGCCTCCTTGCGGCTGGAGAGCAACCGCGCGGCGGACACCAGCATCGCGGTGTGCGTGTCGTGGCCACAAGCGTGCATCGAACCGTCCACTGCGGACGCGTAGTCCAGCCCGCTGTCCTCTTGCAACGGCAACGCGTCCATGTCCCCACGCAGCAGCACCGTCGGCCCTGGCCTGGCGCCGGTCAGCACCGCGGTCACCGAACTGACCTTCTTGCCCAGCGTGATCTGCAGCGGCAGCCCGTCCAGCGCCTGCACCACGGCCGCCTGGGTGCGGGGCAGTTGCAGCCCCTGTTCCGGGAACTTGTGGATCCGCCTGCGCAGGGCCACGGTCTTGGGCTGCAGCGCGCGCGCCGCCTCGACCAGGCCGCTGAACCGGGGGTCGGTGGCCAGCGGGGAAACGGCGGGTGACGGGAGAGGGCGGGTCGCGTTCATACAATCGATAGTGACATCGCGGGCGCGCGGATGGGGGCTGGTTCTTCCGGGTGAACGCCAACCGGAATACGGTGTGCACATGTCACAGGAGGAGCCGGTCGCCGGCTTCGCGGTAGCGGTCGTCCGTGAGGACGGCAAGTGGCGGTGCGACTCCATGAGCGCGGAAGCGCTCGGGTCACTCGACTCAGCGATCACCGAACTGCGCAAGATCCGCTCGACCGGGGCGGTGTTCGGCATGCTCGCGGTCGACGACGAGTTCTTCCTGCTGTTGCGGCCGAGCCCGCGCGGGGTCTCCCTGCTGCTCTCGGACGCCGCCGCGGCGCTGGACTACGACATCGCGGCGGACGCCCTCGACGTGCTGCGGGTGGACCCGCCGGAGGACTACGAGGACGAGCTGTGGCCGGCCGGGTCGCTGGACATCCTGGCGGATCTCGGCCTGCCCGGGCCGGAGCTGCAGGTGATCACCACCGAGGTGGACCTCTACCCGGACCAGCAGCTGCAGATGGTGGCCCAGCGCTGCGGGTTCGCCGACGCGTTCAACAACCTGCTCGACCGCATCCAGCGGTGAACGACGCCGACCTGGTCCGGGGCGCCCTGCGCGTGGCCAGGGGGGCGCTCGCGACCGGGGACGTGCCCATCGGCGCGTTGGTGCTGTCGCCGTCGGGGGAGGAGCTCGCAAGCGCTTGCAACGCCCGCGAAGCCCTCGGCGACCCCACCGCGCACGCGGAGATCCTCGCGTTGCGAGCCGCGGCTCGTGTTCACGGCGACGGCTGGCGCCTGGCCGGCTGCACGCTGGTGGTGACCGTCGAGCCGTGCACGATGTGCGCGGGCGCCCTGGTCCTCGCGCGGATCTCCAGGGTCGTTTTCGGGGCCTGGGAGCCCCGTACAGGAGCTGTCGGGTCGCTTTGGGACGTCGTGCGCGACCAACGCCTCAACCACCGCCCCGAGGTCGTGGGCGGGGTGCTGGCCGAGGAGTCGTCGGCCCTCCTTGAAACCTTCTTTGCCGCCCGACGTATGTGATTTGGATCACAGTGTCCCGGCTGTTCTGGCGGGCATTCGGAGTTATGGGCAACTTCGACAAGATCAAGGACAAGGCCGAGCAGATGCTCGGCAAGGGCAAGGAGACCGTCGGCCGCGAGACCGACAACGAGGACCTCGAGGCGGCCGGCAAGCGCGACCAGCTCTCCGGCGAGACCAAGGAGACCGCACACGACGTCCGCGACCGGGCGGCCGGCGCGGTGAAGGACGCCAAGGACAGGCTCCAGGGCGAAAGGTGACCCGGCGATCCGTCGGGGATGACTCAGTCCACGCGGCCCGGTACCGACAACGGTGCCGGGCCGCCTTGCTGCCCGTGAGGCCGGTGGGCGCCGGAAACCCGCTGGGAGGCGTCCGGTAAGCTTCCGCTCGGTAGCGTGTCCGAGCGGCCGAAGGAGCACGCCTCGAAAGCGTGTGAGGATTCACGTCCTCCGTGGGTTCAAATCCCACCGCTACCGCTCGCTCGGGCGACGTGTGTCCACGGAAAGCGTGGACCGCGTCGCTCGCCTCATTTTGGGGGACGACCCCCAAACCCCCCGGAGCGGGCTGCGCCCGCATGGGTTGGCCCGATGTGATGGTCACCCGGGACCGATGGTCAATTGAGGGGCGGTGGGGGCTAGACGGGTGCGGCCTCGGTGGTTGCGGGGGGCTGGGCGTCGTCGGCGGGCGGTGTGAGGGCGGGGATTCGCGGTGGGTTGTCCTTCCACAGGGTCTTGCCCTTGATGAACCAGGACCAGCCGAACGCGACGGTGGCCAAGGCTTCCAGCCACAGCACGGGATGCGCCGGTTCGGCCCAGTTCTCCAGAACCCAGCCGAACAAGGCGATCAGCGCCAGGCAGACGAGAATCACGACGCCGCAAGTGATGTAGATGCGGTTGCGCAGTTGTTTGCGCTGGGGGTCGGGGAGCGGGTCTTGTTCCTTGAGGGTGAAGCGGAAGCAGAACACCGCCAGGGAAAGGAAGAACACCGCGGACAGGCCGATGTGGACATAGTCGGCCATCACCTGGGTGGTCGTGGCGTCCTTCGGCGGGCGGGTGGCACCAGGGCCACGCCGATCGCCGCGAGGCCGGCGATCCAGCCGAGGAGGTCGTCGCGCCAGTTCAGCCCGCGGTAGAAGATCAGGAACACCCCGATCGCGCACATACTGCCGACGAAAACGTCGCGCATGCCGGTGTGGTACGAGGCGCTGACCGAGGTCAGCAACTCGCCGGACATCACGGCGACACCGATGATCACGGCGAACGGCAGCAGCGTGCCGATGAAGCCGATGAACCGGCGTAGGAACAGGTAGGAATGAGCGAAGTCGCGCACGGCCGCTCCAATCTCCCGAGCAGCGAAAACCGATGCCCTCATATCGGCCGTCCGGCCGGCGCCCTTCCGCTCTTGCCCGATTTGAGGCTCATTCGTGACCAGCACGTGCCCCGCCATCCACGTGCCCGGCAGCTGCTAACCCGTTGTCCCGCCTCGCTTTCGGAAAATGACGCTCGCTGAACGGCGACATCTGCTCGATCAAGGCCAGGCAGGAGTGGCATCATAGGCGGATGATCAACCGAAAGGGCGATGTCGCGTAGGCGCCCCGCTCAGGTCCGGACCGACCCGCGTCCGGGCGAATCCCCTGAGATAGCCGGGATATCACCGCGGCTGGCCGCCGGGATCGTGCGGCTCGAGCGGTCCCGCAACTACCTCTGGCCCGGGATTGTGACCATGGCTTTGGTGCGGTGGCACAACTTCGTCCGCGAACCCGGGCACCGCTTCTGGTCTGCCGACCCCGGCGACTGCGGGATCTGGGAGTGTTGCGGCGATCCGCACCTGTCCCGGGACATCCTGGAAGGCGTGCTGCTCGCGTTGCCACGGCACTGTGCCCGGGAACTGCAGCGGATCGTCGACCGTCATGACGAGCTGTACTAGGGGTCTGGGTGGGCTTCCGCGGAAGCCCACCCAGACTCGGCGGTCAGCGGCCGGCGACGTAGATGTCGCCGTCTGCCACGGAAACGTCGCGGGCGGTGGAGGCGCCGCTGGCGAGAATCCGGGCGGGGTCACGGAAGTTGCCGATCAGTTCGATCCGCTGTACCGGCTTCGGTGTGTTGATAACGGTTTCCGGGCGCCAGTCGCGGCCGAAGGTCAGCAGGTACGTCTCGATGTTCGGCCGGCCGTCGCGGGTCGCGTACACACGCCAGGTGACGAGGTTCACCTGCTCGATCTCGCGGGTGCGCATGCCGCTGGCCACTTCCTTGGTCTCCCAACGGGTTCCGGTCCACACGCTGGCCTGGTTGTGCGTCACGCCGTTGGTGTCGTAGGTGAACCAGAGCACGAAGGGACGGCCGAAGGTGGAGCCGACCTGCTGGATGTAGTCCGGGGTCTTGGCGTCGGCGGGTTTCTCCAGCGGAGTGTCGGCGATCTTCAGGTAGGTCTCCTGGTCGACGTCGTCGACCTGGGTACCCAGGTCACGCCAGGCGGCCGAGTAGAAGTGCTGGTTGTACGGGTTGAACACGGTGTAATACATGTTGCGGTGGTAGAAGTCGTGCACGTGCTGGGTCGGGCCACCGCCGGCGAGCGTGTACACGATGTGGACCAGCCCGGTCAGCGGATCCTGCCGCAGCTGGCCGATGTAGATCTCGTTCATGTTGTCCGGCCGGGACGTCGAGCCGATCACGAACGGCTGGCCGACCACGTCGATGTTGTTCTTCCAGGTCAGCCCGTTGTCCTTGGAGACGATGTACTTCATCTGCCGGGTGTCGGTGGGGACGTTCTTGTCGATGTCGTGCGTGGTCTCGCGGTAGAACACGTACAAGGTGCCGTCGAACGTCTTGAACGGCATCGGGTAGCTGGCGGCCTTACCCGAGGGAACCTCGTAGGTGGTCCAGTCGCCCTCGATGGAGTGGGCGCTGGGCGAGCGGCTGATCACGGTCGCGGTGTTGTGCATGCCGCGGACCAGCAGGATGTGCCCGTCGGCGGCTTCGATCATGGTCGGGTAGTTGTGCGAGTCGGACTCGCCGGGCGCGATGAACTTCGGCGTGCTCCAGGTGCGCGTGCGGTGGTCGTACGCCTGCACGTACGCGTCGGCGGCCTGGCCGGACCACGAGATGAACGTCTTGTCCGCGTGGGCGTCGTACACCCCGCCCGCGACCGGTCTGCGGTCGGACCGCGAGGCCACGTTGGTGGCCGGAGTCATCACCGAGAAGTCCGAAGGCGCGGCCGAGACAACCGGGGCGAGGGCCACCGTGGTGGCCAACACGGTCAGGGTGGTGAGGATGCGCTGCGATCGGCGCATGAAGCTGCCTCCTGGTCGATCTGTCCCAGGCGGCGGGACCTCATGCTGTCACACCTGGCCAGCCCGGGAGAAGACCCCGCGGCACCCCTAGGTATGGTCCGGACGGACACAGAGGAGGGGCGTCGTGAGCGCAAATCAGGAGAACACCGAACGCCGGGGCAGCCATGCCCTGCCCGACGACGCGGACGGCCCGCACCCGTTGGTCGACTTGACCCGTGACCCGACGCCGGGCAAGGCCGACCACGCGAAGCCGGACGACGAGGACTGACACCGAAAACCGCCTCAACGGGCACTTACCTCGCCGTGCGACGTGGCACGGTGGCGGGGTGGCTCGCAGGGTCTTGTTGTCGGCGCTCGTGTCGTTGCTGGCCGCGTGCGGCGTCGGCGACGCGAAGGCGGACGTCCGCACCGCGCAGGAGCTGGCCGACCGGTTGTTTCCGGGCCAGTTGACGGTCATCGGCAGCCGGTCGCTGTTTCCGCAGGACACCGGGTCCGAGGTGACCTTCGCGGTGCGGGGCGACCCGGATGCGATCGTCCGGCTCGCGGTGAGGTCGGACAAAACGGATATCGACCAGAAAATGCGGGACGCCGTCGACCTCGGCCGCGCACAGGCCGCGGAATTGCGCACGGCGTTGAAAGTGTTCCGCGACTGTGGACACGAAATAGTGGGAATCGGCGAGATCCCGTTTGTCAATACGTCCTTCAATCTCACGGTGTGGATCGCGTCGCCGATTACTAATACCACGGTGACCCGGCTCATCGGGTCGCTCGATGACTGCGTGGTGAAATGGCGAGACGCGCGTTCGAACAGCGAATCCCCGTGGCGGTCGAAGGTCGGCAACATCACGCTGAACATCCTCAGCGCACAGCAGCCACCCACGTTGCCGATCACCACCGGTCCGACGTACCAGAAGCTGACCGACCGCAGCCTCGCTGAAGTCCTCGCAGGTAGTCCCCACCACAGCGGCTTGATCACGCCCGGCCGTTCGCTCGGCGACGTGCTGGCCCCGGCGATGTCCTTCGACGAGGGGCAGAAGTTCGGCGCCGCAATGGAAACCGCCGCCCGCGACTGGCTGGCCGCAGCGATCCTCACCCCGAAACCCCGCCTGGGCCGCTACCTGAGCACCGGCAACCGCCTGCTCCCCGGCACCGCCGACAAAATGCGTACCTACGTCACGGTCTGCTTTTCCCCGTCCGAGAAACTCCCTTGCCCCGACGAAGGCGCGATCGCCCTCACCGTCGACCTCGCCACAAAAATGACCACGGACTTCACCCTCGTGCGCACCATTCGCGACAAGGACGGCAAATACACTTACCCCATCGAGCGCTAAATCGGCATCGGGGGGTTTGGGGGGTCGCCCCCCAACATAATGGCGAGCGACATGGTCCGCGCTTTCCGCGGACACATGTCGCCCAGAAGGAGCGGAGGATAGGGGATTTGAACCCCTGAGGGCTATCACACCCAACACGATTTCCAATCGTGCGCACTAGGCCACTATGCGAATCCTCCGCCGAGAAGGATACCGGATGGCCTGGACCGCTCCCAAAACCGGGGGTCACCACGGGTGCGGGCGAGCTGCGGGCGCCGCTGGCATTCCTCGGCGGCGGACCGCCCGAGTGCGAGACTTGCGCGCCCACTGACGGTGCAGGTCCACGCCACCGTCGACGCCGGAGATGTGGGCGCTCACTTGAGCATCGGCCGCGCCACCTCCACGGGCGCATCCAAGGTGCCGCCCAGATGCCCCCGGGCACGGACGTCGGCCGAAGCTCGCCCTGCTGCGGGCTTTGGGATCGATTCCGGTCGCGGTCGGGCATGGTGATGGTGCGGTGGTGTGGCGGTCGCTCCGGTAGGCCGACCGCTAGCGCCCGGTTGGGTCAGCCGGAGCAGGCGCCGAACCGGGTGTCGGTGGTTTTCGGGGGTCTGCCGGGGCCGGGTGGGCCGGCGAAGCATTGGGCGATGTGCAGCCAGCGCTCGGCGTCGGCGCCGACGGCCGTGAGGGTGGTGTCATCACGGTGGATGCGGCGGGTGATGAGCTTGCAGAAGTCCAGGGCGGTACCGGTGACGCGTTGGTCGGCCTCGGGCGGGCCCCAGGTCCACACCTGGTTGTCCGGGCCGCTCAGTGACACGCGGAACGGCTCGGGTGGCGTCAGGCCACGGCGGTGGAAGGCGTTGTCGCGGGTGCGGACACCCAGGTAGGCGATGTGGCGCAGCCGGTGGGTGGGTTCACGGGTGACGCCGAGCGCGTCGGCGACGTCCAGGCCGTGCGCCCAGACCTCCATCAGCCGGGCGGTGCCGAGCGTCACGACGTTCAACGGCTGCCCGAACCACGCCAGCTTCGAGCCCGCGTCGATCCGGCGCAGTGTGGACAACAACACACCGCGGCCGGCCCGCCAGCGCGCCAGCAGATCCTCGGGCGAGGCGGCGGCGCCCTCGGCGGCGCCGCGGTCGATGTGCGCCTGTGGGTCGGTACGGACCGAGTCGAGGAACGCCAGGAACGCCTGCTTGTCCGTGACGGCGAGCAGCGCGGCGTCGTCGCACCACGCGAGGTGCGCGATCTGGTGCGCGACCGTCCAGCCCGGCGACGGGGTGGCCAGCCGCCACTGCGCCTCGGTCAGCGACCCGGCCAGCGCGTCTAACTCCTCCTGCTCGGCTCGTAAATCGTCCAGGACGGTCTGTAACAGCACCCGGACGAATCTGGCCGGGCGGCACTGCCCGGGCAGCTCCGGATAAGCCCTGATCTCATTGTCCGCCGAGACGGCAGTCGGCACAGCGACACACCTCCAGAAGCCCACATCGGTCCGTATTGATCCTCCCGGTAACAGTGTCCTGGTGGGAATTACCCAATCCGGCTTTGTTGAGTAGCACAAAGCGACATAGCATTCGCCCGATCAGGGAACAAACGAATGCGATGTCGCGGTCGGCGATCGACATGACCGGTACCGGTAAGCGTTCCGTGACCACGGGCGGCTCTGGGCCATCCGGCGGAACCGGCCGTCCAGGGCCGGCACGCCCGGCAGTCCACGGCGAGTAGCTGCCATGTTCCGCTGGAATGGGTATTCCGATACAGGTCGTTGAACGTTCAGTGACTTACCTGAAGAAGACATTGGCGGTCACCGCGGCCGCGATGGTGGCCCTGACGGCCCCGGCGGCCGCGTCCCAGACACGCACCCTCGCGCATTTCGATATCGCCCAGGGCCAGTTGCCGGAGAACATCACCCTGGAACCCGACGGCTCGGCCGACGTGACCTGGGCGGCCGCCGGACAGGTCGCCCGCGTGCGGCCGGACGGCCACGTCGAGGTCCTGACGAACCTGCCCGCGGGCGGCCGCGCGAGCGGAATCGTCCGGTCCGCCGCCGGGACCATCTACTTCCTGCACTTCGGCGGCGGCCTGCCGGCCGGGGTCTACCAGATCAAGCCCGGCCAGCCGGCCGAGCTGTACACCGCGCTGCCGGACACGGTCTTCCCGAACGGGCTCGCCCTCGACGGCTACACCCTGTACCTCACCGACTCGTCCACCGGCACCATCTGGCGAGTCCGGCACCGCCAGGCCACCAAGTGGCTGACCGCGCCCATCCTCGCGCCCTCGACACCCAGCGGGTTCGGCGTCAACGGCATCAAGCTTCACGGCGGCGCCGTGTGGGTGTCGCAGACCGAAAAGGGGCTTCTGCTGCGGATCCCGGTCCGCTCCGACGGATCGCCGGGTGCGATCCAGACCAAGGCCCAGGTCACCGGGATCGACGACTTCACCTTCGGCCACGGCGACGAGGTCTTCGCGGCGAACAACTTCGGCAGCGAGGTCGTGCTCCTGCACCCGAACGGTTCGCAGCAGACTTTCCTTACCGCGCAGGACGGTCTGTCCAACCCGACGTCGATCGCCGTGCGCGGCAACAAGGTCTACGTCGCCAACGCGGCCTACTTCACCCAGAAGGATCCGAACGTGTTGGTGGCCAAGCAGTAGCGCCGCCCGGCCACCAACCCGGCGGTCAGATCCCGGCGACCCAGAACGGCGCCACGCTGAGCGTGCCGTTGCCGCGAGCGCAGGTGCGGGTCCAGTTCGCGTCAACGGTCACCGCGTAGCAGGAGTCCACGTAGTCGGGGTCGTCGGTCCACCAGCTCGACGGCATCGCGTCGAGGATGGCGTTGGCCAGCGGCACATAGGCGCCGGTGTCGGTGATGTACGCCAGCGCGGCGATGATCGCCTTGGCCAGCGCCAGGTAGTTGGTGTCGCCGTCGTCCTCCATGAACACGATGTCGGCGGCGCTGTACTTGTACCGGTTCCAGTGCAGGATCAGCTGGTTCGGGTAGTAGGTGTGGTTCTCGTCGTCGAGGTAGGGCATGTCGACGGTGTCGGCGCGCACGTCGCCGTTGAGGTCGAACCCGCCGGTGATCGCGAAGATCTCGGCGTCGCCCTTGAACCACGGCTCTTCCACGTCGTTGAACCGGATGCTCTTGATCTGGGTGGCCCAGTAGCCGTTGGCGGCCCTGGCAACGCGCGCGCTCTTGTTGCCCGTTGCCTGGTCGATCACCGCCATGCCCAGCCGGGTCGCGGTCTTCACGTCCACGTCGACGAACAGCACCGGGCGCTTCGGGATCGAGGCCGTCGGCACCGTTTCCGCCTTGCCACCGGGGTTGTAAGCGGTGAACTCGGTGGCGTTGTCGTCGTTCGGCGTGGCGGCCACCAGCGGGGCGGCACCAGCCCGCAGGGGAGCGACCATGCTCGCGTCGCCGAGCCGGATCTGCGCCAGCCGCGTGGAACCGGCGGGCAGGCCTTTCACGGCCAGCAGATCGGCGTCGGCTTTGTCGATGACCGCGGCGAGCCTGCCGCGGACGTCCAAAGCCCCGGCGTCGACCGGGGTCACCGGCGCGAGTTTTGTGAGGGCGTTTCGAACAGCGTTGTTCGTGAGCTCAGCCGACAAAGCCCGGGCGAGCCCGTCGGAGATTTCCGAAACGGTGTTCGGGGCTTTTTCAGGCGAGGCCATCGCGGGTGTGCCGACGGCTGAACCAGCGAGCACAAATGCGACCAGCAGGGATGTGATGCGCATGGGCGTTCCTCACGGTTATCGGACCGGTGGTTCGACGTTGGCGTACCGCCATGAGTGTTGGCAACTGTCCAAACGGGTGCCAGGGAAAACTGGGAACGCTACGGTGAACACATGCGAATCGCGTTCGCCGCCGACGACGAGAACGAGACCACCCGGGCGGTGGTGGCCTTCCTGGAGACCGGGCACGAGGTGATCCGCCCCGCGGCCTCGGACGCCTGGCCTGAGCTGGGCGCGGCCGTCGGCCGGGCGGTCGTCGACGGGACCGCGGACTACGGCGTGGTGATGTGCTGGACCGGCACCGGCACGGCGATCGCCGCGAACAAGGTGCCCGGGGTGCGCGCGGCATTGGCGTGGGAGGTCTGGATCGCCGAGGGCGCACGGAAATGGAATGACGCCAACGTGCTCGCGCTCAGCCTGAAAAGGCTCGCTCCGGACGTGGCGGTCGAGGTGACCAAGGCATTCCTGGAAACAGGCCCCGATCCGAGCGAGGCCGACAACATCGCGATGCTGGACTAACCGGCGAAGCGGCGAATGATCTTGACGAGCACCCCGGACACGATCAGCCAGAACAGTGCGGCCAGCCCATAGTTGACCAACACGAAAAGCTTGGGGTCTGACGGGGTGAACAGATCCTTGAATCCGATGGCGAGCGGATCGGCCACATCGGCGAAGAAATTCGTGATCCCGTTGTTCGGATTGGCGCTGCCGACCGTCAGCACGACGTGGACGACCAAGACCAGCGCGAAGATCAGGCCGATCCAGCGGACGACCGAGGCGATGGCGCCCACGAGCCGCGGGCGCAGGTCGGGCCGCTTGCTCTCGGACTCGGCATGCTGGGCCATGCGCAGCAGTCTGACATGGCCCAGCGCGTTTCGCTACTTATCAGTAACTACGCGATGATCCGTGCCAGGATCGAGCCGACGACCAGCCAGAACACCGCGGCCAGCCCGTAGTTCAGGATGACGTCCAAGTGGAAGTTGCCGGTCGCGAACAGGCCCGGGAAGAACAGCGCGAGCGGTTCCGCGAGGGACCTGATGAAGGTGAAGAAGCCGTTCGCCGTGTTGGCGCCCAGCACGATCAACAGGATGTAGATCGCTTCGATCAGCGCGAAGAGCGCGGTGACCCCGAAAACCACCCGAGCGGCAGTCCCGCGGCCGCTCCGCACGTGCCATCTGCGAGTTGTCATGGAACAGGGGTTCACCTCAGCGGAGATTCGAAAACTCGCCCGATCGGAGCAATCGGTCGCGGCCCACGATGTGGGAAGGGTGGTTTACGGATGGGTGGGTGACACGGATATGGTGGAGACGTGGCGCGACTTGACCTCCTGCTTCGCTGCCGCGTCGGGGCCTGACTTTCCAGACTGGCTCCCCGCCGCGGAGCTGAGTGATGCGCCGGTCTTCTCAGGCACCCCAGCAGGAGAAACACCATGACCACCACCCCCGATTACCGCCCTGCCGCCGGCAATATCCGGCGGCCGTCCCGGCCGGCGCCCGCCGGGCAGGCCGAGTGGAACGCCCAGCTCGGCAGCTCGATGCCGGTCCACCGGTACCGGCCGTTCGCCGAGGTCGTCGAGGACGTCACGCTCGCCGACCGCACCTGGCCGGACCGCAAGATCACCACGGCGCCGCTGTGGTGCGCGGTCGACCTGCGGGACGGCAACCAGGCGCTGATCGACCCGATGTCCCCGGCCCGCAAGCGGCGGATGTTCGAGCTGCTGGTGCGCATGGGGTACAAGGAGATCGAGGTCGGGTTCCCGGCTGCCTCGCAGACCGACTTCGACTTCGTCCGCGAGATCATCACCGAGAACGCGGTACCCGACGACGTACGCATACAGGTGCTGTCGCAGTGCCGTCCCGAGCTGATCGAGCGCACCTTCGAGGCGTTGCAGGGCGCGAACAAGGCGATCGTGCACATCTACAACTCGACCTCGATCCTGCAGCGCCGGGTGGTGTTCCGCGAGGAGCGCGAGGGCATCAAGAAGATCGCCACCTCGGCCGCGGAGATGGTGCAGGAGCTCGCCGAGAAGTACACCGACACGGACTTCCGGTTCGAGTACTCGCCCGAGTCGTACACCGGCACGGAGCTGTCGTACGCGGCCGAGGTGTGCAACGCGATCACCGAGATCTGGCAGCCGACCCCGCAGCGCCCGGTGATCCTGAACCTGCCCGCGACCGTCGAGATGGCCACGCCGAACGTGTACGCGGACTCCATCGAGTGGATGCACCGCAACCTGGAGCGCCGCGACTCGGTGATCCTGTCCCTGCACCCGCACAACGACCGCGGTACCGGGGTCGCCGCGGCCGAGCTGGGGTATCAGGCGGGCGCGGACCGGATCGAGGGGTGCCTGTTCGGCAACGGCGAGCGCACCGGCAACGTCTGCCTGGTCACGCTGGGGATGAACCTGTTCAGCCAGGGCATCGACCCGCAGATCGACTTCTCCGACATCGACGAGATCCGCCGCACGGTCGAGTACTGCAACCAGCTGCCCGTCCCCGAGCGCCACCCCTATGGCGGTGACCTGGTGTTCACCGCGTTCTCCGGCAGCCACCAGGACGCCATCAACAAGGGCTTCGACGCCTTGAAGGATGCCGCTTCCCGTGCGGGCACCCCGGTGGACCAGTTCCAGTGGGAGGTCCCGTACCTGCCGATCGACCCGAAGGACGTGGGCCGCACCTACGAGGCGGTCATCCGGGTCAACTCGCAGTCCGGCAAGGGCGGCGTGGCGTACGTGATGAAGACCGAGCACCAGCTCGAGCTGCCGCGCCGGCTGCAGATCGAGTTCTCCGGCGTGATCCAGAAGATGACCGACAGCGAGGGCGGCGAGGTCAGCCCGCAGCAGATGTGGGACGTGTTCGCCACGGAGTACCTGTCGCTGACGTCGCCCCTGGTGCTCCAACGGCACCGGCTGTCCGACGACGGCCAGGGCCACGACGAGATCGCCGCCGTCGTGTCCGTCGAGGGCGACACCCACGAGGTCACCGGGAACGGCAACGGCCCCATCGCCGCGTTCGTCGACGCGCTGGCCAGCGTGGGCTATGACGTGCGAGTACTCGACTACTCCGAGCACGCTCTCACCGCCGGCGACGACGCGCGCGCGGCCGCCTACGTGGAATGCACCGTCGGCGACCGGGTGTGGTGGGGCGTCGGCGTCGACTCCTCGATCGTCACGGCCTCACTGCGGGCCGTCGTGTCCGCCGTGAACCGCGCGAACCGCTAGACGCCGGACACCACCGCGCTCATCGGGATCGGCGCACCGGCCTGCGGGACGGTCGCCATCCCGATGATCCCCAGCGCGACCGCGATCAGACCCGCGAGTACACCCACCGCGGCCATCCCACCGTCCGTCGCGCGGCCCTTCCGAGCCCGGACAACTCCGACAACCCCGAAAACAACGGCAAAAGCCCCGAAAATGGTGGCCAGCAGTCCGAACAGGACAGTCAACCCAAACCCGACACCCACAATGCCCAACGCGAGGGCCGTGGTCGCGAAACCATTGCGGAAGATCGGCGTGGCGGCCTCTGGCGGCCGGATCGCGGCGCTCATGGGCGACTCCCGTGGCTCCCGTGCGGAGGATATCCACCGTGGACACTTGCCCATAAATCGCCGTTATCCCAAGGGGTGTTACCGGTTCTTCACTAAGTCAACCTATTGGCGTACAAGGGAAAGCACCCTGTGTTCGGCCGAACGCGATGAGTTGACCTGAATCGGTCAACCCACGGACGGGTCAGGTCGCATCGGTGGCCATGGAGATCACGGAAGAGGGCGGCGGGGGGCGGCGCCAACTCGGGTTGGCGGCGTCTTCATGGGTTGGGTCGGCGTCTAGTAGGCACCGCGACCGGATGGGTGGAAAGTCGGTTGTGGTGGGTGGGGGTCGGATGATCGGCTGGGATGGTGCAGCGGTATCGGGTGGTTCTGGGGTTGCCGGGTGTCCGGGCGTTGATGATCGTCATGTTCTTCGCGCGGATCCCGCAGACGGCGACACCGCTGACGTTGACGCTGCATGTGGCCGTCACGCTGGGGAAGGGCTATGGGGCCGCGGGGCTGGTGGGGGCCGCGGGGACGGTCGGGATCGCGGTGGGGGCTCCGTTCATGGGGCGGATCGTGGACCGGTGGGGCCTGCGGCCGATGCTGGTGCTTACCACGATCGGGCAGTCGGCGTTCTGGTTCACCGCGCCGCTGCTCGGCTACACCGGATTGTTGGTCACCTCTTTCATCGGGGGTGTGCTCACCGTTCCGGCGATGAGCATCGGGCGGCAGGCGATCGGCATCATCGTCCCCGAGGAGCACCGGCGCACCGCTTTCTCACTCGATGCGGTGTTCGTCGAGTTCAGTTTCATGGTCGGGCCGGTGCTCGGTGTGGCGCTGGCGACGCAGGCGTCGAGTGCGGTCGCGATGATCGTGATCGCGTGTTCGGTGGTGTTGGTGGGCGGCACGTTGTATGTGTTCAACCCGTTGACGCGCAACGGGAATGAGCGGGAAGCCGGGCCGAGGCCCGCCCGCCGGGAGTGGCTCACCGGGCAGTTGACCGGCGTGCTCGTCGTGGGGATGGGCGCGGTCTTTGTGTTGGCGGGCACGGAGGTCACGGCGGTGGCGGTGCTGCGCGCGAACGGTGAGGTGGAGTGGACCGGGGCGCTGGTGGTGATCATGTGCATCGCGTCGCTGATCGGCGGGCTTGTCCACGGGGCGGTGCACAAATCGTTGCCACAGGTCACTTTGATGATGCTGCTCGGCGCGCTCACCATCCCGGTCGCGCTCGTCAGCGGGTGGTGGTGGGTGATCGGGCTGGCGTTGGTGCCGTCGCAGATGATGTGCGCGCCGACCCTCGCCGCCACCGGAGAAGAGGTCAGCCGCCTCACGCCGCTGTCGGTCCGCGGTGAGGCGACCGGGCTTCAGGGGTCGGCGTTCACGCTCGGCAGCGCGCTGGGGTCGCCGGTGATCGGGTTCGTGGTCGACCACACGGCGCCCAACTGGGGTTTCGTCGGCGCCGGCCTCGGCGGTGTGCTCGTCGCGGCCGGCGCCTACGCGTTGACCCGTCAGCCCGCGAGGGCCTCGGCGATCTCGTAGGTGTTCAGCGCCGCGCCCTTGCGCAGGTTGTCGCCGCTGACGAAGAAGTCCAGCGTGTTCGGGAAGTCCAGGGCCTGGCGGACCCGGCCGACGTACGTGGGGTCGCCGCCTACGACGTCCGCGGGAGTCGGGAACTTCTTGTTCGCCGGGTCGTCCACGAGCACCACCGTCGGCTGCGCGGAGAACACCTTGTGCGCGGCCTCAACGGTGACCTCACGCTCGAAAACCGCGTGCATCGCAAGGGAATGCGTGGTGACCACCGGGACTCGCACGCAGGTCGCGGACACCTTCAGGTTAGGGATGCCCAGGATCTTGCGGGACTCGTTGCGAACCTTGAGCTCCTCGGAGGTCCAGCCGTCGTCCTTGAGCGAACCCGCCCACGGCACCACGTTCATCACCAGCGGCGCCGGGAACGGAGAGTCCGCGATGGACAGTCCGGCCGCCTCGACCGCCTCCCGCACGTCGCCCGCCCGCACGCCGACGTGCTTGCCCGCAACGGCTTCCAGCTCCGCGTAGAGCCGGTCGATCGCGGGCTGCCCGCCGCCGGACGCCGCCTGGTAGGACGCCACGACCAGCTCCCGCAGGCCGAACTCGCGGTGCAGCGCGCCGACCGCGGCCATCATCGACAGCGTCGTGCAGTTCGGGTTGGCGATGATGCCGCGCGGCCGGTCGTGGATCTTGTCCACGTTCACCTCGGGCACCACCAGCGGCACGTCCGGGTCCATCCGGAACGCGCCCGAGTTGTCCACCGCGACCGCGCCACGGGCCGCGGCGATCGGCGCCCACTCGGCGGAGACCTCGTCCGGCACGTCGAACATGGCGATGTCGACCCCGTCGAACACCTCGGGCGACAGCGCCTGGACGGTCAGCTCCTGCCCGCGCACGGTGAACTTCTTGCCCGCCGACCGCGGCGACGCGATCAGCCGGATCTCGCCCCACGGCACGGACTCGCGGCCGTTGATGATGTCCATCATCACGCCGCCGACCGCGCCGGTGGCGCCGACCAGGGCAAGTACCGGTGCCATCAGCGACCACTCCCCGCGTACACAACCGCCTCCTCGTCCCCGCCGAGGCCGAACGCCTCGTGGATGGCCCGTACGGCCTCGTCGAGCTGCGTGTCCCGGATCAGCACCGAGATGCGGATCTCCGAGGTGTTGATGATCTCGATGTTCACGCCGGCCCCCGCCAGCGCCTCGCAGAACGTCGCCGTGACCCCGGGGTGCGACCGCATGCCCGCGCCGACCAGGGACAGCTTGCCCACGTGGTCGTCGTACAGCACGCTCTCGAAGCCCAGCTCCTCGCGCACCTTCTCCAGCGCGGCCACCGCCAGCGGGCCGTTGGACTTCGACAGCGTGAACGTGATGTCGGTGCGGCCGGAGTGCGTCGACGAGACGTTCTGCAGCACCATGTCGATGTCGATCTCCGAGTCGGCGATCACCCGGAAGATCCGGGCGGCGACGCCGGTCTTGTCCGGCACGCCGGTGACCGTCACCTTCGCCTCGGAGCGGTCGTGCGCGACCCCGGTGATCATCGCTTGTTCCACGGAGAGCTCCTCGATCGACCCGGTCACGACGGTGCCGGGCTTCTGGTTGAACGACGAACGGACACGGACCGGCACGCCGTAGCGGCGGGCGTACTCGACACACCGCAGCATCAGCACCTTGGCGCCGCTGGCGGCCATCTCGAGCATCTCCTCGTAGGTGATCTGCTCTAGGTGCTTGGCGTTGGGCACGATCCGCGGGTCGGCGGTGAACACGCCGTCCACGTCGGTGTAGATCTCGCAGACATCGGCGTTCAGCGCGGCCGCGAGCGCCACCGCGGTGGTGTCCGTGCCGCCGCGGCCGAGGGTGGTGATCTCCCGCGTGCCCTGGCTGACGCCCTGGAAGCCGGCGACGATGGCGATCGCCCCGTCGTCCAGCGCCTCCTGGATCCGGCTGGGCGTCACGTCGATGATCCGCGCGTTGCCGTGCGCCGCGGTCGTGATCACCCCGGCCTGCGAGCCGGTGTACGAGCGGGCTTCGAGGCCCTGCGCGTGGATCGCCATGGCCAGCAGCGACATCGAGATCCGCTCACCCGACGTCAGCAGCATGTCCAGCTCGCGGGCCGGCGGCACGGGGGCGACCTGGTTGGCCAGGTCCAGCAGCTCGTCGGTGGTGTCACCCATCGCCGAGACCGCCACGACCACGTCGTTGCCGGCCTTCTTGGTCGCCACGATCCGCTCGGCCACCCGCTTTATGCGGTCCGCGTTCTCCACCGAGGAACCGCCGTACTTCTGGACGACGAGCGCCACCGCGCCACCTTCCTTGTTCCGCCCCGCTACATCGGTCAAGAGCCTACCTGCGCGGGCGGGACTCCCTCGATCGTGATATGACCACGGCCACTCACCCGACCGGCCCTTGACCGGCCTTTTCCCGGGAATCGTCCGCCGCCCGCAGCCACCGGGAACAAGAGTTGCGGGCCTGCTCGGCACCGGCCGGGTGGTTTCCCGCCGATGAAATTCGTCACCGCCCCTCACCTGCTCTGTGTCGCCCGATCGGGGCGGTTGACGGGCGTGCGGAGCACCGCTGTTTAGGCTGTTCGCGTGACCGCGACGGAGGTGGCTCAGCAGCCCGACGTGCGGCGGGCTGCCGCGGCGGCGCAGGTGGGTGTGGCCAGCGCGTGGACGGTGCGGCGGGTGGCGGTGGCGTTGACGCCCGCGCTGCTCTACCTGGGGATCCGGGAGTTCGGGCTGCTCGTGCTCACCTGGATGAGCATCAAGACGCGGTTCCCCATGGGCGAGGCGCTGACCAGCTGGGACGGGCAGTGGTACCTCGGCATCGCCGCGGGCGGGTACGACAACGTGCCCGCGAGCCTGGGGGACGCGTTCGGGCGGCGCAGCGCCGAGACGCCGCTGGCGTTCTTCCCCGGCTACCCCAAGCTGATCAACTGGCTGGCCCGGCCGTTCGGCGGCACCCCCAACGACCGGCTGTTCTTCGCGTTCGCCATCACCATCGTGGCCGGCGTGTTCTGCTCGTACGCGCTGGTCCGGATCGGCCGGGTGGTGCCCGGCGGGTCGGCCAGGGCGGGCGTCATCCTCGTGGTGCTGTTCGCGGCGGCGCCGATGAGCATCGTCCTGGCGATGACGTACTCGGAGGCGCTGTTCTGCGCGTTCGCGGCGTGGGCCCTGGTCGGTGTGCTGGAACGCAAGTGGATCCTCGCCGGCCTGGCGTGCGCCGCGGCGGGGTTGGTGCGGCCGACGTCGGCGGCGCTCGTGCTGGCGGTCGGTGTGGCCGCGCTGGTCGCGGTGATCCAGCGCAAGGACGGGTGGCGGCCGTGGGCCTGCGGGCTGCTCGCACCCGCGGGACTGCTGTCCTACCTGGGCTGGGTCGCGGCCAAGACGGGCTCGCTGACCGGCTACTTCACCCTGCAGAACCAGGGCTGGGAGTCGCACTTCGACGGCGGCCGGGCCACCCTGAGGTTCATCGTCGACGCCATGACCCACCAGCTGTCCGTGCTCGAAGGCGTGACCGTGCTGGTCATCATGACCGCGTTCGTGCTGCTGGCCATCGGGTTGCGGACCAGGCTGCCGTGGCCGCTGCTGCTGTACGCGATCGGTGTGCTGCTGATGGACGTCGGGTCGGACGGCATGATGGCATCGAAGGCCCGGCTGCTGCTGCCGGCTTTCGTCCTGTTGGTCCCGATCGCGCTCGCCCTGGCCAAACGGCAGACCGCCACCACGGTGCTCACCCTGACCGGACTGGTGGTCATCACCAGCTGGTTCGGGGCCTACGCGGTGACAGTGTGGAGTTACGCGATCTGATGCACCCGTTGTTCGAACAGCGTTGGAGCCCCCGCTGGCTCGACGCCGACGCCGAGGTTCCGGACGAGTCGCTGCGCGCGATGCTGGACGCCGCCCGCTGGGCACCGAGCTATGGCAACACCCAGCCGGCGCGTTATCTCGTTGGCCGCAAAGGCGACTCGACCTATGAGCGGATCTTCGAGACCCTCAGCCGCCGCAACCAGAACTGGGCGCACACCGCCGCGGTGCTCATGCTCGGCGTCGCCATCACGGTCAACGCCAAGGGCGAGTTGCCGTTGTACGAGTACGGCCTGGCGCTCGCCACCGAAAACCTTGTGCTGCAAGCGGTCGACGAGGGTCTGGTGGCCCACCAGATGGGCGGGTTCAACGCCGAGGCCGCGCGGATCCTGTTCGAACTGCCGTTGGAGGCCAAGCCGATCGTGGCGATCGCCGTGGGCAAACTCGGCGACCGCAACACCATCCCCGACGACCTCAGGGACCGCGAACTGGCCCCACGCAAGCGGCTTCCGTTGTCGGACATCGCTTTCACGGGCGAGTGGGGGACCCCGGTGTTCCCTGAGCAACCTCCGGCATGATCACGTCGTAGTAGCTGGCGATCCGTCCGTACACCCCCGGATACCCCGCCAGCGCACAGCCACGGCCCCACGACGTGTCGCCGATCAGCTTGCCCCCGGCGATCAACGGGCCACCCGAGTCGCCCTGACACGTGTCGACGCCACCACTCGCATACCCAGCGCACACCATCGCGCTAGCTATATATGCAGTGCCGTAGGCAGTACGGCAGGCCGCGTCGGTCGTGATCGGCACGGTGGCCTTCAACAGGTACCGCGACGAGCTGCCGCCGCTGCTCGTCGCGCCCCAGCCGAGGATCGTCGACATCGTGTTCGGCGTATAGAGAGAGGTGTCGCGCGGCGAGGCGATCGGCAGGTACGGGCCGGGCAGGCTGGTGTCGAGGGTCACGACGGAGACGTCCGCGCCGCGGACCGTGCTGGAGAAGTTCGGGTGGACCCAGATGTCGCTGACGGTCGAGATGGTGCCGTCCGAGCTGTACTTATCCTCACGGTCCCACACCACTCGGGTGTTGCGCGTACTGCGCCCGGCCATGCAGTGCGCCGCCGTCACGACCTTCGTCGCCGACACCAGCGCGCCGCCGCAGAACTGGTACCCCGCAGGGTCGGTGAAGAAGACGGTGTACCGGTAGTCCTCGATGCTCACCCGCGAGCCGCCGACGATCATCGGCCGCACGTCTGCCGAGGCCACGGGCATGTTGATCAGAAGAAGGGCCACCACCGCGAGCAGCAAGCGCATCATGGGTATACTGAACATGGGTCTCGTGCGGTGTGCATCTCGTGAACCTCCCCAGGGCCGGAAGGCAGCAAGGATAAGCGGGCTCTGGCAGGTGCGCGAGGCCCGCTTTTTTGTGCCCACACCCTGTGGATGAATGACCGAGCAACGGCAGCCTGCTTGGCCGCGCCGGTCGTTTTCCGGCTCGCAACACGCCCGGCGTCGCCCCAGCCGGACTGCTGACCAGCCCGATCGCGATGCCGGTCGCGTGGTGCGGGGCGGAAACGACCGGCTTCGGGCGGCCAAGCCGTCCGAGCGAAGCGAGGACAGTCAGCACAGCCCACCCCGGGACTGTCGTACCGGCCCAGTAGAGTCGGTGTGTGGCGCTCGCCCTTTACCGCAAGTACCGTCCGGCGACCTTCGCTGAGGTGGTCGGGCAGGACCACGTCACCGAACCCCTGCGGGTCGCGCTCGCCGCGGGACGTGTGAACCACGCGTACCTGTTCTCCGGCCCGAGAGGCTGCGGGAAGACGTCCAGCGCCCGGATCATGGCGCGGTCGCTGAACTGCGCCGAGGGGCCGACGCCGGATCCGTGCGGCAAGTGCGAGTCGTGCATCTCGCTGGCGCCCAACGGCCCGGGCAGTGTCGACGTGGTGGAGCTGGACGCGGCCAGCCACGGTGGTGTGGACGACACGCGTGAGCTGCGGGACCGGGCGTTCTTCGCGCCGGCCGTGTCGCGCTACCGCATCTTCATCATCGACGAGGCGCACATGGTCACCACGCAGGGCTTCAACGCCCTGCTGAAGATCGTCGAAGAGCCGCCTGAGCACCTGATCTTCATCTTCGCCACCACCGAGCCGGACAAGGTCCTGACGACCATCCGCTCCCGCACGCACCACTACCCGTTCCGGCTGATCCCGCCGGGCATCATGCGTGAGCTGCTGGAACGCAACTGTGCCGCGGAAGGCGTGCAGGTCGAGCCCGCGGTGTTCCCGCTGGTGATCCGGGCCGGTGGCGGCTCGGCGCGCGACACCCAGTCGGTGATGGACCAGCTCCTGTCCGGCGCTGGACCCAATGGGGTGACGTACGAACGTGCTGTGTCGCTGCTCGGGGTCACCGACGTCGCCCTGATCGACGACATGGTCGACGGGCTCGCCGCGTACGACGCCTCGGCGGTGTACGGCACGGTCGAGCGCCTGGTCGACGCGGGCCACGACCCGCGCCGGTTCGCCTCGGACCTGCTGGACCGCCTGCGGGACCTGGTCATGTTGCGCGCGGTCCCCGACTCGGGCGCGCGCGGCCTGGTGAACGTGCCCGACGACGAGCTGACCAAGATGTCCGCGCAGGCCGAGCAGCTCGGCCCGGCAACACTGACCCGGTTCTGCGAGATCGTCCACAACGGACTGATCGAGATGCGCGGGGCCACGTCGCCCCGGCTGGTGCTGGAACTGCTCTGCGCCCGGATGTTGCTGCCCGCCGCGGTGCCGACCGACGCGGCGGTGGATTCCGCTGTGCTGCAACGGCTTGAGCGCCTGGAGAAGCGGGCCACCATGGTCCCGGACGTGCCGGCGACCCCAGCGCAAGCTGCGGCACACCGCCCGGCGCCCCAGCCGGCCCCGGAGCCCGCCCCGGTCCAGCGGCAGGCGCCACCGCCTGCCCCGGCTCCCGAACCCGTCGCGGTCCAAGCACCGCCGCCGCAGCCCGTGCACCACGAGCCCGCGCCCGTGGCCGCCGCAGGTGGAATGGACGCGGCTGCAGTCCGGCGACTCTGGCCCGAGCTGCTTGCGGAGGTCCGGCGTCAGCCTGGTGGCCGCAGCACCGAGGCCATGCTGACGAACGCGACCATCCAGGAGATCGACGGTGACACGGTGGTGGTCGGCCATGCCGCCGCCCCGCTGGCCCGCCGTCTGGCCGAGGCCCGCAACGTCGACCTGCTCACGCAGGCGTTCAACACCGTCATCGGCGGCAACTGGCGGGTCAAGGCGGTGCACGCGGGTGCCCCCGTGGCCGCGGCCGCCGCGCCGCCCAAGGCTGCGCCGCCGCCACCGCAGCGCCCGCAACCGGCGCGCCAGGTCGAGCCGCCGCGCCGGGAGGCACCGAGGCCCGCGACGGACCACGACGACATCCCGCCGCCCCCGGAACCCCCGGAGCCCGACGACCCTCTCCCGCCCCCTCCGCCACCACCGCAGACCGAGGAGGAAGCGGAGGAGGAGATGCTCGCCGAGGCCTCCCAGGCCCCGGGCGACGGCGAACGGGTCCAGGCCCGCGACCCCGAGGAGATCGCGATCGAGCTGCTCACCCAGGAGCTCGGCGCCCGCAAGATCTGAAACTGTCGTACCCGGGGTCTAGCGTCCGCGGCATGAACCGGACCGACCGGCTGTACGCGATCGTCGAGGATCTCCGCGCGGTCGCGCCGCGCCGACGCACGGCCCGCTCCCTCGCGGACCGCTACGAGGTGAGCGTGCGCACGATCGAACGTGACATCAGCGCGCTCCAGCAGGCCGGTGTCCCGGTCTACGCCGACGCGGGCCGCAAGGGCGGGTACGCGCTGGACCGTGCGATGACGTTGCCGCCGTTGAACTTCACGGCCGCTGAAGCGGTCGCGGTGTCGGTCGCCTTGCAGCACGCGAGCGGCTCGCCGTTCGCCCGCGAGGCCCGTACCGCGCTGCAGAAGATGGTGGCCGCGATGGCCCCGCACGACGCCACGGCAGCGCGGGAGCTCGCCGAGCGCGTGCGGTTCATGGCGGTCAAGGACGCCGAACCGCCCGCGAGCATCCCCGCCATCATCGAGGAAGCCGTTGCCGGCAAACAGGTTCTGCGGCTGGACTACATCGACAAGTCCGGTGTGCCGACCGCCCGCGAGGTCGAGCCGGAGATGTTCCTGGCCGGGATGAACGGCTGGTACCTGGTCGGCTGGTGCCGGTTACGGTCGGCGCTGCGGGCGTTCCGGCTGGACCGGATCGTCACCGTGCAGGCCACCGGCTGTGTCGCGGCACGGAGGGACTACATCGCCGGGGACCTCCCGGGGTGTGTCACCCACGTCACCACACTCGGCTGAGAAACACCGACACAGGGGTGTCGCGAACGGGCCCGATCCTGGTGTACTGCCAAGGAAACGGAGACATCAGATGAGCCACGGAACCGTCGGCTGGATGCAGGTCGGCACGGACGACCCGGCGACCGCGAAGAAGTTCTACGGTGAGCTGTTCGACTGGAAGTTCGCCGGCGACCCGGACAGCGGCGACGCCTACGCGCTGGTGAGCACGACGGGCGCGCCCTTCGGCGGCCTCGCCAACACCGGCGGCAAGTTCCCCAACCACGCGATCTTCATGGTCATCGTGGACGACGTGCCGGCTTCGCTGGAACAGGCGGAACGGTTGGGCGGCAAGGTACTCGTGCCCGCCACGACCACGCCGAGCGGCCTGGTCTTCGCGCACGTGCAGGACCCGGCCGGCAACGAGTTCGGCGTGTACAAGCCGGCCTGACCTCAGCGGGGCTCGGCGGGCGGGTCGCCGACCGGCGCGATCTCCCGCTGAGCCCAGGCCACGTCGTGCCACGCGTTGTGCTTCCAGCCGATGTTCCGGTACGTGCCAACGGGTTCGAACCCGAGCGCCCGGTGCAGCGCGACGCTGGCGTCGTTGGGCAGCGTCATGCCCGCGCACACCGTCCGGAACCCGCGCGAAGCCAAGCGCGAGAACAACTCCGTGTACAGCGCGCGCCCGCCGCCGGTCCGGTGGTGGTTCAGCGACATGTACACGCTGACCTCGCACGACCACCGGTAGGCCGCGCGTGCCTTGAACGGACCGCCGTAGGCGTACCCGATCACCTCGCCCGCGTCCTCGGCGACGAGCCAGGCGTGCGTGTCCACCGCGGCCGCGATCCGGGACGCCATCTCCGCGTCCGAAGGCGGGTCGACCTCGAACGTGATCGAGGTGCCGGTGACATAGGGCGCGTAGATCGCCGCGCAGGCCGAAGCGTCGTCGACGGATGCATCCCGAACCTTCATGTCGATGATAGTAGCCATATCCGGCGCTATAGTGACAGGGTGGACGAGTTGACCGCATCACTCGCCGAGACGGTCCGGACCGCGCGGCAGGACCGTGACCTCTCGGCGAGCCAGCTGGCCGAACGCTCGGGTGTGTCCCGGGCGATGATCGGCAAGATCGAACGCGGCGAGGCCCAGCCGACCGCCGTGCTGCTCGGACGCCTGTCGGCGGCGCTCGGCATGAGCCTGTCCGAACTGGTCGCCAAGGCCGAGGGCAGAAGGTTCGTCAAGGCGGCCGACCAGCCACTGTGGACGGATCCGGAGACCGGATACCGGCGCCGTGCGATCTCACCGTCCAGCGGCGGCCCGCTCGAACTGGTCGAAGTGGAGTTCCCGCCGAAGACCGAGGTCGCCTACCCGGCGGACGCGTACGCGTTCAAACACCAACAGATCTGGTTGCTGGAAGGCCACCTCACCTTCCACGAGGGCGACCTGGTCCACGAGCTGGACCCCGGCGACTGCCTCCACCTCGGACCACCGGCGCCGACGAAGTTCGTCAACTCCAGCGACAAACCATGCCGCTACGTGGTCGCCATCGCCCGCCGCGCCTGACCCCGGCGTGTCCCCCTTTCCTCCCCCGCGTGTCCCCTTTTCCTCCGGGGTGTGTCCCCCGTTCCTCCGGGGTGAGTCACCCCAAGTAGCTCAGGATCGCCTGGGTGATGGCGTCCGCGTACTTCTGGCGGCCCGCAGCGCTCGACAGAACCGCCGCCTCGGCCGCGTTCCGCATGTTCCCGCACTCCACAAGCACCGCGGGTCGCGTGGACAGGTTCAGTCCGCCGAGGTCGTTGCGGGGCGACAAACCCTGCGAGCCGATGTACGTCGAAGTCGCGAAACCCGCTGCCTGCAAGCCATCCCGCAGTACCTTCGCCAGTTTCGCCGACGGCTCACCCTGCGCGGCGTTCAGCGGCGGCGACGAGTAGGCGACGTGGAACCCATGTGCCCCAGGCGAAGTGGACCCGTCGGCGTGAATGGACACCACCGCGGCCGCGTTCGCCTTGTTGCCCACATCCGCCCGCTCGTTCACGCACGGCCCGACGCCGGTGTCGTTCGACCGGGTCATCACGACCTTGACTCCCTTGGCCACCAACGCATCTCGCACGCGCACCGACACGTCCCAAGTGAACTCGTGCTCGGTGTACCCGGCGTTGGTCGCGGTCCCGGTGGTGTTGCACGGCTTGGTCTGGCCGCGGCCCGCGGGCACCTGCTTGTTGATCTCGGCCGGATGTGACGCGTTGCCACCGTTGTGCCCGGGGTCGATCACCACGACCTTCCCGGCGGCGGACGCAGGTGGTGGAGCGGCGACCGATGACGACGGTGGCGGTGGTGCGGAAGGCGGGGTCTGCCCCAACGTCTGCACCAGGCTCGGCTCGGCCACGTTCGCGGCGGACGAGGACGAAGTGGTCGTGGTGCTCGGCGACGTCGTGCTGGCCTGCGGGTTTCCGCACGCGGCGAGGGAAGCGAGCACGGCGACGGCCGCGAGTGCGCGGCGCGGCAAGGTCGTCACGCCAAAGAGACTAGTCTTGACACCAGCATCACCGACGTGAGATCGAGGAGCCGCGGTGCAACCCGGAGGAATGCCCCCCAACATCCAGGAGATCCTGGCGCAGGCCCAGGCCATGCAGGAGAAGCTCGCGTCGGCCCAGGAGGAGCTGGAGGACGCCGAGGTGACCGGCACGGCGGGCGGCGGCCTGGTGACCGCGACGGTGTCCGGCGCCGGTGAGCTGACCGCACTGGCCATCGACCCGAAGGTGATCGACCCGGACGACGCGGAGACGCTGGAGAGCCTGGTGATCGCCGCGGTGCGGGACGCCAACCGCAACGCCCAGAAGCTGGCCGAGGAGAAGATGGGCGGCCTGACCGGCGGTCTCGGTGGCGCACTCGGGCTGCCGGGTTTCTAGATGTACGAAGGGCCAGTTCAGGACCTGATCGACGAGCTCGGCAGGCTGCCCGGGGTCGGGCCGAAGAGCGCCCAGCGGATCGCCTTCCACCTGCTGGCGGCCGAACCGGCGGACATCGGCCGGCTGCAGGACGCGTTGCAGAAGGTCAAGGACGGCGTGGTGTTCTGCGACATCTGCGGCAACGTCTCCGAGCAGGCGACCTGCCGGATCTGCCGGGATGCCCGGCGCGACCCGCAGAAGGTGTGCGTGGTCGAGGAGCCCAAGGACGTGCTGGCGATCGAGCGGACCCGTGAGTTCAAGGGCCGCTACCACGTGCTCGGCGGTGCGCTGGACCCGTTGTCCGGCATCGGCCCGGACCAGCTGCGCATCCGCGAGCTGCTCGGCCGGATCGGCTCGCAGGACGTCACCGAGGTGATCCTCGCGACCGACCCGAACACCGAGGGCGAGGCCACCGCCACCTACCTGATCCGGTTGCTGCGCGACTTCCCCGGCCTGACCGTGACCCGGCTGGCGTCCGGCCTGCCGATGGGCGGCGACCTGGAGTTCGCCGACGAGCTGACGCTCACGAGGGCGCTATCGGGTCGCCGCGCCGTATAGCTGCGGACATCAAGCGCACGCCACCGAGGCTGGGTGGCGTGCGTTTGGTCGCTGTGGACGGTCCTTCGGGCGCCGGCAAGTCCACCTTCGCTCATGCGCTGGCAGCGCATTTCGATCTCGTAAAGATCATTTCAACGGATGAATTCGCCACCTGGGACGACCCGGTGGCGTGGTGGCCGCGCCTGGAAGAGGGCGTTTTGCGACCATTCGGTCACGCAGAGCAAGGTCGCTATCAGCGGATGGAGTGGCCGGGTGGACGGCCGCGGCTCGGCGAGTGGATCACCGTCGACGTTCCCGAGGTGTTGATCTTGGAAGGCGTTTCCGCCGGTCGCCGGGCCGTCCAGGATCGGCTCTCTGCACTCGTTTGGGTGGAATTTCCCGGCCTGGACGCCCGGCTGGAGCGGTCCGTCCGGCGCGACGGTGAGATCTCGCGCACACACCTGCGCAGGTGGCAGCGGTTCGAGGCGGGCTGGTTCGCGGTCGACGACCCGAAGGCACGCGCGACCCATTTTTCTCACCCTGAGTAACTATCCGCATGTGGTTGCGTGGCTTTTGGGAAACCATGTGGCCCGATTGTGACCTCCACCCGCTCAGGACTGACACTTGACCGACTAGATTCGGCGACCACAGTGTGAGACCCGGACAACATCCGGTCGGTGAAATCCAAGGGAGTGCGCGATGGCCTACCCGCGATCCGCGCGTCCGATGCAGCGAGCTGCTTCAGACGCGTCGCGGCGACCGCTGCAAGTCAACGTGAGTGCTGTTGACCCGTCGACCAGCACTCGGCGCGCATGACCGCCCCGCTCGAAGTCTCCGGTGGCTCAGCCGAAGCCCAGCCGGAGGCCGCGCTCACAGGTCTCGGCCGCAAGGCGATCCAGGGCCGTTCGCTCGGCCAGATCGCGTGGATGCGGCTCAAGCGCGACCGCGTCGCCATGATCAGCGGCATCCTGATCGCCGTCATGATCGTCGCCGCGCTGGCCGCGCTGCTGCTCGACCGCGTGTTCCACGTGATCGACCCGAACGCCTTCAACCAGGAGCTGGTCGACGCCGACCTGCAGATACCCAAGGGCGGCTTCGGCGGCATCAGCGGTGACCACCTGTTCGGCGTCGAGCCGATCAACGGCCGCGACATCCTGACCCGGATCTTCGCCGGGTCCTGGATCTCGCTGCTGATCGGGTTCGCCGCCACCGTGCTGTCGGTGCTGATCGGCACCATCCTCGGGGTCACGGCCGGCTACTTCCGCGGCTGGGTGGACACCGTGATCAGCCGCCTGATGGACGTGTTCCTGGCGTTCCCGTTGCTGCTGTTCGCCATCGCGCTGGTCGGTGTGGTGCCGGACAACGCGTTCGGCCTCGGCCGGGACGGTTCGCGCATCGCGGTGCTGATCTTCGTGATCGGGTTCTTCAGCTGGCCCTACATCGGCCGGATCATCCGGGCGCAGACCCTCTCGCTGCGCGAGCGCGAGTTCGTCGACGCCGCCCGGAGCCTCGGTGCCCGCTCCCCGCACGTGCTGTTCAAGGAGCTGCTGCCCAACCTGGTGGCACCGATCCTCGTCTACTCGACACTGCTGATCCCCACGAACATCCTGTTCGAGGCGGCACTGTCCTTCCTCGGCGTCGGAATCCAGGCGCCCACCGCCACGTGGGGGACGATGATGTCCGAAGCGTCCAGGTGGTACCAGGTCGACGCCTGGTACATGGTCTTCCCCGGTTTGGCCATCTTCATCACCGTGCTGGCCTTCAACCTGTTCGGCGACGGACTGCGCGACGCACTGGATCCGCGAGCGCGTTAGCCCATCGGATAAGCCGCCGACCCGGTGGCTGCTAGCAACCTAAAAGGGGTGCAACTGTAGATGAAGAAACAACGCATGGTCACGATGGTTGCCGCCGGTGCGGCGACCATCATGGCGCTCTCCGCGTGCGGAGGGGGGACCAACACCAGCAACAACAGCAACAACGGCGGCGGTGCCAACAACGTCGCAGCACCCAACGCAGCCATTGGCAAGATCTTCAACCCTTCCGACAAGAAGGGTGGCACGCTGCGGATGGCCAACTCGGGGGACTGGGACTCGCTCGACCCGGCCGACACGTACTACGCCTACTCGTGGAACTTCATCCGCCTGTACGGCCGTTCGCTGATGATGTTCGCCTCCGCCCCGGGCCCCGACGGCGCCAAGCTGGTGCCGGACCTCGCCGAGGCCAAGGGTGAGCACAGCGACGACCTGAAGACCTGGACGTACAAGATCAAGAAGAACGTCAAGTTCGAGGACGGCACGGTCGTCACCTCGAAGGACGTCAAGTACGCGGTCGAGCGTTCGCTGGACAAGGACTCGTTCCCCAACGGCCCGACCTACTTCAACGAGTTCCTCGACCTGCAGGGCTACACCTCGCCCTACAAGGACACCGACCCGGACAAGCTGGGCCTCAAGGCGATCGACACGCCGGACGACAACACCATCGTCTTCCACCTGGTCAAGCCGTTCTCCGGGTTCGACTACTTCGCCCAGATGCCGTCCACCATGCCGGTGCCGCGGGCGAAGGACACCGGTACCGAGTACAAGAAGAAGGTCATCTCGACCGGCCCGTACAAGTTCGAGTCCAACGAGCTGGGCAAGAACTTCACCCTGGTCCGCAACGAGAACTGGGACCCGTCCACCGACCCGAACCGCAAGGCGCTGCCGGACAAGATCACCGTCGCGCTGAACGTGAACGCCGACGACATCGACAACCGGCTGCAGTCCGGTGACCTCGACGTCGACGTGGTGGGCTCCGGTGTGCAGCCGGCCGCGCAGGCCAAGATCCTGGCCGACCCGCAGCTGAAGAACAACTCGGACAACCCGCTGGCGGCGCGCCTCTGGTACACCAACATCAACGGTGACGTGGCCCCGCTGAACAACATCGAGTGCCGCAAGGCCATCCAGTACGCCGCCGACAAGACCGGCTACCAGCGCGCCTACGGTGGCAACACCGGTGGCGAGATCGCGACGCACCTGCTGCCGCCGGTCATCCCGGGCTCGGAGAAGTACGACCCGTTCCCCAGCAAGGACAACGCTGGTGACGTGGACAAGGCCAAGGAAGCACTGGGCAAGTGCGGTCAGCCCAACGGTTTCGAGACCAACATCTCCTACCGCGCCGAGCGCCCGAAGGAGAAGGCCGTCGCGGAGTCGCTGCAGCAGTCGCTTGGCCGCGTGGGCATCAAGCTGAACATCAAGTCCTACCCGGTGGCCGACTACGCCAAGCTGTACGCGGGCAAGCCGGACTTCGCCAAGTCGAACAGCCTGGGCCTGATGGTCTTCGGCTGGGCGGCGGACTGGCCGGACGGCTTCGGCTTCCTGAAGGAGATCACCGACAGCCGGACCATCAAGCCGGCCGGTAACACCAACTTCTCCATCAAGGACCCGGGCGTGGACGCGAAGATCGACGCGGCCATGAGCGCCAAGGACGACGCCTCGCGCCAGAAGGCGTGGGTCGACGTGGACAAGGCGGCCATGGACACGGCGTACGCCCTGCCGGGTGTCGTCGCCAAGGGTCTGTACTACCGGCCCAAGACGCTGACCAACGTGTTCATCACTGACGGTTTCTCGGAGTACGACTACCTCGCGCTGGGCGTCGCTCAGTAAGTAGTCCAGCGACCAGCAAAAGGTAGGTGAAGGCAACTGGTGGCCGGGAGCGCTTCGGCGCTTCCGGCCACCAAGGCCGAGAACGGTGCTCGCTTACATCATCCGCAGGCTGATCGGAGCGGTGATCCTGCTCTTCGTGGTCAGCCTGGTCACGTTCGCGATCTTCTTCCTGGTCCCGCGGATCGCCGGTGCGAGCGTGGACGACCTGGCCTCCCGCTACGTCGGCAAGACCGCCGACGCGACCACCACCCATGCCATGGCGGAGAAGCTCGGGTTCACCGACCCGCTGTGGGAGCAGTACGGGCGGTTCGTGAAGGCCATCTTCGCGGGAGCCGACTACAGCACCGGCCCGACGACGGTGCACTGCCCGGCGCCCTGCTTCGGCTACTCGTTCATCACCCAGAACCCGGTGTGGCCCGACCTGGTCGACCGGATGGGCGTGACGATCTCGCTGGCCATCGGCGCCTCGATCCTGTGGCTGTTCTTCGGTGTCGCCACCGGTGTGGTGTCCGCCCTGCGCAGGGGCACGGTGTTCGACCGGGCCGCGATGGGTGTCGCACTGGCCGGTGTGTCGCTGCCGATCTTCTTCACCGGTCTGCTGTCGCTGACGATCTTCAGCTACGGCCTTGGCTGGACGGCTCCCGGTGGCAGTTACGTCAACTTCGGTGACAACCCGATCCGGTGGGCCGGCGCGCTGATCCTGCCGTGGATCACCCTGGCGTTCCTCAACGCCGCCGGGTACGCGCGACTGACCCGCGCCACCATGCTGGAGACGATGAACGAGGACTTCATCCGCACCGCGCGGGCGAAGGGCCTGTCCGAGGGCAACGTCGTGGTCAAGCACGGCCTGCGCGCGGTGCTGACCCCCATCCTCACCATCTTCGGCCTGGACCTCGGCATCCTGCTGGGCGGCGCGGTGCTCACCGAGAGCACCTACTCGCTGCCGGGCATCGGCAAGTACGCCGTGGACGCGATCGTGAACAACGACCTGCCGAAAGTCCTCGGGGTGACGCTGGTGGGCGCGTTCTTCATCATCGTCGCGAACCTGATCGTGGACCTGCTGTACGCCGTCGTCGACCCGAGGGTGCGTTACTCGTGAGCTCTGAAGACATCATGGCCGGCGACGTCGCCGTGCCCTCGCGCAAGCCGGACCAGGCCTTCCTGGACGTCCGGGACCTGCGGGTGCACTTCCCGACCGACGACGGACTGGTCAAGTCGGTCGACGGCCTGACCTTCGCGCTGGAGCGCGGCAAGACGCTCGGCATCGTCGGTGAGTCCGGCTCGGGCAAGTCGGTGACCAGCCTGTCGATCATGGGCCTGCACAAGCGCGGCACCGCGCAGATCTCCGGCCAGATCATGCTGGACGGCGAGGACCTGGTGGCCGCCACCCCGGAGCGGGTGCGGGAGCTGCGCGGCAAGCGGATGGCGATGATCTTCCAGGACCCGCTGACCGCGATGCACCCGTTCTACACGGTGGGCCAGCAGATCATCGAGGCCTACCGGGTGCACCACAAGGTGTCCAAGCAGGTGGCCCGCAAGCACGCGATCGAGATGCTCGACCGGGTCGGCATCCCGCAGCCGGACCGGCGCGTGGACGACTACCCGCACCAGTTCTCCGGCGGTATGCGCCAGCGCGCGATGATCGCGATGGCGCTGTCCTGCGACCCGGAGCTGCTGATCGCGGACGAGCCGACCACCGCGCTGGACGTGACCGTGCAGGCGCAGATCCTCGACCTGATCGTGGACCTGCAGAAGGACTTCAACTCCGCGGTCATCATCATCACCCACGACCTCGGCGTGGTCGCCGAGCTGGCCGACGACATCATGGTGATGTACGCGGGCCGGTCGGTGGAGTACGGCACGGCGCACGAGATCTTCTCGGCACCGCAGCACCCGTACACCTGGGGCCTGCTCGGTTCGATGCCGCGGCTGGACCGGGAGCGCACCGAGCGGCTGCTGCCGATCCCCGGCACGCCGCCGAGCCTGATCAACGTGCCCGACGGCTGCCCGTTCAACCCGCGGTGCGCGTTCAAGGATCTCAACGGCGACCTGTCCACGACCGAGCGGCCGGAGTTCCGCGAGATCAGCCCGAGGCACTTCATCGCCTGCCACCTGTCCACAGAGGAGCGTCAGCGGCTGTGGACGACCGAGATCAAGCCGAAGTTGTGAGCTGATGAGCGAACTGACCTCCACCACCGAGACCCAGGCGAAGACGGCGGAGACCCTGCTGTCGGCCCAGGGGCTGCAGAAGTACTTCCCGATCCGCAAGGGCCTGCTGCAGCGCACCAAGGGCAACGTGCAGGCCGTGGACGGGCTGGACTTCGAGGTGCAGAAGGGCGAGACGCTCTCGCTCGTCGGCGAGTCGGGCTGCGGCAAGACCACGACCGGGCGCCTGCTGACGCGCCTGCTCGAGCCCACCGCCGGCAAGATCACCTTCGAGGGCCGCGACATCACGCACATCTCCCAGGCGGCCATGCGACCGCTGCGCCGAGACGTGCAGATGATCTTCCAGGACCCCTACAGCTCCCTGAACCCGCGCCACACCGTCGGCGCGATCGTGGGTGCGCCGTACCACCTGCAGAAGGTGCAGACGGAGAACGGTGTGAAGAAAGCGGTCCAGGAGCTGCTGGAACTGGTGGGCCTGAATCCCGAGCACTACAACCGGTACCCCCACGAGTTCTCGGGCGGGCAGCGCCAGCGCATCGGCATCGCCCGAACCCTCGCGCTGAAGCCAAAACTGATCGTCGCCGACGAACCAGTGTCCGCTTTGGACGTGTCCATCCAGGCCCAGGTGGTCAACCTGTTGGAGGACCTCCAGAACGAACTGGACCTGACCTACGTGATGATCGCGCACGACCTCTCGGTGG
Organism: Actinocrispum sp. NPDC049592; assembly: GCF_040675465.1. Classification (NCBI taxonomy): domain Bacteria; kingdom Bacillati; phylum Actinomycetota; class Actinomycetes; order Pseudonocardiales; family Pseudonocardiaceae; genus Actinocrispum; species Actinocrispum sp. NPDC049592. The sequence goes on along the minus strand of NZ_JBFAPA010000001.1, from coordinate 641,321 downwards.
TGCGGCACGTGTCCGACCGGGTGGCAGTGATGTACCTCGGCAAGATCGTGGAGCTGGGCGACCGGACCGGTGTCTATGAAACGCCGATGCACCCGTACACAATGGCGTTGCTGTCGGCCGTGCCTGTGCCGGACCCCGACCGCAAGACGAAGCGTGAGCGCATCCGCCTCAAGGGCGATGTGCCCTCACCGATCAACCCGCCGTCGGGCTGCCGCTTCCACACCAGGTGCTGGAAAGCGCAGGAAGTGTGCAAAGTGGAGGAACCCCAGCTCGTGGAACTGGCCCCCGGCCGCAAAGCCGCCTGCCACTTCCCCGAGAACACCCCCGACTCAGCCGAAACCATCAAGGTCATCTGACCCCACCCATCCACCCACGCCGCGACGGGGGTCCCCTGCCTGGGGACCCCCGTTTTCTACGCTGCCAGAGGAGAGTTAGGGGTTGGGGCGGCGCCTAGTTGATGGTTGGGGGCGGTTCGATTTTGTGCGGGGACCCCTGCGGCGCCCCGCAGTGGGTCCAAACCCCACCCAGCAAAGCAAAAGGTGGCGCCGGCGGAAACCGCCAGCGCCACCCAAAGCCACCTCAGTGTGTCAGCAGCAGGTTCTCAGTCAGAGCCCGTCGCTCAGCGGACTTACCAGCCCCACTCGCAGCCGCCTTGGCCGAAACGGCACTCGGCACGGGCTGAGGAACCGGATCACACTGCACGTCCGAACGGTTCCCGGGCTTGCGCTGCGGCAACTTCCCAGTCGCCAAGTAGTCCGCGATCGCGTTGTCCACACACGCCACACCGTTCAACGATCCAGCGTGCGTCGTCCCGCCGACACCCTCGATGAGCGCCGAGTTCGGGTAACGCTTACGAACCTCGATGCTGCCCGAGAACGGAGTCGCCGCGTCGAGCGTCTCGCTGATCAGCAGGGCGCTCTGCACCCGCTTGCCGTCGATCTGCACCGGCTTCGAGGCCTTGCCGCCCCAGTAGATGCACGGCGCGTTGAACCAGGCGTTGCCCCAGGTCTCGAACGGCGCGCGGAAGTAGGTCAGCCAGTTGTCGACGCGCCACTTGTTCCAGTTGGTCGGCCACTGGACGTCGGTGCACTGGGTGCCCAGGTAGATGGCGTAACCGTTGTCGGCGCCGGGGCCCTGCGGGTTTCCGCCGTCCCACAACGCCTTCAGGCCGGTGAAGTCGCCCTTGTTGATGTACTCGGAGTACGCGGTGGCCACGTCCTCCCAGCCGAACACGTAGTACCCGGCCTGCAGGAACACGTCCACGAGCTCGTCCGAGCCGATCTGGCCGCCGAGGGGGTGGGCCTTGAGCTTCAGGCGTTCCTGCTCGAACCGGCGGCCGATGGCGTCACCGGAGGTGCCCAGGTGGTAGACGCTGTCGTACTTGGCCAGCCAGTCGAAGTAGACCCGGATGTTGCGGTCGAACGCGATGTCCTGGTCGATGTTGTCCTGGTACCACACGCCGCGCGGGTCGACGTTGCCGTCGAGGACCATGCGCCGCATCCGGTTCGGGTACAGGGTGCTGTACACCTGGCCGAGGTAGGTGCCGTACGAGAACCCGTAGTAGTTGATCTCGTTGCGGCCCAGTGCCTTGCGGATGGACTCCATGTCCTGGACGTTGTCGGTCGTCTTCAGGTGCTGCAGCAGCGGGGCGTTGTTCTTCGTGCACGCGTCCGCGTAACCCTTGGAGCGCTTGAGCCAGGTCTGTTCCAGGCTCAGGGTGACGGGCACGTAGTCGGGCCGCGCGTAGCCGGTGTAGTTGCCGTCGCAGGTCAGCGCGGGCTGGCTGGAGCCGACGCCGCGCGGGTCGAAGCCGATCCAGTCGTAGGCCTCGCCCGCGCCGTTGGGCACGAACTCACCGAGCACCGACAGGGTGAGGCCGGATCCGCCGGGACCGCCCGGGTTGACCAGCATGATGCCCTGGTACTTGTCGTCGGACACCTTGTGCTTGATCCGGGACACCGCCATCTTGATCTTGGTCCCGCCCGGGTGCGCATAGTCCAGCGGCACCTCGAGAAGCCCGCACTCGGCGCCCCGGCGCTGCAGGCCCGGGCTGGCGCACTGACCCCACGGGATGGCCGCCGGGCTGTAGCCCGACTCGCCCGCGGCGGCCGGGCCGGCGGCCACGACCAGACCGCTGATGGCGACCCCGGCGGCGGCGACCGCTGCCACGAATTTCTTCACGTTCCCTCGCTCCTCGCGTAACGGCGGGTGTCGAGCCCGCCTCGAGATCTCGCGATCCTCACTCGGGAACTAAGCGAAGAAAACATACGAAGGTAGGGATTACGGGGAGTTCCCGATGAGAAAACCGGGCATTCCGCGCATGCGTTGCGAACCGATTCCTGGCTGATTCGCCCTCACGCCGACGAGCGGACCGTGAGTGACACGGGCAGCACTTTCCGTTGCGCGGCAGGGGTTTCGCCGGATAGCAGGTCCAGCAGGATCAGGATCATCTCGCGCACCTGCTCGGCCGGTTCCTGGTGAACGGAGGTGAGCGGCGGCGTGAGTGTGGGCGCGATCGACGGATTGTCGTCGAAACCGACAACCGACACATCTTCGGGCACACGTTTTCCGGCGGCGCGCAACGCCTGCAACACCCCCGCGGCCATCGGGTCACTGGCGGCAAAAACACCGTCAAGGTCCGGAACGCGTTCCAGCAGGCGAGTCATCGCCGTTTCCCCGCCATTCTGGGTGAAATCCCCACTTTCGACGAAGCCCTCGGTGGGAAGGCCGTTGTCGGTGAGCGTCTGCTGCCAACCGGAAAGCCGGTCGGCCGCGGCGGGGTGGTCCGGTGAACCGCTGACGGTCACGATCTTGCGGCGCCCCCGCGCCAGCAGGTGCTCGACCGCGTACCGCGCACCGGCAACGTTGTCATAGTCCACTGTGTACAGACCACGCCCGGCGTTCCCCGGCCGCCCACCGAACACGATCGGCACCCGCAACAGCTTCAACGCGGTCGGCAACGGGTCACCACTGTGCGGCGCGAACACCAACGCGCCGTCGACGTGCCCGCCGTCCAGGAACTTCATCGTCCGCGGAATGTCGTCCCGCGTGTCGACGAACATCACCAGCATCTGGCTGCCCCGGTTGGCCAGCTCCCGGAACGCCGCCCGCATCACCGTGAGGAAGTACGGGTCGTCCAGAACCTTGGACTCCGGCTCGGACAACACCAGCGCGACCGCCCCCGTGCGCTTGGTGACCAGCGAGCGCGCCGCCTGGTTGGGGGAGTACCCGAGATCGCGCGCCGCGGCGAGCACCGCCTCCCGCGCCTTCGGGCTGACATACGACTCCTCGTTCAGCGCCCGCGACGCTGTCGACCTCGAGACCCCCGCGTACGCGGCGACGTCCTCCAGGGTCGGCCGATCACTCTGACTGGTCGCCATCTCTCACCTCCCGGAGAGCATATTGCACAGACCCATACGAGAGCGCTCCCACCAATGACAACCTTAACTGCGAGCGGAAACATCCCGCAACAATCCGGGAGCGCTCCCACTTTAGGACATCCGTACCCTGAAGAGACGCCTGGCGGCCGGGGAGGTGTCATGTCCGAGACTCTCAGCGATAGCGAGCTACACGCAGTGTGGAGCGTCGTCGAGGAAGTCCGCCTGACGGGCATCTGGAACGGGATGTACGCGACGTTGCCCAGCATGCCCGGGCACCGGCTGAAGGTCTCGTTCTTCCGTGGTCTGCCAACCGATTTCCCCGAACGCGACCAGTGGCCCTCATGATCCCGCCACAATGACAACAGGAAACCCGCGCACGACATGGCGTTGGCGATCGCCTCCACAATGGACACTTCCGTCGCGTCGGTGAACTCCGCGTGCGCAAAGCCGTCATGAACCGACCACACCCGTCCCGCTGGCCGCTCACTCGTTAACGAGTCGTTTTATTGACTCGTTCCAGAAGAGGTGGCAGGGTCACCAGTATGACGACGATGGCCGGCCGGGCGCAGTTGCTGGACCGGTTGAAGCGCGCGGGTCTGCGGGTCACCGCCCCGCGGCTGACCGTGCTCGCCTGGTTGATCGAGCACCCGCACACCACGGCGGACCAGATCGCCACTGGTGTCCGTGACGCTCTCGGCACCGTGTCCACGCAGGCGATCTACGACGTCCTGAGCGTCTTCACCGCCGCCGATCTCGTTCGCCGGATCGAGCCCGCCGGTCACCCGGCGCGCTACGAGACCCGCACCGGCGACGACCACCACCACATTGTCTGCCGGGTGTGTGGTCGCACTGAGGATGTCGACTGCGCGGTTGGTCCCGCACCGTGTCTGTCGCCGGCCGAGTCCGCCGGGTTCCTGGTCGACGGCGCGGAGGTCGTCTTCTGGGGGCTCTGCCCGACCTGCGAAAAGCCCGAAACGAACTGACCGCCTAGCACAAGGCAGCAACACGGGCTTTGCGGAACTTTCACTCACTCAGGTGACGATTCCCCCGATTGTGGCGGGCCAATCGGCCTGCGACCGGGCGGCGTTTGCCGGACAGTTAGCGTCCGGCAGGTAATCGTCCCGCTCCCGACCCCAATGTAGTTGATCTTCACCGGATATCCGGTCACTCCGCGCAAACCGTCGAATGCGACGTTGGTAAAGAACTCTGGCGCGCCTGCAGTCCCGTGGTGACTATGTTCCGGTACTAGCGGGATCCGCTCATTGTTGGCTACGTCATCATTTGAGCGGGGGGAGGAGTCGGTAATGAGAATGGGATTCGTTAAACGTCTGGCCGTACTGGTCGTGGGCAGCTTGGTGGTGATGGCAGGCGGCGCCTCGGCGGACGACTGGCACGGTTCCGGCTGGACCGCGACGGCCAACCCCGAAGTGGCCGCCAAGACCGTCCAGCGGCTGCACGACCAGCTCAAGGCAACCTACGAGGCCGGCGACGTGGCCGGCGTGAAGGCCAACACGCGCGAGCTCGACGGGGTGCTGAAAGCCCTGGTCACCCGCTCCGACGAGTGGGCGACCCGCAGCGAGGTGCGTGACAACTCGGTGTCGGCCAACGACAAGAACACCCAGCTGATGGCCGAGCTGGCGAAGATCCCGGACGGTTCGGAGAAGGGCCTGCCCGGCCTGGACCTGCTGTCGGGCGTGACGGCGCTGCTGACGTCGTTGCTGAGCACGTTGCTCGACCTGGTGACCAGCCTGCTCGGCGGCCTGCCGGTGCCGGTCCCGTTGCCGCCGCTGCCGGTGCCGCCGTTGCCGGTCGTGCCGGTGCCCAACCCGTAATTCCGGCGAGAACGTGAATGTCCGGCGCGTTTTCCGCGTCGGGCATTCGCCTATTCGAGAACCGATTCCCGGGCCGAAATTCCGAGACCGGTGCGCAGCGCCCCGGCGGCCTCGTGCATCGCTTGGAGAAAACGAGTGCCAATTCCGATAAAATTGGCGTAGCCGTGGATCAGGTCGGCCTGCCGGGACAGAATGACCGGCACGCCGGCCTGCTTCAGCCGTTCGGCGTACGCCTCACCCTCGTCGCGCAACGGGTCGAAACCGGCCGTGGCCAGGTAGGTGGGCGGCAGGCCGGACAGGTCCGGCGCGAGCAGCGGTGAGTACCGCGGGTCGAGCTTGTCCTCCTCGTGTACCGCGTAGTGCCGCATGAACCAGTCCATGTCGTCCTGGGTCAGGAAGAACCCGTCGGTGAACAGCTCCTGCGACCGGTAGCGCTTCGAGGCGTCGGTCGCCGGGTAGAACAGCAGCTGGAACGCCGGCTTCGGGCCGCCCTCGCGCGTGGTCAGCCAGGACACGACGGTCGCGAGGTTGCCGCCGGCGCTGTCCCCGCCGACGGCAATCGCGTCCGGCGACGCGCCCAGCGAACGCGCCGACGCGTGCGCGAAACGGAACGCCGTCAGCGCGTCCTCGACCGGCGTGGGGAACGGATGCTCGGGCGCGAGCCGGTAGTCCACCGACAACACCCGCACCTCCGCCTGCTTGGCGAGGAACCGGCAGATGTTGTCGTGGCTGTCCAAGGTGCCGACCACGAACCCGCCGCCATGGAAGAACACCAGCAGCGGCGACCCCTCAGCCAACCCGGCGGGGGTGTACAGCCGCCCGGCGATCGATGGCGAGATCGTCACTTCACGGACGTCAACCGGCTGAATCGGCGGGCCGCTGACCAGCTTGTGGTTCTCCGCGAGCGATGCGCGTGCGTGCACCGGTTCGCCGTCCGACAACGGCGGGACCTTCGCCAGCTGCTGCAGCCGCAGCAACAGCTGCGCGTCCAGGGCGAGCTCGTTGCCGTCGATCCGGATCGGCTTGCCGGCGACCAGCCGGCGTAACGACCGGGGAAGGGCGTAGAGCGCACGGATCGCACCGGCTTGGGCGGGGACTGGCAGGCGTTCCAGCAGACTCGGCATTCCGCGTACCTTACTGCCAGTAGGTTATGGACCTCAACAGCGCTTCACGTTCTAGGATCAAGCCAATGGCCATAAAAGTGGTGGGTATCGGTGGATCGCTGCGGGCGAGCTCACAGTCCGAGCGAGCGCTGCGCATCGCCCTGGAGGGCGCCGAAGCCCTGGGCGCGTCGACGACGGTGATCACCGGCGACGACTTGGTGCTGCCGTTCTACGACCCGGCCATCCCCGAGCGGTCGCCCGCCGCGCAACGGCTGGTGGCGAGCCTGCGCGAGGCGGACGGTGTGGTGCTCGTCTCACCCGGCTACCACGGGACCATCTCCGGTTTGATGAAGAACGCCCTGGACTACGTCGAGGACCTGCGCGCCGACGAACGCCCGTACTTAGACGGGCGCGCGGTCGGCTGTGTCGCGGTGGCCCAAGGCTGGCAGGCGTCCGTGACCACGCTCACCTCGCTGCGCTCGATCGTGCACGCGTTGCGCGGCTGGCCGACCCCACTCGGTTCCGCGGTGAACTCCGCCGAGGTTCGGTTCGACGACGAGGGCATCTGCACGAGCGAGACCGTCGCGGCGAACCTGCGCACGATCGGCACCCAGGTCGCGAAGTTCGCCCAGCGGAAGTGACGTGCCGCACGGTCGGCATGAAAACGGGCCCGCCTGACGTTACTGGTCAGTAACAACGGATCTTCAACAGCGAGGAGTCAGCCGAGATGGCACAGGCGTTGTACACAGCCGAGGTCACTGCCAGCGGAAAGGGCCGCGACGGCGAGGTCGTCTCGTCGGACGGCGTGATCGACGAGAAGCTGGCCACGCCGAAAGAGCTCGGTGGTCCCGGCGGCCCGCACACCAACCCCGAGCAGCTGTTCGCGGCCGGCTACTCGGCCTGCTTCCTCAGCGCGCTGACGCTGGTGGCGCGACAGACCAAAGTGGACGTTCCCGAGGCGTCGATCACCGCGAACGTGACGCTCAACCGCAACGACGAGGGCCGGTTCGTGTTGTCGGTCAAGCTCAACGCCCACCTGCCGGGTCTGGAGCAGGGCAAGGCCAACGAGCTTGTCGTGCTGGCACACCAGGTTTGCCCGTACTCGCACGCCACCCGCGGCAACATCGAGGTCGCGGTGAGCGCCACTGTTTGATCCCGCCGGCCACGGGTAGACCTCTGTGCAGAGGAGGTCAGTATGAGCAAGTCCCCGATCACGAGCCCGCTGTCCGAGGCGGACCGCAAGTCCACCGGCTCGGTGTTGCAGGCCACCCTGGTCGACCTGATCGACTTGTCGCTCATCGCCAAGCAGGCGCACTGGAACGTGGTCGGCAAGAACTTCCGCAGCGTGCACCTGCAGCTCGACGAGCTGGTCAGCACCGCACGGACGTACGTCGACGAGGTCGCCGAGCGAGCCAACACGATCGGCGTCTCCCCGAACGGCAAGGCACGCACGATCGTCGAGAGTTCAGGCCTGCCGGCCTATCCGGACGGCTGGCAGTCCGACGAGCAGACCGTCGAGGCGATCGTGCGGACCCTCGAAGCGATCATCAAGAAGCTGCGCAAGGGCATCGACGAGACCGACAAGAGCGACCTGGTCACCCAGGACCTGCTGATCGAGATCGCCCGCGAGCTCGAGCAGGCGCACTGGATGTGGCAGGCCCAACGGGCCTGACCTAGGAAGGGCCGTCCCCGGCAGGTGTTTGCAGGGAGCACCTGCCGGGGGACGGTCTTTTCGCTTGTGTCAGCGCGTTTCCAGCATCCGCTGGACGAAGTGCACCTCGATGGCCACCTGCTTGATCGTCTCGGCCACCACCAGCGAGCCGTGGCCGGCGTCGTAGCGGTACTCCTCGTAGGGCAGGTTCCGCTCGGCCAGCGCGTCCAGGTAGTTGTCGATCTGCCGGATCGGGCAGCGCGGGTCGTTCTCCCCGGCCCAGACCAGCACCGGCGCCCTGACCTGGTCGATGTACGTGATCGGTGAGCATTCCCGGTACAGATCAGGGAGTTCCTCGGGGGAACCGCCGAACAACGCGCGGTCGAACGCCCGCAGCGGTTCCATCTCGTCCTCGTACGCGGCCAGGTAGTCCGCGACCGGAACGCCTGCCGCGCCGACGGCCCAGCGCTCCGGCTGGACGCCCATGGCGAGCAATGTCAGGTAGCCGCCCCAGCTCGCGCCCGCGACGACACATTTTTGGGGGTCGGCAAGACCCGACTGAACCGCCCAATCGTGTACCGCGGCCACGTCTTCGAGCTCGGTGAGGCCCGGGCGTCCCTCGATCGCGTCACGCCAAGCGGAGCCATAACCGGTGGAACCGCGGTAGTTGACGTGCACCACGGCGAACCCGGCGTCGATCCATACCGCGCGGTATGCCGAGAACCGGTCCTCGTCGGCCGAGTGCGGCCCGCCGTGCAGGCTGAACACCGTGGGGAACGGGCCTTCGCCGTCCGGCGTGGCGATCAGTGCGTGCACTTCGCCGCCCGGGCCCGGCACGAACGCGTCGGTGACGGGCACGCTGCCCGGGGCCCGGTCGCCCGGTGGGGTGAGCAGGACGTCGTCGGTGCCGTCGGTGAACAGTGCCCGGACCATGGACGGCTCGGCCGCGTTCGACCAGGAGTACTCGATGGTGCCGTCCGGCCGTACGCCCGCGGAACCAACCGTCCCTTGTGGAGTGTCCAGAAGGGACAGCTCGTTGGTCTCGATGAGGTACTGGTGCAGGGTGTTGCGCGACTTGTAGGTGTGCACGACCAGAATCGACCGGCCGTCCGGGTACCAGGCCGCGGACACCTCGCCGGGCAGGTCCAGGCTGAGCTCGGTCTCGGTGTCCTGTTCGACGTCCCAGATCAGCAGCTCCTCGCGGCCGCGGCGCTCGTGCAGCACCAGCAGCCGCGGGTCGCCGCCGACCGGGCTGAACCCGATGGCGTCCAGGCCTTTGCCCTTGCCGTCCCACTTGTCGGCTACCGCCTTGCCGGTGGTGTCGACCACGCGCAACGCGGTGTGCCGGTTGTCGCCGTGCTCGGAGTGCGCGATGACCAGGTAGCGCTCGTCGCGGGACTGCGCGGCCACGCCACCGTCGTTCTCGTGCGCGTAGATGACCTCGCCCGACCCGTTGTCCTTGGACACCAGGACTTTCGTGCCGTCGTCGTTGGAAATCCCAATGGCCACAACCGATCGGCCGACCTCAAGGCCCGCCGGGTAGCCGTCCGGCGCGGCCGGCATGGCCTTGCGCGGCTCCTCGGCGATCGGGTGGCCGGCGAACGGTTCGGTGACCCAGTGGCCGAACTCGTTGCCGTCGGTGTCGGCGAACCACCAGATCCGCTCGCCGTCCGGGCTGACCGCGGAGTTGTACGTGCCGTTCGGGCGGTCGGTGACCTGGCGGTGGATCCCGGTCGACCGGTCCCACGCGTACGTCTCCCACACGCCGCTGGCGTTGGAGAGGTACACGTTGCGGTCGGGCGCGTCCCTGGCCCAGTCGGGCAGGCTGACGCGGGCGGCCCGGAACCGCGCCCGCCACCGCGCGTCCGCCGCGGTGTCGTCGAACAGGCTCTCGGGTTCCGGGGCTACGGGATGCTTGGTCACAAGGGGAGATCCTGCCTCATCCATGTGCCCTTCGGGCAGGGCGTGACCAGTCCTGGCCGGGATAAGTTGGCAGCATGGGGTATGAGCTCGCTCAGGTGAACATCAGCAGGCTGCTGCAGCCGCTGGACAGCCCGCTGCTGCGGGACTTCGTGGCCGCTCTCGAGCCGGTGAACGCGGTGGCGGACGCCGCACCCGGGTTCGTGTGGCGGTTGCAGACCGAGGACGGCGACGCGACCGCGGTGCGGGTCTTCGACGACGACTGGTTGATCGTGAACATGTCCGTGTGGACTTCGGTGGAGACGCTGTCGGCCTATGTGTACGACGACGCGCACCGGTCGATCATGAAACGCCGCCGGGAGTGGTTCGAACGGCCGGTGGAGGCGATGACGGCGCTCTGGTGGGTGCCCGCCGGTCACCGGCCCTCGGTCGCCGAGGCCGAGGAGCGGCTGACCCAGCTCCGTGAGCACGGTCCGTCACCATTGGCCTTTACCCTCCGTCACACGTTTACCGCATCGGGCGAAGCGGTGACCCGTTCGCTCGTCGAGTGCTAACGGAGCTCCTCGGCCAGGATCCGGTCGACCGTCGAGCTGGCCCGCCGCCACTTGCGCGCGACGGCCAGCCCGCCGGCCGACCCGGTCCCGGTCGCCAGCACAATCCAGAACGGCACGAGAAACCCAAGCCCCACAAGCAGAACCGCGAACACACCAACAACACCCACCCGCGCGAGGCTGGGTCGTACCGACAGGTTGAGCGCCGACACCGAACTCATTGAGGGTTCCTTCTCGACCACCCGGCGCCCCGTGTGGACGCACACATCGTCCTCGCGACGATCAGCAGGCCCGTTACAGATAGTCAGTTGACCCTTAAACCTTCACTCGTTCGTCGTAGTTTGTTGCTTGCGGTCAGTGACTATCTGGGGCCGAAAGTCCCTGGACATCTCCGCCCGCGAAGCCGGCCAGGTCGAGCCGCCCGACCCGCTCGGGGTCGGCCAGGATGTCGATGGACACGATCTTGTCTTCGGTGACCGTGAAGGCCATGACCGCGTACGGCTGCCCGCTCACCGTCACGACCGCACCCGCGGCCCCGTTGACCGTCGCCGGGTGCCGGACCACGGCGGGGCGGCTGAACATGATCGCCTGACCGGCGACCTGCGCCGCGCCGCGAACCACGCCGGTGTTCTCCGGGCGAGCGGTCCCGCCATCCGCGCGAAGCACGACATCAGGGTGCAGCACGGAAACCAGCGCCTCGAAGTCCCCGTCGTGGGCCGCGGCGAAGAACGCGGTCACGACCGCCCGCTGCCGGGTGAGGTCCGGGTCGGGCACCTCCGCGCCGCGGACCCGCCGCCGCGCCCGGCTGGCGAGCTGCCGGGCCGTGGCGGGCGTACGCCCGACCATCGGCGCTATCTCGTCGAAGGGCAGGTCGAACATGTCGTGCAGGACGAACGCCAGCCGCTCGGCAGGCGTCAACGTCTCCAGCACGACCTGCAGCGCCAACCCCACCGAGTCGGCCAGCAACGCCTCCGCCTCGGGCGTGGGCCCATCCGCGCGACCGACCACTGGATCCGGGATGTGCACACCCACCAGGTCCTCGCCATGGGTGCGCCGCGACCGCAACACGTTCAGGCACACCCGCGCGACGACCGTGGTCAGCCAGGCGCTGAGGTTGTCGATCTCGTTGGCGTCCGACCGGTTGAGGCGCAGCCAGGCTTCCTGCACCGCGTCGTCGGCCTCGGCGATCGAGCCGAGCATCCGGTACGCCACTGCCCGCAGCCGGCCCCGGTTCTCCTCGAAGCTCTCCGCCAGGTCCGTCATCAGCCACCCTCCACCGTGATGTCCTTACGAACCCTGACACCTGGCGGCCGGTATGTGTGACAGGACCCGGGGCAGCCCGAAGAGATCGAACACCGTCACGTCCAAGAAGACCACCGATCGGCTGATTCCTTGGGACGTCACGGTCAGCACATGTATTGAGTGTGCTGAGCCATCGCCGTTGTAGACCGCCACCGCGGGCTGGCCGTTGGCCTCGGTCCGGATCGACGACCGGTTCCCGACCGCTTTGGCCTTGAGGAACCCGCCGATCGCGGCGCGGCCGGCGAACCACATCGGGTTCGGTGGCATTTCCCAGGCCGCGTCCTCGGTGAGGGTCAGCACGAGGTCGTCGATGTCGGCGCGTTCGAAGGCGGCCGCGTACCGGTCGATCAGCCTGCGCTGGTGCTCGTCGAGCGGGTAGGTCACGTCGGTCTCGGTCAGCCCGGCCTCCGCCAGCTGGGTGCGGGCGCGTTGCAGGAGGCTGTTCACGGCCGCGGTCGACGTCTCCAACGCCGACGCCACCTCCACGGCGCGCCAATGCAGTACGTCCCGGAGGATCAGCACGGCCCGTTGCCTGGGTGGCAGGAACTGCAACGCGGCAATGAGCGCGAGCCGGAGCGAGTCACGTTCCTCCACGATCATCGCGGGATCAGTCGGGAACGGCTCCAGCCACGGCACCTCGACCGGCTGCATGCCCGGGTGGTCCATCCCGGACGGGAGGGGCCTGCGGCCGGCTGTTTCCAGCTGCCGCAGGCACACGTTCGTGGCGATCCGGTACAGCCAGGTGCCCAGGGACGCCCGGCCGTCGAACTGGTCGAGGGACCGCCAGGCCCGCAGGTAGCTCTCCTGCACCGCGTCCTCGGCGTCGTGGACCGAGCCGAGCAGGCGGTAACACAGCCGGAGCAGCTCCGGGCGGAACCGGTCGAGGTCGTCGACCTCGGTCACGGATAGACGCCGATCACCTTCGACGGCGTGATCTCCGGCGCACCATCCATCAACCCGGCCTGAGCGAACTCCTTGAACGCGCTCAACGACTGCAACAGCTCGGTGTTTCCCTGCGAGATGTGCAGGAACCGCCCATCCGGGAGCTGGTAAGCCTGGTAGCTCACACCCTCCGGACGTTCCTCGGCCAGCTGCGCGAACAGCGCCTCCACCTTCCGCACGTTCTCCTCGGCCTGCCCCGCCTTTGTCCCATACCGCACAACATTCGCCTTAATGTGGGTCATCACTGACTCCCTCTGTCGCGTGGATCTATGACATCTGTTGGATCCGCACCGAGCCAGAAACTCATCGAACCCACCACGATGTCCCCCACTCAGACATCAAGAACCAGCCCCCTGTGACAGGGACAGCCCCACACAAACTCGCCGCTCTTAGGCCTCCGGCCCTACGCTCCCGCGCAACGTGACGCTCTGGCGCTCGGGCCTCCGGCCCTACGCACACGCGCCTCCGGCGCTCCGCGCCTCCGGGGGGTTTGGGGGGTCGCCCCCCCAACATAAAAACGAGGGCGACCCAGTCCGCGCATTCCGCGGACACGAGTCGCCCTCGACCGAGTCGGGTGGCGGGATTCGAACCCACGACCTCTTCGTCCCGAATTAGGTTCGACATCACCCGCGACCTGCGGGCAGACACAAAGATGCAGGCCAGGGGTATTGGACGGTGTTGGTCTGTGTAGGCGCCCGTGGCGGTCTGCCGTGAGTACTTCTCCCAGTTTTCTCCCGAGAACGACCGGCAGGCGCAACGCAAGGAACTGGGCTTACCGACTCATGTTCGAAGCTCGATAAGTGGCAACCACTTCTGTTATTCTGTTGAGTATGGGCAGCAAGCACGCAGACCCTGCCATCACGGTCCGGGCGCCGATCGAGGTGCAACAGGCCGCGAAAACCGTCCTCCGCGGCCACGGCATCGAGATGCGGGACTTCGTCATCGCGATGCTCACGGCACTCACGAAGGAGACCGATATGGTCGTCAAACTCGCCACCCGGCACCAGCCGCCCCCGAAGCCTCGCGGGCGCCCCGTCGGCCAGCGGGACATCATCTACGCGTTCCGGCGCTCTGGCGACCCGAACGCAGCGTGGTACGGCCAGCCCGACCTGTTCCCCCTGGGTGAGTATAGGACCGGAGAAATGGACTTCCAGCCAGCCAACCCCCACCCCTTCCGGGGACCGCTGGAAATCCGCTACGGTCCGGTATCGGACGAGGTGCCGCCGAGCCTGTACGTGTACACGACGATAGGCGGGAGACGGATGCGGCCAACAGCCGACGTACACGAGTTGTTGTTCGGCGCCAGCACCGAGACATTTTGACCGGCGACTTCGCAGATCCGACGGCAGTGACGTTTGAGCTGACGCTCAGATCGGGGTGAATCCGGCCGGCGGCGGCGCCATGACGGGATGCGACCGCCGGGGCAGCCTGTATGCCTTGGCGATCCCTGATCAGTTCCTGCTTGGACAGTTCCTGGTAGGCCTGTCGAGTTGACCGACCGCCGCCGCTCGCAACTTGTCGACGGGTGAAGTAGCGGTATCTCAATCGTGCGGTATTCTCCGGCGCTCGCCGACCAGAAGAATGTGCGCGGCCCGCGCTGGCGATGTGTCGCCTCCTCAACCAAACAGCAGGTCTGTTTGCCGATGAGGGTTCGGTGGCCGTCGGTTTCGAAGAAGTCGCAGGCCAGCAGGACCTCTGCTTGGGATCGGAGGAACTGGGCCCAGGTGCTGGACGCGCGTGCGGGTGCGGGATCGATCCCGGCGTCGGTGAGGATCTGCCACACGGTCGAGGCGGCGACCTTGATGCCCAGGACAAGGAGTTCGCCATGGATACGGCGGTAGCCCCAGCTCGGGTTCTCCTTGGCCAGGCGCAGGACCAGGACTCGGATGGACCGGATGATGCGCGGCCGGCCCGGGTGTCTCGGTCGAGACATTCTGGCGTGGCGTCGGCGGAGCAGGTCGCGGTGCCAGCGCAGGATGGTATCCGGGCGGACCAGCAGGCGGAGTCTGTGCAAGATGTGGCGTGGTAGTCGGTGCAGGAGCGCGGTGAGTAGCGCCCTGTCGGCTGGGCTGAATCGCACTCTGGTGTCGCCGAGTTGCCGTTGCAGTACTCCGATCTGGTGTCGCAGGGCGAGGATCTCGATGTCTTTGTCCTGGTTGCTGGTCGGGATCAGGCGGAGTAGGGCGAAGGTGTTGGTCAGGCCGAGGTAGGCCAGCCGCAGCAGCACGGCCGGTCATCTTGCCGTAGGACCGTAAGTGAACGGTGCTGATTGACCGTGTACAGCATCTGCCCAGCACGTATGTCATCGAGCACCGCATCGGCATCGATGTCCGTCTGCGGGCAGTCCTATGCTTGACCAACGTCGGACGTTCCAAGATGGCCTGGAGAAGCATGCGAGAGCTGGTTTACCTATCCGAGCGCAAACTGTTAGAAGAGTTCGCTCTAGGTCGGCGTTGGTCACGCCGAATTAAGTTCGAAGGCAGTCTCAAGATTCCTATTATTGGCGAACTTAAATTCGCCAGCGAGCCTGATGTGCCCAGGGCGACGAGCCGAGACATCGACCGTGTTCTAAAAAAGCTGGACAAGATGGGGCGATATGCAAAATGGTTTCAAGACGACAGCCTCTCACCAGGAGAATGGGTCAACTTCGAGGCGCCTCTTGCCTATGATATCCTCACTTTCGAGGGGTTAGCTCCCATAGTCGTCTTTCATGCATGGCCGGGCCAGGATGGTGGTACGTTTCTATTGCATGGGTCACCCCAAAGCCTCGTTGGCTTCGGAAAGGTGACCGGGACGCCAGTGGCCGGCGGCTTTGGCTCCGCCACGCACGAGTTTAGACATCTCCTGGAGCGACTTGCAGAAGGCCCGAATGGTCGCGATAGTCACACACCCGCTGGAAAAGCTGACACCCTAACCGCATTAAAACGCCTAATAGGTGCGCTTGATTACGACTTCTTCAATGAAAAGTCGCAATATCGAAATGTCCCCACGTTTTCCGCCTTAATGGCGGGATTTGCGCGAGTTACCTTTGCGTATGGGTCATGGCTTGCTGCGACTCCTCTGTATATCGAATATGTCGCCCCGTACGACGAATCACAATGACTGGTCCACTTCGGCCGAGTGGGCGCCCGCGCAGTCCTCTACACCACGAGATCAGTGATCCACTCGGTGGCTGTCCTGGTCGAGAATGCGGGCTATCCGGTTTGACCTGGGCAATCGTGACATCTGATGATCGGCAGTCGTGGCTGTCCGTCTGGTCTATCAGCTCTTCGGTCAGGTGCTGTCCTGGCTCGCCCTGTTCGCTCGATCGTCTGCGTCGAAGGACGCCGAGATACTCGCCTTGCGCCACGAAGTCGCCGTGCTGCGACGCAACAACCCGAGACCTCGCCTGTCCTGGCCGGATCGCGCTGTCCTAACCAGGCTGGCCCGGATGCTTCCCAAGGCGCTACGCGCCCATCGGATAGTCACACCGGGAACGTTGCTGCGCTGGCACCGCAGGCTGATCGCCACCCGGTGGCGACAGCCACGACCGCTGGGTCGCCCTCCGATCGGCGATGAGCTGGTCACGTTCATCCTGCGTCTGGCGAAGGAGAACCGGACCTGGGGTGTAGTGCGTATCCAGGGTGAACTGCGTCGCCTCGGCCACCGGGTCGCTGCCTCGACCATCCGCAGAATCCTGCGTGCCAACGAAGTCCCACCATCGACACGCCGCGACGACACCTGGCGCACTTTCCTACGCGCCCAGGCCGACAGCCTGCTAGCGATCGACTTCTTCCACATCGACACCGTGACGCTGAAGCGGCTGTACGTCGCGTTCATCATCGAGATCAAGACACGAGGCTCCACCTGCTCGGCATTACACAGCATCCGACCACGGCCTGGGTGGTTCAGGTCGCCCGCGAACTTGCCAGTGATCTGGAGGACGCCGGCCACCGATTCACACACCTCATTCGCGACCGTGATACGAAGTTCGGTAGCGCCTTCGACGCGGTCTTCGCCGCTATCGGCATCCAGATCATGCTCACCGCACCACAGGCCCCGCGGATGAACGCCTTCGCCGAGCGCTGGATCGGCTCCCTCCGCGAGAGTGCACCGACCGGATCCTCATCACCGGAGAACGACAGCTACACCATGTCCTCGACGCCTACGTCGCCCACTACAACGCCGGGCGCAGCCACCAAGGCAACGAGATGCGTCTGCATGCACCCGACGACAAACCAAACATGATCCCGTTTCCAGCCCCACTCGACACGATTCGACGCCGGCAGTGTCTCCGAGGACTGCTCAACGAGTACCGGCCTGCTGCATGAAAGTCTAGGCCAGGACCGGTAACCGAGTTTTCGACCAGGACAGGCATCTTCCCAGGCTCGGCGGCTTAGACAGGCAGTTAGGCAGGCAGGACATGCAAAGAGCCCGTCCACTCTAAAGTGGACGGGCTCTGACCTGCGTCGGGGTGGCGGGATTCGAACCCACGACCTCTTCGTCCCGAACGAAGCGCGCTACCAAGCTGCGCCACACCCCGGTCTTGCAGAGGTAACTCTAGCGGACGTCCGCTCGCGCCCCGAAACGGGTATCGGTTTCGGTGTTGGTGCTGCCTGCGGGGCGGGGGGTGAGGGTCAGCAGGGTGGCTTCGGGTGGGCAGGCGAAACGGACTGGGGCGTAGGGGGATGTGCCGAGGCCGGCGGAGACGTGCAGCCACATGTGGCTGCCCCAGCGGCTGGCGCCGCGGGCCCGGCTGCGATCGAGCTCACAGTTCGTCACGATGGCGCCGTAGCCGGGGATGCGCAGCTGGCCGCCGTGGGTGTGGCCGGCCATGACGAGGTCGTAGCCGTCTTCGGCGAACGGGTCGAGGACGCGCGGTTCGGGGGAGTGGGTGACGCCGAGGCGCAGGGCGGCGTTGGGGTCGGGGCGGCCGGCGATCTCGTTGTAGCGGTCGCGTTTGAGGTGGGGGTCGTCGACGCCGGCCACCGCGATGTTCTGGCCCTGGACGGTCACGATCCGGCGGACGTGGGTCAGGTCGTGCCAGCCGCGTTCCACGAAGGCCGCGCGCAGGTCACGCCAGGGCAGCGCGATGCCGTGGATGCGCTTCTTCTTCGCGCGAGGCAGCAGGTAGCGCACCGGGTTCTTGGGTTTCGGCGCGTAGTAGTCGTTGCTGCCGAACACGAACACACCCGGCCGGTTCAGCAACGGCCCCAGCGCCCGGATGACGGCGGGGACCGCCTGCTTGTGCGCGAGGTTGTCGCCGGTGTTCACCACGAGGTCGGGCTCGAGGGCGTCGAGGGCCGCGATCCAGCGCTGCTTCGACTTCTGCCCGGGCAGCATGTGGATGTCCGAGATGTGCAGCACGCGCAACGGCCGGGCGCCTTCGGCGAGCACCGGCAGGGTCGCTTGGCGCAGTGTCCAGCGCCTTCGTTCGATCCCCGCCGCGTACGCGATGGCTGCGGCTCCGGCGGCGGTCGTGGTCAGTGCGATTCGGCCCAACGTGCTCACGCTTCGAGGGTACGGCTGTATTGCCGCGCGCAGGCAGGCACCGTCCCGGTAACGTTCCCGGCCATGGCGCAGCTGAAGGAAGCCCTGAAGTCCGACCTGGTGACGGCGCTGAAGGCGAAGGACACCACCCGCCTGGCGACGCTGCGGATGGTGCTGGCCGCGGTCACCAACGAGGAGGTCGCCGGCAAGGAGGCGCGCGAGCTGTCCGACGAGGAAGTGCAGCGCGTGCTGACCCGTGAGGCCAAGAAGCGCAAGGAGGCCGCCGAGGCCTTCGACAGCGCCGGCCGCACCGAGCAGGCCGCCGCCGAACGCGCCGAGGCCGACGTGATCTCCGAGTACCTGCCGCAGCAGCTGACCGACGACGAGCTGGACGCCGTGGTCGACGAGGCCGTCGCCGAGGTCACCGCGCAGCTCGGTGACGCTCCCGGCCAGCGGCAGATGGGCCAGGTCATGAAGGCCGCCAACGCCAAGGTGGCCGGCCGCGCCGAAGGCGGCCGGGTGGCCGCCGCCGTGCGCGCCCGCCTGTCCTGACCCCGGACGCACGAAGGGCCCCTCGCGAACGAGGGGCCCTTCGTCGTCTCAGCCGCCGCCCGGGTCGCCGCCTTCACCGCCGTTGGGCGGTCCGCCGGGTTGCGTGCCGCCGGGGTTGTTCGGATCCGGCGGGTTCTGCACGTTCGGCGCGACCCCGTTGGACACGTAGATCGTGATGACCTCGTTCGGGATCCGGCTGCCGCGCGGGTTCTGGTTGATCACCGTGCCCTTGCGCTCACCGGAGTCCCTGGTCACCTGGTTGACCCGGTAGCCGGCCGCCTGCAGGCGGTTGGTGGCCTCCTGGGCGCTCAGGCCGATCACGTTGGGCACCTGCTGCTGCGCCCCGCCGTCCACGTACCGGGGGTCCGGGTTCGGCAGCGGCAACGCCGGTTCGTTGCCCAGCAACGGTTTCATCGCCTTGAACCAGGTCCGAGCCGGGATCTTGCCGCCGTAGATGTTGCCCGTGCTGGCGAACGAGGGCGGGTCGGTGTCGCGGATCGGCCGAGGCCGCGGGCCGTCGTTGAACGTCAGCACGGCCGCCGCGTACTGCGGCACGGCGCCGACGAACCCGGCCGACTTGTACTCCTGGGTGGTGCCGGTCTTGCCCATCATCGGGCGGTTCCAGCCGTTGGCCGAGGCGGCCGCCGCGGACGTGCCGCCCGGCTGGTCGTCCTTGCTCAGCCCGACCACCAGGCTGTTCGCCAGCGGCTCGTCGACCGCCTGGTCACACGGCTGCTCCTTGCCCTTGAGGTCCACCGGCTGGCCGTTGCGGTCGGTGATCGACACGATCGGCGTCGGCGGGCACCACTTGCCGCCGCTCATCAGCGTGGCGGCCACGTTCGCCAGCTCCAGCGCGCTGGTCGGCGCCGGGCCGAGGGTGAACGTCGGCTTGCCGTGGTCACCAGGGTGCGGCTTGAAGTGCTGCGCCTGGGTCTCCTCGCCCGGTTTGGGCTTGTTGCCGTCCATGTTCGACGCCATGGTCTCGCGCATGCCCAGCCGCTGCGCCATGTCGACGACCTTCTCGGTGCCGCCGAGGGTCTCCTCCAGCTTGACGAACCCGGTGTTCGGCGAGGTGGCCAGGGCCGACTGCAGGGTCATCGACTCGGCGTACTTGCCCGCGTTGCCCAGGCAGTACCAGCGGGTGTTGCCGTCCTTGGGGTCCTCGGTCTTCGGGCACTTGTCCCCGCCGCCCTTGAACAAGTGCGAGGTGTACTGGCCGGGCGTCTCGATGGTGTTGTTGATGCCCATGCCCGCCTCGAGCGCGGCCGCCGCGGTGAAGATCTTGTAGATCGACCCGGCGCCGAACTTGTTCTCGATGCCGTACGGCTGCGGGTACTGGGTCTGGCCGAGGGCCGCGTTGGGCCCGTAGTCGCGGTTGGAGACCAGCGCGACGACCTCGTGGCGGTCCTTGCCCGGCCGCACGATCGCCATCGCGTTGGCGATGCCGTCCAGCGTCTTGGGCACCCCGTCCTCGGCGGCCACCTTGGCCAGGTGGGTGGCGTTGAGGTCCAGCGTGGTCTTGATCGTGTAGCCGCCGGTGATCAGCTGGTCCTCGGTGAACCCGAGCTTCTCCAGGTAGGTCACCACGTACTGGCAGAAGAACCCGGCCTCCGGGCCGGCGCCGTTGCAGTTCTTCGCGGGCTTCTGCACCTTCGGCAGCACACCCAGCGGCTCCTTCTTGGCCGCGTCCGCGTCCGACTGGGCCAGCCGCCCGGTCTGCACCATGGTGTCGATCACCAGGTTGCGCCGTTCCAGCGCCTTGGCGCCGTTGCTCCACGGGTTGTACACGCTCGGGTTGTTGACCATGCCGGCCAGCAGCGCGGCCTGCGGGACGGTCAGCTTGTCCGGGGTGGTGCCGAAGTAGGTCGCGGCCGCCGCGCCGATGCCGTAGATCTCGTTGGAGAACTCGACCGTGTTGAGGTAGCCGGTGATGATGTCCTCCTTGGACATCTTCTGCTCCAGCTGCAACGCGATCCGCGCCTCCCGCAGCTTGCGGGCGATGGTCGGCTCCTGCGCCTTCTTCTGCTCCGCCTTGTTGCCCCGGTAGACCACGTTGATCAGGTAGTTCTTCACGTACTGCTGGGTCAGCGTCGAGCCACCCTGCTGGTTGCCGCCGCTCGTGCTCAGCGCGGCCCGGAACGTTCCCTTCCAGTCCACGCCGTGGTGCTCGTAGAACCGGCGGTCCTCGATCGCGATCAGCGAGGCCTTCATGATCGGGGAGATCTGGTCGGCCGCGACCGGCACGCGGTACTGGTCGTACAGCGTCGCCAGGGGCTTGCCACCGGCGTCCGTCATGGTCGTGATGAGGGCCGGTGGCACCTCGACCATCTCCGCCTGGGCACTGTCGATCGTGTCGCTGGCGCGGTTGGATGCCACGCCCAGCGCCCCTACCAGAGGGAACAGCATCCCGGCCACCAGCACACCGGCGAGGAGGCACAGACTGAGCAGCTTGAACAGACCGTTCGTGAAGCGCACTGAGCCAGGGTACCCATTAACCCGTTCGGGCTTGTGGCTACGCTGCGATACCAGGTTGACAGTCAGCGCGCTTGTGTGCAGGTCGTCAATAACTGAACTGAGGGGAACCGGGGGCGCGCGAACGTCGTCAATTTTGTCACGACAGGCAGCTGGTGCCGGGGGGCATCGGACAATGGACACGACGGTAGGAGCTGGGGGAGATGGATTCGACTCTGAAACCGCAGGACTGGCGCGTCAGCGCGGCCTGCCGGGGCGATGACCCCGATGAGCTGTTCGTCCGGGGAGCGGAGCAGCGCAAGGCGAAACTGGTATGCGTGGCGTGCCCGGTCCGCACCGAGTGCCTCGCCGAGGCACTGGACAACCGGATCGAGTTCGGCGTGTGGGGCGGGATGACCGAGCGGGAGCGGCGCGCGCTGCTGCGCCGTCGCCCGGACGTCACCTCATGGCGTGAACTTCTGGACAACGCCCGCAAGCGGCACCACCCGGAGGACGCCCAGGTCGGCTAGGACCACTAGTGGCCCGCGCCGAGCTGCTCGCCAATCAGCCGCAGCCCGCTCAGGTCGTGCACGTCGGACGGCATGGCGGGCACGCGGGCCACGGCCACACCCGCGTGGGCCCGGGTGAACCGGCTGACCAGCCGGCGTTCCCGGTCGGCCACGGACACCCGGTCGGCGTGCAGGCGCAGCACCGCGGCAGCAAGGGGGGCGTCGCCGCGGCGTTCCAGCGTCTCGGCCGCGGCCAGCGCCTTGGTCCCGGCCAGGCCGGCCAGCACCGGGTGGGTCCGGTTGACCACCAGGCCGGCCAGCGGCATCGACTCGCCCGCCAGCCGTTCGACGAAGTAGCTGGCCTCGCGCAACGCGTCCGGTTCCGGCGCGGCGACCACCAGGAACGCGGTGCCGCCGGAGCGGAGCAGCTCGTAGGTGCGGGTCGAGCGCTCGCGGAAGCCGCCGAACATGCTGTCGAAGGCCTGTACGAACGCGGACGCGTCGGCCAGCAGCTGCCCGCCCACGATCGTCGACACGGCCTTGGCGAACAGCGAGAACCCGGCGCCGACGATCTTGCGGATCCCCCAGCCGCCCGCCTTGGCCGGACCGGCCAGCAGCTTGATCATCCGCCCGTCCAGCGCCTGTGACAGCCGCTGTGGCGCGTCCAGGAAGTCCAGCGCGGACCGGCTCGGCGGGGTGTCCACGATGATCAGGTCCCACTGGCCCTCGGCGGCCAGCTGCCCGAGCTTCTCCATCGCCATGTACTCCTGCGTGCCGGAGAAGGAGCTGGAGATGGTCCGGTAGAACGGGTTGGCCAGCACCTCCTTGGCCCGCTCGGGACCGGCGTGCGCGTGCACCATGTCGTCGAACGTGCGGCGCATGTCCAGCATCATCGCGTCCAGCTCACCGGCCGGTTCGAAGCCATCGACCTCGACCCGGCGGGGCTGGTTGCCCAGCTCCGGCAGGCCAAGGGCCTGGGCAAGGCGGCGCGCGGGGTCGATGGTCAGCACTACGGTCTTGCGGCCACGCTCAGCGGCGCGGACAGCGAGCGCGGCGGCGGTCGTGGTCTTGCCCACCCCGCCGGACCCGCAGCACACGATCACCTTCGTGTTCGGATCGTCGATCAGCTCGTCGGTCTTCAGCGCCGGGGTGCTCATCTGCCCCGCACCCCCTGTTCGACCATGGTCTCGGCCAGCTCGTAGAGCGCGCCGAGGTCGATCCCCTCAGTGATCTCGGCCAGCTCGACCGTGGGCAGGTCGCCCTCGGCCAGCTGCTCGCGGGCCCGGCTCTCGGCCTGTACCCGGATGGCGTGCTCGACCGTCTCGGCCACCAGGCCCTCCACCACGTCCTCGGCCAGGTCCAGCCCGGCCGCCTGCAGGCCGGTGCGCACCCGCGACGCGTCCACCCGGCCGTTGGCCGCCGACGTCACCGAACGGGCGGGCAGCCGCGGCGGGCGGACCCGGTTGACGAACACCGCGCCGGGCCGCAGGTCGGCCCCGTCCAGGTCGGCGACGGCCTCCAGGGTCTCGCGCACCGGCATCTCCTCCAGCAGCGTCACCAGGTGCACCGCGGTGTCGTCGGAGTGCAGCAGCCGCACCACGCCGTCGCTCTGGCCCTTGATCGGCCCGACCTTGGCCAGGTCGGCCATCGCCCGGGTGACGTCGAGGAACTTCACGATCCGGCCGGTCGGCGGCGCGTCCACCACGACGGCGTCGTACAGGTGCCTGCCGTTCTCACCGGTCCGCCCGACGGTCTCCTTGATCTTGCCGGTGAGCAGGACGTCCCGCAGGCCCGGCGCGAGCGTGGTGGCGAAGTCGATGGCGCCCATCCGGCGCAGCGTCCGCCCGGCCAGGCCCAGGTTGTAGAACATCGACAGGTAGTCCAGCAGCGCGGCCTCGGCGTCCACGTGCAGCGCGCGGACCTCGCCACCGCCGGGCGCGGCCGCGATCCGCAGCTCCTCGTACGGCAGCGGCTGGTTGTCGAAGACCTGCGCGATGCCCTGCCGGCCCTCCACCTCGACCAGCAGCACCCGCTTGCCGCCGGTGGCCAGCGCGATCGCCAGCGCCGCCGCGACGGTGGTCTTGCCCGTACCCCCCTTGCCGGTCACGATGTGCAGCCGCGCACGGGCCACGTGATCGGTCCAACCAACGACGGGGGTGGTCACTACCCAAGCGTAAGTGCCGGAATACGCAGATGCCCTGGTGGCCGGTCAGCTCGTGAGCAACAGCACTACGTTCGTCAGCCCGACGACGAGCACGATGATCCACACCACCGCGCCGGGGAACACGGTGAGCGACAGGATGCACAGGATGGTCAGGAGGGTGAACGCGATGACCCCGGCGACCGCGACCGTGCCGCCGGTGCTGCCCCGGCGTTCCCGCGTGTACGCCATGGTGAGCAGCACGAGGATGATGCCGCCGAACCCGATCAGTACCCCTGCGATCACCCGCCACGTCTCCACGGGGTGAAGCTACCCAAAGTGCACGGGCTACGCTCCGGCCCATGACGAAGTGGGAGTACGCGACCGTCCCCCTGCTCACGCACGCGACCAAGCAGATCCTCGACCAGTGGGGCGAGGACGGCTGGGAGCTGGTCACGGTGCAGCCCGGCCCGACCGGCGAGCAGCTCGTTGCCTTCCTGAAGCGGCCCAAGTCGTGAGCTGGTCCGCGCGGCTGGCCGAGCTCGGCATCGAACTCCCCTCGGTGGCGGCCCCGCTCGCCGCTTACGTGCCCGCGGTGCGGTCCGGGGCACACGTGTACGTCTCCGGTCAGCTGCCGTTCGTCGAGGGCTCACTGCCCGCGACCGGCAAGGTCGGCGCGGAGGTCAGCCCGGAGGAGGCCAAGGACCACGCGCGGACCTGCGCGCTCAACGCCCTGGCCGCGGTGCACTCCCTGGTCGGTGTGGACGCCGTCGTCCGGGTGGTCAAGGTCGGCGGCTTCGTGGCCGCCGCCGAGGGCTTCACGGCCGTCCCGGCCGTGGTCAACGGTGCCTCCGAGCTGTTCGGAGAGGTGTTCGGGGACGCCGGCAAGCACGCTCGTGCCGCTGTGGGGGTGGCGGAACTGCCACTCGGCGCACCGGTCGAGGTCGAGGTGATCTTCGAGGTCGGAGGTTGAGCATGGACAGCTACGCGGAGTCGGACTGTCACGAGCTGCTGCTGCGGCTGGCCGGCCGGCTGCCGGACCGCCAGCTGTGGCGGTTCCGGGACTGGCTCGCGTCCGGTGCGGTCACGGCCCTCGCGCGGTCGCTGCCGCTCACACTTCTTCGCGAACGTGTCGGGCTCACCGCCGAGGAGTCTCGCCTGCTCACGAACGCTTTGCGGCCCGCGGGCGCGGATCCGGAGCGGCTCAACGCGCTGCCATGGGTAGACGAAATCGCCGAGGTCGACTACACATTCACGTCGGAGTCGCCCGAATGGGTGAGCATGGGTGACTCCACGGGCGTAGTCCTTGGGGCGATTGTCCGGGATCGGACCGATATCGGTGAGGTCCGAGGCAGCTGGCGGTTGCCACGAACGGGTGGTGAGCCGGCGACCCGGGTCGTCCTCGTGACCGCGACCTCGCAGTGCGCGCGGCTGGCAGGTGAGCTGCAGCGGGTGCTGCGGGCGCTCGGCACCCATGAGCCGAGCGTTGAGGTGATCCCGAGGGGCATCCTGCTGCCTCGGTACCACCAGGCGGCACTGGCGGCGTCGGTGCCGCTGGCCATGGGAGCCGCTGAAGGGGGACATCTGGTCCCCAGCTAGACGAGCCGGAATGGAGACAGCCGTGACCCAGGTCGCCGACCGCGTTGCGCTTCCGATCCGTGTCCATGATCTGCTGCTGGGCCTGGCCGGCCGGCTGGACGACGACGCGCTGACCGACGCGCGGGAGCTGCTGGCGTCCGCCGAGCTGGACCGGTCGCTCGAACTGATCGCCGGCTGCCTGGTGGCCGGCCGGATCCCGCTGTCGCCGGTGGAGCGCAGGGACCTGGACACGCTGTTCACCGAGGCGCACTGCGACCCGACGCTGATTCAGCAGCTGAAGGTCGACGACGGGCGAGCCCGCCCACCAGTGCACAAGTTCCACCCCGGACTGGTCGACACCCAGGTCGGCGGGGCCGAGCAGGGCGTGAACGACGCGGTGCACCGGGTGCTGGAGGTCCTGCCGGACGTGCGTGCCCTGTGGTGCGTGTGGCGGACCACCCCCGCGGGAGCGGTGGCCGGGCCGGTGCCCAACCGGGTGGTGCTCGTCGAGATCGGGCCCCGCGGGTTCCCGCCGTCGACGGCCTACCGCATCGAGCACGCGCTGCGCCGGGCCGGGATCCGCGCGGCGGTGGAGGTGCTGCGGGACAGCTCGCCGCTGACCGAGTACCACCGCCAGGCGATGCAGCAGGCCCGCCGGGTGTCGTTCGACGGAGCCGACGGCTCGGCCGAACCGGACGCGCCGCGGACGTGGGGCCAGGAGCGCCAGGGCGGCTGGAAGAAGGAACCCGAGCCCGAGGCCGAGCAGCCCTCGAGCAGCAGCTGGATCCCGGAGATGGAGCCGGTCACGTCCCCAAAAGAGACGACGACGGTGCTCGATCCAGTCGCCGATGACACCCCGTCGTCGCCGGCCCCGGTCCCTGCCTCGACGCCGTCACCGTCACCGCGTCCGGACCGCCCCAACTTCGACCAGCCGAGCCTCCGCCGGGCCGAGCCGGTCGAGGAGCCCAAGACACCCGCTGTGCCTGTAGTTCCCGCTGTTCCAGCGCCGGTAGTGCCGCCGTCGGTGCCGTCGGTGAAGGACACGTTCGACGACAGCGACCTCAACGACCAGGAGCGGGACCTCCTGCGTCAGCTGCAGGAGGAGCTCGCCAAGCGCGAACAGGCCGAAGCGGCGGCCGCCCCGAACAAGAAGCTGTCCTGGCAGACCGACAAGTCCGGCCGCCACTCCGACAACGAGTCGAAGCAGTGGTCCAGCCCGCCCACCCCGCGGATCATCAACGGCGCCCCGCCGTCCGCGGGCGGCACCGGCGAACCACCGCGGTTCTCCCCGGGAGCGTGACAAAGGGCCAGCCACTCCGGCTGGCCCTTTTGTTTTCAGGCACGCAGTTCACCACGACGCGGACACCCCGGCGGTGGGTTAGGGGCGGGTGACTTTCTGGGTGATGGTGTGGATGGTCCTCTGGAGGTGGAGGCCTCGCTGGGCGTCGACGGGGTGGGTCGTGGTGTTGCTGTGGATCATGGCCACGAAGTCGTCGAGCAGGGCGGTGTAGCACTCGGCGGCGGAGCTGTCGCGGCCCGGGAGTGAGCGGTAGCCGTGGTCGCCGTAGACGGTGAACTCGGTGACGGTGGGGCGCATGGGCAGGCGCAGCGAGATGGAGATCGTGCTGGTGGCGCCGCCCTCGTGGGCCATCAGGATGTGCCAGAGGTCGTGGGAGCCGTGGGTGGCGGCGACTACGTCGGTGACGGGGCCGAGGGCGGCGTCCATCAGGTCGATCACGTGCGGGCCGATGTCGAGCAGGGCGCCGTGCTCGTGCCGCCAACGGGAGTCCACGTAGTCCTCGGACAGCAGGGCGCCGGACAGCCATTGGGCGTTGCCGCCGGCGAGGCCGCCGAGCTCGTGCAGGCCGTCGAGCCACTGGCTGGTCTCGTGGGCGAACCGGCGGACGAGAGCCATGATCGAGACGACCCCCGCGTCGGCGATGGCCCCGGCGAGGCGTTCGGCTTCGTCCAGGGTGGCCGCGAGCGGTTTCTCGAGGATGAGATGCCGGCCCGCTTTGGCGGCCTCCAGCGCGAGGTCGGCCTGGATGGCCGGAGGGACGGCGAAGGCGACGGCGTCGACCTGGGCGATCAGCTCGGCCGGGTCGGCGGCGACCTGCGCGCAGTAGCTGCCGGCCAGCTCAGCGGCGGCGTCCTGGCGGCGGGCCCACACCGAGACCAGCTCGACGCCTGGATGGTCGGCCAGCCCGGGGGCGTGCACACGCTGCGCCCATCCGCCGGCCCCGATCAGTCCTACTCGCACCTGGTTCTCCACCCGGCAAGTATCCCGGGTGAGCTGGGTCACGAGGTCCCGCGGTGGGCACGGTCGTAGGCTCGGGAGGTGCGTGAACTGCCGAAGGAGATGGTGCTGCCGGAGTCGATGGTGCCGGACAAGTTCCCGGATCCTCCGGTCACGCCCAAGGACGCCGCTACCGTGGTGTTGCTGCGCGATACCGCGGCGGGCCTGGAGGCGTTCCTGCTGCGCCGTGTGATGGGGATGGCTTTCGCCGGCGGGATGAGCGTTTTCCCGGGCGGCGGGGTGGACCAGCGCGACGCGGACGTGGCGGTCGCGTGGACCGGCCCGGACGCCGAATGGTGGGCGGAGCGTTTCGACTGCCCGGTGCCGCTCGCACGTGCACTGGTGTGTGCGGCGGTCCGGGAGACTTTCGAGGAGTCCGGTGTGTTGCTCGCCGGGCCGTCGGCGTCTTCGGTTGTCTCGGACACGGCGCCTTACGCGTCGGCCCGGAAGTCGCTTGTCGACCGTGAGTTCTCGCTGGCGCAGTTCCTCGCTGGCGCGGGCCTGGTCCTGCGCGCGGATCTGTTGCAGCCCTGGGCGAACTGGATCACCCCGGCCGAGGAGCCGCGCCGGTACGACACCAAGTTCTTCATCGCCGCCTTGCCCGAGGGACAACGAGCCGACGGCTCGACCTCCGAGGCCGATCACGCCGAATGGCGCCGCCCAACCGACGCCATCGCCCTGTGGAAAGCAGGCGAACGCGGCCTGTTGCCACCCACCTGGATGACCCTCGCCGACCTGGCGGAGATGCCGACGGTCGCCGACGCCATGGCCGCCGACCGGACCATCAGCAAGATCATCCCCAAGGTCATCCGCGAGGGCCATATCCTCCGCCCCGTCCTGCCCGGCGACCCCGCCTACCCCCAAGCGGCCAACCACCTGGACGCCCACCCCGACGACACCCTGGGCCGTTAGCAACTGGAGTGGAGGTGTGGATCGGTGAGCGTTGAGCATCCGGCGTACGGGGTGTTGCGGGCGGTGACGCCGACGGCTGCGGTGATGTTGGAGGACAACCCGGGTTCGATGACCCTGGACGGGACCAATACCTGGATTCTGCGCGCGCCGGACGCCGAGGGCTGCGTCGTCGTGGATCCCGGCTACGAGGACATCCCGCACCTCGAACGCGTGGCGGCCTCCGGCCCGGTGTCCCTGATCTTGGTGACCCACCACCACGCCGACCACGTCGAGGGCGCCCCCTGGCTGTCCGCCCACACAAACGCACCCATCCGCGCGTTCGACCCCGAACTGTGCCGAGACGGCGACTCCCTGACCGACGGCGAGGTCGTCGAGGCCGCAGGCCTGACCTTGCGCGTACTGCACACCCCAGGCCACACCGACGACTCGATCTGCCTGCAACTGCCCGACGCCATGCTGACCGGCGACACCATCCTGGGGCGGGGCACCACAGTGATCTCGTCCCTCGGCGACTACCTCAACACCCTCCGCCGCCTCGCACAGATCCAAACCACCGTGCTCCCAGGACACGGACCGGACCTACCCGACCTGGCCGCAGTCGCCAGTGAGTACTTGGCGCACCGCGAGGAACGACTCGACCAAGTGCGCGCCGCACTGAAGCAACTCGGACCAGACGCCTCAGCCCGCCAGGTAGTCGAACTGGTCTACGCCGACGTCGACCCCTCCCTGTGGGGCCCCGCGGAATGGTCAGTCCGCGCCCAACTGGACTACCTCCGCTCGTAGCAGCGAAGGCGCCGGTACATCGCGTTGTTCGCCCCGGACAAGGGAAAGCCAGTCGCCATCCCAGCGCCGGCACGCTGCTCCCACCCGCCTCGGTGCGCAGATCCAGCCGCGTTAGCGCGGGCAGATCCTGCCGAGTTGGTGCGGGCTGGTTCTGTCGTGCTGGTGGGCGCCGATCTCGCCGCTCCGTAACCGGTGTGTTCTTGTTGCTGGGTAAGCGAACCTGTGCGCGTTGCCCGCAGCCAACCGGAGGGAGCCGTTGTTCGGCAAGGCCCACCCGGCGGCGTCTTGCTGCGCGACAGCATGTGCGTTTTAGCGGCGCCCTCTGCGGAGACAAGCGCCTGCACAACCGGAGGATCGCTGACCCGGACAGCATCAACGTCAGCAGGCAGGTGCCCTCGGGTTCGCCACGGCGGCCCTGAAGCACGCTGCGGACCTACGGGCGCGCTGTACCAGCACACCAAGGACAACGGTTCTTCCAGCGCCAGCTACCTCGGCATGTCCTCGACGCACTTCTGGGGGTTCGCCAACGGACCCCGCGGACGACGCCCACCCGGACGCCTACCCGTGTGGCTACCGCCCGGCCCGGAGCCAGCCGCACGCTGCAGCAACCCGTGTCACTGCGGCACGAAGCTGGCAAGGTCGCACCCCGCGAACACCACGCGGGTTTGATCGACGCGGGACTGGCCCACCCGGGAGCGACCCAGCCGGGATGGACCGACGTGGGATCGATCCACCCGGGAGCGACCCAGCCGAGATTGAACGGCGCGGGGCTGACCGACGCGGCACCGGCCCACCCGGCATCGGCCCACCCCAGGACTGGCCGCCTCGCTCCGACCAGGCGGGCGAGCGAGTGCGGGGGTTGGTGCCGCGCGGGTTTGATCGACGCGGGGATTGACCCAGCCGGGGCTGGCCGAGGCGAGGCTGATCCACGCGGGATTGACCGACGCGGCGCTGACCGACGCGGCACCGGCCCACCCGGGGCTGGCCGCCTCGCACCGACCACCCGTGCGAGCGGGTGCGGGAGCTGGTCCCGCGCAGGGTTGACCGACGCGGGGCTGGCCGCCTCGCATCGGCTAGGCGGGCGTGCGGGGGCTGGTCCCGTGCGGCATTGACCCAGCCGGGGCTGACCGAGGCGGGCTGATCCACGCGGGGCCTGATCCAGCCGGGATTGGCCCAGCCGGAACTGGCCCAGCCGGAATTAACCGAGGCGGGGCTGACCCACCCTGGACCGGCCCGGCCGGGCCTGGTCGCCTCGCTCCGACCAGGCAGGTGAGCGGGTGCGGGGCTGGTCCCGCGTGGGTTTGATCGACGCGGGGATTGACCCGGCCGGGGCTGGCCGAGGCGAGGCTGATCCACGCGGGATTGACCGACGCGGAACTGGCCCAGCCGGGATTGACCGAGCCGGGATTGACCGAGGCGGGGCTGACCGACGCGGCACTCACCCCATCCGGCACTGGCCCACCCGGGATTGGCTGCCCTGCACCGACCACGCGGGGCGAGCGGCGCGGGGCTGGCCCGGGGCGGGCTGACCCCGCGCGGGACGGGGCGTCGGTGGGTGGGCGGACCGTCGCGCCTCAGGTGCGGTGCGCTGTGGTGGCGACGTGAGGCGCGTGGGGCGTCGTGGCGGCTGCGACTGTCCACGGTGGGGGCAGCACCTGGCGGGTTGATGCTGGACCGTGATCGTGGGCAGGCTGCGGGTGGCCGCGCGGCCGCCGTAGGGGTGGCTGGGGCGCCGATGCCGTCTCGGTGGTGTGGGTGGGTCAGGTGGTGGGTGGGCGCATGGGGGCCACCATGTAGCGGAGATCGATCACCTCCTCGGAGTCGGGGGAGCTGAAGACGGTGGCGCGCATGCCGGGCTGGATGGCGAGGTGGACCCGGCCGCCGGTGAAGGGCCGCAGCGCGTCGACGAGGAAACGCGACTGGAACGAAGGGGAGGTGCGTCCACCGTCCACATCGGCCTTGACCGACTCCTCCGCCTCACCGGCCTGCTGGTCGGCCCCGCGCAGCCGGAGCTCGTTGTCGCCAACCTCGAGCTTGAGCACACCGCGGTTGTCCGTGTAGAGCGCCACCCGCCGGACCGCCGCGGCGAGCACATCCGCGTCCGCCTCGACGTGAGTGTCTACTTCGGACATGACTATCTTGCTCTCGCTCAGGAACGACCCGTCCAGCAAAGCCGTTGTGACGACCGAACTTCCCCAGGCCAGCCCCACCCGGTTCGGATCGGCGTGCACCTCCACCTCGCCACGGACCTGCTTGGCCACCTCCGCCAGCAACGCGGCCGGGATCAACGCGTCCAGCGAGCCCGGGCCCGCCGACCACGGGATGGACGCGACCGCCATCCGGTACCGGTCGGTGGCGGCCAGCACCAACCGGTCCCCGTCCGACCGCATCCGCACCCCGGTGAACAACGGCAGCGCCTCGTCCCGCGAAGCCGTCGCCGCCACCGTGGTCAACGCGGACACCAGCAGCTTCCCGTCCACCGACCCGACCCGGGGTGGCGCCACCAGCACACCCGGATGCAGGTCCGCGTCGAGCAGCGGCAGGGCGAACCGGGCCGCCGGGGTCCGGATCGCGAGCCGCGCGCCCTCGACCACGATCCGGACCATCGGCACGTCCAGCGCCCGCAGGGTCTCCGCGAACGGCTTGGCGGGCACGAGAACCTTCCCCGTGCTGTGCACCGCCGCCTCGCACGACAGCCGCACGGCACGTTCGCGATCGCTGCCGGCCAGGACGACTCCGGAATCGGTCGTGGTCAGCAGCAGCCCGGCGAGCACGGGGTCGAGCATCCGGCCGGGCAGCAGCCGGACGGCCTCGGCCGCTGCGTTCGCCAGGTCTGCGGTTGTGGCGGTCAGATCCATGCTTCGCACCTTAGCGATGGGGTCCGACAATTCCGGGTTTTCCCAGCTAGGTTGGGGTTTGTGAGTACTCAGAGGATCAGCGGGCGGTTCGCGCCGGGGGTCGGCGACTGGCAGTACGTTGGCTTCGATGTGCCCGAGGGGGTGCGTGAGATCGAGGTCGTCTACTCGTTCGACCGGCCCGAGGTGCCGCCGGGGGTCAAGGGGAACGCGCTGGACATCGGGGTCTTCGGGCCGGACCGGAGGTTCCGCGGCTGGTCCGGTGGGGCGCGCGACCGGTTCCGGATCAGCGCGACCGAGGCGACGCCCGGGTATCTGCCAGGGAAGATCGAGCCGGGCCGATGGGAGGTGATCCTCGGTCCGTACACGGTTTCCCCGCAGGGCATGGCCTACGACCTGGACATAGCTGTCCACTTAGGACCGGACGGGCCCGCGTTCGAACCGAGCACGGCGCCCGAGACAGCGCCGAACCGGGATCGGGGCGCAGCCTGGTACCGGGGCGACGGGCACCTGCACACGATTTACTCCGATGGCCGCCGCAGGCCTGAGGAACTGGTGAAAGACGCCCGGGAAGCCAGGCTGGACTTCATCGTGTCGACCGAGCACAACAACCCGAGCGCGCACCTGCAGTGGGGCCACCACGCCACCGACGACCTGCTGATCCTCAACGGCGAAGAGGTGACCACCAGGACCGGCCACTGGCCCGCGTGGAATCTCCCGGCGGGCACCTGGATCGACTGGCGCCACCGCGCGGACGACCCTCGTGAGCTGCAGAAGCTCGTGGATGAGGTGCACGAGGTGGGCGGTCTGGTCGTGGCCGCGCACCCGTTCGGGCCGTGCGTCGGCTGTTCCTGGGAGTTCGGCCTCGAACGCGCGGATCTCATCGAGGTATGGAACGGTCCGTGGACGCTCGACGACGAGGCAACGGTGATTGCCTGGGACAGCCTGTTGCGCGCGGGAACCTGGGTGCCTGCCGTTGGAAACAGCGACGCCCACACACCTAGCGACCGCGTCGGCCTGCCACAGAATGTGGTGTGGGCTGAGGGTCTGTCGCCGCACCAGCTGATGGCGGGGTTCATCCAGGGCCGCAACTGGATCGCCGAGTCAGCAGAGGTGCAGCTGGAGTTCACCGCCACCGACGGCACGAACACGGCCGGCATCGGTGAACGCCTGGCGACCGACGAACCGGTGACCTTCGAGGTGAAGGTCGAAGGCGCGCCGGACACTCACATCCGGATCCTCGACCAGGGCGGTCCGCAATGGGGCGGCTACGTGGAGAAGAACGGCGGCACGGCCACGTGGACCACGAGAAGCCGCTACACCAGGTGGGTCCGCGTCGAGGTCAGACGGGACCAACGGACCGACACCACGGTGGACACGATGGTCGCGCTGACTAATCCGATCTTCCTCGGAGCCGGCTGAGGATCGTGCCGGTCAACGCCTCGACGTCGGCGTCCAGGGCCACGTCGACGACGCGTTCCCCGGGCGAGGCGGGCTTGCGGCGGTCGGCGATGGTCGCGCCGCTGCCCGGTCCGTCGGTGCAGTCAACCTCCAGGCGCAACTGCGTGGTCCGCAGGACTCCCGGTTCGATGGCCTCGGCGACCGCGATGGCGTCGTGCATGACGAAGTCGTCGCGGCCGACCTCCTCGAGGTAGAACGCGCGGTAGTGCGGGGTCATCGCGACCAGTTCGCGCCCTACCGGTGTGGTCGCGAGTTCGTTGAGCCATGGGTCGCCGACCGCGCACCGCATGGTGATGTCGACCGGCACCAGCGTGACCGGGACGTCCTCCTCGACCAGCACGCGCCGGGCGGCCTCCGGGTCGACCCAGACGTTGAATTCAGCCGATGGTGTGATGTTGCCGCCCTCGATCCCGCCGCCCATGACCACCAGGCGGTCGATCTTGGCCTTCACCGACGGGTGCGCGGCCAGCAGCAGGGCGATGTTGGTCAACGGGCCGATCGCGACGATGGTGACCGGTTCGTCGGAAGCCTCCAGCATGTCCTTGAGCAGCGTCACCGCGTCACGCTTGTCGACCACTGCTGTGGATGCCGGGATCGCGTAGGCATGACCACCGAGGCCGTCATTGCCGTGGGCGTCGTCGCCGCGCACCGGCCGTGAGAACGGCCGGTGCGCACCGGCTGCGACAGGGACGTCCTCACGGCCGCACAGCGCGAGGATGTTCAGTGCGTTGCGGGTCGTGTGCTCGATCCCGATGTTGCCCGCCACGGTGGTCACCGCGAGCAGGTCGACCTCCGGGCTCGCGCAGGCGAGGGCGATCGCGAAGGCGTCGTCCACGCCCGGGTCCGTGTCGATGATCAGGCGCCGCATGACTCTCCGTTTCAGCCGGCCAGGACGTGGTCTTCGACGCGCGCCGGAGACGGCACACCGCGCTTGATCGTGCCACGCCACAGGAACACGGCGCCCGCGATGATGAGCCCCGCCACAGACGCGGCCAGGAACGACGCCTGCACGCTGACGTGGTCGACCAGGAAGCCGCTCAGCGACTGGCCGAACGCCAGGCCGAGGGTGATCGAGGTGATCACCCAGCCGAACGCCTCGGTGATCGTTCCCGGCGGGGCGACCTGCTCGAGCACGGTCGAGTGCGCGGTTGACTGCGGCGTGATCATCGCGCCAGCGACCAGCAGCGTCGCGGTCAGGCCGATCAGCTCGCCCGGGATCGCCGAGAACGCGACCAGCACAGCGAAGACGGCCAGCAGGAACGGCAGCCGCAGGTGCATCGGCCGCGGCCATGGGCGCATCCCGTAGAGCACGCCGAACGCCACCGAGCTCACCGACCAGGCGCTGATCATCAGGCCGCCGAGGGCAGGCTGACCGGCCTGCGTGGCGGCGGCGGGCACGGCGACCTCGAGGAAGCCGATGACCGCGCCGAACCCGACCGCGGCGAGCGCGACCGTGCGCATACCCGGACTGGCCAGGGCACCGAGCATGCCGGGCAGTTCGCCGGGCAGCGGGTGCAGCTTGCGGACGGTCTTGGTCAGCGCGAACCAGATCGCGCCGAACGCCTGGATACCCGCGGCGATCACGAGGCCGGTGCCGGCCCACGGCAGCCCCGCCAGCACGCCGGAGATGCCCGGTCCGAGGATGAAGAACACCTCGATACTGATGGCGTCGTAGTTGTACGCGGCCTGACGGGGTGCGCCGTCGGGCAGTAGGCGTGACCACATAGCGCGCGAGGCGGAGCCGACCATGGGCTCCGTCATGCCGACGCCGACCGCCAGCGCGACGAGCACTGCAGTGGACGCGTGCGTCTCGATGGCCCAGATCTGGGCGGTGACCAGGACCGCGAACCCGGCGGACGTGATGAGCAGCGGGTTCGTCGGACCCAGCCGGTCCATGCTCCGGCCCTGCAGCACCGACCCGACCGACACACCGATGAGCGCACCTGCGGACACGATGCCCGCCGTGGCGAACGAGCCGGTCACGCGCTGCACGTAGAACAGCAGCGACAGGCCGACCATGGCGAGTGGCAGACGGGCGAAGACGGCGGCGATCACCGGGCTGCCCGCACCCGGTGTGGTCAGGGCGGTCCGGTAGTCACGGAACGAGACAGAGTGGGACACGCGTCCCAGTATGGCAAATACTGGTACAGCCGTACCAGTTCTTTTCGGTGGGTTCGATCACCATCGCCTGATCGGCCCAATAATGATCACGGTTGAGTAACGGAAAGTGAAATCGTTGCGGAACCGGACAACGAATCCGCCTCAACAGAGTCCTTGAGGGTGAAAAGACTTGAGCTGGAGGGGAGGTCACGTGCGATGGTGGAGGACGCGACCTCTTCGGAGACGTAACTGAACAAGCTCCCTCCGGCGGAATGGGTCGGGGCCGGAACGCCAGGAGGGCGGGGAGCGCGAGCCGTCGGGGGATGGCTCGCGCGAACACAGAGAGCCGGTGCGCCGCGTCGGGGGCGGCGCCCGGCTCTCTGTGGTCTTCAGGGCGACTTCGTTCACCCACCTGCCGAAAGTCGCCGAAAAATCACCCAGGTGGGCCTTGGTGGGGATGCGTACGCGAAAGCGGGGCCGCCTGGTCGGCGGCCCCGCTTCGTGCTGAGGTCAGCGGGCTCGGCGGGCGAGGCGTTCCGGGTCGAGGATCAGGACGCTCTTGCCCTCCAGGCGCAGCCAGCCGCGGTGGGCGAAGTCGGCCAGCGCCTTGTTCACCGTCTCCCGGGAGGCACCCACGAACTGGGCGATCTCCTCCTGGGTCAGGTCGTGGGTCACGCGCAGCAGGCCGGCCTCCTGGCTGCCGAACCGCTGGGCCAGCTGCAGCAGCGCCTTGGCCACGCGGCCCGGCACGTCGGTGAAGATCAGGTCGGCCAGCATGCCGTTCGTCCGGCGCAGCCTGCGGGCCACGACCCGCAGCAGCTGCTCGGCGATCTCCGGCCGGGTCGCGATCCACTGCCGCAGCTCGGGCCTGCCCATGGTCACCGCGCGGACCTCGGTCACCGTGGTGGCCGTGGATGTGCGCGGGCCGGGGTCGAAGATCGACAGCTCGCCGAACATGTCCGAGGGGCCGAAGATGCCCAGCAGGTTCTCGCGCCCGTCTGGCGACTTCCTGCCAAGCTTCACCTTGCCCGACAAAATGATGTACAGCCGGTCGCCTGGCTCGCCCTCAGCGAAGATCACATGCCCGCGGGGGAACTCCACGGACTCGAGCGTCTGACTGAGCGCCTCGGCTGCCGCAGGCTCGACCCCCTGGAAGATGCCAGCCCTGGCCAGGGTCTCGTCCACGCTCGTCCCTCCTGTCGAGACACGGCGACCAGCGCCGTCGCCGTTATAACTACCTGCAGTGTAGGACGTTCACCCGATCTCACTCGCCGGGCACGCCGCACGCTACTAGTAGGTAGTCGACCTCGCTAGCGGCGGACGCGCTGGGCGCGCAGCCGCGCGGCCCGTCCGCCCCGCCGGCGCAGGCGGAACAGCTCCAGCGCGCGGCCGATGCCGTGGCCGTAGAGAGCCCGCACCTCGTCGGGCCGGGCGGCCTCGAGGAACTCGGTGACCTCTTCCTCCTGGATCGCCACGTTCCGCAGGCGGGTCTCGATGCGCTCCATGAACAACGCGAACAGCATGATGATGAGCGGGACGATGAACACGAACCAGACAGTGGTCGTCATGACTTTGATCCTCGCTTGCCAGTGGGGACTCGGCATGTTGATAGATGTCTGGGGCACCCATGAGGTTGTTCGGCGGCCCGTAGGCTATTCCTGTGCCCTCCGCGACCACACAGCCCCCCAAGCCGTCCACGGGTCTGGTCCGCCGAGCTCGCCGGATGATCCGGGCGCTGAGCGAGGCCTACCCGGACGCTAAGGCCGAGCTGGACTTCACCGACCCACTGGAGCTGCTGGTCGCGGTCGTGCTGTCCGCGCAGACCACCGACGTGCGGGTCAACCAGACCACCCCCGCGTTGTTCGCCAAGTACAAGACCGCGGCCGACTACGCCGGGGCGGACCGCCTCGAGATGGAGGAGTACCTCCGGCCGCTGGGGTTCTACCGCGCCAAGACGACCTCGCTGATGGGCCTGGGCGCGGCGCTGGTGGAACGGTTCAACGGCGAGGTCCCCGGCACGATGGCCGAGCTGGTCACGCTGCCGGGCGTTGGCCGCAAGACGGCGAACGTGGTCCTCGGGAACGCCTTCGACGTGCCCGGCCTGACCGTCGACACGCACTTCGGCCGGCTGGTGCGGCGCTGGGAGTGGACCGCGGAGGAGGACCCGGTCAAGGTCGAGTACGCGGTCGGTGCGCTGCTGCCGCCGAAGGACTGGACGATGGCCTCGCACTACATCATCTTCCACGGTCGGCGGGTGTGCCATGCGCGCAAACCGGCCTGCGGTGCATGCCTGCTGGCCAAGGACTGCCCGTCCTACGGGACCGGCCCGATCGAGCCCGAGGTCGCCGCGAAGCTGGTGAAGGGCGTGGAGGCCGAGCACCTGATCGCGCTGGCCGAAGCCGCCCCGAAGCCGCCGCCGCCCAAGAAGGCGCCGGCCGTCAAGCAGAAGGCCGCCGCTGTCCGGCAGCGGGCGGCGGCCGGCAAGAAGGCGGCCGGTTGAGCGTCAAGGTCCGTTGGGTGCTGGTAGCGCTGGTCCTGGTCGTGGCCGGTGCGATCGCATTCTGGCCGAGACAGGACACCGCCCCGCAGGCCGCGCCCCAGGCACCCGTGAAGACCTCGCTGCCCGCCTGCACCACCCACCCCGGACCAGGGCCGTTCGACGACAAGCTCACCGCCACCTGTCTCGCTGACGGCGCCGCCGTGCCGGTCAAGCAAGCGTTTGCGGGGCCGGCACTGGTCAACGTGTGGGCCACCTGGTGCGGGCCCTGCCAGGACGAACTGCCGGTGTTGTCCCAGTACGCCGCCGAGCCGGGAGCGATCCCAGTCGTGACACTGGCCGTGGAGAGCGAGCCATCCACGGCTATCGCGATGCTCACAGACCTCAAGGTGAACCTGCCGAGCCTGTTTGACCGTGATGGATCTGTGCGACGCGCGTTGAAGGTGCCGGACTCGCTGCCGGCGTCCTACCTGATCGACGCGTCCGGCGAAGTCCATCCCGTGACCGATCCCCGCTTGTTCACGTCGGTCGAGGCCGTCCGCAAGGCGGTGGGCCGGTGACGTCCCCCTTCCACGGTCCGCTGGTGGACCCCACCGAAGTGCCGTCGTGGATGGCCAAGCTCGTCGAGGGCACGCGTGACCTGGACGTGGAGCCGTTCCGCCGGTTCGACCCGCCCGGACGCGTGCTCGCCAAACACGCCGCGGTGCTGGTGCTGCTGGGAGAGGGCCCCGCCGGGCCGGATGTGCTGCTGCTGTTGCGGTCCGACGAACTCGGCAGCCATGCGGGCCAGGTGGCCTTCCCGGGCGGCAAGGCGGACGACACCGACGACGGCCCGATCGAGACCGCGTTGCGCGAGGCGATGGAGGAGACCGGGGTGCTGCCTGAGGGCGTACGCCCGGTCGCCGTGATGCCAGAACTGTATGTGTCCGTGTCCAAGTTCCTCGTCACTCCGGTGATCGCGCACTGGCAGGAGTCCTCGCCGGTGCGCGCCGTCGACCCCAGGGAGACCGCCGCGGTCGCCCGCGTTCCCCTTGACCACCTCGCGGACCCGGCCAACCGGTTCATGGTCCGGCACCCGTCGGGGTTCACCGGACCGGCGTTCAGCGCGCCGGACATGCTCGTGTGGGGGTTCACGGCCGGCGTGCTGACCCTCGTGCTGGCCATCGGCGGGTGGGAACGGCCATGGGACACGACCGATGTGCGGGACCTTGACGTAGCGTGGCGGTCGAGCCGTCCGGAGGTGTGAGAGTTTGAACTGGGTCGACGTGCTGGTGCTGGCGCTCGTCGTGCTGGCCGCGATCTCCGGCGCGCGTCAGGGGGTGGTGATCGCGTTGCCCGCGCTGCTCGGCGTGTTCGCCGGGCTGGTGCTGGGCGCCATCATCGCGCCGCTGATCGTGCAGAACTTCACCAACTTCGCCACGCGGGCGGCGTTCTTCATCGCGATCGTGGTGTTCCTGGTGGCGCTGGGGGAGACGGCCGGCGTCTGGGTCGGCCGGACGCTGCGGCGCAAGATGAAGACGCCCAACCTCACGCCGATCGAGAGCATCCTGGGCGCGCTCGTGCAGGGCGTCGTGGTGTTCGTCGTCGCGTGGATCATCGCGTTGCCGCTGACCAGCGTGCCCGGGCTGCCCGGGCTGGCGCAGGCGATCCGCGGTTCGGTGGTGCTGGGCGGCGTCAACGACATCATGCCGCCGGGGGCCGAGCGGCTGCCAGCGGGCGTGCAGAAGCTGCTGGACGACTCCGGTTTCCCGAACGTGGTAGGCCCGTTCTCGCAGACCCCGCTGACCAACACCGACCCGCCGGACCCGGCATTGCAGGCCAGCCCGGTAGTGCAGCGGGTGCGCACCAGCGTGCTGAAGATCCACGCGCGCGCCCAGTCGTGCTCGCGCGCGCTGGAGGGATCGGGTTTTGTGATCTCCCCGCAGCGCGTGATGACCAACGCGCACGTCGTGGCGGGAACCGACCAGGTGACTGTGGAGACCGACCGGGGCCAGCTGCCCGCGCGCGTTGTTTGGTACGACCCGGAGACCGACGTAGCGATCCTCGCGGTGCCGGACCTGACCGCGCGGCCGTTGCCGTTCGCGAGCCAGGACGGCCGCAACGGTGAGGACAGCATCGTGCTCGGCTACCCGTTGGACGGCCCGTACACCGCGTCGCCCGCGCGGATCCGTGAGCGGATCACGTTGCGCGGCCCGGACATCTACGACGCCAAGACCGTGCAGCGCGACGTGTTCACCGTGCGCGCGTTGGTGCGCAGCGGTAACTCCGGCGGACCGCTGGTCGACTCGCAGGGCAACGTGATCGGCGTCGTGTTCGGCGCGGCCGTGGACAGCGATGAGACCGGGTTCGTGCTGACCGCCAAGGAGGTCTCGGACGAGGTCCAGTCAGCGCCGGGGCTGACCCGGCGTGTGGACACCGGGGCTTGCGCCGCCTGACAGCCAGTCGAGCAGGATCTGGTTGGTGGCCGCCGGTTGTTCCTCGTGCGGGTAGTGGCCCACGTTGGGGAGGACGTGCAGCGGGGCCTTGTCATCGAGCCACCGGCCGGACTTCTCGGCGGTCGCCAGCAGCATCGTGGGGTCGTCCGCACCGTGCAGACGCAGTGACGGCACAGGCATGGGCCGGTCTAGCGCCTCGGTGAACCGACGGCCCTCACTACGGACCTGTGAGCGCACGGCCCAGCGGTAGTACTCCAAGGCACTGTGGGCAACACCGCGCACCAGCATGGCCTCGCGGTAGCGCGAGACGGCTTTGGTGAAGTCGACACTGGCTGCCCACGTGCGACCGGCTTGCTGGCGCATCAGGTGGTCGACGGTGACGGCGTCGTCCCTGGTGAGCCAGCGTTCCGGGGCGAGCGGCAGCTGCCCCCGGAACAGCGTGCCGAGCGCTTTGGCCTGGTTGTTGGGTTTGCGGCGGAGCAACGTGCGACGGATCTGCCGGCGCAGTGCCAGCGGGTGCGGCGCGGACACGGCGGCGACGGAGTGCACGAGACGCGGGTGCATGGCTGCGACCGTCCATGCCAGCAGGCCGCCCCAGCCGTGCCCGACGATGTGCGCTTTCCGTTCCCCCAACGCCTTCACCAGACCGCCCGCGTCACCTGCGAGCGTCCACGCGTCGTAGCCGCGCGGCGGTTTGTCGGAGTCGCCGTAGCCACGCAGGTCGACGGCGACCGCGCGGTACCCGGCGTCGCTCAACGCGGTGAGCTGGTGCCGCCAGGTCCACCAGAACTGCCCGAACCCGTGCAGGAACAGCACGAGCGGACCTTCACCGGTCTCGGCGACGTGCAGGCGGATGCCGTTGGCGTGGACATCCCGGTGCGCCCACGGCCCGTCGATGCGGACGGCAGACGGATCAGTTGTTCTCGTCGCCATCGCGTTTGAACGCC
Organism: Actinocrispum sp. NPDC049592; assembly: GCF_040675465.1. Taxonomy (NCBI): domain Bacteria; kingdom Bacillati; phylum Actinomycetota; class Actinomycetes; order Pseudonocardiales; family Pseudonocardiaceae; genus Actinocrispum; species Actinocrispum sp. NPDC049592. The sequence continues at coordinate 599,655 of NZ_JBFAPA010000001.1, read as the reverse complement.
GCGGCCGTGTCGCGCACGGTGCTGATCGTGCGCTTCGGGCCCTTGATCCCACGGACCTTCTTGTAGCCGAGGAACCCGAACAGCCCGGCGAACAGCAGCATCCCGAAGAACACGATGCCGTACGAGACCGACCGCAGCAGGCCGAAGTCGGCCAGCATCTCGGCGATCGCGATGAAGAAGAAGAACAGGCTGAACATCACGACCGTCAGCGCGATCACGAAGAACACGCTGCCGCGCACACCCCGTTTGACGTCGCGGGCGATCTCCAGTCTGGCCAGCTCGATCTCGGCGCGCACCAGCGTCGACAGGTGGGTGGTCGCGTCCTTGACCAACGCGCCGATCGACTGGTCGCCGGGCGGCAGGCCGGGCTTGTCCTCGGTCAGCGGTATCTCTGGGACGTTTTGCTGCGCACTCGTCACCGGGTCATCGTGCCACGTGCGGGTCCGTCACACCCGCCGTGCCCGGTTGCGTCGCACCAACATTCCGGCGGCCAGCAGGCTCGCCACCGCGCTCGCCAGCAGAACGGCGGCTTTCGCGCGGTCCGCGGCGGCCCCGTCGAGGGCCTGGTCGGCGATCAGCAGGCTGACGGTGAACCCGACGCCGCCGAGCATCGAGATGGCGATCATGTCCCGCCAGCCCATGTCGGTGGGCATGGTGGCGGCCCCGAGCTTGACCGCGGCGAAGGTGCTGCTGAAGATCCCGACCAGCTTGCCGATGAGCAGGCCGGCGATCACCGCGAGCGCGACCCGGTCACCGAGCATCTGGCCGAGCGCGTCCGGCGACACCGGCACACCCGCTGCGAACAGCGCGAACACCGGCACGGCGAGTCCGGCGGACCACGGCTGGAGACGGTGTTCGAGGCGGATCGCCGGGGCTTCCCGCTCGTACGGGTCCTTCTTGACGCGCGTCAACAGCCCGAGCGCGACACCCGCGATGGTGGCGTGCACACCCGACTGGTGCACCGCGACCCACGTGGCCACCGCGATCGGGACGTACAGCCACGCTGTCTGGATCCGTTTGTGCTGCAAGAAGGCGTACAGCGCCAGCAGTGCGACGGCAGCGGCCGCGGCGAGGAGGTTGAGGCCGGTGGTGAACAGCACGGCGATGATCACGATGGCGCCCAGGTCGTCGACGACCGCGAGGCTGAGCAGGAAGACACGGGCACTGCTGGGCAGGCCGGACGCGGTGATCGCCAGCACGCCGAGCGCGAACGCGATGTCCGTCGCCGCCGGGATCGCCCACGCCTCCGCCATCCCGGGCGCGCCACCGCCGACCGCGATGGCTAGTCCAATTGGCACGATCATCCCGCCGAGCGCGGCAAGCACCGGCAGGATCGCGGCCTTGAAAGTGGACAGCTCGCCGACCGCGAGCTCGCGCTTGAGCTCGAGCCCGGCGACGAAGAAGAACAGCGCCAGCAGCCCGTCCTTGGCCCAGTCCTCGATGGACAGACTGAGGTGGAACGCCGCAGGTCCGATGTGGACATCCCGGATCGCTTGGTACGCACCGCGCCACGGCGAGTTGGCCCACAGCAGGGCAACGACGGTGGCCCCGAGCAGGATCATCCCGCCCACAGTCTCGGTACGGAGAAAACGAGCGAACTCAGCAACAGGCCGTCGGCTCACAGCACCCCTCTGGTCGGATAACACAAGATCATCTCGCCGACCAGGCTTCCCGGCACACCTACGCACAATCCTAACGCACCCACCCCAACCCTGTGGATAACTCCACAACCCTGTGGATAACCCTCGCTCGCTTCCCCCGCCCTGTCCGCCCATCTCCGTAATTTGGGAAATCGGGGGCCCAAAATCGGGTCGAGTCTGTTGATCATGGCGCTGACCTGGGGGCGGGCCGGGGCGGAGGTCGGCGGTCCGGGCGAATCGCGGCCATCTGAAGGCGAGTTGGCCGCGCGAACCCTCGCCGTTCTCAACGCGCCTCGGCGGGCCTTCGTGGTGTCGGCGTCGTAGTCCTTGGAGGAGACGATCTCGTAGGTGGCCAGGACCAGCGGGTAGATACCAGCGTCCTTGGAGGCGTACAGGGCCTTCAGGTCGAGCCGCAGGTCGTTGCCCTCACCGGGCGTTGTGATCGCCGAGTCGGCGGTCAGACCGCTGTCCAGCTTCGCAGGAGCGACGGCACCGGCCTTTTGGGCGTCAGGCGATGGGTTCGGGCAGGCGGCGGACCTCGTAGTCCGTGGTGATCGTGCGGCCCGTGCTGGGGTCGGCGAGTTCGACGCGCCAGGCGTCGGCGAACTGGTCCACGCCGCGGCGCATCGGCAGCGTGCCGGACATCAGCACCGTGCCCGGCGCGTAGAGGTTCTTGGCGTGCAGCAGGTCCAGCCAGTACTTCGGCGGCTGGAGATCGCCGCAGGTGCCGTTCTGGATCTCGACCCAGTCACCGTGCCGGACCCAGGCGGAGAGCGTGAGGCTGTCCATCCGCTCGGCGACGTCCTCGAACCGCCACGCCTGACGGCTCAGCACGTTCGGCGCGACCTGCTTGCTCCAGCCGACGCCGTGCACCTCGAGGCTGCGGTCGGTGTGGTCGCTCGCGACGGTGAGTAACAGGTCGTCGCGGGTGATGACCAGAGCCCACTCGGCCTCGCCGGAGGTCCGGTCGTTCTGCACGGGCACCTCGCTGGCCTGGGTGGCCAGGTAGGGCGCGACGGGGTACAGACAGGGCGTGACGGCAGGGGCGGGAATGCCTAACGCGGCCAGTTCGGCGACGTGTGCGGCGACGACCTCAGCGTTGCGACCGGAGAAGCCCGCGTTGAGCACCGAACGCACCTCGACGGTGACACGCTGGCCGTCGGGCAGGCTGAAGTGCAGCACGAACACCTCCGTCATGCATCTCGTATACGCCTTGTATACATAAGATATGCAGGGACGCGCGGACAGATGAAGATGATGCTCACCTCAGTCGGTCAGCGGTCGCTGCGGTGAGACGGCCTGTCCGGCACCTCCTGTCTGGTAACGAGGCACGTTGCGGGCGGTTCCGGGCGAATTTGTGGTCCGTTCGTTGGTATAGCGGCGTTTCCGATGGTGGAACTCGAGTTCATGCGTTGTTCACGGGTTTCCCGCTGACGTTTGTCATCCCAGCTGCACCCGCAGTGTCGACTTCAGATGGTCCTCAATGGCCTGCGCCGCGGCGGCGAAGTCGCATGCCACCAACGCGTTCAGGATCCGGGCGTGCTCGTCGAGCACCGCTTCCTGCCGGTCGGGGTTGCGGGCCAGGGCGATCATCCCCGCGGTCACCTGCCGGTCACGCAGGCCCTCGTACATGCGGGTGAGGATCTCGTTGCCGTTGGACCGCACCAGAGTCGTGTGGAACCGCATGTCCAGCTCGATGAACTCGCGGTGCTTCGGCTTGCGGCGCAACAGGTTCTGCGTCGCCAGCACGTCCTGCATCTCATCCATAGTGGACTGGAAGTCGAGGATGTGGAACACCGAGTGCTTCTCGATCATCGTGCGGACCGCGACCAGGTCGGTCAGCTCGCGATTGGACATCGGCGCGATGTAGGCGCCGCGCTTGGGCACGAGCCGGAGCAGGTCCTGCGCGGCGAGCATCAGCAGGGCCTCGCGGATCGGGGTGCGGGACACGCCGATCCGGTCGGCGAGCGCCTGCTCGTTGATGAACGTGCCCTGCATCGATGGGTCGGTGAGCACCTCCTTCTTGACGAAGGTGTACGCCCGCTCCCGCCCGGACGGCGCCATTGCCCACCCCTTGTATGCTTCTTGTATACAACGTGTATACAAAGTGTATATCGAGGACGAGGTGCCGTCGATGCGCATAGCTCTCAGCCAGTTCGCAGCACACACCGACACGGAGCGGAACCTCGAGCACATCCGGACAACCGTCGCCCGGCTGAGCGACGTCGACATCGTCGTGTTCCCGGAGGCGGCGATGGCACGGTTCGGCATCCCGCTCGGCCCGCTCGCCGAACCGCTCGACGGCAAGTGGGCGACCGCGGTCCGGCAGATCGCGGCCGACGCGGGCGTGCTGATCGTCGCCGGGATGTTCACGCCGAGCCCGGACGGCCGGGTCACCAACACCCTGTTGATCACCGGCAAGGGCATCGACACCCACTACGACAAGATCCACCTGTTCGACGCGTTCGGGTTCACCGAGTCGGCCACGGTCGCGCCCGGTTCGCGGACCGTGGTGGCCGAAGTGGACGGTGTCGGCGTCGGTTTCGCCACTTGCTACGACATCCGCTTCCCCGGTCTGTTCCAGAAACTCGCGGACGACGGCGCTCTGGTGACGATCGTGCCGGCTTCGTGGGGCAGCGGCCCGGGCAAACGCGAGCAGTGGGAGCTGCTGGTGCGAGCCCGAGCGTTGGACAGCACGGCATGGATCGTCGCTTGTGGACAGGCGTACCCGGGTGACGAGGTCGCGAGCAAAGGACCGACGGGGATCGGTTACAGCGCGGTGTCCTCGCCGCTCGGCGAGATCCGCGAACAGCTCGGCCAGGAACCGGGACTGCTCATCGTGGACATCGATCCCGACGAGGCGCTCGCCGCCCGCAAAACCGTGCCAGTGCTGGCGAACAGGCGGTTCTGATGCACACCTACGAGGTCACCGTCACCTGGACCGGCAATCGCGGCACCGGAACCTCCGGCTACCGCGACTTCGACCGCGCGCACGACATCGCCGCCGAGGGACGGCCGGTGATCGAGGCCTCATCGGATCCGGCGTTCCGCGGTGACCGGTCGCGGTGGAACCCCGAGCAGTTGCTGGTCGCGGCCTTGTCCGACTGTCACATGCTTTGGTACCTGCATCTGTGCGCGGTCGCCGGGGTGATCGTCGAGTCCTATGTGGACAAGGCGGTCGGCACGATGGTGGAGGAGAAGAACGGGGCGGGGCAGTTCACCGAGGTGATCCTGCGGCCGCGGGTGCGCGTGGCCGCGCCGGACATGGTCGCCAAGGCGCGGGAACTGCACCACGAGGCGAACGAGAAGTGCTTCATCGCCCGCTCGGTCAACTTCCCGGTCCGCCACGAACCCGAGATCAGCTAAGGGACAAACCCGCCGACGCTAGCACCGGCCACCGACAAAAACCGGCGCCGAGCGGAGACCCCCCGATGTCCCAAAGTAGTGCGGGGGTCTGACAGGAACGGGTGGTTCCGGGCCGTGCGGCCCGGAACCACCCCGATCGGGTGAACTCTTTGGGGTCAGTCCTCCGACGCGCCCTTGTTGAGGCCCTGGGAGATCAGGTCCATCACGGAGGAGTCCGCGAGGGTCGTCACGTCGCCGATGGACCGGTTCTCCGCCACGTCGCGCAGCAGGCGGCGCATGATCTTGCCGGACCGCGTCTTCGGCAGCTCCGGCACCACCATCACCTGGCGGGGCTTGGCGATCGGGCCGATCTCCTTGGCCACGTGGTCGCGCAGCGCCTTCACCGCCTCCGCGCCGCCGTCGACCGCGCCGCCGCGCAGGATCACGAACGCGACGATGCCCTGCCCGGTGGTCGGGTCGGTGGCGCCGACGACCGCGGCCTCGGCGACGGTCGGGTGCGACACCAATGCGGACTCGACCTCGGTCGTCGAGATGCGGTGGCCGGACACGTTCATCACGTCGTCCACGCGGCCCAGCAGCCAGACGTCGCCGTCGTTGTCGTACTTGGCGCCGTCACCGGCGAAGTAGTAGCCCTGCTCGGCGAAGCGCGACCAGTAGGTGTCGCGGTAGCGCTCGTCGTCGCCCCACACCCCACGCAGCATCGACGGCCACGGCTTGTCCAGCACGAGGTAACCGCCGCCACCGTGCGGGACCTCGTTGCCCTGGTCGTCGACGACCTTCGCGGACACGCCGGGCAGTGCGCGCTGGGCGGAACCCGGCTTGGCCGAGGTGACGCCGGGCAGCGGCGAGATCATGATCGCGCCGGTCTCGGTCTGCCACCAGGTGTCCACGACCGGGGTCCTCGACGCGCCGATGGTCTCCCGGTACCAGATCCACGCCTCGGGGTTGATCGGCTCACCGACACTGCCCAGCACACGCAGGGACGACAGGTCGAACTTCGCCGGGATGTCCGCGCCCCACTTCATGAACGTGCGGATCAGCGTCGGCGCGGTGTAGTAGATGGAGACCTTGTACTTCTGCACGATCTCCCAGTGCCGGCCCTCGTGGGGAGTGTTCGGCGTGCCCTCGTAGACGACCTGGGTGACGCGGTTCGCCAGCGGCCCGTACACGATGTAGCTGTGCCCCGTGACCCAGCCGATGTCCGCGGTGCACCAGTAGACATCGCTGTCCGGCTTGAGGTCGAACACGTTGTAGTGCGTGTAGGCGACCTGGGTCAGGTAACCGCCCGAGGTGTGCAGGATGCCCTTGGGCCTGCCCGTCGTGCCGCTCGTGTACAGGATGTACAGCGGGTGCTCGGCGTCGAACGCCTCCGGGGTGTGCTGGTCGGACTGCTTGTCGACCAGGTCGTGCCACCAGATGTCGCGGCCCTCGGTCCACTCGACGTCGGTGTCGGTCCGCTTGACCACGAGCACGTGCTGGATGGTCGGCGTCTGCGCGACGGCCTCGTCCACCGCGGTCTTCAGCGCCGCCGGCTTGCCACGGCGGTACTGCCCGTCGGTGGTGATAACGAGCTTGGCCTCGGCGTCGTCGATCCGCGACCGCAGCGCCTCCGCGGAGAACCCGCCGAACACGACGCTGTGGGTCAGCCCGAGCCGCGCGCAGGCGAGCATCGAGAAGATGGCCTCGGGGACCATCGGCATGTAGATCGCGACCCGGTCGCCGACCTGCAGGCCCAGCTCCAGCAGCGCGTTCGCGGTCTTGCTGACCTCGGCCTTCAGGTCGTTGTACGTGATCGTCCGGGTGTCGCCGGGTTCACCCTCCCAGTGGATGGCGACCTGGTCGCCATGCCCGGACTCGACATGCCGGTCGACACAGTTGTAGGCGACGTTCAGCTTCCCGCCGACGAACCACTTCGCGAACGGCGCGCCGCTCCAGTCCAGAACCTGGTCCCACTTGGTGTCCCAGTGCAGTCGCTCGGCCTGCTTCGCCCAGAAGCTCTCCCGGTCGGCGTCTGCCTCGGCGTACAGGTCCGGGCCCGCGTTGGCCGCCGCCGCGAACTCGGCGGACGGCGGGAACGTCCTGCTCTCGGTGAGCAGGTTGTCCAGTGCGGGACCCTGGCCCGACTGCTCGGTCATCGCGTGTGACCTCCTCGGAACTGACAAAATTTGTGATGTGGTGACCGTAGTGCCGCGCGGCGGGAAACAACAGGCTAGGACCCCGTTTGGTTTAGACCAATGGTGAGCGTCGGCCCAGTGGAGCGTCGCCGTATCGGATGACCGCCGCGCTCGGTAGTGTCAGCGCGTGACCGACCCCCTGGGCCCACTGCTGGACCTTCCCGGGATCGCCGAGGCGGTCCAGTCCGCGCGCGAGACCGTGGACGCCGTGCACCGGCATCCGGCGAACCGGCGTGGGTGGCCGACCACGGCCGCCGAGGCGTCGGTCCGAGCCGCACGTTCCTCCGCGTACCTGGACGGCGGCAACCCCGAGATCCCCGATGAGGGCGAAGTCACAGATCCGGTCCTGGCCGGGGCGCTGCGGGTCGCCGAGGCCCTCGGACCGTTGTTGCCCGTGTGGCAACGAGCTCCGCTCCAGGCGTTGGCGCGGCTGCACCTGCTGGCGGCCGCGGACCTCATCGACCCCGCGGAGGACGACCGGCTCGGCCGTCCCCGGTCGGCACGCGGTGTGTCCGGGCGGCTCGATCTGCTCGCTTCACTCGTGACGGGTGCGACGAAGGCGCCTGCACCGGTACTGGTCGCCGTGGTGCATGGCGAGTTGTTGACGTTGGCGCCGTTCGGGGTCGCCGACGGTGTGGTCGCGCGGGCGGCGGCCCGGCTGACCATGATCGGCACGGGTCTGGACCCCAAGGGGCTGACCGTGCCGGAGGTCGCGTACTTGCGGCGGCCGGAGCGGTACCGCGAGGCGGCCGAGGCGTTCGCCAGCGGGCAGCCGGACGGCGTGCGCGACTGGGTCGTGCTGTGCTGCGAGGCGATGGAGATCGGCGCGCGCGAGGCCACCTCGATCGCCGATTCGGTGAACGCCTGAAAGCGCACGTTTCAACGGTTCTGTCACCGAGACATGACCAAAGTGCAACCTAAGTTCAGCCGATAGTGTGACTTCAGTAACGGTGAATCCTGTGCTGCAGAAGGGATTCATATCCGGACGGTCACATAGGACGAACCGGTTGGCGGAACCGAGTCGAATATGGTGGCAACCAAAAGGATTGTCTGCGTAGTCGTCGCGCTGACCATGGCCAGCGCTTGCGGGACAACACCGGTGCGGACCGCCGCACCTGTTATCCCAACGCCAACAACAACTTCCGCGACGACCACCAGCACCACGTACTCCACGCCGGCATCCACTGTGGTCACCGATCCGCCCGTCACGATCCCCGCCGACCTCGCGGGTATATCCACCGGCACGGTCGAAGGACGGCTGAAAGCCCTTGGCTTCACAGCGATCAGCTACGTCGACAGCCTGTGGAAGCCGGTCACGCCGGGTCCGGATTGGATAGTGGACTCGGTGGAGGGCGCCGGGACCGGGATGTCGCGCAGTTCGACCGTCGTGGTGCACGTGGTCGGTCCGCCGCCCGCGCCGCCGAAGACCACGACCAAGACCACTACACCGAAACCCGCGCCGCCCAAGACAACCCCGAAGCCGGCCGCGCCGCCCGCCCCGTACTACGCGAACTGTGATGCGGCCAGAGCCGCTGGCGCCGCCCCGCTGCACGTCGGTGAGCCGGGCTATCGAGCCGCTCTCGACCGCGACAAGGACGGAGTCGCCTGCGAATAAGTGTCCATAGTGGACACACCATGAACGTCGTCTGACCGCCGGGCGTACTGGAAGCGCCCGCCGGTGCCCCGCGGGAGGGCGGCCGGGCAACCCTGTGGCCGGAATGGCCACAGGGTTGTCGCTATGAATAAGGGCATTCACGCCTTATTCCGTGTCCTGATTGCGCATGCGTGATTAAGCGGCGCACCACAGGGTGCGCCGCGAAAATGTGGGTATAACTACCGTGCCGCCGCGCCGAGTACGTCCAAGGCGTTGCGGACATGTCCGTTCGCCTCGTGCAACGCCTTGGCGGCGCGTTCCGAGTCGACACCGGACAGCAAATGCACCAGGGCCACCTTCAGGTCGCCGTGGGCCGCCATCAGCGCCGCCGAGCACTCCTGGGTGCTCAAACCGGTCGCCTCCCGCAGGATCCGCAGGGTACGGCCGCGCAGCTTGGCATTCGTGGCGCGCATACTCACCATCAGGTTCGAGTACGTGCGCCCCAGTTTCACCATCACGGCGGTGGAGAACGCCGTGAGCACCAGCTTCTGCGCCGTGCCAGCCTTCATCCGCGTGGACCCGGCGACCGCCTCCGGACCGGTGTCCACGGCGATCACCACGTCCACGTCGACGGTCCTGGCCGACATCGGGTTGTTCGAGACCAGCGCGGTGGTCGCGCCGATCCGCCGGGACGCCGCCAGCGCACCCAGCACGAACGGTGTCCGGCCGGATGCGGTGAGGCCGAGGACGAAATCCCCGGCCTCGGCGTCCCTGGTCAGCTCGGCCGCCCCCGCGGCCGAGTCGTCCTCCGCGTTCTCCACCGCCGTCCGCAGCGCGGTGTCACCGCCCGCGTGGTGGGCGACGAACCAGCCTGCCGGGGTGTTGAACGTCGGCGCCAGCTCGGCCACGTCCAGGCTGGCCAGCCGCCCGGACGTGCCCGCGCCGACGTAGTGCACCTTGTGCCCCTGCTGAAGCGCGGCGGCCGCCAGGTCGACGGCCTGGGCCAGCTGCGGCAGCGCAGCCCCCACGGCGGCCGGCACCTGCCGGTCCTCCGCGTTGATCACTCGCAGGACCTCGAGGGTGGGCATGGTGTCCAGCCCCATGGTCCGCGGGTTGCGGCCCTCGGTCGGCGAGTCGACGTAGACCGCTTGCTGCGGAACCGTCATCGCCCACGCACCTCATCCGGCACTAGGTCACTCTCATTTCCCGATATCGCGCGCTTTGCGGCGGCCGTCCGGCCGGGTCTCCAGCCGGTGCGGTCCGACCGCATCGCGAGTGGCCTCCAGCGCGCCCATGGCCTCCGACAGATGCCGTTGCGCCACCCCGATGAACAGGCAGTCGATCACCGTCAGCTGGGCGATCCTGCTGGCCATCGCGCCGGAGCGGAACGTGGTCTCCCTGGCCGCGGTGGTGAGCACGAGATCGGCCACCTCGGTGATCGGGGAGCGGGGGAAGTTGGTCAGCGCCACGGTCGTGGCGCCGTGCTGGCGTGCGGTTCGCAGCGCCTCCACGGTGTCCGTGGTCGCACCGGTGTGCGAGATGCCCACAGCGACATCTCCCTCACGCAGCACGGCAGCGGACGTGAGCATGATGTGGGTGTCGTTCCAGGCGAAACTCACCCGCCCGATGCGGTGCAGCTTCTGCTGCAGGTCCGCGGCGACGAACGCGCTGGCGCCCACGCCGTAGACGTCCACCCGGCCCGCGTTGGCGATGACCTCGACGACCTGCTGCAACGTGGGGATGTCGAGCTGGTCGGCGGTCTCCTCCACGGCACGTGCGTCCGCGAAGGTCACCTTGCCGACGACCTGGTGCAGGTCGTCCTCGGGGCCGATCTCACCGCCGAGGTCCCGCTCGGCGCGGGCCTCGGTGCGGGCGGTGTCCGCGGCCAGCGCGATGCGCAGCTCGGGGTACCCGCCGACGCCGATCGCCTTGCAGAACCGCGTGACCGTCGTCTCGCTGGTGCCTGCGGCATCGGCGACCTCGGTGATGCTCCGGCGCGCGACCGCGCCCGGGTTGTCCAGCACCACCTTCGCGACGCGCTGCTCCGCCCGGGCCAGCCCCGGGAGCAGCGACCTGATGCGTACGAGCGGGCTGGACTCGCTCCGTTCGTCGACCATCTCCGCGGTGCTCACGTGGGAAACTTACTAACAGTTACGAGATCGTACAAGGTCACGACCAGACCTCCTGACGCAACGACACCCAAACGTGTCCGAAACTTGAACCTGCAACCAAACCGGCTTGCGTGGGAAATCGCAGGTAATGGGGGTGTCGTTAACAGACTTTATCATCGGATTCGACGATCCCAAGCTTGTGAATCGAGCGCTGTTGGTTGTTTTTCACCGTCAAGAAGTGTCCGGCTACCCTCGGTGATTTTGATGTTGTCCAGGTTGACCCCGCGACCGGTGTAGAGGGTGTCGGTGGTGAGCCGCCAGCGGAACCTCAGCTTCGGGGTTCCCGGGACCTCCGCGGTGACAAACCACCAGGTCCGATGGCCGTGACCGGCCAACCACAGTGGATTTCCGGTGGGCGCTGCCCGCCCGCGAACGGTCAACGGGACCGCCTGCCACTGCACGCCGTCACCACTCGACTCCAGAACGAGGTGGTCGGTCGGCTCCGTATCAACAAATGCATCGAACGTAACCCGTACGGGTGAACTCCGGGCCGTGAGCTCCTGTGTGGACAGTGTGGCGGTGCTCAGGTTGCCGATGCCTGAGTACCAAGAATCCCGTCCGCGCAAGGGTCTAACGGCCATTGCTTTGGCAAGTCCGTTCGCCAGCGCCTCCCGCGCCGGGTTGATGGATCCCCAGCCACGGTTCGGATGCACGCGGTTGGACAACAGGATCGCGATCGACCGCGACTCCAGGTCGACGACGAAAGTCGTTCCGGTGTAACCGGTGTGGCCCGCGGTGGCGAGGCTGCTCAGCCCTCCCATGTAGAACATTCGGTCCAGTTCGAAGCCCAAACCGTGTGCGTTGCCAGGGAAAGCGGCGTTGTAGTCGGCGAGCATGGCCCGCATGGTGTCCTCGCGAAGGATCCGCTTGCCGGCATAAGTACCGCCATTGATGATGGTCTGCCCTAGAACGGCCATGTCCGAGGCGGTCGAGAAGACCCCTGCGTGGCCGGCGACTCCGCCGAGTGCCCACGCGTTCTCGTCGTGAACCTGGCCCCGCACCATGCCTCGCGCCGGCACGGCCTCGAACTCCGTCGCGGCGATCCTGTCCAGTTTGGACAAGGGTGGATTGTATCCGGTATCCACCATGTGCAGCGGTTCGGTGATCCACGATCTGACAACGTTGTCCAACGTGGACCCGGTGAGACGCTCGACAAGAACGCCGAGAGTTATCAGGTTCAAGTCGGAGTACAGGTACACCTTGCCCGGCGGGTTGACCGGGGCCACGTCCATGACCGCCTTGATCCGCGACGGCTTGTCCGGCCAGTCCCGCCACAGCGGCAGGTCCGCGGCCAGGCCGGACACGTGCGTCAGCAGCTGCTTGACCGTGATGTCAGTCTTGCCGTTGACACCGAACTCCGGCAGATAGCGGGAAACCGGGACGTCCACATCGACTTTCCCCTGTTCCACCAGCTTCATCACGGCGATCGACGTGAACAGCTTGCTGATCGACGCCATGTCGAAGATGGTGTCGTCGCGCATCGGCACCCGCTGTTCGGGCGGCAGCTGCTGGCCGTCCTGCGTGGCGTACTGCAGGGCGTATCCCTTGGCGGCACGGCTGACCACCACGCCGTCGTGCGCCAGCAACGTCACCACGCCGGACATCAGCGGATGCGGGATCGCCGGGTTGGTGTTCGTCCGCGTCCACTCGTCGATCTGGCGCAGCGCGGCGTCGATCGGCGCCGGGTCCAGCCCGGCCGACTGCGGGCTGCCCGGGTGCAGCGTCGTCCAGGGCGCCGCGAAACCGTTCATAGGACGATCAAACCGTCCCGTACCGTCCTTGTGCGCGTCGGCCGCCACCGCGCTCGCTCCGGCGACACCCAGCACGGTCAGCACGACCACCGCTCGGCGAAGCATCTCGTCCCCCTCTTACCGGTAGATCAGGTACCGCTGCCGCAGCCGGCGGAAGGCCGCCAGCTCGTCCCGCCAGGCGCCGGTCACCTCGGCGACGCCCGCACCCGCGTCGATCATCGTGCGCAGCCGGGCGGAACCGGACAGCTTGTCCACGTAGTTGTCCGGGCGCCACGCGAAGATCGCCGGGTAGAGCCGTCTCACGGTGACCAGCATCGCCACGGCGGTCAGAATCGGGTCAAAGGCGCGCTCGTCGGTGAAGTGCAGCTGCACACCGCCACAGGTCTTGCCGACGAACTTGTTGAACGTGGGAGCGAAGTAGTTCTCCCGGAACCGCACTCCGGGCAGCCGCATCGCGTTGAGCTCCTCGGCCCAGCGCCAGTCGATGTCCGGCGCGCCGATCGTCTCGAACGGCCGGGTCGTGCCGCGCCCCTCGGACAGCACGGTGCCCTCGAACAGGCACGTGCCCGGGTAGGTCAGCGCCGTCTGCGGGGTCGGCATGTTTGGGCTCGGCAGGACCCAGTCCAGGCCGGTCTGGCCGAACAGCATGTCCCGCCGCCAGTCGCGCACCTCGACCACGTCCAACTTGGACAGCCGGCGGCCGTTGGTGTCCGCGGGCAGGAACTCGGCGTCGAACAGCTTCGCCAGCTCGCCCGCGGTCATCCCGTGCTGCTGCACGATCGGCTTCTTGCCGACCCCGGATGCGAACGCGGGGTCGAGCTGCGGGCCGAACGCCTGGCCGCCGACCGGGTTGGGCCGGTCGAGCACCACGAAGGACGCGCCGACCTCGACGGCGGCCGCCATGGCCGTGTACATCGACCATATGTATGTATAGAAGCGAGCGCCGACGTCGGCGATGTCGAAGACGACAGTGTCCAGGCCGGACTTGGCGAACATCTCGGCCAGCTTCGCCGTGCTGACCGCGTATGCGTCGTACACCGGGACCTTGGTCCGCGGGTCGGTGTAGCTGCCCTCGGACCCGCCTGCCTGGGCGGTGCCGCGGAACCCGTGCTCCGGGCCGAACACCGCGACGGGCGCCTTTCCGGCCGCCACCAAGGAGTCCACGATGTGCGTCTTGTCCTTGAGCACGCCGGTGGGGTTGGTGAGAACGCCGACCCTGCGGCCGTCGAAGTCCCGCCAGCCGCGTGCGGCGAGCCGGTCGGCGCCCGTGGTCACGGCGCGGTAGTGGTCGGCTACCGCGGGTGGCTGCGCGGCCGCGGCCGGTGCGGCGGCCGCGAGAACCGCTGGGGCGGCTAGGAAAACTCGCCGGGTCACCATGACAGGCCTGCTCCGAACGGGTAGAGGATCTTGCTGGAGTCGGCGTTGGGCACGTTCACCGGCAGTTTGCCCTTCGGCGCGAGCTTGCCGGTGATCACCTTGGCCAGCGAGACCATGTCGACATCGCGCCACGCGTAGGTGATGACCCACGTGGGCACGTCCACGAACGCGGGGTCGTAGGGGACCTGGGCGGCGACCGCGATCACCGGCTTGCCCGTGGCGAGCAGCCTGGTGACGAGGTTGCGTTGGGATGCGGACGTTCGCAGGCCGTTGGTCAGCACGACGACCATGTCCGAAGTGTTCGCCGCTGCGACGGCTTGGTCGATTTGCGCGGTTGTCGGCGCGGCACCCGTGGAAACCGCTGTGCCGCCTAGCTCCCTGGCCAGTGTGGCTACAGGTTCCGCGGGCTTACCGGGGAACGCGGGGTTGTTCCAGCCGGTGACGAGGACCTTGGGTGGCAGCTGGCGGACGGGCAGCAGTTTGGTGTCGTTCTTGACGACGGTCACCGTGCGGTCGGTGATCTGCTGGACCTGCTTGAGGTTCTGCGGCGTACCGACCACGTGCGGCACGGCGCGCTCGTTGGCGAACGGCTTGATGAACACGCCCCGGTCCCACTTCAGCTTGAGGATGCGCCGGACGCTCTGGTCGATCCGGCTCTCGCTGATCCGGCCGGACCGCACGGCGTTCGTCACCGAGGTGATCGCCAGGTTGAGGTCGACCGGCATCAGCATCTGGTCGACGCCGGCTTCCAGGGCCAGAACGGGGATCTCGGCGTCGGAGTGCATCTTGCGGACGCCTTCCATGCCCAGCGCGTCCGTGACCACCACGCCGTCGTACTTGAGCTCATTGCGCAGCAGGCCGGTCATGATCGGCTTGGACAGCGTGGCCGGTTCGCCGGACGGGTCCAGGCTCGGGACCTGGATGTGCGCGGTCATGATGACGTCGATCCCGGCCTTGACCGCGGCCTTGAACGGCGGCATGTCGGTCTGCCGCCACTCCTCGGCGGTCCGGTTGATCCGTGGCAGGCCCGTGTGGCTGTCCTCGGCGGCGTCGCCGTGGCCCGGGAAGTGCTTGGCGGCGGACGAAACCGTGTCGCCCGGCCAGCCACTGCGCTGGTAGCCGTTGATCTCCGCGGTCACCATGTCACCGGCCAGTTTCGGGTCCGAGGAGAAGCTGCGGGCGCCGATGATCGGGTTGAGCGGGTTGGAGTTGACGTCCGCGACCGGGGCGAAGTTCTGCGTGATGCCCATCGCCCGCAGCTCGTGACCGTTGATGGTGGCCAGCTTCTTGGCGTCCTGGGTGCTGCGGCCCGCGCCGATCGCCATGTTGCTGGGGAACTCGCTGGCCGGGGCGACGATTCGGGTGACGTTGCCGCCCTCCTGGTCGATCGAGATCATCAACGGCAGGTGGGCGCCGCTGGTGAGGGCCGCGCGCTGCAGGCCGTTGGAGAACCGGGTGAGCTGCGCGGGGTCGTCGACGTTGTCCGTGGTGGGGTTGTTGAAGTAGATGACGCCACCGACGTGGTAGCGCTGCACGACCTGCGCCGGGGTGTCGACACCGTACGCGGTCTTGTTCTCCGGCCTCGCCTCGTCCGCGGACTTGCCCCAGACCGTCGCGACGAACAGCTGGCCGACCTTCTCCTGCAATGACATGTGCCGCAGCACCAGCGACATGACGTCGGGCGTCGCCTCGGCCGGAACGACGGCCGTGGCCAGGACCGTGACGGCGGCGAGTGCGGACGGGATCCAACGGCGGGGACGTGGACGGGACACCACTGCCTCCCTGGAGGCGAAATATTCTTACCGACTTACTCCTTGAATCGGTAAGTTACCCACGCGACACCATGGAGGCAAAGAGCCGAACGGAGTGTTTGAGTATCCCCAGTTGGCCAGGTCAAGCGAGGACAAAAGATTAGGCGGGGCCCACCCGGAGGTGGACCCCGCCCCAAGCGCGAACATCTCGGGTTACCAAGCGTGCAACTCACGTCGTACTCACTGGGCCTCGGCGCCCGGCGTCCCGGTACGCAGTCCCTTGACGACAAGCCTCCCGCGGCGTGCTGCGCGTGGGTGCCTGGAGTCCGCGCACGGAGTTCTCTCGGGGTGGACCAAGCTTCTCTTCGTTTGGTCCCTGGCCGACTAGAAGTCCGCACCCCTTTTCTACCTAGTGATGGCGGTCACTTCAAGGGCACGAAGGGGTGCACCGGTACAGAGTCGGTGAGCGGTAGATCAACACGCCTCGTGTCGAACGGACGCCGGGTAGCGTGCTGACGGCGCAGCGCGCTACCTCCATCCGGGCTATCCGGGTCACCCACAAAGTCGACTACTTGCGGCGTCGGCGGCGCTGGATGCCGTACCAGGTCGCGCCCGCGGCGGCCACCGCGCCCAGACTGGCCGCGGTGATCGCAACCGCGGTCGGGGAGGGCATCTGGATCCGCGAACGCAGCGAGACCGGCTTGGAGAAGGTGAGGACCGGCCAGCCGCGTTCACCGGCGAGCTTGCGCAGGGCGCGGTCCGGGTTGACGACGTTCGGGTGGCCGACGACCTCGAGCATCGGGATGTCGGTGCTCGAGTCGCTGTAGGCGTAACAGGCCGTCAGGTCGTAGTCGCGCTGCGCTGCGAGCTGCTTCATCGCCATGGCCTTGTTCTCGCCGTAGCAGTAGAACTCGATCTCGCCGGTGTATCGGCCCTCCTCGGCGACCATCTGGGTGCCGACGCTGTCGGTCGCGCCGATCATCCGCGCGATCGGCCGGACGATCTCCTCGCCGGAGGCTGAGACGACCACCACATCGTGGCCCTGGGCCTTGTGGTCGGCGATCAGCTCGGCGGCCTCCGCGTACACCAGCGGGTCGACGATGTCGTGCAGGGTCTCCTCGACGATCGACCGCACCTGCTCGATGTCCCAGCCGGTGCACAGCGCGGTCAGGTGCGCACGCATCCGGTCCACCTGGTCGGCGTCGGCTCCGGACTGCATGAACACGAACTGGGCGTAGGCGCTCTTGAGCACCGCTCTGCGGTTGATCAGGCCGCCCTGGAAGAAGGGCCGGCTGAAGGCGAGCGTGCTGGACTTGGCGATCACCGTCTTGTCCAGGTCGAAGAACGCGGCGACCGGCCTGGTCAGGGGCTCGACGTCGGGCATAAGCCCAGCATATGTCCGTTGGTCCGATTGCCGCGCGGATGCGTGCTTCTGCCGTCGTGGCGAACTCTGTCAACAAGACACTGCAAGAAAAAGCCGCATCCGTGACCACGACGCGGCCGGGAGGGGATACAGTGAGGGCGTCCGGTCTCTGACGCCGGGCCGGTTCAGTCCGACCCCCCGGGACTGAACCTATTGACGACCCCCGTCCCTCCCCCCTGGCGGGGGTCGTCCCATATTCACTTGTACTTCTGTTGTGCAGGCCCCGATCCAGGCGCGCGTGTGAATTCTACGTTGTCGTAGCAACGCCCCGCACCGAGGCCTCTACCACACATCAGCGACAGCGGAAGGCAACTCGGGCCCGCCCGCACCCAGTTGTCCACAAGTCCCCAAGTTGTCCACAGCCGAGCGAGACCGCATTGCCGCCAAAGGCCCAACCGGCGAACGTGGAAGAGCGCCGGCCAACCGACCGGCAAAGCGACACAGGGGAGTGGACATGAGCGAGAACCGGCCGCTGGTCCTGGCCACCAACGACGACGTGGTCGACGAGCTGTCGAGGCTGGCCGCCGCCGCAGGCTGCGAACTTGAGCGCGTACCCGACGTGAGCGCCGCCCGTGCCCGCTGGCTCAGCGCTCCCTTGGTGCTGCTGGATCCCGGCGGGGTCCGCGAATGCCACGCCGCCCATCTGCCGCGAAGAGACCGGATCATCGTGGTATCCCCGGAAACCACCGACATCTCTTCGCTTCAAGGCGCACTGGAACTGGGCGCCGAGCGGGTGGTCGAGCTGCCCGTCGCCGGTGCGTGGCTGAGCGAGTGCTTTGCCGACACCGCTGAGGGACCGAGCGGGCCACCGGGCCGGGTGCTGTCGGTCATCGGTGGCCGCGGCGGCGCGGGTGCTTCGGTGTTCGCCGGTGCCGTTGCCATGGCCGCCGCGCGAGCCGGTCACTCCACCATGCTGGTGGACTGCGATCCGATGGCCGGTGGGCTGGATCTGGTGCTGGGCGCGGAGAACGAGCAGGGCCTGCGCTGGCCGGACATCCGTGTGCGGTCCGGCCGGGTGGCGTGCTCGTCGCTGCGGGCGGCGCTGCCCAGCCTCGGCGGCGTGAAACTGTTGTCCGGGGCCAGAAAGGGGTTCGCACCCGAGCCGGACGCGGTGACCGCCGTCGTCCAGGCGAGCAAGCGCGGCGGCGATGTGGTGGTCTGCGACCTGCCCAGGGCGATGTCCGAAACCGTTGCGGCGGCGCTGGATCTGACCGATCTGACGGTGATCGTGGTTCCTGCCGAGCTGCGGGCGACCACTTCGGCGAGCCGCATCGCCGAGCGGCTGGCCGAACGTGGCGTCACGGCGCGGGTCCTGGTCCGCGGCCCGGCGCCGGACGGCCTGCGGGCGCAGGAGATCGCCGATGCCATCGACCTTCCTCTGCTCGCGTGGATGCCTTACCAGCGCGGCCTCGCGGTCGATCTGGAGAAGGGCCGGTTCAGCGAACGCCGGGGCCCGCTGGGCGCCGCGGCCCGGCTGACCCTCGAAGTGCTTGGCGTGCAACATAAACTGCGGAGGGCGTCATGACGGACTTCATGGAGCGGGTGCGCAACCGGGTCGCCGCCGCCGGGCCGAACATCACGTTCGCCACGGTCGCCGACGCGGTCCGCGACGAGGCCGGCGGGGTCGTGGGCGACAAGGACGTGCTCGACACGATGCACAAGATGCACCAGGAGTTCGTCGGCGCGGGGCCGTTGGAGCCGTTGCTCCGCGACCCGGCCACGACCGACGTGCTCGTCACCGGTCCGCGCTCGGTCTGGGTCGATGGTCCGGCAGGGCTGCGCCGCACCGCCGTCCAGTTCCCGGACGAGACCGCGGTCCGCAGGCTCGCCCAGCGCCTGGCGCTCGCTGCCGGGCGGCGGCTGGACGACGCGCAGCCCTATGTGGACGCTTGGATCCCGGAGACCACCGCGCTGGGCAAGGTCCGCATGCACGCTGTCCTGCCGCCCATCGCCCCGGACGGCACCTGCCTGTCCCTGCGGGTGCTCCGTCCCGCGGCGCACGACTTGGAGTCCTTGCGGGCCTTGGGAACGTTCGAACAGCAGGGTGCCGAGCTGCTGCGCGCGATCGTCGCCGCCCGGCTGGCTTTCGTTGTGGTGGGCGGGACCGGTTCGGGCAAGACGACGTTGCTGTCGGCCATGCTCGGGTGCGTCCCCGAGAGCGAGCGAATCGTCTGTGTCGAGGACGCGGGGGAGTTGCATCCCACCCATCCGCAGTTCGTGCGGTTGGTCGCCCGGCCGCCCAACATCGAGGGCGCCGGCGAGATCACCTTGCGGGATCTGGTCCGTCAGGCGTTGCGAATGCGACCGGACCGCCTCGTCGTCGGCGAAGTCCGCGGTCCCGAGGTGGTGGATCTCTTGGCAGCCTTGAACACCGGTCACGACGGCGGTGCGGGCACCTTGCACGCCAACTCCCCAGCGGAGGTCCCTGCCCGCTTCGAGGCCCTCGCCGCCCTGGGCGGCCTTTCCCGGGCCGAGCTGCACAGTCAGCTCGCCGCCGCCGTCCACCTGATCCTGTTCATGCGCCGCGACGGCTCCACCCGCCGTCTCGCCGAGATCGCCATCCTCGAAAAGACAACCCACACCCTCAAAGTCCACCCCGCCTGGCGCCCCGGCGAACGCCTCTACGCCCGCACAACCCTCGAATCCCTCCTCACCACCCACAACACCCCCACCCCCTGGCCCCCACCCTGACCACCCACCCCTCATCACCACTCCACCTCTCACCCCCCATCCCGCACACCCCAACCATTCCCGCCCTCAGCCACCCCTCCACATCTGACTACCGCAAGCCTCCATTCCATAGCCACAAAACCTGACCGCCCGTCACCTCTCTACCCTCACCGCCCACCGCGACGCCATGGGTCACTCGTGACCACCCCACATCCTCACCCATGGCCCACCCCGTGACCACCTCCCATTGCCACCCCACGGCACATATCACGACCGCCACATAGCGCCATGACCCCGCCCCTGATCACCTCACGCCGTCACTGAACCGTCGCCCATCACCCGATCCAGTAGGCCTAGCCGCAACCTTCTTGCCAGATTCCAATTCTGTCGGCGCCCCCGCCGCTTCGATCCACCCACCGCCCTGCGCTGCCCACTACTCCAGGACAGCGCTTCGCCTCACGCCTCGATCCTCATCACCTACCACCCCTCGCCTTACTCCCGGAGCACACCATGAATCCACCCACCCCCGTATCAGCCGCCGCTCACACCGTCTGGCCATCCCACATCGCCAATCGTCGCCTCACCGCCCTGGGCATCAAACCCAAACCCCACCAACCTGTCACCCCACCAATCCCGCTCCGCACCGCACCCACCTAACCCAGATCACCCACCTCCGCCCATCCCGAGCGGTCCTTGACCCATCCCGGAACCCTTCCGGCCTATCGCCGCTGCCAATGCCCAAGGAAATCATCATGCAGCCCACCTATGTCTACATCGGACAGCCCGCATCGTTCGCCAATTGGGGTGTCAGTTGATGGTCGTCGCACTTCTACTGCTGGCAGCGGCATTGCTCGTATGGCCTGGACGGCGCTCGGGGTGGCGGCTGTCAGCGTTGGTCGGAGTCAGGTCCAGAAAATGGAAGCTGCCAAAGCCGAACGCTGTCAGCGTGGCGATAGCTGCGGCTATCGGCGGCTGGGCGACGCTGGGGATCGGCGGCGGTGTCGCCGCTTCTGTCGGCGCACTGGTTGGTTGGCGGCGTTGGCAGGCACGGAAGGATCTGCGCCATCGACTATCCACAGTGGATCAGCTGGCTGAGACCCTGCGATCGCTTGTGGGTGAACTAAGAGCCGGTGCGCATCCCGCGATCGCTGCCGAGTCCGTCGCTGCCGATGCGCCGCCAGCCGGTGCGGAGGCCATGCGGGCACTGGCGATCGCGAGTCGGACCGGTGTGGACGTGCAACAGGCAGTCCAGGAACCACTGCTGGCCGAGACCGCCCATGCTTGGGCTTTGGCTCAACAACATGGGTTGCCGTTGGCCGATGTTCTGGACGCGGTCGTTCGCGATCTGGAGCAACGGGCCCGGTTCGCCGGGCAGGTCCAGGCCCGGATGGCTGGACCCCGGGCGAGTGCCGCGATCCTGGCGGCGCTTCCCATTCTCGGCATCGCCTTGGGCGAAGTGATGGGTGCGCGTCCGCTGCATGTTCTGTCCAGCACGGCCTTTGGACAGGTCCTGCTCGTAGTGGGAATTGGTTTGGTGTGCGCTGGAATCCAGTGGAGCGCCCGGCTGACTCATCAGGCGGTGCTGCCATGACGAACTTCGTGTGGGCGTTGCTGTTGCTGGCGACTGCTCTGGTCGTCGAGCCCGGTCGGCAGGTCGCTCGATGGCGGTTGGCGGCTGTAGCTGGTGTGCAGCGGAAACGAATTCGGCTGCCCAGCCAGCAGCTGTTGCCAGTCGTGGCAGCGGTTCCTGTTGGCGTCTTGGTGACGATGATAGGAGCCTGGCTGCTTGCGGTGCCGGTGACCGTGGCCGCTTGGTTCGCGGCGCGCCGGGCACTGCGGAAGCGCCCACCAGAGGTGGATCCCTTACGGCTAGCGGCTTGCTGGGACCTGCTCGCCGCATGCCTGCGGGCTGGGCTCCCGGTGTCGACCGCAGTCCGCGCAGTGGCGGCCCGCGTGCCAGGCGAAAGCGGGCAGGCCCTGCGGTCGACAGCCGATCTGCTCGCAGTTGGCGCTGACCCAACCACCGCGTGGCGCCCCGTGGCAGCAGTCCCGCAGACCGCTGCACTGGCGAGAGGCGCCAGGAGAACCGCCAGATCTGGAACGGAACTGGCGGCCGTGGCCACGGCTCTCGCAGCCGACATGCGGACTTCCGCGAACGACCTCTCCGAGTCACGGGCGCAACGTGCCGGTGTGCTGATCACCGGACCTCTGGGCCTGTGTTTCCTGCCTGCCTTCGTATGTCTCGGGATCGTGCCGGTGATCGCGGGCCTCGCCACCCACCTCGGACTGACCCCATGACCCCGAAAGGAACACCCCATGCAACTCCACGACTTCACCGACTACAACGACTACGGCGACGACGGTATGTCCACTGCCGAATACGCGATCGGCACGATCGCCGCAGCCGCGCTCGCAGGCATCCTCTACGCGGTCCTCACCGGCGACCAAGTCCTCGACGGCATCACCAACATCATCAAGAGGGCCTTCACTGTCAACTTCTAAACCACCGCGAACCCGAACACCCAAACGATCTAGGAACAGGTCAGGAGACCAGCCGTGACGTTCGGAATGGCCGAGAAATCCGTACAGAACCTGCGAACCACCGCGAGGTCCGCGGTGACCATCAGAGCGATCGAGGAGTACGCCGTGCCCTTCATCAGGATCGGTATGCCCATCGTGACCTAATTGGCGTTCGGGATGTCCGCCGTGGCACTTCAAATGGCGGATACATCGGCCGTGGCCTACCGAATGATCGAGTAGTTCGTCGTGATCTTCGGTGCGGCCGGGATGTCCGCCGTGGGCTGGTGAGCGAGCGGGGTGCGGTTACCGTCGAGGCGGCGATCGCGCTCTGCTCCCTCGCCTTGGTTCTCTACCTGGCGCTCGCCGGCATCGCGGCCATCACTACCCACCTCCGTTGTGTCGACGCCGCCCGCGAAGCCGCCCGCCTCATCGCCCGAGGCGAACCCACCCTTGCCCAACAAGCCGTCGCCAAGATCGCCCCATCCAATGCCCACCTCAGCACAACAACCGACGGCGACCACATCCAAGTAGAAATCTCCGCCTCCACCCAACTCCCCGGCCTCACCGTCACCGGCAAGGCCTTCGCCATCGCCGAACCAACCGAAACCACCCCCGAATGAAGCGATACGCGCCTCAGCAGATGACCGAAGGGATCAAGACATGACGAGAACCGCGAAGAGCCCGGTGAGCGTGAAGGGCTCGGCCGCAGGTGATGCAAGTAGGCAATACGTGAGAGGAGTCGGGCGGTGCGTGTGCGTGGTTTGGGTGATACGTGCGTGGGCCGGGTGACGTGGTTGAGCGCTCGGCTGACCAGGAGAGGCGGTGACTTGGAGCCTGAGACCTCGCGGCCCGGCTGCGCGCGGCCTGATGACGTGGGGCTCGACTGCGCGGGGCTCGGTGCCCTTGGCTCTGATGAGGCGTGGCCTAGCGGCTTTCGACCCGATTGTATGCGGCCCGGTGACGTGGAGCCCAGCTGCGTGCGGCTCGGTGTCCTTGGGTCTGATGAGTCATGGCCTGGCTTTCGGCTCGATTGCATGCGGGCTGATGACGTGGAGCGGGGCTGCGTGCGGCTCGGCGCCCTTGGGTCTGATGACGTGGAGCCCGGCCGTGTGCGGCTCGGTGTCTATGGGGCTAACGACTCGTGGCCCAGCTGCGTACTACCCGATGCCTTGGAGTCCGACCGCACGTGGCTCAGCGATCCCTTTGGATCCGGCGGCTCGCCGTCTGACGCCGGGCGGCTCGGCGGCTTGCGATCTGGCGAATTGGCGTCCGCTGCCTTGGAGGCTGGCAGACCGGGCTTCGGCGGCACAGGGCTCGATCAGGGTGGTGGGGATCGGGGTGTGGCGACCGTGTGGACCGCTTGGGTGGTTGCGGGGATTGCGGCGTTGGTGGGGGCGATTGTGGGGGTGGGGATGGTGGCTTCGGTTCGGCATCGGGCGGAGAGTGCGGCGGACTTGGGTGCGTTGGCGGCAGCGTCCTACGGGCCGTGGGGCGAGGAGTACGCGTGCGGGCTGGCTAGGTGGGTGGCTGAGGGGATGGGGGTGCGGCTGACCTCGTGCCGGATGGAGGGGTGGGAGGCGTGGGTTGAGGTGGCCGGTGCGGTGAGCGGTCTGGGGACGGTGACCGCCCGGGCGCGGGCCGGACCGGTCGACGACTGGACGCGTGCTGGTGAAACGCCCGTCCGGCCACGGGCAACGGTCGTTCACAAGCGGTGAGCGGCAGGGCAGACAGGCCGAAGAGCCTCGGCGAGTGGTACCGCCGACCGGTGGAAGTTCGGCCCGTAGGTCGAGACCCACGTCACTCGGCGTGCCGTACCGACCAGTTGCCGACAGCTGGTTACAGGACGGCGCCTTTGTGCCGTTTAGTCAGATGCAGGGCACGGACGGTGCCCGACGTGCAAGGAGGCAGAACCCAAGATGTTGGAGACGGACTGGTCGGATAGCTGGCGTGGGGCTTTCCGCATCGAACTGCGTGCGGAAGCGGTTGGCCTCGCGTGGCACGGGTGGCCGGTGCTGCCCGGCACCTATCCGGCGGGCTCGCAGTGGGCGGGCCGTGAGGGGACGGAAGCCACCGGTCCGGTTCCGGTGCACCGCGACTGGCAGGAGCGGATCGGCACCAAGCCCGAGCAGGTCGCGACCTGGTGGACCGGCCGCCCATACAGCCTCCTTGTCGCCACCGGTGTCACGCTGGACGCGATCGAGGTCGACGACGCCCTGGGCCGTCAGGCCGCCGGTGTTCTGCGCACCTTCGGGATGCCGGTGCCGATCGTCGCCACCCCGGCCGGGCGCTGGATGTTCCTGACCAAGACCGGGCGTTCGCTGCGCCGGGAGCTGGCTCGCGAGGAGTCGGTGACCCTGCACGGCGACGGCAGCTACGTCCCGCTGCCGCCGAGCCCCTTCGAGCACGGTGTCGTGCACTGGCGGGTCAAGCCCGAGGTGTGCGGCTGGCGGCTGCCGGAGTCCGCGATGGTGCAGGACGCACTCGCCGACGCACTGGCGGCACCGAGCCGGCTGACCCACGTCTCCGAACTCGTGGCAGCGGACTGACCCACCCAGACTCACAACTCCATAGCGCCACACAGGTTTGCCTCGTCCGTTGGTCGTAAGCCGGCCTCCCGCACCGAAGCGACGACCAGGACAGGGCAGCCTGCCGAGGAAACCACCCCGTAGACGGTCTCCCGAGACACGGCAGCCTCCGGTGAGCGCGGCCCTCCCGCCGCGGTCGGCGATCTTGCCCCCGGGAAGAAACTCCGGCACACGACACCTTCGCCTCCCGGTGTCCCAGTGCTGACGGCGGTCGTGAACAAGCGGTAGCAGGCCCACGGGCTGGACTCGGCGGCAAGGCAATGCGCAGGGGTATCGTACGGAACCGATACCCCTGCGCATTGCCATATCTACCACCAGAAAAGCCCTCGCCGCGCGTGAATCACCAGCGGCCACAACGGTCGCACCGGTGAGCACGCGATTTAGCGCGACGATGATGACACCCCCACGATGAACGCGGCTAAGAACTGCGCCGTGGCAGCGAGATCGCTTCGAGCGACAGTGCAATGTGGACGAGGGCTGGAACCCGTGAGGTGTGCTGCGGGGGGGGACTCCGCAAAGTGGGCGATGGCACTGAGTTCTACGTACGACCGGGAACTGGTGGGCGCCGAGGGAGCCAGCGCGGTGTCCCGAGCGGAACGGTCGCGGATGCGACGGAAAGCGAACCGCGCGGTGAGGTTTGGCAGTGCGAGGTGCATGAGACGGCGTGCGCTAAGCAGGGTTGTGCTGCGGAGGTAAGCAACACACCGCATGTTTGTGGTGCGGGGCCTGCGGTGCGGAGTTGTGAGCGGTCGCGCGGCATGTTCAGGCGGGGCGTGTGATCTCGCGGTGCGCTGAGGCGAGTTGCCGCGTGGGAGTCGTAAGGGGCGACACCGGATGTTGGCGGGTGTAGAGGCGTGTGCCGTGGTGGTCTAAGCAGCGGGGTTGTGGTGAGAAGTTAAGCGGGCATACCGCATGTGTGGTGGCGCGGAGGCGTGCGAGGCCGTGGTGGGCTGGTGGTGCGGGGTTAATGGCGCCCAAGGGCGCCAGCGGTCGAACGGGGTGTTTTGGTGGTGTCAGGGCGGAGGGCGGAGGGCGGAGGGCGGAGGGCGGAGGGCGGAGGGCGGAGGGCGGAGGGCGGTTTGGGGTAGGGCGTAGGGGCGTAGGGGCGTGAGCACGGGAGTCGGCGGGCTAGGTGATTGCGTCTAGGACGATGGTGAGGACCTGGATCGCGCCTTGTTTGTTGAGGGGTTCGTTTCCGTTGCCGCACTTGGGGGACTGGACGCAGGAAGGGCAGCCGGTGGGGCATTCGCAGGCGGCTATCGCCCGGCGGGTGGCGTGGAGCCAGGGTTTGATCTTGTCGTGGCCTCGGTCGGCGAAGCCGGCGCCGCCTGGGTGGCCGTCGTGGACGAAGACCGTTGCCTCGCCGGTGTCGGGGTGGAGGGCGGTGGAGACGCCGCCGATGTCCCAGCGGTCGCAGGTGGCCAGCAGCGGAAGGAGGCCGATGGCGGCGTGCTCCGCTGCGTGGAGGGCGCCGGGGACCTGGGCGCGGTCGAGGCCCGCCGCGCGCAGGAGGTCCTCGGTGATCGTGTACCAGACCGCGCGGGTCTCCAGCGTCCGTTCGGGGAGGTCAAGGGGGATCTGGTCGAGGACCTGGCCGGAGGGCAGACGTCGCAGGTACGCCACCACTTGGGAGGTCACCGCCACGTCGCCGAGGCAGACGCTCACACCTCCGTAGTCCTTGCGGGTCAACTCCCGCAGCACCGCGATGTCCACCTTCTCCCGCGGCTGGGTCGTCCAGTCCGGGTCCTCGCCATGCACCATCGCCAGGCCCGACTCGAAATCCAGGTCGTCCACCACGTACGACTGGCCCTGGTGCAGGTACACCGCTCCCGGATGCACCGCCATCGATGCCGACCCGCCGTCCACCGTGCCCAGCATCCGCCCGGTGTCCGCCTCCACCACCACGATCTGCTCACCACCCGACCCGCGGATGTCCACCCCCGCGTGCGGCCGGTCGTGCGAGGTCCAGTACCAGCCAGCGGGGCGCTTGCGCAGCGCACCCTCCGCCACCAGGCCGTCGAGCACCTCGCGGGCCACCTCCCCGCCGAACGCCCGGAGATCAGCGGTCTTCAACGGCAGTTCAGCGGCGGCACACGCCAGCTGTGGGGCCAGGACATACGGGTTGGCCGGGTCCAGCACGGTCGCCTCGACCGGCCGGTGCAACATCGCCGCCGGGTTGTGCACCAGATAGGTGTCCAACGGGTCGTCGCGGGCCACGAAGATCACCAACGCCCCGTCGTTCTCCCGGCCAGCACGGCCCGCCTGCTGCCAGAAAGACGCCAAAGTGCCTGGATATCCCGCGACGACCACAGCGTCCAGGCCCGCGATGTCGACACCCAGCTCCAACGCGTTCGTGCTGGCCACGGCCAGCAACTCGCCCGACGCCAAGGACTTCTCCAACGCCCGCCGCTCCTCGGGCAGGAAACCCGAACGGTAGGCGGCTACCCGGCGGGCCAGCGCACTGTCCACTTGGGACAGTGCGTGCTTGGTGGACAACGCCGTCAGCTCGGCCCCACGGCGGGACCGGATGAACGCCAGCGTGCGGGCGCCCTCGACCACCAAGTCCGTCATGATCCGCGAGGTCTCGGCCCCCGCGGACCGGCGCACGGGAGCACCGTTCTCGCCGACGAGGTCATCGATCAACGGCGGCTCCCACAACGCGACCGTCCGCGCCCCCCGCGGCGAACCGTCCTCGGTGACCGCGATGCACTCCGCGCCCGTCAGCCGGGACACCGAAACACCCGGATCCGACACGGTCGCGGAAGCGGCGACGAACACCGGCGAAGTCCCGTAATGCGCGGCGACACGGCTGAGCCGGCGCAACAGCAGGGCCACGTGCGAGCCGAACACACCGCGGTACGCGTGCGCCTCGTCCACCACTACATACCGCAGGCGCCGGAAGAACTGCGCCCACCGCGCGTGCGCGGGCAGGATCCCGCGATGCAACATGTCCGGGTTGGTGAACACCCAGCGGGCATGCGCACGCACCCAGTCGCGCTCGTTCATCGGGGTGTCACCGTCGAAGCTCGACGCCCGCACCCCCGTCAGGTTCATGTCCTGCACCGTGCGCAGCTGGTCGTAGCCCAGTGCCTTGGTCGGCGCCAGATACAAGGCGGTGCAGCGCTTGTCGGTCAGCATCGAGGACAAAACCGGCAACTGGTAAGCAAGTGACTTGCCCGACGCGGTGCCGGTCGACAGCACGACGTGGCGGCCCTCCCACACGTGCGAAGCCGCCTCGACCTGGTGCGACCACGGCTTTTGCAGGCCCTTCATCTGCAGCGCCGACACCAGCTCGGCCGGCGCCCACGACGGCCACTCGGCGTACCGCGCCTCGCGCTCGGGCAGATCCTCCGCGTGGGTCAGCGGGTTCTCGTTCGCCGGCACCCCGGCGAGCACACGGTCCAGCAGAATCCGCCCGCGTTCTGGTCGCACGTCACCCACCGGACGAGCTTCGCACAGCCCACCGACAGTCCCGCGCGCCGCCGTCGCGGTGGTCTTGATCGATCTCGAAATCGATCACCGCAAGATAACGGAACGTGCACGGGCGGGGACGCCTTACGAACGCGGTTTTCACTACACATAGACTCCGCCGACGTCCCACCACTCGTGGTGGCATGCACGTCCCGTCGGCGTCAAAGGACGGGAGAAATCGGCAGAAGTCACAGGAGGACGGATGTCCGGGCAGTACCTAGCGGAGGCCTCACTCTCCGGCGGTGACTACAGCATTGTCGTTGTGGTCGCCGTGGTCGCCCTGGCCGCTCTTGGCGTCGGCTATTTCCTGCTCAGGGAGGTGCTGGCCGCGGGCCAGGGCACCGCGAAGATGCAGGACATCGCGAAGGCGGTCCAAGAGGGCGCGGCGGCATATCTCAAGCGTCAGCGGAACACGCTGTTGATCTTCGGAACGGTGGTGTTCCTGCTGCTGTTCGCATTGCCTGCGGACAGTACGGGTGAACTGATCGGGCGATCGCTGTTCTTCCTCGTTGGCGCGGTGTTCTCCTTCTCCATCGGCTACCTCGGCATGTGGCTGTCCACGCAGGCGAACCTCCGGGTCGCCGCGGCGGCCAACGAGGACGGCGGCCGGGAGAAGGCAACTCGGATCGCGTTCCGCACCGGTGGTGTGGTCGGTATGGCCACCGTCGGCCTGGGCCTGTTCGGCGCCTCGATCGTGGTGCTGGCGTTCTCCGGCCAGGCGCCGAAGGTGCTGGAGGGCTTCGGTTTCGGAGCCGCGCTGATCGCCATGTTCATGCGTGTCGGCGGCGGTATCTTCACCAAGGCCGCTGACGTCGGCGCCGACCTGGTCGGCAAGGTCGAGCAGGGCATTCCCGAGGACGACCCCCGCAACGCGGCGACCATCGCCGACAACGTGGGCGACAACGTCGGTGACTGCGCCGGTATGGCCGCGGACCTCTTCGAGTCCTACGCGGTGACCCTGGTCGCGGCGCTGATCCTGGGCAGCGCGGCCTTCGGTGCGCAGGGCCTGCTGTTCCCGTTGATCGTGCCGGCGATCGGTGTCATCACCGCCGTGATCGGCGTGTTCATCACCAAGGCGCGTCCGGGCGAGAACGGCCTGACCGCGATCAACCGGTCCTTCTACATCTCCGCGCTGATCTCGCTGGTGCTGTGCACGGTGGCCGCGTTCGCGTTCCTGCCGACCTCGTTCGCCGCTCTGGACGGGGCCAAGAACTCCACGCTGCCGGGCAACCCGGGCCTGATCGCCGCGGTCGCCGTGATCATCGGTATCGCGCTGGCTGGCATCATCCTGTGGCTCACCGGCTACTACACCGGCACCGAGCACAAGCCGGTCAAGCACGTCGGTGAGACCTCCGAGACCGGTGCGGCGACGGTGATCCTGTCCGGCATCTCGGTCGGTTTCGAGTCCGCCGTGTACACCGCCATCGTCATCGGTGCCGCCGTGTACGGCGCGTTCCTGCTGTCCGGTGACGTGACCGTCGCGCTGTTCGCGATCGCGCTGGCCGGTACCGGTCTGCTCACCACGGTCGGCGTCATCGTCGCCATGGACACCTTCGGCCCGGTCTCCGACAACGCGCAGGGCATCGCCGAGATGTCCGGCGACGTGCACGGCGACGGCGCGCAGATCCTCACCGAGCTGGACGCGGTCGGCAACACCACCAAGGCCATCACCAAGGGCATCGCGATCGCGACCGCCGTGCTCGCGGCGACGGCGCTGTTCGGCTCGTACAGCGAGGCGATCCGCACCGCGGCCAACGCGACCGGTGACTTCGTGGCGAACCTGGTCAGCCCGAACACGCTCGTCGGTGTGCTCATCGGCGCGGCCGTCGTGTTCATGTTCTCCGGCCTCGCGGTCAACGCCGTGTCCCGCGCCGCGGGTGCGGTCGTCTACGAGGTCCGCCGTCAGTTCCACGACAACCCCGGGATCATGGACGGGTCCGTGCGGCCGGAGTACGGCCGTGTGGTGGACATCTGCACCCGGGACTCGTTGCGTGAGCTGATGACGCCGGGTCTGCTGGCGGTGTTCGCGCCCATCGCGGTCGGCTTCGGCCTGGGCGTCCAGTCGCTCGCCGGTTACCTGGGTGGTGCCATCGCGACCGGCACCCTGATGGCGATCTTCCTGGCCAACTCCGGTGGTGCCTGGGACAACGCCAAGAAACTGGTCGAGGACGGCAACCACGGCGGCAAGGGCTCGCCCGCGCACGAGGCCACCGTCATCGGTGACACCGTCGGTGACCCGTTCAAGGACACCGCGGGTCCGGCCATCAACCCGCTGATCAAGGTGATGAACCTGGTCTCGCTGCTGGTCGCACCGGCCGTCGTGACCTTCATCATCGAGGACAAGACCGCGCTGCGGATCATCATCGCCCTGGTGGCCGTGGCGATCATCGCCGCGGCGGTGGTCGTGTCGAAGCGGCGCGGTAACGCCATCGCCGACAGCCCGGCCGAACAGGTCAACAACGCCT
Source organism: Actinocrispum sp. NPDC049592 (assembly GCF_040675465.1). Taxonomy (NCBI): domain Bacteria; kingdom Bacillati; phylum Actinomycetota; class Actinomycetes; order Pseudonocardiales; family Pseudonocardiaceae; genus Actinocrispum; species Actinocrispum sp. NPDC049592. The sequence continues at coordinate 568,697 of NZ_JBFAPA010000001.1, read as the reverse complement.
GATCGGATGCAACCGAATGAGGGCCGCTTCTCGTCTGAGGAGCGGCCCTCACGGCACTCAAACCCGTACGCGGGTACCGTCGGGCCCGCCAGGTCCCCCACACCAGGAGTCTTGATGAAGCGTCGCCTCGCGTCCGTCGCGGCCGCCACTCTGGGCATCGCGCTCACCCTGACCGGCTGCGGCTCCAGCGACAGCGGCGGGCAGAACGCCGCCCCGAGCAGCTCCGGGTCGGCAGGCGCGTCCGCTCCCGCGTCGGGCACCGGTGGCTCCGGTGGTGGCTCGTCCTCGCCGGAGGCATCCGCGCCGCCGCCCCAGCCGAGCAACGGCGACCCGGTCAAGTGGGTGGACAACCTGTGCGCGCCGGTCAGCGACTTCACCAAGTCGATCACCCAGAAGGCCTCCGACCTCGGCTCGGCCGCCGGTGACCAGAACCAGATCCAGGCCAAGCTCGGCCAGCTGCTCGACGACATGGCCAACGGTGTCGGTGGCCTGGTCGACCGGCTCAAGCAGCTCGAGCCCTCGCCGATCAAGGGGGCGGACGACGCCAAGGCCAAGATGATCGAGTCCTACGGCAAGTCGCAGCAGGTGCTCAAGGACGCCGCCGCCAAGATGAAGGCGGGCGACCAGGACGCCGCGGCCGCCGCGATGCAGAGCCTCGGCGACGAGACCACCAAGATCGCGGACCCGTTCAAGGACCTGCAGAACAACGAGCTGCGCGACGCGATGAGCAAGGCACCGCGGTGCAAGGACATCGCCGGCGGCTGAATCAGGGGAAATGAGGTTGGCGCAGTGAAACGCGCCCAGGTGCGCCGGGCGGTGCTGGCCCTGGCGGTCGCGGCCACGGTGGCCGGTTGTGACGCTCCGGCCGCTCACCCGGCCGCGCAGGTGGCCCAGACCACGACGCCGTCGGCCGGTCCGGCCGCGGTGGAGTGGGCGGACAAGCTCTGCTCGGTCATCCTCGACTACGACGGCAGCACGCCCAAGGCGGACATCGACTCCAGCAACCCGGCGACGATGATCTCGTCGCTGAACACCTACCTGGACGCGGTCCTGACCAGGGTCGACACCGCCACGAGCAAGCTCGGCGAGATCGGCGCCGCGCCGGTGGACGGCGGTGACGAGGCCGTGCGCAACCTCGTGCAGGGCCTCAAGGACGTGCAGACCGTGGTGACCAGGTCGAAGGAGAAGCTGGCCAAGGCGGACCCGAACGACCGCTCGAACACCAGCGCGACCCTCCAGGACGTCGCCAGGGACCTGCAGCAGCTCAAGACGCCGGTGAACCCGCTGGAGGGCATGGGGGCGCGGTTCCCGGACCTCCAGGCGGCCGTACGCGGGGCGGACAACTGCACGGAGATCACCAGGGCCCGGGCGAGCCGTTCCGCGCTGCCTCCGCTCACGTCGTCCACCGAACCGGGCCTGCCGGGTGGCACCACCACACCCACCACCCCGACGACCGACCCGAGCTTCCCGGACGGGCCGCCGACGTCCACCTCGACCTCGACCCCGTGAGTAACTCTGGCAACATCCTTCCCTCGCGGTAGGCGAACACTTGTTCTACTCTGAGGCTCGTGGCGCAGATGTCGTTCTTCTCCGCCGAGGCGATGCAGCCCGGGGTCGCCGACCTCGCCGGGCTGCTCTGCGGGCAGGGCCAGGTGGCGCACTTCGCCAGCGCCGCGGCCCGGCTTTCGGTGGTCCTCGACGAGCCGTGGCGCCAGCGCGCGCTCGCGGCCGCCTTCGCCGAGCGTGGCGTGCAGGCGGAAACCGGCCAGAGCGACGAGGGGCACCCGCTGGTCCGCACGGCGTTCCGCCGTGATCTGGTCGGACTGGCCGACGCGTGGACCAAGGGCGCGGTCAAGGCGGTGCCCAAGGGCCTGGCCATGGACGGCGCCACGCTGCGGATCTGGGCACTGGCGTTCGGCCGCTGGGTGGACAGCGGGTATCTGCTCGGCCTGGACGAACGCGCCCCGGACACGCACGAACCGCTGGTCCAGGCGGTCACCCGGATCGGCCTGCCCGCGCACCTGCTGGGAATACGCGGCGGCGGCCCGGGGTTGCGGGTGAACGGCAGACGGCGAATCGGCCGTCTGGTCGAACTGGTGGGCGACGCTCCCGTGCCGGACGCGGAACCACACTGGCCGACACGCCCATTCATCCAAACGGGTGAAATTACCTCGCGCGCGTAGGGTCGCCCCGAGTGATGCACGTGGACGTCCGGTCGTGCTAGTAGTGGATAGCCCGCAGACCTGCGGGACGGGGTCCCACGTGCACGGGGACCATCCGGAAGGTAACGAGCCGGATGGCCCGGGCGAGGTAGAGAGGGTCACCGGGGGTTACCCGAGTTCGTGTGTGCGTCGGGACACCTCCACTTCGGTACTCGGCACCCGGCAGTGCACACTGACGGGCTGACGCTCCCAGTCGACCTGGGACAGGCGGGACAAGAGGGCAGGAAAAGCGTGGCAGGTACGCGGACGAAGAAGAGCGACGGAACGGCGAACGGGGCCGAGCCGCGCCGGCTGGTGATCGTCGAGTCACCGGCGAAGGCGCGCAAGATCGCGTCCTACCTCGGCCGCAACTTCGTCGTGGAGTCGTCCAAGGGCCACATCCGCGACCTTCCCCGCAAGGCCGCCGAGGTGCCCGCCAAGTACAAGGGCCAGTCCTGGGCCAGCCTCGGCGTGAACGTCGACGGCGGGTTCGAGCCGATCTACATCGTCACCCCGGACAAGAAGTCCACCGTCACCGAGCTGAAAGAGGCGCTCAAGACGGTCGACGAGGTCTACCTCGCGACAGACGGTGACCGCGAGGGCGAGGCGATCGCGTGGCACCTGCTGGAGACGCTCAAGCCGACCGTCCCGGTGCGCCGGATGGTGTTCTACGAGATCACCGAGTCGGCCATCCGCGAGGCCGCCAACAGCACCCGTGACCTGGACCTCGACCTGGTCGACGCGCAGGAGACCCGGCGCATCCTCGACCGGCTCTACGGCTACGAGGTCAGCCCCGTGCTGTGGAAGAAGGTCATGCCGCGGCTGTCGGCCGGCCGTGTGCAGTCCGTGGCGACCCGGATCGTGGTCCAGCGGGAACGCGAGCGGATGGCGTTCAAGTCGGCCTCGTACTGGGACATCGCCGCCACCATGGACGCTGGGGAGAGCGCGGACCCGCGCACCTTCGGCTCCCGGCTGATCGCCGTCGACGGCACCCGCCTGGCCGCGGGCCGCGACTTCGGCACCGACGGCAAGCTCAAGAACGGCTCGGACGTCCGGCTGCTGGACGAGACCGAGGCCCAGCGGCTGGCGCAGGCGCTCAACGGCGCCTCGATGCGGGTCGCGAGCGTCGAGGAGAAGCCGTACACCCGCCGCCCGTACGCACCGTTCATGACGTCCACGCTGCAGCAGGAGGCCGGGCGCAAGCTGCGGTTCTCCTCGGACACGACCATGCGCGTGGCGCAGCGGCTGTACGAGAACGGCTACATCACCTACATGCGTACCGACTCCACGACGCTGTCGGAGACGGCGATCGCGGCTGCCCGGGCGCAGGCGGAGAGCCTGTACGGCAAACAGTTCGTCCACCCGACGCCCCGGCAGTACACGCGCAAGGTGAAGAACGCGCAGGAGGCGCACGAGGCCATCCGGCCAGCCGGTGAGGTGTTCCGGACCCCCGGCCAGGTCGCCAACGAGCTGCAGTCCGACGAGTTCCGGCTCTACGAGCTGATCTGGCAGCGCACGATCGCCTCGCAGATGGCCGACGTGCGCGGCACGACCATGACCGTGCGGATCGTCGGCACCGCCACCAGCGGCGAGGAGTGCACGTTCTCCTCGTCCGGCCGGACCATCACGTTCCCCGGCTTCCTCAAGGCCTATGTCGAGACGGTCGACTCCGAGCAGGGCGGCGAGGCGGACGACGCCGAGCGCAGGCTGCCGAACCTGGTCAAGGACCAGGCGGTCACCGCGACCGAGCTGACCGCCGACGGGCACTCCACCAACCCGCCGCCCCGGTTCACCGAGCCGAGCCTGGTCAAGACCCTGGAGGAGCTGGGCATCGGCCGTCCGTCCACGTACGCCACGACGATCAGCACCATCCAGTCCCGCGGCTACGTGTGGAAGAAGGGCGCCGCGCTGGTGCCCTCGTGGATCGCGTTCGCCGTGGTCGGGCTGCTCGAGCAGCACTTCGGCCGGCTGGTGGACTACGACTTCACCGCCACGCTCGAGGACGAGCTGGACGGCATCGCGGCCGGGCGCGCGCAGCGCACCGACTGGCTGTCCGGGTTCTACTTCGGCGGCGAGGTCGGTCCCGAGGACTCGATCGGCCGCGCGGGCGGGCTGAAGAAGCTGATCAGCGCGAGCGTGGACGAGATCGACCCGCGGCTGGTCAACTCGATCCCGATGTTCGACGATGCCGAGGGCCGCCAGGTCGTGGTCCGGGTCGGCAAGTTCGGGCCGTACCTGGAGCGAGAGGTCGACGGTGAGTCGCAGCGGGCGAACCTGCCCGAGGACCTGCCGCCGGACGAGCTGACCCCGGCGATCGCCGAGGAGCTGTTCGCCACCCCGCAGGAGGGGCGCTCGCTGGGCACCGATCCGGTGACCGGGCACGAGATCGTCGCCAAGGACGGCCGGTTCGGCCCCTACGTCACCGAGATCCTGCCCGAGGAGAACGGCACCAAGAAGGTCAAGCCGCGGACCGGCTCGCTGTTCAAGTCGATGACCATCGCGGACGTGACCCTCGACGACGCCCTCAAGCTGCTGTCGCTGCCGCGGGTCGTGGGCACCGACCCCCAGTCGGGCGACGAGATCACCGCGCAGAACGGCCGCTACGGCCCGTACCTGAAGAAGGGCACGGACTCCCGGTCGCTGGCCACCGAGGACCAGATCTTCAACGTGACCCTGGACGAGGCGCTCAAGATCTACGCCGAGCCCAAGAAGCGCGGGCGGGCAGCGGCCTCCGCACAGCCGCCGCTCAAGGAGCTGGGCAACGACCCCGTCTCCGGCAAGCCGATGATCGTCAAGGACGGCCGGTTCGGGCCGTACGTGACCGACGGCGAGTACAACGCGTCCCTGCGCAAGTCGGACAGCGTGGACACGCTGACCGATGAGCGGGCCGCCGAGCTGCTGCAGGAGAAGCGGGACAAGGGCCCGGCGCCGAAGAAGACTCCCGCGCGCAAGACCGCGGCGAAGAAGACGACGGCCAAGAAGACGACGGCCGCGAAGCGCCCCGCCGCGGCGTCCCGCGCGAAGTCTTCGAAGTCCTGACTCCGGCGGCCGCTCCGGTCCGAGCGAACGAACTCGTGACCGGGGCCGCCGCCCTGGGCCGAGTGAACGAACTCCCCACCTGGTCGGGAGTGGTTTTGCCGCGATTTTGTGCGGGGTGGCGGCGCACATAAGCCTTCCGGCGAGGCAGGTCGCAGATCTGCCCCCCTTTGTTTGCTGCCCCGCTGGATGATCTGGTCATGGCGGGTTTGGGCCGTTCCGGCGGTCGAAACCGCCCACGCGAGCTGACCTGCCCCGATAGGTTGTCGCCTGGTCTGGTCGGGTGATCACGGGGGTGGCGCGTGGACGAGTCGGAGCGGAACCGGCGGGCGGTCGAGGCCTGGTTCCGGCGGCGAGGGTTGCCGATGGTCGTCCGCCGTCGCATCCGGGGGGCCGCGCTGCTCGCGCGGGCGGTGCCAGCTCAGGTGTTCCTGCTGGTCGCCGATCCGCTGCTCAACTGGGTCGCCGCCGAGTTGGACAAGCTCGAGGTGAACTCCGGCAACACGCCGTATGTGCTGGGTCTGCTCGCGATCTCGCTGGCCACCGTGGTGGTGCCGATCGTGTTGTCGATCGTCGCGTCGCGCGTGATGCGGCGGCTCAGTCCGGCCACCGGCCGGGCCGTCGGGTGGGTCGTGCTGATCCTCGGGGTGGTGGTCGCGCCGGTGGGGAACTGGCTGGCCGGGACCGAGCCGAACCTGACCGCGGCCCTGCTGCTCGACGGCGGGCTGCGGCTGATCGTGCTGTTCGTGATCTTCGTGGGCGCCGGGTCGATCCTCGGCTGGACCCTGCAGGTCGCGTTGCGGCAGGTCAGCGCGGTGGGCAGCCTGGCGAGCCGGGCACTGCCGCTGCTGATGCTGTTCCTGCTGTTCGGGTTCTTCGCCACCGAGACCTGGCAGATCTCGGAGAAGCTCGAGGTCGACGGGCACCGCACCAACCTATGGCTGGTGATCGGGTTCTTCGTGGTGTTCGGGTCGCTGTTCCTGATCTCCATCCTGCGCGACGAGGGCCGCGACATGCTGGCCAAACACCGGGCCGGCAGCACGAAGGACTACGTCGCCCTGCTGTGGCAGACGCCGCTGGACGGGCTGGTGCCCGACGATGACGACGCCGTGCGCAACCACCCGCTGAACCGGGCCGAGAAGATCAACCTCGCCCTGGTGGTGTTCCTCGCCCAAGCCCTGCAGGCGGTCGTGTTCTCGGTGGTGGTGTTCTGGTTCTTCGTGGTGTTCGGGCTGATCGCGGTGGACAACTCGGTGATCGCGACCTGGCTCGGGCACCCGCCGAGCTCGAGCGGGAAGCTGTTCGGCCTGCCGGTGCCCGGGATCAGCGACGAACTGATCCGGGTGTCGATCTTCCTGGCCGGGTTCTCCGGGATGTACTTCGCCGCCTCGATCGCGACCGACTCCACCTACCGGAAGTCGTTCTTCGACCCATTGATGGCCGACGTGGCGATGAGCCTCGCAGCCCGTGACGTCTACCTGACACTTTGGGACAAACCCGTCACCCGGACCAGCTACCCTGACGCGGGGCCCTTGGTGGTGAAAGGTGACCTGGAGTGGCAGGAGACACCTCAGTAGGCGCGGACGGCACCGCCGATCCGCCGCCCCTGCCGTTGTTCCCCGATCCGCTGGCCGGCCTGATCACCGGTGACGACCTGGTCGAGACCCCGCGGGTCGTCGTGCCCGCCCCGCCCGAGCTGCCGGATCACGCCGGCATCCGCGCCGCCCTCGAGCAACCGCCCCGCCGGGTCCGCCGGTCCTGGCCCGTTCCGGCCGAGCGCGCGGCCATGCAACCGCCACCTGTCGTCCCGCTGACAGCTGCGTCAAATGCGTCACGCAGGGGCGTCGCGGTGGTTATCGTGGCCCTGCTGGTCACAGCGCTGATCCTGCTCTCCGTGATCCAGAGCCTCGCCAGCACGATCACCCAGCTGTTCGGCTGAGATCCAGGCGGCTGACCGGCCGCCCGGCGGCCATGGCTACGCTGTTGGTGGGAATGAGGTGGGGCATATCAGCATGGAAGGAATACCGTCCGTCCGCTCCGATGCGTCCTTGGCGCACCGGATCCGCAGCGTGCTGGCGATCCGGCCCTTCCGCAGGCTGTGGGCGGTCAGTTTCATCTGCAGCACCGGCGACTGGCTGTCGCTGCTGGCGTTGTCCGGTCTGATCACCAAGCTGACCCACGACTACGCGTTCCAGAACTACGCCTTCTCCGGCGTCGTGCTCACCCAGCTGCTGCCCGGGCTGTTGTTCGCCCCGTTCGGCGGCGTGCTGGCGGACAAGTTCGACCGGCGCAAGGTGATGGTCGTCTGCGACCTGATGCGGTGCGGCCTGCTGATCTCGATCGCCCTGGTGGGCACGCCGTTGTGGCTGTTCGCCGGCAACTTCCTGGTCGGCTGCTGCCAGCTGCTGTGGATCCCGTCCAAGGACGCCGCGATCCCGAACCTGCTGCGCCGCAAGGACCAGGTGGAGACGGCCAACCAGCTCGGCCTGGTGATGACCTGGGGCATCTCGGTGATCTCCGGCGCCGGTCTGTACGCGCTGATCACCGGCATCACCTCCCAGCTGCACGTCAAGCTGGACGACGAGGGCATGCAGATGGCCACGATCATCATCGTGATCAACGGCCTGTTCTACCTCACGTCGGCGATCATCGTGGCGACCCGCATCCCGGAGCTGTCCCGGCGGGTGGCGGCGCCGCCCGCCGACCCGAAGGCCGAGGCCGCCGCCGAACCGGCCGAGGAGAAGACCGGGCTGCTGGTCATGCTCCGCGACGCGGCCCGGTTCATCCGGACCACCCGGCTGGTGCGCGGCCTGCTGGTCGGCATGCTCGGCGCGTTCGCCGCCGCGGGCGCGCTGGTCGGTTCGTCCAAGCCGTACTCGTCCAGCCTGCTCGGCGGTGACTCGGCGTTCGGCTGGCTGTTCGCGGCGCTGTTCATCGGCCTGGGCACGGGCATGGCGAGCGCGCCGAAGATGGCCCAGCGCATCCCGCACAACCGGCTGTTCGGCATCTCGATCGTCGCGGCCGGCCTCGGCCTGCTGCCGGTCGCCGCGTCCCCGCACCTGTGGGTGTCGCTGGTGGCGGTGGCGTTCGTCGGCGCGTGTGCCGGGATCGCGTTCCTGACCGGTGTGACCATCATCGGCACGCAGGTCGAGGACGCCATCCGCGGCCGGATCAACGCGATCTACCAGTCGCTGATGAAGATCGTGCTGGCGCTGTCGATGATGGTGGTGCCGCTGTTCGTCGGTCTCGTGCGGCCGCGGGTGGTCGAGCTGTTCGGCAACCCGGTGCGGATCGACGGCACCCGGCCGGTGCTGTTCGCCGCCGGGCTGATCGCGGCGCTGGTCGGCGTGATCGCGTACAAGCAGATGGACGACCGCCGGGCCGAGACCATCCTGGCCGACCTGAAGGCCGCGATCCGCGGCAAGCCGCGCCGGTCGACCGGCCTGCTGATCGCGGTCGAGGGTGACACCGCGCAGGACACCGCCGGTCAGGCCCGGCAGCTGACCGACTGGCTGCGGCAGTCCGGCCGCCGCGAGATCCTGCTGGCCAGCGACCCCTCGCTGAACGACGCTCGACTGCGAGCGGTGCTCGCGGGCGCTGAGCTGACCGGTGCGCGGGCGCATGCCCTGGTGGCGGCGGCCGTGCGGGCGGACATCGTCGAGCGGGAGATCCGGCCCGCGCTGGACCGCGGCGCGATCGTGGTGATGGAACGGTTCGTGGACAGCCCGTTCGCGCACCTGTCGGCCGTGGCCGGGCTCGACCCGGAGGAGATGGAAGGGCTCACCGACTGGGCGACCGCCAAACTGCGGCCGGACCTGACGGTGCTGCTCGACCGCGACCCCGCGACGCTGCCGAAGTTCCAGTACCAGGCCAACGACCACCACTGGCGGGTGCAGGACCTGTTGCTGGAGATGGCTTCCGCCGACCCGGAGAAGTACGTCGTGGTCGAGGCGACCGACGACTCCGCCACCGCCGAACGCGTGCGCGCGGCGGTGCAGAGTGCCGTTCCGGCGGCCAAGCTCGGCCTGGACGAGGAGAACGCCCCCGCGTTAGCGCCCGTTGCGGAGGCCACGTGACCGTCTGGTCGCAGGTTGTCGGACAAGCGAACGCCGTTGAGGTCCTGACCAAGGCCGCCGCCGCGGCGGCGGTCATCGTGCGGGACGGTCCGGGCGCGGCGACCGGGATGACCCACGCCTGGCTGTTCACCGGGCCGCCCGGGTCCGGTCGTTCCGTTGCGGCGCGGGCGTTCGCCGGCGCTTTGCAGTGCGAGTTCGGCATGGGCTGCGGTGAGTGCCCGGGCTGCCGGACCACGATGGCGGGCACCCACGCGGACGTCCGGCTCGTTGTGCCGGAAGGGCTTTCCATCTCCGTCGCGGAGATGCGCGCGTTGGTGCAGACCGCCGCGCGGCGGCCGACCAGCGGGCGCTGGCAGGTCGTGATCATCGAGGACGCCGACCGGCTCACCGAAGGCGCGGCCAACGCTCTGCTGAAGGCCGTCGAGGAACCGCCGGAGCGCACGGTGTTCCTGTTGTGCGCGCCCTCTGACCACCCTGACGACGTGTCGGTGACCATCCGGTCCCGGTGCCGCGTCGTGTCTTTGCGGATCCCGCCGCCGGACGCGATCGCGGAAGTGCTGGTGGACCGCGACGGCGTCGACCCGGCGACCGCCACTTGGGCCGCTTCCGTTTCCGCGGGCCATGTTGGGCGAGCGCGTCGGCTCGCGACCGACGAGCATGCCCGTCAGCGCCGGGAATCGGTGTTGCGGATCCCGTTGGGGCTACGGCGTCCCGGCGATGTGTTCACGTTGTCGGACGAGCTGGTGAAGGCCGCGGAGTCCGAGGCGAGCGAGCAGAGCGAGTCGCGGGACGAGATCGAGCGCGAGGCGTTGAAGACCGCGTTGGGCGCCGGCGGAACCGGAAAGGGCACCGCCTCGGCGACCCGCGGTTCGGCTGGGGCGTTGAAAGAGTTGGAGCGCAGGCAGAAGTCTCGTGCCACGCGAACCCAACGGGACACTTTGGACCTTGCACTGGTCGACCTCGCCGGGTTCTACCGCGATGTTCTCGTTGCGGGGTCCGGTTCCTCGGCCGTCTTCAACCACCCGGACCACGCCGACGACGCGCGGACCGCAGCCTCCGCGTGGTCACCGGAGTCCACGCTCCGGCGCCTCGAAGCGGTGCTGGCCTGCCGCGAGGCGCTGGAACTGAACGTCAAACCCCGGATCGCCATCGAAGCAATGGTGACCACGCTGTACTACGGCTAGTCCTGGTCTTCGGGGCGGCGCAGGCGGTGGACCGGCATCGCGGCCACGATGATCACGCCGATCAGCAGCATCGCCGCACCGGTCCAGAACATCGGCACCGCCTGGTAGGCGCTGGTGTACGCGAGTTTCTGGGGCGGTGAGGCCTGCGGGGCCGGGCCCGGGGGCGTTCCGGCGGTGCCGCAGACGACCCCGCCGGTCGGCGCGGCGGCGCGGGCGACCTGTTCGCCCATCGACACCTCGGCGAGCGAGGACGGCAGGCCCGGCAGGCCGAGCGCCTGGGTCGGCAGGACCTGCAGATCGAGCATGCGGGCGGACGCGGCGAGCTGGTGGCCCTTGAACGGCTCGGTCATGTCCTGGGCCTTCTGCTGCAGGCCCGCGATGGTCAGCCGGAGCACCCCGATGTCCAGCTTGAGCTGGTTCGCATCGGGCGTGCCGGGCAGGAACTTGGTGATGTCGCCGATCAGCGGCAGGTTCTTCAGGTTGTCCGGCAGCTGCTTGGTCAGGTCCGGCAGCGGGATGCCGATCGGCAGGTCGAACGTGGGGTGCGCGGCGTCCAGCGTGTACAGCACCTTGTCGCCCTGCTTCACCTGGAACACAGGCGCGGTGTACTTGACCGTCGAGGTCTTGGCGTCGCCGGTGGACGTCACCTGCAGGGTCGGCTGGCTGACCACGTTCAGCGTGATCGCGAACGGGGTGCCTGCCAGCAGGTTCAGGCTTGCCACCTGCAGGGTCGACGTGGCCTGGACGGCCTTGTTCTTCGAGCCCGGGATGTCGACGAGCTGGACGTTCGAGCGGGTCGACAGGGTGTTCGGCAGGCTGATCAGCGAACCCGTGCCGCTCTGACCTGGCCCGGGGAGCAGGCCGCCGAGCTGCGACAGCGGGCCGGGCAGGGCCTTGAGCTGGTTGGTCAGCGCGTTCTGCTGGTCCGGGGTGAGCTTCGAGTCGGTCAGCTTGCCGGACAGGTCGCTGATGCCCGGCAGCGTCGGGATCGCGTTGAGCAGGCTCAGGCTGGCGACCGACGTGCTCGCGTCCGACAGCGGCGACACGCACGGGCCCTCGGTGTCGCTCCAGCGGGCGTGGGCGCTGCCGTTCAGGGCGTTGATCTTGATCAGGGCGTCGATCGGGGTCTGCGGCGGGTTCAGGCCGAACGTCGTGGGCTTCTCGTTGTCCGGCGGTGCGGTCTGCGCGACCGCACCCGGCGACTGCGGGCTCGAGCCCTGGACCGCGATCCCACCCGGCGACGCCTGGGCGATCGAGTGCTCGTAGGACAGGTAGGACTCGGAGTTCACCTGGGCGCTGGACAGGCCGAAGCCGACCTCCAACGCGGACTGCTTGGGCAGTTGCGCCGAGTAGCCGGGCAGGATCGTGTTCGTCGGCGCGGATGCGGGCAGCAGGCGGATCACCGACAGACCCGTCCCCGCGTCGCCGATCGCGTGGCCCAGCGGCTGCGGGCCGTTCGGCTGGGAGGCCGGCGGGTCGTTCGGGTCCTTCGGGGCCGGGATGGGCGTCGTCGCCGGAGGCTGCGCCGCCGCGGCCGGCGCGGCACACAACGCCAGCACAGCAATGGTCACGGGCAAGGCCATAGCTCTGCGCATCAGGAAGGTCCTCCTACCACCGGCGTCACCCATACCAACGAACGGCCCAGCCCCCAGTGACGCCCACCCCCTCACCCATCCGGGTGGTGCAAAGTCGGTCGACCCGACCCGCTACACTTGCCCCAGGGCACGCCGCCTTAGCTCAGTCGGCCAGAGCGGCTCACTCGTAATGAGCAGGTCAAGGGTTCGATTCCCTTAGGCGGCTCCACCACTCAGGGCCTTCCCAGTACGTTGGGAAGGCCCTGAGTTCGTACCAGCGAGGTGGCTCAAACGGACGGTCATCGTCGGTGGTGGCGAACAGTTAGATGGACCTGATCGTCAGCCCACGGACGGCGAACCTGCATCTTCGCTGCTGTGTTGGCGTGATGAGTACATCGGACGGTTAGACGAACTTGTTGAACTCACCGCTGACTTGCCCGCTCAAACGCTTATGGATCATGGCGGCATATGAGTCGGTCATTCCCGCGACGTGGTCTGCGATAAGGCGCAGCACCTCGACGCTGCTGCCATTGTGATCAGCCGTCTGGCGCAACTCCCTGATTCTGTGTCTTCTGTCGCGAGGCAGGGCGTCCAGGGCCGATTCGTCAGAGTGGTACACGAATGACGCATAGGTTTTCACCAGAAAATCCACGATCTCTCGTTGCCCTCGCTGGTGGGTCGCCATACGTGGGTGTTTGATCACATATATCCAGATCATTCCTTGAGGATCGCGTTCTGGCGCCTTACCTCGGGTGGTATGTGGAGCTTTGCGGCATGCCTGCCGCGGAGAACATCTCCTGTTGTGCTGACGACGCTGCCGAGGAACGTCTCGAACAAGTAGTGACGCATATGCTGTACGGCAAGCTTGGCGTCTCTACTGCCATCGTACTCCGTACCGAGCTTTTGGAAGCCCTTGAACATCTGGCTGTTGCGGAACATGGTCCTCAGGGCGCTGTCCACCTCGTCCTCGGTTGAGAGCAATCCGACGGCGGTCGGCAGGTTCTCGGGACGTGCCTCGGAGTTGACGATCCGTCCGGTTGGCGCCCATGAGTTGATGATCTCTTGTTTCAGGTACTCAAGCGCCGAATCGGACTGTGAAAGCATCGCCAATGGTATGTACTGAGCGTGACACCAGTCTTCAAGATCGTGTGTTGCATACGCGACATCATCTGCCCAGTCCATGATCTGGGCCTCAAAGCTTTTGTCCTCGGTTGGTGCCTCGCCGCGGACCCAATCGAAAGCCCACTTCTCGCTAGGGTAGTAGTTCCACTTGCGTTTGCCCTTCTTGAACGTCCATGGATACTTTATTGACGCGTCGAGTACCGCGCGAGTGAGTTGCAGTCCGGGACCGTCTTCTTGTGCTCGCTGGAAAGACCACACCACTTGTCTGAAGCTCTGCGCATTGCCCTCGTAGCCGCCGAGGTGTGTGAAGTCGACGTTCCATTTCGGTTCCTTGGCGACCGACTTGAGGGCTTGGTGTAGTGCTTCTTCGCCAATGTGACCAAAGGGAGGGTGTCCGAAGTCGTGCATGATCGCGGCTGCTTCGCAAACGTCGGACACCTCTCGGGCGTGCGTCTCGTCGGCCTCGTAGCACAGTCGGTAGGCGAGACGTCGGGCGATCTGCGCCACCTCGACAGTATGTGTCAACCTGGTATGGAAGAAATCCGACTGACCTGGGGTCACAACTTGGGTTTTGCCTTGGAGTCGGCGGAACGCAGCAGTGTGGATCAGGCGGTCGTAGTCTCGGGTGAACGGCGGTCTGGCGGCTTGTTCGATTCCACTCGCCTGTGTCTGACCCGCTATCGGTAGCCGGGTGGCAGCGTCCTCTACTGCCAGGAGGCGTGCTTTGTCGTGATCTTCGTACATGTGATGCCTCCGGTCTGCCGTATTGGCGAGTCGTCTAATAAAGCTCCTTTGAAGAGGGGTGCTTGAGTTACGTACGAGCTGCCGCCACCGTCGTTACCGGCCCGTGTGTGACTTCCTTGTCGAATGCTCGATCGGTATCAATTAGAGTTCCAATAGAAATCTACAGGAACAGCGATGCGGCATTTCTGTGTCGAAAGTCAGCAGGTCAAGTGGGCCTTTGATCTTGGTTGGATACATAAGGTGAGCGGTTCGGTACGCTTCGTCTAATTCGGCGGTGCGACGGTTGACGTCTCCGCAGCTTTGGCGTTGAACGCGTCCGTGACTCATGCTCCGCTGCCCAGGCTCATGTCGTCCTCCGGTTTGCTGCCGGGGTGGATTAGGCCGGATTCGTAGGCGTAGACGATGGCGTGGGCGCGGTTGCGGAGGTTGAGTTTGGTGAGGATGTGGGTGATGTGGACTTTCACGGTGGTTTCGGAGATGTGGGTGTGGGTGGCTATTCCGCGGTTGGAATGGGCGCAGGCGTGGTGGTGGAGGATTTGTTTCTCGCGGGGCGTGAGGTGGCGAGGCGGGGGTCTGGGGTGGGGTTGGGCAGGTGCGGGGTGAAGTGGGTGATCAGGCGGCGGGTTGTGGTCGGGGAGAGGGTGCTGTTGCGGGCGGCGACCACGCGGATGCCGTTGATGAGATCGGCGGGGAGAGCGTCCTTCGACAGGAAACCCGCGGCGCCGTGGCGGAGTGCGGCGAAGACGTACTCATCGAGGTCGAACGTGGTGAGCACGAGAACGCGAGCCGCCGACCCGGACGACACAATGCGGCGAGTGGCCTCGATCCCATCCATGACCGGCATGCGGATGTCCATCAGCACGACATCGGGCCGTGCACCGGGAACCATCCGGACGGCCTGCTGACCGTTGTCCGCCTCACCGACCACGGTGATGTCCGGCTCCTGGTCGAGCACTGCGCGGAACCCGAGACGCAGCAGCGGCTGATCGTCGACGAGCAGAACCCTGATCACCGAACCTCCAACGGCAGCACCGCGTGCACCCGCCAGCCGGCGGGAACAGGACCGGCGGAAGCGTGCCCGCCGTACAAGGCCGCCCGTTCGGCGATCCCCGTGAGCCCGTGGCCGGGAACACCCGCCGAACCCGGCACCCCGGAATCCGTCACGTCCACGGCGACCGAGGCGTCCGAGCACTCCAACGAGACATGGGCCTCGACCCCGGGCCCGCGTGCTTCAACGTGTTCGTCAGAGCCTCCTGCACGATCCGGTACACGGCGAACCGCAAGCCCTCGTCCAGCGCGCAGACCGGCCCCGAGCAGGTGAACGACACCGGCACCCCTGCGGCCCGCACCTGAGCGAGCAACGAGTCCAGCGAACCCACACCGGGCTCCCGCGACACCAGGCCGACGCAAGCCGCGACCGCGGGCCAAAGCCAGCGAGTGGAAGAGTGTCGGGCGACCGCGTACACCGCGAAAAGCGGAGCCGTCACGAAAAACGCCAGCTACTCCACAAAGGACCGACAGTGCGACAATTCGAGCACACCCCAGAACACCGGCGAAGGCCACCGTCGACGCCACACCAAAGGCACATGCACGGCAACGAAAGCAGCCAGCCGAACCCTGTCACCCCGGTACCGGGCCGCAACACACCGACCGCCGACGGTCGCCGCCAGGACTGCCAGAGCCGCCGCGGCGGCGAAGCCGGTGATATAGGCCCAAGCACGCACGAAACCCCCCGAAAGCTCACACGTCCCGGCGGTGCAGCGAACCCACCTGGAACAGCGCCTGCAACGCCAAAGTCGGCACAAAAGGCAGGACGAACTCCTGCGCGTGCTCCGGCAAGGCCTCCAAAAAGTGCCTGCGGCAACACAATCAGCACCGACACGAAAGCGAAGATCGACCCGGGTGTGCTCCGCAACAAACTCCCGACCGCCAACCCCATCAAACCCGCGGCAACCGTCGCCCCGGTGACCCCGGACAAGGCCCGCGAAATCGAAGGAGCACCCAACGACAACGGCTCAACGGAGAAGGCCTGATTCGCCAGGAAAGACGCGAGGTAGCACGCGGCCACGACCGGTGCCGTGCCGGTCACCAGCACGAAAGCCTTGGCCCACAACACCGGCAGCTGCCGTCTCTCTTGGTCAACGACTCGATCTCGATCATGCCGCAACGCTACGAACCCGCAGGCCTGGCCCGCACCCGGCGGCTATGAATTCGGCTCCGCCCCTTTTCGTTCATCTGTCAACAGTGTTGGATCAGGGCGGGCATGTGGGGTGGCCCGGGTACAACGAAGTACAGGGGCGAAGCGCGCGGAGGACGAATTGCGGCGCATCGAGTTCGCCGAGCTGCGGGGCGACCCCATGCTCGGCGGGAACACCGTCCGGCTGTTCGGGCGGTGCTACCACGGCCCGATCAAGATCGGTGACATCTTCACCGAGGTCAAGTCCGGCCGGGGCCTTGAGGATGTGGGCATGCGGGTGATGGCGGTGATCTTCAAGGGCGACCCGGTTCCCGAGGTGGTGACCGGCCAGACCGGCGAGATCGTGCTGACCGGTCTCGGCGTCGAGACGGTCACACCCGGCGTGCGCATCAGCGGGAAGATGTTCTAGCAGGTAGCGAAGACCAGAGAGGGCAGGCCCGTCCGCGGGCCTGCCCTCTTTCCGTGTTCAGAAGCTGCCCATTGACGGGGCCGTAGCACGTCTGTAACGCTTGGACCCTCGCGCGCAAGAATCTAACATTCGGCCGAAAAATCCACGGACTAGGCCGGAAGATCCAACCTTCTCGTTAACCCTGCCCACCGGACGAGAGGTCTACCAGGCATGAGCACCTCCCGGTTACTGCCACGGCTAGGCACAGCGCTGGTCACCTTCGCGCTGATCGCCGCGCCCGCCGTGGTCTCCCCGGCCGCGCTGGCGAACGCGCAGGTCACGACCGCCAGCAGCGCCGCCGCCAGCAGCACCAACATCAACGACGGCAACCCCGAGTCCTACTGGCAGAGCGCGGGTGCCGCGCTCCCGCAATGGGCCCAGCTGGATCTCGGCAGACAGACGAGCATCTCGGGTGCCGTGCTGAAGCTCCCGGCCAAGTGGGCCGCGCGCACGCAGACCCTCTCGGTCCAGGGCAGCCCGGACGGCACTGGGTACGCCACCCTCGTCGGCGCCAAGGACTACAAGTTCGCGCCCGAGCAGGGCAACCAGGTCCGGATCACCTTCGCGCCCACGGTCACCCGCATGGTCCGCGTCGAGATCACCGCGAACTCCGGCGCCCCGGCCGGGCAGCTCGGCGAGCTCACGGTCGAGCCGACCATCCAGGCCGGGCCGAACCTCGCGCTGGGCAAGACAATGACCGCCAGCGGCGTGCAGCCGGGCTTCGGCCCCGGCAATGCCAACGACAGCAACCAAAGCAGCTATTGGGAAAGCACGAACAACGCGTTCCCGCAGTGGCTGCAGGTCGACCTCGGCGCGTCGGTCAGCTCCAACCAGATCGTGCTCAAGCTGCCGACCAACGGCTGGGGCGCGCGTACGCAGACGTTGTCCGTGCAAGGCAGCGCGAACTGCAGCAGCTTCAGCCAAATCGTCCCGTCGGCCGGCTACCAGTTCAACCCGGCCAGCAACAACACCGTGACGATCGACTACACCGCGATCACCACTCGCTGCCTGCGGCTGAACTTCACCGGCAACACCGGCTGGCCGGCCGGGCAGGTCGCCGAGTTCGAGGTCTACGGCCCGAGCACCGGCGACACCGACCCGCCGACCGCACCGACGAACCTCGCCTTCACCCAGCCGGGCAGCGGCCAGATCCGGTTGACCTGGAACGCTTCCACGGACAACGTCGGCGTCACCGGCTACGACGTCTACGCGAACAGCCAGCTGCGTACAACCGTCACCGCGACGACGTACACCGACACGCAGCCGGACACCGCGACCGTGACGTACTTCGTACGTGCACACGACGCCGCGGGCAACCAGTCCGGCAACAGCAACAGCGTCACGCGCAACGGCACCGGTGGCCCGGGCCGGAACCTGGCCGTGGGCAAGCCGATCACCGCATCCTCGACGACACAGAACTTCGTCGCCACCAACGCGAACGACGACAGCGTCACGACCTACTGGGAAGGCGCGGGCGGCACCTACCCGAACACCCTGACCGTCCAGCTTGGCTCCAATGTGGACACCAGTCAGGTCGTCGTGAAGCTCAACCCGGATCCGATCTGGGGTCCGCGCACGCAGACCATCCAGGTCCTCGGCCGCGAGCAGAACGCGACCGGGTTCAGCAGCCTGGTCGCCGCCACGCAGTACAGCTTCGACCCGGCCAGCGGCAACACCGTCACGATCCCCGTCACCGCAAGGGTTGCCGACGTCCGGCTGCAGTTCACCGCGAACTCCGGTGCGGGCGGTGGCCAGGCCGCGGAGTTCCAGGTGATCGGCGTGCCCGGCCCGAACCCGGACCTGACCGTCAGCAGCACCTCCTGGTCGCCGGCGAACCCGGTGGAGACGGACGCGATCACCGCGAGCGCTACCGTCGCCAACACCGGCAACCTCGCGTCCGGCGCGACCGACGTGAACTTCTACCTGGGCACCACCAAGGTCGGCACCGCGCAGGTCGGCGGCCTGGCGGCGGGAGCGTCGCAGACGGTGTCGGCGAACATCGGCACCCAGACCGCGGGCTCGTACCAGCTCACCGCGAAGGTCGACGAGTCCGGCCAGGTCGTCGAGCAGAACGAGAACAACAACAGCACCACCAACCCGAACGCGCTCACGGTCGTGCCAGTGTCCAGTTCGGACCTGATCGCCTCGCCGGTGAGCTGGACGCCGAACAACCCGTCCGCGGGCAACTCGGTGAACTTCAGCGTGGCCATCAAGAACCAGGGCACGATCGCCTCGGCCGGTGGCGCGCACAACATCACGCTGCAGGTGTCCGACGCGACCAGCGGCGCGGTGGTGGCCAACCTCAGCGGTTCGTTCAACGGGGCCATCGCGGCCGGTGCCACCACGGCTCCGGTGAACCTGGGTTCGTGGACCGCGGTGAACGGCCGGTTCAACGTCAAGACGGTGATCGCCAACGACGCCAACGAGTTGCCGGTCAAGCAGGCCAACAACACCAGCACGGTCTCGCTGTTCGTCGGCCGTGGCGCCAACATGCCTTACGAGTCCATCGAAGCCGAGAACGGTGTGCTCGGTGGCGGTGCGACGCTCGTCGGTCCCAACCGGACGATCGGCGACTTCGCCGGCGAGGCTTCCGGGCGCCGTGCGGTGATGTTGAACAGCACCGGCGCGTCAGTGGAGTTCACCAACTCCCAGCCGACCAACACCCTGGTGACCCGGTTCTCGATTCCGGACTCGGCAGGCGGTGGCGGCATAACGTCCTCTTTGGACATCTACGTCAACGGCACGTTCCTCAAGTCCATCAGCCTGACGTCGAAGTACGCCTGGCTGTACGGGGCCGAGGCGGGTCCGGGCAACTCGCCGGGCGCCGGTGGGCCGCGGCACATCTACGACGAGGCCAGCGTCCTGCTCGGCACGAACGTTCCGGCCGGGAGCAAGATTCGGTTGCAGCGCGGCGGTTCCGGCGTGAACACCGCGGTCGACTTCGTGAACTTCGAACAGGTCTCGGCGGTCGGCAACCCCGACCCGGCACACCTCGCGGTGCCGGCCGGGTTCAGCCACCAGGACGTGCAGAACGCCTTCGACCGGGTCCGGCAGGACACCACGCTCACCGGTGTCTACCTGCCCGCGGGTGACTACCAGACCACCGGCAAGTTCAACGTGTACGGCAAGGCGATCCGCGTTGTCGGCGCCGGTCCCTGGTTCACCCGGTTCATTGCGCCGGCCAACCAGGAAGGCACGGACGTCGGCATGGACGTGCAGTCGTCCGCCGGTGGCTCGTCGTTCGCCGGGTTCTCCTACTGGGGCAACTACGTCAGCCGGATCGACGGCCCCGGCAAGGTCTTCAACATCACCGGCGTGACCGGGCTGACCATCGACAACGTCTGGGTCGAGCACATGATCGTCATGTTCTGGGGCACGAACGTGCACAACGTGACGATCACCAACTCGCGGATCCGGGACACGTTCGCCGACGGCATCAACCTGACCAACGGCAGCACCAACAACCGCGTTGCGAACGTCGAGGCCCGCAGCACGGGTGACGACAGCTTCGCGTTGTTCGCGGCCACCGACCAGGGCGGCGGCGACCAGAGCGGGAACGTGTTCGAGAACCTCACCGCGCTGCTGCCGTGGCGGGCGGCCGGTCTCGCGGTGTACGGCGGGCAGAGCAACACCTTCCGCAACATGTACATCGCCGACACCCTCACCTACGCGGGCATCACCATCAGCTCGCTGAACTTCGGCTTCCCCATGCGTGACTTCGGGCCGGGGATCACCGAGTTCTCGAACATCTCGCTGGTGCGCGACGGCGGCCACTTCTGGGGCGCGCAGACGTTCCCGGCGATCTGGATCTTCTCCGCCAACACGTTGTACCGCGCGATCCGCGTGAACGACGTGGACATAGTGGATCCCACCTACAGCGGGATCATGTTCCAGACCGACTATGTGGGCGGTTCGCCGCTGAACCCGATCACCGACACCGTGTTCACCAACGTGTCGATCAGCGGGGCACAGCGCAGCGGTGACGCGTTCAACGAGAAGTCCGGCTTCGGCCTGTGGGCCAACGAGCTGCCCGAGCCCGGCGAAGGCCCGGCCCGCGGCTCGGTGACCTTCAACAACCTCAGGCTGAGCAACAACTTCCAGGACATCAGGAACACCACGACGACCTTCACCATCATCCGCAACTGACGGCTAAGAGACCCCGGGGCCGTACGGAAACACCCGTACGGCCCCGGTTCCACGGTCAGGCTTCGGCGGTGGATTTGATCTCGGCGTTGCGGATCCCGATCAGCCGGGGCATGTACCTGTTGAGCACCAGGCGTTCGGCGATGGTGCCAAGGGGACCGAGCGGGGCGGCGAAGTCGATGACATCGCGCATGATGGTGCCGCCGTTGCCGTCCGGCTCGAAGTGGTGGGCGTGGTGCCAGCGCTTGAAGGGACCGGCGACCTGCTCGTCGACGAAGTGACCCGGCGGCTCGTACGCGCTGATCCGCGAGGTCATCCGCCAGCGCAGGCCGAAGTGCCGGGCCTGCCAGGTGACCGTGTCGCCGAGCCGCAGCTGGCCCGAGGTGACACCGCCGATGGCCTGCTCGCCGGAGTGGGCCATCCCGGCGGTGTGCACCTCGATCCGCAGCGAGACATCGAAGACGCGCTGCGGCGGCGCCGCGATGGCGGTCGTGATCTCGAAGCGCGTCATTCGGTGAATCTAGCGGCCGAAGCCGCCTTCGCTGGTGATGACCTGGCCGGTGACCCAGGAGGCGTCCTCGCTGGCGAGCCAGGCGATCAGGCGGGCGGCGTCGTCCGGCGTTCCCCAGCGGCCGGTGGGGAACTGCTTCCGCACGGCCTCGTAGATCTCCGGTGTGGCCCAGCCGGTGTCGGTGGGGCCGGGATTCACCGCGTTCACAGTGATTTCGCGCGGGGCCAGGGCGGCCGAGAGCGATCGGACGATGGACGCGAGGGCGCCTTTGCTGGCCGCGTAGGCGATCTCGTTCACCATCGGCCCGTTGTCCTGGCCTGAGGTCAGGTAGATGACCCGGCCGCCGGCCGAGGCGACCGAGGCGAAGGCCTTGGTGAGCAGGATCGACGAGCGGGTGTTGACGGCCCAGTGGGTGTCCAGGGTGGCGGCCGTCATCTCGGCCAGCGGGCCGTCGTGACCGTCGAGGGCGTGGTTGCACACCAACACATCCAGGCGCCCGTAGGCCGACATCACCGCGTCGATGAGCTCCTGCGGTGCGGTTGGCATGGTCAGGTCGAGATCCAGATGGGGGACATCGGGAAAACCCGAATAGGTCTCGTAATGGTGCAGGAAAAGATCAACGTGCTGGGCGTGCAGGCGGTGGGCGATGGCGTGGCCGATGCCTTGCGGCCGCGACACGCCGGTTACCAGGGCGACTCTGGTCATTTCTCCCTATTCCGGGGGTTGGCGCAGGTGAAAACGTTTGGCATTCTCTCGGTTGGAGTGGGAGGAGGCGACATGCCGTTATCGGCTGCCGTCCGTGAGCGCTGTCGTGCGTTCCTGCCGGACGGGGAGCAACTGAGATACGTGTTCCCGGCGACCTCGCTGTGGACCGGGCGGGCCGCGATGATCGCCGACTTCATCGTCGCGGTGACCGACTCCCAGGTGACCGTGCTGGGCTGCAGCTGGTTCCGCCGCAACAGACCCTCGTCGGTGTGGGCGACGTATCCACGGGGCTTCCGGCTCGGGCCGGTCGAGCTCTACGGGTCGCTCTCGCCGACGGTCACGATCGGCCCCCTGCTGCTGGAAGTGGACGAGGAATACGTGCCGGTGATCCGGGCCGCGGACGCGGAGATCACCAACCTGGTGCCGCTGGACCCGCTTCCCGACCTCTAGCTCTGGCCGAGCAGTTCCGCGAGCAGCTTCGCCACCGGCCACGCACCCTCCGAGTAGTTCGAGATCACCGTGCAGGTCGTCCTCGTTTCCGGATCGTGCGTGCTGCGAAACGACACACCAGGGTCGTACCCCTCCAGGAAAACGACGTTCTTGGTCTCGTGCAACCAGAATCCGAGGCCGTACCGCAGCGAGTACTCCGGGACGCCGCTGCGCGGGCGGACCATTTCCGCCACCAGTGAGCGGGGAACGATCTTTCCCCCGTACAGCGCCGGCCAGAACGCCCGGAAGTCCGCGACCGTCGTGTAGATCCCGCCGTCGCCGTTTCCCCGTACCGGCAAGTGGAACGTGTTGGCCCGCCACACCCCGTCGTAGTTCAGATAACCCAATGCCGTGCGCGGACCGGGTTCGTCGGAACGCAGGAACTCGGTGTCGATCATTCCCGCCGGCCGGCACACCCGGTCGACGACGAGGGAATGGAACGGTGTCCCGCTCACCCGTTCAGCGATCAACGCCAGCAGCACGAAGCCCGCGTTGTTGTACGAGAACCTCTCGCCAGGCGGGAAATCCCGCGGATGCCCGTCCAGCAACGGCAGGTACTGCGAGGTGTCGATCAGGTCGAACGGCGGCGCCGGCGGACGGTAGTCGTTGATATCGCCCTGATCGTCGTCGTAGTACTCGCCGATCCCGGACCGGTTCGCCAACAGGTGCTCGACCGTCACACCGGCGTCGACCAGCGGGAGGTCCTCGCCCAGCACCGATCGGACCGGCGTCGGCAGGTCGAGCAGACCCTCGGCGACCAGGCTCATCACCGTCAGCGCGGTGAGTCCTTTGGTACCGCTGGCAATTGCGAACCGGGTGTCCAGCGTGTTGCCGATCTCGTATCCGCGATGGGCGAACCCGTACGCCTTGGCGAATTCGATCTCACCACCCCGATCAACGGAAACCACACCGGAGAAGTCCGTTGATCCGGCTATCTCGTCAACGGCGTCGGCCAAGGGGAGCATCGGCCGAGACTAACCGGCCGAGTGGCAACCGGTAAATCGGTTTTGATCACCCCGGCCGGGATGAAACCTATTCACGTACCGCAGGCGCGGCGGTACGGTGCGTGAGTGTTCGGCTTGAAGTGACCGCTCCACGAAGAGGCGAACCGAGGGGAGAGTCCGTTAGTGACAACCGCGACCTATCGCGGCACGTTCGCGGTGGGCGAGTTCCGCGCGATCTGGCTCGCCGAACTGCAGTCCATCTTCGGTGACCAGCTGGCCAGGGTCGCATTGTCGGTGCTGGTCTACCAACGCACGAACTCGGCCGCGTTGCCCGCCCTGACATACGCGTTGACATATTTGCCGGACCTGGTGGGCGGGCCATTGCTCGGTGGCCTGGCGGACAAGTATCCGCGCCGCGCGGTAATGGTCACGGTGGACGTCATAAGGGCGGTCCTCGTTGCCCTGATGGCCATTCACGGCATGCCGCTGCTGATTCTGGTCATATTGCTGGTGATCGTGCAGCTGCTCAACGCGCCCTTCACTTCGGCGCAGGCCGCGGTGCTGCCGAATGTGTTGTCCGGTGAGCATTACGACATCGGCCAGTCCATTCGCCAGGTCACCAGCCAGGCCGGTCAGCTGGCCGGGTTCGCCGGTGGGGGACTGGTGATCGGCGCGCTCGGGCCGAACAACGCGCTGGCGTTGAACGCGGTCAGCTTCGCGCTCTCGGCCGTCATCATCCGCCTGGGCGTGCACCCCAGGCCGCCCGCCGGGCTGCCCGAGAAGCCGGTGGCGCACCGGCTGCGCAGCGGGGTCCGGACCATCTGGCACGACCCGAGGCTTCGCGCATTGGTTGGGCTGGCTTGGCTCGCGGGGTTCGTGACTGTCCCAGAAGGACTCGCGGTGCCGTACGCGGCCGAGATCGGCGGCGGTGCGGTCACCACGGGTCTGCTGCTCGCCGCGCACCCGGCGGGCATCGTGCTCGGCGCGTCGATCTGGTCGCGCTGGGTCCCGGCCGAGGTGCGGCTGCGGTATATCGGCGTGCTGGCGGCACTCGCGATCGTCCCGCTGGTCGGGTACGCGTTCCGGCCCGGATTGATCGGCACGATGATCCTGTTGGTCATTTCCGGTTCGTGCGCGGCCTATCAGATCACCGCGGCGGCGACGTTCATGCGTCTTGTTCCGGATGCCGAACGCGGCCAGGCATTCGGGCTGGCGGGCGCTGGGCTCATCGCCGTACAGGGCATTGGCCTTTTGGTCGGTGCTTTGGTGGTGCTGGGAACCAATTCTCCGTCGATGACGGTGTCACTGATCGCGGGTGCCGGTGTGCTCACGGCGATTCCGGCCGCGCTCGCCTGGCGGCGCGCCCGGATCGCCAGTCCACTGTGAACTCAGGTCGAGAGCGTGACGACCTGGTTGCGGCCGTTGGACTTGGCCGTGTAGACCGCCGAGTCGGCGGTGAGCATCAGCTGTTCCAGCGTGGTCCCGCTGTTGGGGTAGATGGCGACCCCGATGGACGCGCTCAGCCCGCGGATCACCGTCTCCTCGCCGGACTCGTTCTGCACCGGGATCTCCAGCTCGGTGACCCTGCGTCGCAGGCGTTCCGCCGTCGTGACGATCTGCTCGGCGGTCGAGTTCGGGATGAGCACGGCGAACTCCTCGCCGCCGAACCGGCCCGCCGAGTCGTAGTCGCGGATCTCGCCCTTGAGCAGCCGCGCGATGCCCTTGAGCACCTCGTCGCCGGCGAGGTGGCCGTAGGTGTCGTTGACCTTCTTGAAGAAGTCCAGGTCCACCATGAGCACGCCGAACGAGTCGTTCGTGCGGGCCGCGCGGGACAGCTCCAGCTTGGCGCTCTCGTGCCAGGCCGTCGCGTTCAGCAGGCCGGTCTTCTGGTCCAGGCTGGCCAGGTCCTCCAGCTGCTTCACCAGGACCGCGCGGTGCAGTACCAGTAAAGGCGGCAGGACGAGCACGACCAGATAGGGAACGTGCAGCAAAGCCAAGCCGCACAACGCACCCAGGCAGAGGGTTGAGATCTCCAGCGCGTAGTCGGCCCAGGACACGACCATGTGCGTCGGCTGCCCGTACAACCGCGCGGCCACGGTGACCAAGGTGTTGTTGACCAGCAACAGAACGACACCGGCGACGTAGACCACGACGGCGTAGGCGAACGGCTGGGTCCAGTGGTTCGCCTCCAGCACCAGCTTGCCCACAGCCAGCACACCGATGGCCGCGTACGTGCTCAGGCCGGCGACGGTGGTGGTGAAGATGACGCGGTGGATGGGCCGGTTGCCGATCTTGCGCCAGATCCGCAGCCACAGGTGCACATAGACGACGATCACCAGCGCGCCGCAAAGGCTCGGCGGCAGCACGATGGCCGCGCCGAACACCCACACCGACGTCATGTCCACGTGTGGTGCGTTGGTGATCAGGCGGCGGGTCTGCTCGATCTTGCGCGAAACCTCGGCCTGGAACACAGCGAGTGCACACAATGCTGCGAACTGCCACCAGTTGTCACCGGTGATGTGGTCCCGGATCGCGAAAAAGATGAGAAGCCCGGCCGCCACCGTCTCTATGGCAAGGAAATACCTGACCATGGCGCGCGGCTGTCGCCAGAGTGCCCATTTCCGAGGATGTGCACCCCGGCTGTTCGCGTCGACCGCACTGGGCAAAAGTTCTCCCCCGTTCGGCTACTCGAACCCGGACGTCTTCAAGCTACACTCTGGGGGCCGAATCGGAAGGCTGCGGAAGAGGTACCCGTCATGCGAGCGATCATCGAGTTTTGAGGGCCGGATCCGGCGCCTTTGCCGGATCGTCCTCATCCGGTGGCGGTTTCCCGGGCGGCGGTGGCGCGGTTCCATGCCGCCGCCGCTGGGAGTGCGATGACCAGGCCGATACCTCCAGCCAGTGCCACCGTGTTGGCGACACCGATCTGTTCGGCCACCACGCCGGCGAGCACCACGCCCAGCCCCTGCGCGGTCAGCACGCCGGAGTTGAGCAGGCCCATCACCTGAGCGCGGCTTTCCGCGGGCGCGGACGTCGCGAACGTCGCGCCCACCTGAACCTGATACGAGCTGCAGAGCCCGCTGAGCACCAGCAGCGCCAGCGCCACCCACAGTCCCGGCTGGAACACGCACAGCATCAAGCAGAACCCGGTCAGCGCCGCGAGCGGACCGACCAGCCGGGGCCGCAGCTCGGGCCCGGCGAACTTGGTGAACGCCCACGAGCCGACGATCAGCCCGGCGGCCGGGGCGGCCATCAGCAGGCCGACCACCTTGGCCGTCTCACCCAGTTCGGCACTCCACGCGGGCGCCAGACCCTCCGGTCCGACGTACAGACCGGCGAGCATCGTCAGGACATACAGTGACCGCAGGCCGGGGATGCTCGCGATGATCTTGGCCCCGCGCGCGGTCGACGCCCAGAACAGCTTGCGTGCCGAGGGGCTCGCCGGGGCCGGGCGGTAGGGCACGTAGATCCGGACCAGCAGCGCCGACAGCAGGAACGTGCCCGCGTCGATCGCCAGCGCGACATAGGGGTTGATCAGCGCGACGACCAGGCCACCGGCCGTGAAGCCGAGCAGCTGGGCGATCTGGATGGTGATGCCGCGGGCCGCGAGCCCGGCGACGTAGGCCTCGCCGGAGAGCACCTCGGGCAGCAGGGCGAGCCGCGCGGACTTGA
This sequence comes from Actinocrispum sp. NPDC049592, assembly GCF_040675465.1. Classification (NCBI taxonomy): domain Bacteria; kingdom Bacillati; phylum Actinomycetota; class Actinomycetes; order Pseudonocardiales; family Pseudonocardiaceae; genus Actinocrispum; species Actinocrispum sp. NPDC049592. Next base: position 541,651 of record NZ_JBFAPA010000001.1, on the reverse strand, counting down.
ACGGGCCGCCGACGAAGGACACCCCGGCCATCGCCAGGCAGACGATGCCCAGTGGCATGCCCTCGATGGACATCACGATGACCAGCGCGGCCGCGATCACGTCGCAGACGACCATGACCTCGCGCCGGGGATAGCGGTCGGCCAGGCCGGCGAACAGGGTGGACCCGATGAACGAGGGGAGGATGCTCAGCGCGAGGGTCAGCGCGGCCAGTGCGGCGGAGTTCGTTCTCGCGTAGACGAGGACGGCCAGCGCGACGCGGGCCAGCTGGTCGCCCAGCTGGGAAAGCGCTTCCGCGCCCCACAGCGCGCGGAACTCCACCACGCGGAAGGCCGCAAGGAACCCAGACCGCTTCGTCAACTGCCCATGCTCCCCGTCACCGGCTGCACCCTCATGTCGACACCTAATGTAGGTGCCCTTGGTCACTAAGCCAATACCGAGGGGAAGCACCTCTTCACTCTGCCGGACGGTGTGAACACACTCCGCGATCACTGAGATGCCCGGCCGGTCAAGCAGGCGACCGGCCGGGCATCTGTTCCTGTGGAGCGGTGAGGGGCGATTTGAGCGTTCCGCTGGCCGGTCGGATCTGACCGGACAACGAAAATATGCCCCCGGCCACTAGCTCCTGCTCATCCAAAAGGGGTATCAAGAACCCTTATGGCCGAGTTGGAGCTTCGTCATCTGCGAGCCGTCTGCGCCATCGCCGAGGAAGGCAGTGTGACAAAGGCCGCAGCGCGCCTGGGCCTCACCCAGCCGGCGTTGAGCGCGCAACTGCGGTCGGTTGAGCGGTTGGTCGGCGGACAGCTCTTCGAACGAACGCCTGCGGGTAGCGTGCCGACCGACCTGGGTAGGTACGTCATCCGTTCGGCCCACGTCGTTCTCGACGACCTCGCTCAGCTGTTGTCCTCGGCGCGGGAACGTGCGAGCGGGCCGTCGCACGGGCCGTTCGTCGCGGCCGCGATGCCGATGCTCTGGGTCTCGCAGTTGGTGGAGGAGTTACGGGCGCGGTTCCGGTGTACGGAGGTGCGCACCGAGATCGACTGGTCCTGGCAGGCGCTGCTCGACATGTTGGTGTCCAAGCGGGCCAACATCGCCGTGTTCGACTACTTCGAGGGGGTCGACCGCCGTCAGCTGTCCGGGGTCGAGGTCCGGACGCTGCTGCACGAGCCGCAGTTCGTGGCCGTTCCCCAACACAGCCAGCTGGCGTCCTATGACACCGTTCCCTTGGCCGAGCTCGCGTCGTATGAATGGGTCGCGCTGCCCCCGGAGTACGACAGTGCTCGCGGCCAGCTGCACTCCGCCTGCGCCACGCTCGGGTTCAGCCCGCGGATCACCCATCACGCGATCGAGACCGGCGCGGCCCGCGCGTTGATCTCGGCGGGGGCGGTCTCGCTGGCCTCCCCGGCGTCCCGGAACTGGGACGGCATCGTCGTCCGGCCGCTGCGCGGGGACCCCATCTCGATCCGGGTGATGGTGGCGACCCGGACCGACGGCCTGGTCGCGGGGCGGGCGCACGAGGCCTTCGCCTGTGCAGCGCATGCCTATAGAGCGGTGGTGGACCGCAACCCGCACTTCACGCGGTGGTGGGCCGAGCATCCCGAGGCGCACGTCGAGCTCGACGCGGCGCTGCGGCTCGCCAGGCCAAGCCAGCCCCAATAATGTGAAAATACTTCATGTGGCGGGTTCCGCTGGGTGAACAGGGCTGTTATGCATCCCGCATGCGAAGAGTAGGCAGAAGAATCGGCACTGTTGCCGTTCTCAGTTCTTTGATCACTGTGCTGCTCACCGGCCTGGCCCCTGCCCTCGCGCAGGCCGCTTCGCCGGTCGGCCCGTGGAACCCCATCGGTTCCGACCGCGCGCGGGCGTTGGACGAGAGTCAGGGTCTCGCCTCGATCGTCCGGCCGAACCAGACGATCTTCCGGTACACCGGCGTCGGCACCATTCCGGCGAGCATCTCCGTCCGGGGCTGGAACCACGTCGGCGACCCGGGCACCGCGCTCGGCTGGTACGTCGAGCCGTACCAGCGCGACGACCGCGGGGCCAAGCTGTTCCGCGTCGAGTCGCCCACCGGGGTCTGGTCGGAGTACCAGCACGCCCTGGAGTCCTGGGAGGCCAACAACAACTCGTTCTCGGCGGTGTCGCCGGACGGGCAGTGGATGGTCGCCGGCGAGTGGGGCACCAACAACCGGCTGCTCGTGCACCCCATGCCGGGCGTCGCGTTCACGAACCCCGCGCAGAACCTGCCGCTCGCCTCGGTGATCCGGCTGGACCACAACGTCCGCGACATCCAGGGCTGCGACTTCACCTCGGCGACCCGGCTGCTGTGCGCGTCGGACGACCCGGACGGCACCTTGTTCGGCATCAAGAAGCCGCTGCTGCAGGTGGACTTGGCCGGTCCGTTGTCCAACAGCGATGTGTCCGCGCACGTCACCGCGCTCGGCGCGCTGCCGCAGGAAAGTGGCTGCAGCGGGTCGTTCGAGGTCGAGGGCATCGACTACGACGAGCGCGACGGCACCCTGCGCGTGATCGTCATGTCGCCGGGCATCTGCGTCCTGTTCGACAGCAAGACCTGGCGATTGAAGTAAATGACTTTGACTCTCCCGTAACCGGAGACTTTAGCGTCGCTCGTCGTCGGAGAAAGGACGGCGAGCGATGCCTCCCAAACGGAAAACCCATCAGGTCACCATGGAGCTCACCGCGGGTGAGGCGCCGGTGGCCGAGCTCGGCAAGATGCTCGGCCAGACCGGTGTCAACCTCGTGGCGGTCAAAAAGGAGTACGACGGCGCCACCGCGGCGCAACGCGGAGACATCGTCCCGGTCGTCATCACCGTTTTCGAGGACCGGACCTTCAGCTTGCGCCTGAAAACCCCGCCGACCGCGTTCCTGATCCGCAAGGCGCTCGGCTCGAAGGGGTCACCCCGGCCCGGTCACGTGGTCGCGGGCACGTTGAGCAAGGACCAGCTGCGCGCGATCGCCGAGCGGAAACTGCCTGACCTCAACACATCCGACGTCGAGGCGGCGATGCGCATCATCGCCGGCACCGCTCGTTCGATGGGCGTGGTGATCGGTTAGGTCAGCGGTTCGGACGCAGGGTCCAGACCACCGTCATCTCGGCGGTGGTCTCCCCTTCGCTGTTCGAGATGGTGATGTGGACCGGGAATTCCGGGCGGGTTCCGGCGTCCAGTTCCGCGACGATCTCCTGCGCCGGGCGGCCCAATACCGCTTCGGCGGTGAGGTCGCCTTTGCCGATTTTCTTGTACGCGATCTCGGTGCGCGCGACCAATGGCGTGGCGCGGCCGAGCTGGTCGGCGAAAGCCGCCAGGAGAACGGCGCCCGAAGCGGTCTCACCAATGCCGAACGTCATTGCCGCGTGCGGACCACCGACGTGGTTGTGCAGTGCGGGGTCGTCCGGCAGCTGCGTGACGACGCGGGTGGCGGTGATCTCCTTGAAGGTCACGCCCACGGTCCTTACCCACGGAACGGTGTTCCGCATGGCCTCGCCGATCATCGTGTAGTCCATGCGGGCGATATTACCCGCCAGTAACTTATATGGCACCCGTTCGGGCCAGGGCCGGGCAACTAGGATCCGCAGGGTGCATCAGCCAGCGATTACCGAACTCGCCGCCGCCGACCCCGAGATCGCCGGTCTGGTCGAAGCCGAGGCCAAACGCCAGTACGAGAAGATCCGGCTCATCGCGTCGGAGAACTACGTGTCGACCGCGGTCCTGGAGGCCACCGGCACGGTTCTGACGAACAAGTACTCCGAGGGGTACGCCGGCAAGCGCTACTACGAAGGCCAGCAGGTCATCGACCCGGTCGAGACGCTCGCGATCGAACGCGCCAAGGCCGTTTTCGGCGTCGAGCACGCCAACGTGCAGCCGTACTCCGGCTCGCCCGCGAACCTCGCCGTCTACCTGGCGTTCCTCAACCCGGGTGAGACCGTGATGGGCATGGCGCTGCCGGCCGGCGGTCACCTGACGCACGGCTGGAGCGTGTCGGCCACCGGCAAGTGGTTCCGCAGCGTGGCCTACGGCGTGCGCAAGGAGACCGGCCGCGTCGACATGGACGAGGTCCGCGCTCTGGCGGTGGCCGAGCGGCCGAAGGTGATCTTCTGTGGTGGCACGGCCATCCCGCGCACCATCGACTACCCGGCGTTCGCCGAGATCGCCAACGAGGTCGGCGCGATCCTGGTGGCCGACATCGCGCACATCGCCGGCCTGATCGCCGGTGGCGCGCACCCCTCGCCGGTCGGCCACGCGCCGGTCATCTCGACCACCACGCACAAGACTCTGCGCGGCCCGCGCGGCGCGATGCTGATGTCCGACGCCGAGCACGCGAAGGCACTGGACAAGGCGGTCTTCCCCGGTCTGCAGGGCGGCCCGCACAACCACACGACCGCCGCGATCGCCGTGGCGCTCAAGGAAGCCCAGGCGGCCACCTTCAGCACGTACGCGCACAACATCGTCGCCAACGCCGCCGCCCTGGCCGCTGCTTTGACCGAACGCGGTTTCGACCTGGTCTCCGGCGGCACGGACAACCACCTGATCCTGATCGACCTGACCAACAAGGGCATCGCGGGCAAGCCGGCCGCCAAGGCCCTCGACCGCGCGGGCATCGAGCTGAACTACAACACCGTGCCGTTCGACCCGCGCAAGCCGTTCGACCCCTCCGGCCTGCGCCTCGGTACCGCCGCCGTCACCACCCGCGGCCTGGGCGTCGACGAGATGGCCCAGATCGCCGAGTGGATCGACCTGACCATCCAGGCCGAGAACAACGGTGACGAGGCCGCCATCGAGCGCATCGCCGGTGAGATCCGTGAGCTGCTCACCGGCTACCCGATGCCCGGCTGGGCCTAGTGCTGTGACCGGATAGGTTCACCGGTTCTCGACGGCCCAGCTTTCCGCTGGACGCACGGCCGAAAGGCCCAAGTACAACCCGGTACGAGGACCTTCCGGCCGCACGCCCAGCGAAAACCTGGATCCGCCGATAACACGGCAAACCTACCCGGCCACAGCACTAGCGGATCAACACCGCGTTGAGGTCCGGGTCGGGCATGTCCGGGTCGAACGGGAACATCGGGCGCTGAATCCTCATGTGCCCCAGGCGGAGCAGGTCCTGGTCCACTCCGCCTGGGGTCAGCGCGAGGCGCCAGCCGCGGGCGAGTTTGTAGAGTTCCGGCTCCAGGTAGCCGATCTTGACGAAGGTCAGGTCGACCGCCGCCGGGTCCAAGCCGAGATCCGTGAAGTCCTTGACCAGGTGGTAGGGCTTGCGGCGTTCGGTGAGGATCACGTTGACACCACCGGACTTCACCACGGCGACAACGCCGCCGACCGGGTCGTCGACCACCTTCGTGACCGTCCCGCGCAACCGCACCGGGCCGGCCGGGCCGGGGTCGATCTTGCCGCCCACCAGGAGATCCACTTCGCCGCCGAACCGGGCGCTCGCCACCGCGGCGGGGTCGACAATGCTGGCGTAGATCGCCGAGAGGGACTTGTAGGCCAGGAGTTTGCCGAGCGTCCAGGACACGTCACCGGCGCCACCCGCGGTGGGGTTGTCACCGGAGTCGCTGATGAAGAACGGGCGGGCGCGGCTTTCCAGGCCCACGGCGATGCATTCGGCGAGGGTTCCGGTGGGGGCGACGAACGCGAAGTCGGCTCGCGCCTGCCAGTAGTCCTTGGCCAGTTTGGTGGCGGTCCGCTGGACTCGCTCCGCGTCATCGCCGGTGACCACAACCGCTGCCTGGCAACGGGGTTCGTCCGCCCACGCGTAACCGACCCAGATCGACGCGTCCAGGATCCCTTCGCCCGCCTCGATTTCCTCCAGCTGACCGTAGAGGCTCTTCGCGGGTTCGATGCGGGTGCTCGTCTTCTCGCCGGGCAGCAGGACCGGGATCTGCGCCCACGCCAGGTGCGGCCGGGTGCCCGAGGTCAGCCGGGCGACGAGGTTGCGCGCGGCCCTTTCCCTGGTCTCCCAGGCGTCTTCGTGCGGTGCCATGCGATAACAGGTGACTAAGTCCAGCTGCTGGACGAAGTCGTGCGAGACGTTGCCGTGCAGGTCCATCGACGCCGAGATCAGCACGTCCGGTCCGACCGAAGCGCGGATCGCGGCGACCAGATCCGCTTCGGCGTCGGTCATGCCGACCACGCTCATGGCGCCGTGGATGTCGAGCAGCAACCCGTCCAGCGGCCCTGCACCGACCAGCCGGGCCAGGATCTCGGACTTCAGCTCCTCGTAGACGTCGGTCAGCACCGCGCCGCCGGGCAGGGAAACCGCGTGCAGCAAGGGAACCCACTCGATGTCCGAGTCCCGTGTCCAGGCGTAGCGGGCGAGCAGGTCGGCGCCCCGGGTGACCCGGAAGTCGGCCAGGCTGGTCCGGTGCGGGGAGAACGTGCTGCTCTCGATGGCGATCCCGGCGATCCCGATCCGCACTCGTCAGTCCTTCCTGCTGTGCACCAGGTGCAGTGCCAGTAAACCAGCACCGAGCGAACCCGCGTCGGCCCCGGCGGACGCCACCGAGACCTCGAGGTTCTGCGTGGCCATCGGCAGGCAGCGTTCGTACAGCGCACCACGGACCGCGGCCACGAACGGCTCGATGGCTGCCAGTCTGCCAGTGAGCAGGACGGCGTGCGGATTGAAAAAGTTGACCACTGTGGACAGTACCTCGCCCAGCTGGCCGCCCGCGCGCCGCACCGCTGCCGTCACCGTCGGGTCGGCGTTGTTGGCGAGTTCGACGAGGTCCGCGGTGTGCGCTAGGCCGACGCTCTGGGCGAGCGCGGCTCCGCTGGCGATCGTTTCGAGACAACCGGTATTGCCGCAGCCGCACGGGATATCGCCGCCCGCGGACACCCGGACGTGGCTCACGTCGCCGGAAACACCGTTGGCGCCGCGGTGAACGACACCGTTCGCGATCACTCCACATCCGACACCCGTACCGGCTTTGACCACCACGAGGTGCTCGGGACCGCGGTTGCGCGTGTGGAATTCCCCCAGCGCGACGACATTGGCGTCGTTGTCGACCGCCACCGGGACTTCGAGCCTGGTGGCGAGCCAGTCACGAACGCCGTAACCGTGCCAGCCGGGCATGCGGGACGCGCCTTCGACGCGGCCTCCGGGGAAGTTCACCGGCCCGGGCAGACCGAGGCCGAGGCCGAGGAATTGCTGGCCGGGCAGGAGATCGCGGATCCCGGAGACGATCGCCGCGAGCGTGGCCAGGCTGCTTTCCGGGCCGGTCGTGATGTCCAGCTCGTAGTCGTCGATGTGCAGGCGTTCGCCGGAGAGGTCGAACGCGGCGACGCGGGCGTGTTGCGCGCCCAGGTCCGCGCCGATGACGTACCCGCCGCCGCCCGCGGCTCTCAGAACGCGGGGTCGGCGGCCGCCACGGGACGGGCCTTCGCCAGTCTCGGCGAGCAGGCCCGCGTCGAGGAGTTCCTGGACGCGGACCGACACCGTCGAGCGCGCCAGGCCGAGCAGGCGGGCGAGGTCGGTCCGGGACGAGGCCGCGCCGGTGGATACCAGCCGGAGGATCTCGGCGGTGGGAGCCTGCGCCATTCCCTCCCCTTTGGTCGATCTTTGTTCAGCAGCGAACCAAGTTACGTCGAAAACGCTACCTCAATCGGACGCTTGCGGCGACCGGTCTTGTGTTTTGTTCGCCTCCACTACTACCGTCCGGCGAATCACCCACAGACTCGGGGAGGCGTGATGAATCGCCGCTTGCTGACCGCCGGTGTCGCCGCCGTTGCCCTGCTCGCCGCCTCCTGCGGTACCGAACCGACACCACCTGGCGCGGCCAAGGGCACGGTGTCGTTCGCGTTACCGCCCAACGCCACCCCGAACTGGATCTTCCCGCTGGGCATCCCCGGCTACCTGGCCAGCTACAACTCCAGCATCTACGAGGTGCTGTACACGCCGTTGTACTCGTACAACGGCACCTCCGGCACGGTCGCGATGGACCCCAAGGCCAGCGCAGCGCAGCCACCGAAGTACGGCGCGGACGGCAAGTCGGTCACCATCACGTTGAACGACCTGACCTGGTCCAACGGCCAGAAACTGACCACAAGGGACGTCGAGTTCTGGTACAACCTGGTCAAGGCCAACAAGTCCAAGTGGGGCGGGTACGCCAAGGGCCGGCTGCCGGACAACATCACCGGGTTCACCGCAACCGACGACAAGACGTTCACGTTCACGCTGGACAAGGCCTACAGCCCGGACTGGTTCACCGCCAACCAGCTGACCAACGTCCGGCCGCTGCCACAGTCCGCGTGGGACAAGACATCCGCGGACGGCGCGGTGGGCGACAACGACCGCACTGAGGCGGGCGCCCAGCAGGTGTTCGACTTCCTGGTGTCCCAGGCCAAGGACCTGCCCTCGTACACCTCGAATCCACTGTGGAAGGTCGTTGACGGCCCGTTCGCGATCGAGGAGTACTCCACCTCAGGCCAGGTCACGCTGGTGCGCAACCAGAAGTACACCGGCCAGGACAAGCCCAAGCTGGACAAGGTCTCGCTCAAGCCGTTCACCAGCGCGGACGCCGAGTTCAACGTGTTGCAGACCAACGGCCTGGACTACGGCTACCTGGCCTCGGCGAACCTGAACCAGAAGGACTCGCTGGAGCAGAAGGGGTACGTGATCCAGCCGTGGAAGGGCTGGGCCATCACCTACATCCCGTACAACTTCAACAACCCCCAAGCCGGCCCGGTCTTCAAGCAACTGTATGTGCGCCAGGCGATCCAGTACGCGGTGGACCAGGAGTCGATCGCCAAGAACATCTGGCGTGACATGGCCGTCCCCGGGTATGGCCCGATCCCGCAGGACAACTCCTCGCCGTTCCTGTCGGACACCCAGAAGTCCAACCCGTATCCGTTCGATGTGGCCAAGGGCAAGCAGTTGCTGGAGTCACACGGCTGGGCCATCGGCGCGGACGGCGTCGCCTCCTGCACCGACCCGGGCGCGTGCGGCCCAGGCATCGCCGCGGGCACCCAACTCAAGCTGACGCTGCTGGCCGAAAGCGGCTCCAAGGAAACCGACAACATGATGGCGGAGCTGAAGTCGTCGCTGTCGAAGATCGGCGTGGCCCTCGACCTCAAACAAGCCCCGCTCAACACGGTCCTGGGCAACACCAAACCGTGCAAACCCGAGCAGCCCGAATGCTCCTGGCAGCTGTCGTTCTTCGGAACCCAGGGCAGCTGGTACTTCCCCGCCTACCCCAGCGGCGAGCGCATCTTCGGCACCGGCGCCACCTCCAACCTCGGCAGCTACACAGACCCCAAAGCCGACGAACTGATCAGCGCCACCACCTTCACCGCCGACGAGGCGTCGATGAAGGCCTACAGCGACTATCTCGCCAAACAACTCCCCGTCATCTGGCTCCCCAACCCCGCCTACCAGATCAGCGCCATCAAGAAGAACCTCAACGTCGGCACCCAAGACCCCCTCGCCAGCATGCAACCCCAACGCTGGACAACCTCGTGAAACCCCAGCTCACGACCCTCACTGGGCTGGGTGGGATTGTCGCGCTGGGGCGTGGCCGTGGCTAGGTACCTTGCGTGGCGGGTTCTGCAGGCGATTGTCGTCATCTTCGTTGTCACGCTTGTGGTATTCGTGATCCTGCATCAACTGCCTGGTGGGCCGGCGCGGGGAATCCTGGGCCTGCAAGCCAGCGAGGAGCAGATCAAGGCATTCGAACACGACCAAGGACTCGACCAGCCCCTGCCCATCCAGTACCTGCACTACCTGGGCCGGCTGGTGACCGGCGATCTGGGGGAGTCGTATCAGCTGAACCTGAGGGTCGGGGATCTGATCTCGTCGCGATTGCCCAAGACGCTTGTGCTGACAGTGCTTTCGACACTGGTCGCCCTCCTCGTCGCCATCCCGCTCGGAGTCTGGCAAGCAGTCCGGAGGAACAAAACCACCGACTACGTGCTGAGCGCGATCACCCTGCTGATGTACTCAACCCCAGTCTTCCTCCTCGGCTTCATCCTCCTCATCGCCTTCGCCCTGAACTGGGAGATCTTCCCGGTCCAGGCCCCACAGGCGACCACTCTCGGCGGGATCTTCGCCGACCCGAAAGCCCTCGTCCTCCCGGTCCTCACCGGAGCCGCGGCAACAATCGCCATCTTCAGCCGATACCTGCGATCGTCCGTTGTGGACAACCTCGACGAGGACTACGTGCGCACAGCAAGGGCAAAAGGCGCCTCGGAAAGCCGGATCCTCCGCGAACACGTCTTCAGGAACTCGCTGACGTCAGTCGTGGCAATGCTCGGCTACTACCTGCCCGTCCTGTTCGGCGGCGCCCTGGTCGTCGAGAAACTGTTCAACTACCCGGGAATGGGCCTGCTGTTCTGGAACGCCGCCCAGACCAGCGACTTCCCGATCCTCCTCGGTGTAGTCCTCATCATCTCGATCGCCACCGTGGTCGGAAGTCTGCTCGCCGATGTGGCGCAGGCGCTGATCGACCCGCGCACCAGGCGGGTGAAGACATGAGCGGCCCCAACGTCAGGCGCGCGAAACGCTTCCTGCGCAACAAACTCGCGATCGTCGGCTTCACCCTGCTGATCCTGCTCCTTGTCTTCTGCTTCATCGGCCCGCTCTTCTACCACACCGAGCAGGTGCTCACCGCGCTCAAAGAAGGCCGTCTCAAACCCGGAGTCAACGGTCACCCCCTGGGCACGGACGACCTCGGCTACGACCTCCTCGGCCGCCTCATGCTCGCGGGACAAACGAGCCTGGTGATCGGCCTCGCCGCGGGCGTCCTCGCAACACTGATCGGCACTCTGTGGGGCGCGATAGCCGGATACGCCGGAGGCTGGATCGAAGCGGTGATGATGCGGGTCGTCGACGCCGGAATCGCAATCCCCGCACTATTCCTGCTTGTGGTCGCCGCCGCGATCACGACACCGAGCGTGCCCATGCTCATCCTCGTCATCGGCCTCGTGTCGTGGCTGGTTCCGGCACGGTTGATGCGCGCCGAATCCGTTGCGCTCAAAGGCCGCGCGTATGTCGAGTCGATGCGGCTGATGGGCGGCGGCAATCTCCGCGCCATCGGTCGGCACATCATTCCGAACGCCATCGGCACGGTGATCGTCAACGCGACCTTCCAGATCGCGGACGCCGTCCTGCTCGTCGCGTATGTCAGCTTCCTTGGCCTCGGCATTCCGCCGCCCGCGGCGAACTGGGGCGGAATGCTCAGCGACGGCCTCACCTACGCGCACGACGGCGCGTGGTGGCTGATCCTGCCGCCGGGGCTGCTGATCGTGATGACGGTGTGCGCGTTCAACTTCATCGGCGACGGCCTCCGGGACGCCTTCGACGTCAAGTTCGGGGGCCACTGATGGATGTCGTGCTGAAGTTCGACGACCTTTCCGTGCGGTTCGGTGACGTCCAAGCCGTCAACACGGTCAGCTTCGCCGTCCGCGAGGGCGAAGTGGTCGCGGTGGTCGGCGAATCCGGCTCAGGCAAGACGGTCACCGCGATGTCCGCGATGGGCCTGCTTCCCAAGCGCGCGCTGGTCACGGGCGACATCCGGCTGGGCGGCAACGAGGTCCTCGACCTGCCCGCCGACGAGCTGCGAAGGTTGCGCGGCAACGAGATCGCGATGGTCTTCCAGGAACCGATGACCGCGCTCAACCCGGTCCGCACGATCGGCTGGCAGCTCGACGAGGCCATCAGACTCCACCGCGACCTCGGCCAGGACAAACGAAAAGACCGCGTTCGCGAGCTGCTCACATTGGTGGGCCTCGACAAACCGGAACTGCGCGTCAAGCAGTACCCACACGAACTCTCCGGCGGCATGCGGCAGCGAGTGATGATCGCGATGGCGATCGCCTGCGACCCCAAGGTGATCATCGCGGATGAACCGACGACCGCCCTCGACGTGACCGTCCAGGCCGAGATCCTCGAACTGCTCCGCGACCTGAGAGACCGCCTCGGCACCGCGATCGTGCTGATCACCCACAGCATGGGCGTCGTCGCCGACCTCGCCGACCGCGTGATCGTGATGTACCAGGGGAAGATCGTCGAGCAGGGCCCGGTCGAGGACGTCCTGCTCAAGCCCCGCCACGACTACACCAAGCGCCTGCTGAAAGCCGTGCCGCGCCTCGGCGAAGGCACCAAGAAGCCGGAACCCGCCGAGCCCGTGCTCAAGGTCGACGGCCTCACCGTGTCCTTCGGCGGCCACCGGGCGGTCGACGGGATCTCCTTCGAGATCGGCAAAGGCGAGGTGCTCGGCCTGGTCGGCGAGTCCGGCTCGGGCAAGACGACCGTCGGCCGGTGCGCGGTCGGCCTGCAGAAACCCACCGCGGGCACGATCGAGCTGTTCGGTCAGGACATCGCCTCGCCGAAGCGGCTCAAGCCGCTGCGCTCCCGGATCGGGATGATCTTCCAGGACCCGGCGTCCTCATTGGACCCGCGGATGACCGTCGCCGAGTGCATCGGCGAACCCCTTGTCCTGCACCACAAGAAGAACCGCAAGGAACGGGTCGCCGAGCTGCTCGACGCGGTCGAGCTGGGCGAGGCCCTGAAGGACCGCTACCCGCACGAGTTGTCCGGGGGACAACGCCAGCGGGTGAGCATCGCCCGAGCCCTCGCCCTCAACCCCGACCTGCTGATCGCCGACGAACCCACGAGCGCGCTCGACGTCTCCGTACAGGCGAGCATCCTGCAGCTGTTCCTCGACCTGCAGCAGCAGTTCGCGTTCTCGTGCCTGTTCATCAGCCACGACCTCGCCGTGGTCGACCTGCTCGCCAACCGCGTCGCCGTGATGCACCAAGGAAAAATCGTCGAACAGGGCGCCCGGAACGACGTTTTCGGTGCCCCGCAAGAGGATTACACGAAGAAGTTGCTCGCCGCGGCGCCCGTGCCGGATCCGGTTGAGCAGCGCGAACGGCGGGTCAGCCGCGGATGACCGCACACAGCGCCGTGACCTCGTCGGCGTCGGTCTCGAAGTGGTCGAACCCTTCGGGCACACCAGCGCCCGCGTACGACACCATGCCGCCAGGCACCCCGGTCACCGGCTTTCGCGGGGCAGCGTGCACGGCGGCAGCCCCGGTGGCCGCGATGACCTCCAGGGCGTTCGACGCGCGCACCCCGCCGCACGCCATGATCTCGATGTCCGAACCCGCCTGCGCCACCAGGGACTTGATCAGCGGGGCACCGTCCACCGCGGACCGCTGCTGCCCCGAGGTGAGCACCCGGGCGAACCCCATCTCCATCGCCTGGTCGAGTACGCGCTCGGGAGAGGCGCTGACGTCGATCGCGCGATGCAGCGTGACCTCCAGCTCCCCGGCGGCCTGGACGAACTCCTCGCAGACCGGGTCCAGCAGGCCGTCCTCGCCGAGCGCGCCGATCACGATCCCGTCGGCACCCGACAGCACCACACCCTCGATGTCCTTGAACATCACGTCCAGTTCGTCGCCGGAGTACCTGAAGTCGCCCGGCCGTGGCCGGATCAGCACGTGCGCGTCGATCACCCCAGGGACCAGCCACATCAGGCCCCAGCTGGGTGTGAGGCCGCCCTCGGACAGCGAACCGCACAGCTCCACCCGGTCCGCACCGGCCTCCTGGGCGATTCTCGCGCCTGCCAACGACTCCACACTGATCTCCACCTGCATGGCCGTGAGTATCTCCCGAAGATCTGCTTGCCGGATCGAGCATCGATGAGCTGGCTCGGCGTGGACATCGGCGGCACCAAGATCGAAGTGGTCCGGTGCGACGACGGCTTGACGATCCTGGACAGCCGCCGCGCGGAGTCGGCACCGGGCCGGATGCTCGGCACAGCGGTCGAGCTCGCCCGTGAGATCAGCGCCGGTGCGCAGGGGATCGGTGTCGGTGCGGCAGGGGTGATCGACCCGGTGACCGGTCAAGTCACCGCGGCCAGCGACTCCTTTCCCGGCTGGGCGGGCACCAGGCTGGGCGATGTCTTCACGCGCGAGCTGGGCCTTCCCGTGGTGGTGGACAACGACGTCAACGCGTTCCTGCATGGCGAAGCCGTCGCGGGTGCGGCGAAAGGGTTCCGGCACGCGTTCGGGATCACCGTCGGCACCGGCATCGGCGGCGCGCTGATCAGCGACGGCGTGCTGCTGCACGGCGCGGGTGGTGGGGCGGGGGAGATCGGCCACACGCCTGGGTTCGGTGACGAGCCGTGTACTTGTGGGGCGCGCGGGCACCTTGAATCGGTGGCCTCCGGTTTGTCGATCAGCCGCCGGTACGGGCAGAACATTGGTGCCATCCAGGTGGCAGACCGTGCCCGAGCGGGCGACCGAGCCGCCATGAACGTCTACTCGGCGGCGGGCGCGGCGCTGGGGCAGGCCATCGCGACCGTCGCGACGATCCTGGACAGCCAGATCGCGGTCCTCGGCGGTGGCGTGCTGGGTGCGTGGGACCTGCTCGAGGAGTCGTGCCGGGCGGCCGTCCAGGCGTCCGTGCTGGACCCGAACAAGGGTCTGCTCATCGAATCCGCCCAGCTAGGAGACCATGCCGTCGCCATCGGCGCGGCCGCGCTGGCTCACCGGGAGTTCACCCCCGCGCACTGACCGTGCTGCGATTCGGCTCACAGCTTAATTGTTTGCATCGGTCAACCATCGAAGCGCATGCTTGTATCGAACAAGTAATTGGCTGATACAAGCAATCACACAGAGTGAGCAACGAGGGAACCATCATGGCCGCAGCACCCGTCGAGACGATGGCTGACGAACTGACCCCACGGGAAATGGAGTTGGGCACGCGGATCGGCAACGCCATGATGGGCATGTCCCGGCAGTGGACCGCGGTGGCGTCGCAGCTGGCGAAGTTGGGGATCGACCGGACGTCGATGATCCTGCTGCACGCGTTGACGGCGATGGGGCCGATGCGGTCCAACGCGCTGGCCGAGGCGGTCTTCTCGGACCCCTCGACGATCAGCCGGCAGGTAGCCGCGCTGGTCAAGGACGGCTTGATCGAGCGTCGTGCCGACCCGGCCGACGGCCGGGCCAGCCTGCTCGCGGTCACCGACAAGGGGCACCAGCTCCTGGAGACCCGCAAGCGGCAGAAGGCCGGCTCGATCGCCCGGTTTCTGGCGCACTGGCCGGAGGCCGACCGCGAACGGTTCGCCGAACTGTTCGAGCGGTTCGTGACCGACCACGAACGCCACATTCCGGACATTATCGAACAGTGCGCCGCCGAACAGGCGCGCGCCGCAGAGGAGAACTGATGTCAGACCAGGCCACAGCCGCCACTGGGGCAGCCCCCGAACGGGCCGGCGCGCTGAGCCACCGGCAGATCCTGACGATTCTGTCCGGGCTGATGCTCGGCATGTTCCTGGCCGCCCTCGATCAGACGATCATGGGCTCGGCCATGCGCACCATCGCCGACCAGTTGCACGGCCAGACCATCCAGGCCTGGGCCACCACCGCGTACCTGATCACCGCGACCATCTCCACCCCGTTGTACGGCAAGCTGTCCGACATCTTCGGGCGCAAGCCGATGTACCTCACCGCGATCTCGGTGTTCCTGGCGGGCTCGCTGCTGTCGGGCATCGCGACCTCGATGTACGAGCTCGCCGCGTTCCGCGCGGTGCAGGGCCTCGGTGCCGGTGGCCTGATGTCGCTGGCGCTGGCGATCATCGCCGACATCACCACGCCGCGGGAGCGCAGCCGCTACACCGGTTACTTCATGGGCGTCTGGGGACTGTCCAGTGTGGCCGGTCCGTTGATCGGCGGCCTGTTCGCCGGCCTGGACACGTTCGCCGGCATCACCGGTTGGCGCTGGGTGTTCCTGCTCAACGTGCCGATCGCGCTGCTGGCTCTCGTGGTCGTCTCGCGGGTACTGAACGTGCCGCATGTCAAGGTGCGGCAGCGGATCGACTTCTGGGGCGCGGGCACGCTGACCCTGGGCCTGGTGCCGTTGCTGATCGTGGCCGAGCAGGGCCGCGAGTGGGGCTGGGGCTCGACCGCCTCGATCGCCATGTTCGTGACCGGTTTCGTCGGCCTGGTGGCGTTCGTGTTCGTCGAGCGCTGGATGGGCGACGCGGCGCTGCTGCCGATGCGGATGTTCCGCCGCCCGGTGTTCTCCCTGGTGAACGTCATCAACTTCATCATGGGCATCGGGATGTTCGGGATGATGATGTCGCTGCCGCTGTACCTGCAGATCGTCAAGGGCGCGACGCCGACCGAGTCCGGTCTGATGTCGCTGCCGATGGTGCTCGGCATCATGGTCTCGGCGATGAGCAGCGGCCGGTTCACCTCGAAGACGGGCCGGTACAAGATCTTCCCGATCCTGGGCACCGGCGCGACCGCGGTGGCGTTGTTCCTGTTCGCGCAGATCACCGTGGACACCGCGCTCTGGCAGACCATGCTGGTGATGTTGCTGGCCGGTGCAGGGCTCGGCCTGTGCATGCAGAGCCTGTTGCTGGCGATCCAGGCCGAGGCGCCGGTGCAGGACATGGGCGTGGCGACCTCGTCGGCGACGTTCTTCCGGTCGATCGGTGGCACGGTGGGCACCGCGGTGTTCCTGTCCATCCTGTTCGGCGTGGTGGCCGACCGGATCGCCTCGGCGTTCGCCTCGGCCCGCACGGACCCGGCGTTCATCGCGGCGCTGCAGAACCCGGCGAACGCCGGCGCGGCCCAGGGCCTGCAGGGCGGTGGCGGGCTCGACCTGAACAACACCGAGTTCCTCAACCACATGGACCCGGCGCTGGCCCGGCCGATCCTGCAGGGCTTCGCCAGCTCGCTGGACACCGTGTTCATGGTCGGCGGGATCGTGATGCTGGTCGCGTTCGCGCTGGTCTGGTTCGTCAAGGAGATCCCGCTGTCGAACAAGTCGCGCGTGCAGCAGCAGGCCGAGGAGGCAGCTGCCGCACCGGTGGCGGTGCACTGACGGATTACTGAAAAGGCCCCCGGGTTGTCCCGGGGGCCTTTTTGTTCAGTTAGTGGTTCTTCAGACGCTCGTAGGACCGGTTGATCTCGGCCTCGGCCTCGACGCGGCCGACCCAGGTCGCGCCCTCCACGCTCTTGCCCGGCTCGAGGTCCTTGTAGACCTCGAAGAAGTGCTGGATCTCCAGGCGGTAGAACTCGTTGAGGTGGTGGATGTCCCGCAGGTGCTCCGAGCGGGGGTCGTCGGCCGGGACGCAGAGGACCTTGTCGTCGCCGCCCTTCTCGTCGGTCATCCGGAACATGCCGATCGCGCGGCTGCGGATCAGGCAGCCCGGGAACGTCGGCTCCTGCACCAGCACGAGCGCGTCCAGCGGGTCGCCGTCCTCGCCGAGCGTGTTGTCCACGAAGCCGTAGTCGGCCGGGTACTGGGTGGCGGTGAACAGAGTCCGGTCCAACCGGATCCGCCCCGTCTCGTGGTCCATCTCGTACTTGTTGCGTACGCCCTTGGGGATCTCGATCGTGACGTCGAACTCCACGCGCTTTCCTCGCTCATCATCTTCGGTCGGTGTCCGCCACTAGTCTGGACCACGACGTGGACTCGGCCGGCATCACGGCGGCTGGTACCGATGTGATGTTGACCAGGAGGACTGAGTGTCAGACCAGCGACACCCGGAGTGGCCGACCGCCGACGACGACCTCCCCGCCACCTCCTCCACATCCCCGGTGCCCGCCGACCCCCACGCGTCTCCGGCCGACGTCGAGTCTGACGCGGGTGGTGAGCAGGGGGAACCGTCCGCACTTGGCGCCCCTGCCACCGAGCCGGTCTCGGCTGGTGGGTCTGAGGCGGCGGCCGCGGAACTCCCGGTGCCGGCCTCGGGAGACCAGGACCCCGAGCCAACGTCAGTGAGTGAGGCGGTCCAGGACGTGGAGCCGCCCTCGGCCGAGGAGGAGCAACACTCCGATGCCGACCTGGAACCCACCGCTGAGGCAGACGACCCGACCACCGATCAGCCGGACCCCCAACCGACCTCCGCTGAGTCCCACGGCGATCAGCCGGACACGCAACCGAGCCCCGACGCTGAGTCGGCCTCGGCAGATGAGCCGGAAGCGCGACCAGACTCGGCTGCTGAGCCAGCCTCGGCCGAGGTGGCCGAGCCAGCCGCTGCTGAGCCGGACACTGCAGGCGAGCCGGGCCCGGCCGCTGAGCCGACCTCGGCCCTGGCAGAGGAGACGGACACTGAGTCCGGCCCGGCGGCCGAGTCGGCCTGGACAGACGAGCCGGGGCGTGAGCCGGCCCCGGAGTGGGCCGCCGACCTGGAAGCGCAGTCGGGCACTGAGTCAACTCCGATGTGGGCAGGCGAGTCGGATGCCGAGTTGGGCGCCGGTGTTGAGTCGGGCCAGTCGTGGGCTGCTGACGTGGATCCTCGGTCGGGTTCGGGCGCTGAGTCAGTGGCGGCGTGGGCAGGCGAGTCGGATGCCGAGTTGGGTACC